>JAEZXR010000143.1 GCA_023419605.1 Bacillota bacterium | reverse complement strand
ATTTCGGTAGCGGTGCGTCAAGCTTTCAGGCTAGAGCAGCCAGCGCCACCAGCGGAGGTAATATTGAGATCAGGCTGGATAGTCTTACCGGTCCTCTAGTAGGGACTTGTCCGGTTGCCGGAACCGGCGATTGGCAGGCTTGGGCTGATGCAACGTGCAGTGCCAGCGGGGTCAGCGGAAAACATGACCTATACCTGAAGTTTACGGGAGGAAGCGGATACCTATTCAACCTTAACTGGTTCAAATTTACCAGCGCAAATATTTCTGGAAAATTAGGTGATTTGAATTCAGATGGAGCAATAGACTCATTAGATTTAGTACTAATGGAAAAACATCTTCTGGGATTAGAAAATCTTGAAAAGCCTGAATTAGCTGATTTAGATGCGAGCAAATCAGTTGATGCTATTGATTTCTCACTGCTCAAACAATATTTACTTGGTATTATAAAAACTTTCCCTGGAGAAGACGTACCTACGCCTACTCCTACACCTACGCCTACTCCTACTCCAACACCAACACCAACGCCAACGCCTACATCAACCCCTAAACCGGGGAGCGATTCCTTATTAAATTCAAATGGAAGACTATTCGGGAATTCGGGTGTTGCTGTAAACTCCAGCCAATTGAATAATGCGGCAACACTTGCGGCTATAAAAACCCAGTATAACAGCATTACTATGGAAAACGAGATGAAGCCGGAGGCGGTTCTCTCCTCCAATCTCATCTCTGTAGCACAGGCGAAATCAAACGGATACTATATCCCTTCAAACTATACGGAGAGTACGGTACCTACATTGAATTTCAATACCATTGATTCGGTCTTAAAAATTTGCTATAACAATGGATTAAAGCTTCGTGCGCATACATTGGTATGGCATTCACAGACACCGGAGTGGTTCTTTAAGGCAGGCTATAGCGGAAATGGTGCTTATGTAAGTCAATCTGTTATGGATGCCAGAATGGAAATGTTTGTAAAGTCCTATATGAACCATATATATAACAGCAATTACGGAAGTGTAGTCTATGCTTGGGACGTAGCAAACGAATATTTGCATGCAGGCTCCAACGGTGGTTGGGCTAGGATATATGGTTCAAATTTAGGAACATCACCTTCCTACGTTAAGAAGGCATTCCAATATGCACGCGAATGCTTGGATTCATATGGGTTAACTGACAAGGTCAAACTGTTTTATAATGATTATAATGAATACGAAGTAGCGGATCAAATTGTTTCTATGATTAAATTCATCAATTCAGAGAAAAAGCTTTGTGATGGTGTCGGTATGCAATCGCACCTGGATACATCCTATCCATCGATGTCCTTATACAAATCCGCCATGCAGAAATTCATGAATGCAGGATTAGAGATGCAGATTACGGAGCTTGATGTGACCAATACTTCGGACACTGTACAGGCGACCTATGTTTACGATCTGATGTCAAATATAATTTCAATGAAGAAAGCAGGCGCAAATATTACAGGTATTACCTGGTGGGGCCTATATGACAGCATCTCCTGGCGTTCTTCACAAAAGCCGTTGCTGTTCAGTGCCTTGAATACGCCGAAAGCTTCTTATAATAAATCGCTACAGGCGTTTAAAGATGCCGGGTATTAAAAGGTTCCGTAAGTTTTAGGCTCAACAGTGGTTATTTATCCTGACACCAGAGGTAAAGCGGATTCCTCATAATGGAATTCGCTTACCCTCTGGTTCTATCTTCTACAATGATACTCACTAAAGCCCGTTTCTAAGATACAAACGGATGTTTATCGGAAAAAAGAGAAAAAAATTAGGAGGCGATAAAAGTGTGTAAGAGATTAAGTGTATTCTTACTGGTTTTTGCATTGTTACTAAGTTTTGTACCGACGATATCTGTACAGGCGGCAAGCAGTACGATTGCAAAAAGCGTAGGGAATTCAAACCCGTTGATTGACCATCATTTAGGGGCAGACCCCTTTGCATTGAGCTATAACGGAAGGGTCTATATTTATATGTCCAGCGATGACTATGAATATAATACTGACGGAAGTATTAAGGATAATTCTTTTGCTAAGCTGAATAGAGTATTCGTCATCTCTTCAGCAGATATGGTGAACTGGACAGACCACGGTGCAATTCCGGTGGCAGGCGCCAATGGCGCTAATAATGGCCAGGGGATTGCAAAATGGGCAGGTGCGTCCTGGGCACCGGCAGCCGCAGTTAAAAATATAAACGGTAAGGATAAATTTTTCCTTTATTTTGCGAACAGTGGATCAGGCATTGGTGTACTTACAGCAGATAGTCCTATCGGACCATGGACAGACCCGCTGGGAAAAGCGCTGGTTACGCAGAGTACTCCTGGAGTTGCCGGAGTTACCTGGCTTTTTGACCCGGCAGTATTTGTGGATGATGATGGAACAGGCTACCTGTATTGCGGTGGAGGCATACCCAATGACCAGAATCAAACATCCATTGCAAATCCTAAAACGGCCCGGGTTATAAAACTGGGCGCAGATATGATCAGCGTTGTCGGAAGTGCATCGACGATTGATGCTCCTTTCATGTTTGAAGATTCAGGGATTCATAAGTATAATGGGAAATATTACTATTCCTATTGTATTAATTTCTCCGGGACACACCCAGCAAGTTATCCAAAAGGTGAAATCGGCTATATGACGAGTTCAAGCCCGATGGGTCCCTTTACGTATGCAGGACATTTCCTGAAAAATCCGGGTGCATTTTTCGGAGGTGGCGGAAACAACCATCATACTGTTTTTAAATTCAATAACCAGTGGTATGTAGTGTACCATACCCAAACCGTCAGCGCAGCGCTGTACGGATCCGGGAAAGGATACCGTTCTCCCCATATCAATAAGCTTGTGTATAATGCGGATGGAACCATTCAAGAGGTCGCGGCAAATTTTGCAGGCATACCCCAGATCGCCAATCTGAATCCATACAACCGGGTAGAGGCTGAAACCATTGGGTGGAATGGAGGCATTAAAACGGAGGTGTGTTCAGCAGCAGGCGGACCGGTAAGTAATCTTGATGTAGGATATATTCAAAATGGTGACTGGATAGCTGTAGGAAACGCTGACTTTGGTACCGCCGGAGCCAAGACGTTTAAAGCAAATGTAGCCTCAGCGACTACAGGAGGCAATATTGAAATACGCCTTGACAGTGTAACCGGTACACTTGTGGGAACACTGCCTGTACCTGCTACAGGGGGATGGCAGGAGTGGAAAGAAGTAGAAACTGCTGTGAGCGGTGCAACGGGTGTTCACAAAGTTTTCTTTGTATTTACCGGAACAGGTACAGATTACTTGTTTAATTTTGATTACTGGCAGTTTACGGCAAATGGAAGTGTAACTCCTACTCCAACCTCCACGCCAACCCCTACTCCTAGCTCCAATCCTACACCGACTCCTAGTCCGAGATCTGCCTTTACACAGATTGAAGCGGAGAGCTATAACGATCAGTCGGGAATCCAGACTGAAACCTGTACAGAAGGCGGGGAGAATGTCGGGTATATCGAAAACGGGGATTATGCTGTTTACAACAATATCGATTTCGGCAATGGTGCAGAAAGCTTTAAGGCCAGAGCAGCCAGCGCCACCAGCGGAGGGAATATTGAAATCAGGCTTGATAGTGTTACCGGCCCTGTAGTAGGGACTTGTTCAGTCACTGGGACCGGCGATTGGCAGACTTGGACGGATGCAACGTGCAGTGTCAGTGGGGTGAGCGGAAAACATGACTTATACCTGAAATTTACGGGAGGAAGCGGATACTTATTCAACCTTAACTGGTGGAAGTTTACCAGTGGAGGTGTAACTCCTACTCTTACTGGAGATCTCAATGGGGATGCGAGTGTGGATGCAACAGACTATGCGCTGATGAAAATGTATCTCCTTGGATCCATTAAGGATTTTCCTGTAGAAAATGACCTTGCCGCGGGGGATCTGAATCTTGATGGTGCCATTGATGAACTTGATTTTGCCGTTTTTAAAAAATACCTGCTGGGAGTTATTTCGAAATTACCTTTTATGTAATTGAAAGCTTCTAAGAGTTATACTTGCCAACAGAACGACTTCGGCTGTACAAAATGGACTTTTATAGTAACGATGTAACAGATTCGACATCATGGCTGAAAGGAGGGATGGAATTTTTGCAAAATTGGTTAAGTCTGTATTACCAAATAAAAACTGGAGGTTATAGTATGTTGAAAAGGGCCCCAAAACCCCCTAAGTGTATTTTTGATATGCAAGTATTTGCGGTCAAAACATAGAAATCTTTAGATTTCATGGATGGTCTTGTTATTATGATATACAAGTAAATTGTGGAAGTTTTACTTGTAAGCT
Organism: Bacillota bacterium; assembly: GCA_023419605.1. Lineage (GTDB taxonomy): Bacteria > Bacillota > Clostridia > Acetivibrionales > JAEZXR01 > JAEZXR01. Next base: position 124,154 of record JAEZXR010000143.1, on the reverse strand, counting down.
TACCGACAAAATAACTTTAGTAAGGGAGGAATCAAGTATGCTATATGCAAGAAAGCCAAAAGGGGGCTTCGGGTTAAAAAAAGCCTTCAGTATTCTATTGTCAATATGTCTATTGTTTTCACAAACAGTTTTGGTGGGCGCATGGCAGTCTGATAACGGTAACGGCACTTTCACAAACCCAATTTTGAACGCCGACTATCCTGATATCGCTGCTATCCGGGTGGGAAGTGATTTCTACATGGTTAGTTCTACTTTCGTTTCCTTTCCCAGTGTGCCTATCCTTCATTCAAAAGATTTAGTCAACTGGGAGATCCTTGGCTATGTGGCTGCAGACTTAAATGGTACCGGAAAATCTTATACTTTGACAAACACATTCGAGGATTATGGACATGGCTGCTGGGCACCCACTATTGCTTACCGTAACGGCACCTATTATGTCGGACTCTATCAGGCACAAGGCAAGTTTATTATGTATACTGCCACAAATCCGGCAGGCCCTTATACTAAAACGGTTTATAACCAAGGTTTTCATGATCCGGGACTTTTTATTGACGATGACGGTACGGGATATATCGTCTCTGAAGCAAATGACGTGAAGGTTACAAAACTAAGCCCCGATTATAAATCAGTGGTGAGCAGTACCGTGACTACGCGTATCGAAGGAATAACCGGTAATTACTTGGTAGAAGGCACCCATGTTATCAAAAGAAACGGGTACTACTACATATTCCGCAACTCAACTCCTGCGGAATCCTATACGTACTGCCTGAGGTCAAAAAGCATTTATGGACCCTATGAAATGAGGATCCTCTTAAATGGTCCGACCATTCCGGGTGGAAGTCAAATTCACCAGGGTGGACCGATAGATACACCGACCGGTGAATGGTGGTTCTACGTCTTTCAGGATGGCAACGGATTAGGCCGCAGAGACATTTTGATACCGATGCAGTGGCAGAATGACTGGCCGATCATTGGAGATCCGGCGACAGTCAAGAACGTAACCATTGGTGGCAAAAGTTATCCCATGGGTACTGTTCCGGTTACCTATAAAAAACCGAACGTTGGAGGGACATACCCCATCATGACCATTCCCAACGCCGATGAATTCAGCTCTTCAACACTGGGAGTACAGTGGCAGTGGAATCATTACCCCGACAATACCAAGTGGTCATTAAGCGAGCGTCCAGGTTACTTGAGACTTCGTGCGAAGAATGCCAATAGTTTATGGAGAGCAACCAATACCCTTACACAGAGGGTGGAAGGACCTGATTGCCAGGGTACAATCGAGCTTGACACTACCAACATGCTGGATGGGGATAATGCAGGTCTCTGTTTGCTCAATATTCCCTATGGCTCTATTGGGGTTAGCAAATCCGGCGGAGTGAAGAGAATTGTTGCCAATATTAATGCCAAAGAGGACGCAGCCGGTACCATCACCAATGGGCCGACCCTGAGCGGAAATACTGTCTACTTAAGGGCCAATGCAAACCTTCTCACAAATAAAGCCACTTTCTCCTACAGTACGGATAACGTGAACTTTACGCAATTGGGCGGTCAGCTAAACATGCCCTTTGATCTTGGTTTCTTCCAGGGCGACAAATTCGGAATCTTTAACTATACCACAGCGTCTTCCGGCGGATATGTCGATGTAAACTGGTTCCGCTATTATACCTCGGCAGGCCCCAGTTCCAGCCCGACACCTACCCCGACGCCAACGCCAACTCCTGGGCCACGATCGGCCTTTACACAGATTGAAGCGGAAAGTTACAATAACCAGTCGGGAATCCAAACTGAAAGCTGCACTGAAGGCGGGGAGGATATCGGGTATATCGAAAATGGAGATTATGTGGTTTACAACAATATCGATTTCGGCAGTGGTGCGGCAAGCTTTCAGGTGAGAGTAGCCAGCGCTACCAGCGGAGGTAATATTGAGATCAGGCTTGATAGTCTTACCGGTCCTTTAGTAGGGACTTGTCCGGTTGCCGGAACTGGTGATTGGCAGACTTGGGCTGCTGCAACGTGCAGTGTTAGAGAGGCAAGCGGAAAACATGACCTGTATCTGAAATTTACAGGAGGAAGCGGATACTTATTCAATCTTAATTGGTTCAAATTTGGTACATGAAGGAGTTAAGGAGGCCTGGGAGATTTAAATTCCGACAGGTAAATAGACTCTATCAATTTAATGCCGATGAAAAAACAGCTTTTCGAATCGGAGATGATTGAAAATCCAAAATTGATAAATTAATACAAATTAGGATAGGACTTAGCTGATTTGACGTTCGTACAACCCCGGAATCATTGGCTGGGCGAACGTCAAATCAGCAGATGTCAGTCCTATTGTATATAGATGCGAGTGGCAATGTCGACTCACTCGACCTTTTGCTGCTCAAACGATATTTACTCTATATAAAGCAATAAAGAATTTACACAGAGAATATAATTGCTTACAGAAATTTTCACTGACCCGTGAGGAATACATTGGAGGAAAGGGCATTCCTGCTCGAACCCAGAGACATTTCCCACGAAGGCATCCTTCCGATGCTGTTGGAAATTTATACAAGAAGCTATATTCTTCATGAGTGTAAATTCTTTATTTTTATGTTTGCTTTACGGAAATAACGTATTTTGAATTCATCCGACAACTTTGCTTTGATTTTTGAGGCAATGTGTTCTAATTTCAGAATCTCGGAAATATAATTTAGTAAAATTATAAATATACGTATAGATACGTCACTTTGGTTCTGAACCTATCCAGCGGGTAAACTGTCTCAAAAAGCCGGACATTTTACCTGCTGGCTTAGATCAAAGTGTCGTTCTGTAAGTGGAAGCAGCAGCTGCTGCAAACAAACAAAGGGGCTCGAAGCGCTAACCATTCTCTTTTGAGAAGCCTGCCTGGATACCATAATACGACTGATGAATTCCATGATAAATTATATAGCCAGGCAAATGGACAAAAAGGACAGAAGGGTAAGTTTTTTCGAGCACATTAAAGGATGGGTGCTTATGGAAAATGTAGCAGTAAGGTCAAGATACCCGCGACATGCTATGACTGCCAAAAGGAAGAGAAAATCCGTGAGGGAAAGCGGCGGCTATAGAGATAAACTGGTTAAGCAGGTGATGATATCCGTATTGGTGCTTATGATTGTCGGTATTGTAAAGAATGCCAACACGTCGGTTACCAACTACTTATGCGACAAGTTGAGCGGAATTCTATCACAAAATATTGAGCTCCAGAGTGTCTATGACCAAATGGAGGGGTTTATCAATAAGGCGTTAAAAAAGGATGACACGACACCGGTGAAGGAGGACGGAAATACAGGGAAAAATCTGCCTGAGAACGGTAGCGGCTCCAATACGGATGAGAAGGGGGCTGGCGGAATGACGGAAGAGCAAAGTCAGAATACCTTATCAACCCCTGCTCCATCTCCAAAACCCACGAGTACCCCGCAGGCCCTTGCGAAGAGTGATACTTCATCGCAAGCAGTCAGTCCTGCTGCCGTAACAGTGAAGAGCCCGTTTATAGTCCCTGCAGAAGGACCCCTAGGGTCTCCTTTCGGTGAAAGAATCGACCCATATACGAAAAGTACCAAAATGCACAAGGGCGTCGATATCGAAGCGGGTCAGGGTGCCTCCATAAAGGCTGCTGCCGCTGGAGAGGTTATGGATGCAGCCTATGAAAAGACCCTGGGAAATTACATAAAAATTCAACATGATGCTTCCACGAGTACGGTGTATGCTCACTGCTCACAGCTCATAGCAAAAAAGGGCCAGAAAGTAAAGCAAGGAGATATCATTGCAAAAGTAGGAAGCACCGGGCAATCGACAGGAGCACATCTCCACTTTGAAATATGGAAGGATGGTAAGGCGGTGGACCCGCTGGGCTATATAAAGGTTCCAGAGAAGTGAGAATTGAAATAAGAAGATCCATCAGTATCGAGCTGGATATGCTTTTTTTTATTGCTTTACCTGTCATTTTTGCAGCAGGGTATACGGCTCAGTATGTGCTGACGTTTTTTGCTGCATTCATTCATGAAGCGGCACATATGGCTACAGCACGAGTACTGGGAGAAAAGACGACCCTGCTTCGGATTTTACCGGTGGGGCTTAATGCGAAAATTGAAGACAGGGTGTGCAATAAATATGGCAGAATTGCTATTTACTGCAGCGGACCTGCAATAAATATGGTAATGGCAGTTGTTCTTACGATAGTGAACACATATTATTTGTATTCATCAGATAATATGCGTTTTTTTATCCTGATGAATGTATATCTCGGGGCATTCAACCTGCTTCCGGTTCTGCCTCTGGATGGGGGAAAGATTTTAAGGGAAATCCTATGGGACCGTGTAGGGATTTATACCACCGGAGCTTTGCTGCGGCGAATTTCCGCGCTGCTTGCATTACTGATTGTTGTAGTTGGGGTTATACAGATGTACGTCACTACATATAATTTTAGTCTGTTAATTATCGGTCTATACGTTTTTTTTGCGATGAAACCGGGGGAAGGAGAGGTTGGATTGTTAAATGTAAAAAATGTAGTCTACAGGCGATCGAGATTGATGAAAAAGGGGATATATCCTGCCAGGGACCTGGTGGTCATGAAATGGGTACATATGAGTGAGTTAATAAAAAACCTGGATTTTGACCGATTCCATATCGTTCACGTACTGGATGAAGACCTGCGGCTTCTAAATACCTTCACGGAACAGGAGCTAATTGAGGGGATGCTGAAAAATGAGGTAGATATAACTTTTGAAGAGTTCATTCGGTTACAAAAGTAAGACAATTTTCGAGAAAATATACCATTCTTATATAAATTGCGATATAATTAACCCGTGAGCTGATTTTTATGGATAACGAACTTTAAAGTTGAATTTATTCCGCAGAAAACCATCCCAACTGCCGGATGTTTTTCTGCTCCGATTTATTTAGGTTTAAAGTTCGTTACCTATAACACAAAGGATGGTATTATGAAGAAGCTAAAGATAGTTGCAGCGCTGGCGGCCTTATCCATGCTGGCAGGCTGCGGGGGGAAAAATGCAGTAGAGACGGTAAAGGAGCAGACCACAGTGGTAGATAAGGGAACCTATGCAGCAGTTAAGAATACACCAACTCCCACTGCTACACCAGTACCGACGGCCACACCTACACCGGTTCCGACACCATCGCCTACGCCGGTGATTGGCCAACAGACGGCGGCAAGGACACCGGGCACCATAAAGCTTGATACTGCGGTGTTGGATAAACTGGATAATACAAAGGCAGGCTGGTGGATCAGTTTAAATAAAACCCATCAACCCACCACGGTGACACCGGAGATTAAAAACCTAATTGATAAACACGACGGCATTTACATTGGAGATACCTCTAAAAAGGTAGTATACCTTACCTTTGATGAAGGATATGAAAATGGGTATACGCCGATGATTCTGGATACATTGAAAAAAAATGACGTAAAAGCCATATTCTTTGTAACCGGGCCTTATGTCAAGGAGCAGGGAAGTCTTATCAAGAGAATGCTCGATGAAGGGCACCAGGTAGGGAATCACTCCGTAAACCACCCGAGCTTACCGGCCGTCGGTTATGCTGATTTGGAGAAAGAACTCCTTGGATTAGAGCAGCAGTTTACCGAAAAGTTTGGAAAGGGTTTCAAGTATATGCGTCCTCCCATGGGAGAATACAGCCAAAGAACCCTGGAGGCTGCAAAGCAAATGGGGTATAAATCGGTATTCTGGAGTTATGCTTATAAAGACTACGATGTAAAAGACCAAAAAGGTGCGGATTATGCCTACAAGATGGTGATGGATAACCTCCACAATGGAGCTGTTTATCTCCTTCACGCGGTTTCAAAAGACAATGCGGAAGCGCTGGACAGAATCATTAAGGACATAAAAGCCCAGGGCTATGAAATACGACCTTTTGATTTATAAGAGGATGTAGACGGGCAAGATTAAAGGGATGGCAAATGCCATCCCTTTAATTTTATATGATGTAACAGGTATTGTGTAACACGGGCTTATAAAAAACACATTTATTGTTATAATAATCTCCTTTTTACTTCAATATCTATATTTAAACAAACTCCCTCGAAATTATTACTAATATCATTATTTGTATACCTAATAACAAGCAGGTTATATGCATTTAAGATTTTAGTTCTTTCTTGCGGAGTCATACGCTTTCGGAAGTCTTTTGCTCTTGATATAAGGTTTTTGTTGTATTTAAGTGACATTTACATTCTCCTGTAGAATTCACTATGAGAGATGCTCCCTCCGCCAGCCTGGTGGCTGCCACCTCCCTCTGAGAGGGAGGCTAGATGAACCAAGGAACATTTGTCTCCCTCTCAGAGGGGGAGGTCACCGCAGTGACAGGGGGAGTGACTCTTCTATTCACTTAACTTCACTCTACGCGAAGTACAGAGTATCCTGATTCTATCAAAAGATCCAAAGATGCCTGCATGCTTTCAACATCCGGGAGAGTAATTCGCAGGCATCCCTGCTCGAATTCCCGGCTGTTGGATATGTTCATGTTTTTAATATTAATTCCGTACTTTCCAAGGAGTGTTGCGATTTCGCCGATGATGCCCGGTTTATCCACAACATCAACCACAATTTCATGAACGGAGGGTAAAAGCCCCTTGGCATTACTGGAGAAGGAATCCCGATAGAGCTTGGAGGACTCGAAGAAAGAAAAAATACCCTGGTGGTCTTCTTCCAGCAGCTGTGCTTTAAATTCACCCAAAAGATCTGTAAACGAATCCAGAATGGATAGAACCTGCTCCTTATTACTCATCACAATGTTTTCCCACATCTCAGGACTGGAAGAGGCGATCCGGGTAATGTCCTTAAAGCCGCCAGCCGCCAGCATCTGCATCCTCGCATCCGGCGTATCGGTTTTTTGGACCAGATTTACCAGGGCCGAGGCCACAACATGGGGGAAATGGCTGATGCTTCCCGTAATCCTGTCATGCTCTTTCGCATCCATAATAACGGGAATGGCACCGATACCGGCGATGATTTCCTTTAAAAAAGCCACCGCCTCCTGTGTAGCAGAATTTGCAGGGCAAAGCATATAATAGGCATTTTCAAACAAGTGGGCAGAGCCTGCTGTGTAGCCTGTTTTTTCGGAACCTGCCATAGGATGTCCGCCGATAAAGCAGGGAGCCTGCTCTAAGCTGTTGATATAATCGATGATTTCACCTTTTGTGCTGCAAACATCCGTAAGGATGCACCCCGGTTTGACGCTGTGCAGAAATTCATCGATAAAGGCCATAGAGGTTTTTACAGGAGTACAGATAAACAGGATATCACATTCCAGAATCCGAGCATCGATTTCGGTGCTGCCAGCCTCAATAACCCCGTCGTCGACAGCTTCCTTAATAGACTGTGGAGATTTATCCACGGCAAAGATGTGCCTGGCCCCCAATCGAAAGCGTAAGGCCTTGGCCAGGGAACCCCCGATGAGTCCCAGGCCAAGGATACCTACTGTTCTAACCGCCATAGCTGAATTCTCTCCCGAGGATTTCAGCCATTTTGCTGATGTCCCTGCACAGGGAATCGAAGCTTTCCGGGGTCAATTGCTGTGCAGCATCGGATAAGGCGCAGCGTGGATTCGGATGTACTTCAACGATGAGACCGTCAGCTCCTGCTGCGATAGCCGCCATAGACAGGGAATGAATGTACTGCGATTTCCCGGCAGCATGGCTGGGGTCTATGATAATAGGGAGATGGCTGCAGTTTTTTACTACAGGAACAGCGCTAATATCAAGGGTATTCCGGGTTGCCGTTTCAAAGGTCCGGATTCCTCTTTCACAAAGTACTACATTGTAGTTTCCTTCACCCATGATATATTCAGCAGCATTGAGCCACTCATCAATGGTGGTGGCAGGTCCCCGTTTAAACAGTACAGGTTTTTTAGAGCGGCCCACTTCCTTGAGAAGGTGGAAATTCTGGACATTTCGTGCTCCGATCTGGAACATGTCCACATATTGATCCGCTACTTCAACCGCCTTTTCACTGGTAACTTCACTTATGATTAAAAGCCCGGTAGCTTCCTGGGCTTCCTTCAACAGCTTCAGACCTTCTTCTTCCAAGCCCTGGAATGCATAGGGAGACGTTCTGGGTTTATAGGCACCGCCCCGGAGAAACTGAGCACCTGATTTCTTCACTGCCCTGGCAGCTTCAAGAATCTGTTCTCTGCTTTCTACTGCGCAAGGTCCGGCCATCATAACCAGTTCGGGTCCGCCGATCTTTACCCCTTTTACATCCACAATACTTGGCTCGGGCTTAAAAGTCCTACCGGCCAATTTATAGGATTCTACAATAGGGACCAGTTTTTCAACCCCCGGCATGAGTTCCAAAGGAATATCCTTCAGGGCCCTTTTATCCCCGATTATACCGATAATGGTTCTTTCGGTGCCCTGGGAGATGTGAACACCCAGTCCAAGAGATTCTAACGTTTTTGAGATTTCCATGATGTGTGATTCCTTAGAATCCGGTTTCATTACAATAATCATTCAAATCCTTCCTTTCTGCATGTGCTCTTGCAATTAAAACTATTATTTACCATACTACCATAATACTATTGATCGTCCGGAAGGAAAGCTGTAAGCTCCGACCGTAACGATTGAAGGCTTGTAAAATAATAATCTGGTCTATAATTTTGCTACACCCTTCATTGAGACAATGGCGGGCCCGCAAAAAAGACCAGCTAATTATTTTACGGCGCCTAAATAAAATACTATATCTTTATAATTTATAATGTCTATAGCAGAATGTCAAGTAAAAGAAAAATGTGTAAAATAATATTAGGATAAAACAAAAGCAGGGCCGCCGCCCTGCTTTTGTTTTATCCTAATACTGCTTTGAGTGCGTCAATGAATATTTCATTTTCTTCCTGGGTTCCGATGGTGACCCGAATCCACTCGGGCATCCCAAACCCCGGATCGAAGCGGATAATCACGCCTTTTTGTAACAATTTACGGAAAACCTCCATTCCGTCGGTTCGAACATTTACCATCATAAAGTTGGTTTCGGTAGGTATGTACTCCAGTCCCATTTGCGTGAATTGTTCATAAAGGTACTCTTTACCGGCGCGATTGCTTTCATGGCTTCTCTGTTTGAACTCGGAATCCCGTATACTTGCCAGAGCAGCTGCCTGTGCAAGGGTATTTATATTAAAAGGAGGCCGAACCCGGTTCAGGTAGCCGGCAATTTCGATACTTGTCATTCCATAACCGACCCGAAGAGAAGCCAGCCCATAAACCTTGGAGAAGGTTCTGAGGATGATCAGGTTCGGATAGCTTTCCAGCAGCGGCACGGATTGAGGATAAGCGCTGTCGGTAACAAATTCATAATAAGCTTCATCCAGCACTACGATAATGTTTTTCGGTACATCCTTCAGGAAATTTAAAAGTTCTTCCTGGGTAAAGAGAGTACCGGTAGGATTGTTTGGATTACAAAGCCAAATTACCTTGGTTTTATCGGTGATGCTGGCTTTCATGGCATCCAGATCATGTCTGTGGTTCTTGAGGGGAACTTCAACTACAACACCGTCCATGGTTCTAACGGCGATTTCATACCATAGGAAGGAGGGTACAGGCATTATAGATTCATCTCCGGGATTGATAAAGACCTGGGCAATGAACGATATGATTTCATTGGAACCTGCCCCGAAGACAAATTGCTGGGGCTTTAGACCGAAAACCTGGGAGAGTTCATTCCGAAGTTCGGTACAATTACCATCCGGATAGAGGGCAGGGTTTTCAAGCATATCTGTTACAGCTTTCTTTGCCATGGGTGAACAACCCAGGGGGTTTTCATTGGATGCGAGTTTGATAACCCGCTCAAGGCCCAGTTCTCTTTTTACATCATCGATAGGCTTACCTGGTACATAAGGGGAAATCTTTTCCAATGACTGTCTAAATGTTAGATTCGACACTTCCATCATCTCCTTTAAAGGCAGCGTACTTTGAACCTCATCATAGCCGGTGGGTAAAAGGCCCGGTTTTTGGGGCGATTTGCCTGCCGGAAAACTCGATCGAAAGTATGAGACCTGTGTATACTATTAAGTATAACGAAACTATTGTAGAAATTCAATCCATATCCATCGCTATCCTGTATTTAATTCCCGTTCCGAGGTTGAATAACTTTTACACGTAGCTTTCTAAAAAGCCTTCAACATTCAAGAAATTCTTTTCAATAGGGTCTCTATCGGAAGTACAAATTGCATAGACAGAGGTATCCTCCAGGAAAGACTGGAAAAAGCGATATTCCCTTACTTCACCGTCGGCGACGGCAGTGATGCTATCGTTTCCGATGCTTATACTAAAAGAGTCCAAGGGTATACTCAGTCCTTTGCCTTCTGCTTTGATATAGCTTTCCTTTAAAGTCCAGAGCCTGTAAAAATAATTAAGTTTCATCGCTTCCGGCTGGTTCATAAGAGAATGATATTCGTCTTTCGAAAAAAATCTTTCAGCGATTTTGAAATCCATAGGTTTTATTATTTCTACATCGATTCCTACCGGCTTATTATCAACGGCACATGCCACCCACGGGCCTGAATGTGAAATATTAAAATGCACATCCTGGAATCCAGGCAATAATGGTTTTCCATATTCATTTACTCCAAAAACCAGCTCCTTGTTTTGTAGGTTGAACCTTTTACAAAGCGCATACCTTGATAAAATATCTCCGAGGAGGGTTCTTTGTGCGTCTTCAGATCGATGAAACCGGAGTATCCGTTCTCTTTTTTCTTCGGATACGCAATTTAATAGCCTTGCAAATTCTTCTTTTGCTATTGCTTTATCAATTTTAAGTATATATGCATCCACCATATTTAAAGTAATCCTTACGCTTTTATTAATAGAATTGTTTGAGTTCCGCTGTCTAACTCTATTTTACTATGGCTTCCAGGATTATACAACGACTTTTTCTGTCCTTTAATTATACAAATGATATGATTATAATCAAGGAATGTGTTTTTATCCCTCTTTTTATAAAGGTACCAATATAATACAATAAATGCCAAATCAGTACAATTGCCAAATATCCATGTTTTGCTATACTATTAATAGGTAGTTTACCTAATATTTTACTTACGTTTACATATATATCAGGCCTTTTCCTATTAAATAACGATCCAGTACGCTTTTTATGCTTACATCTTTTTTGTACATACTGCTGTAGCTATTCATAACGGGTTGAATCTGAATACTATGTCATTCCAGTAGTATGGTACACCTTTCGATACCTTTGGATAAATAAAACATATCCTGCTACTGCCATCCGAATCATCAGGTTATAAATGTCGTGGGGTAAAACCCTTCGGCATTTCTTATAACATATAGTTCCGCACTGAGGTTTTCCTGAGGGTGTTTGTCCGGCAAGCAAATTGATCTGCGAAATGGGGGTGAAAGCAAAGCTGTGTTTCAAAAGTAAAATAAAGTATATACTCTGCACGGAAACGAATCTGTAAGGTAGCGCAAATAAGCTAAGGAGGCATGCTTCTTATGGCGGGGATCTGCATTTCTGTGGAACACCCCCTTGGGCATACCGGCCATAAAGGGAGAGAGTGGTGCCTGCGCTTATGCAGCGGATGCGTTGCCGGAGATGTACGGCAAGTGAAGCCTTGAACGGAAAGAAGGTAGGATTCAGACAGATAGAAAGGAGATAAAAGTATGAGAGTATTGCCTAAAAAGTATCTTCCGGCGGTGTGGGCATTGGCTGTACAATAAATCCTTGGGAATAAGGTGGGAAACCCTGTAACCTAGAGTGGAAAGACCTGTAAATGTATTCAGGCAAATATCTCTCAGGTAGATGAGAACCGCCCGGTGTACCGGCTTTGTAGACGGTGCGGCAATAGGTCTTTTACAGTCGGCAGGGAAGAAAAAAGAGAGAACCTGAAAGAACTGTCTCTGCGATGCTAAAGTCCTTGTTAAAGAAACTTATACACAGTTTGAAAGGAGAGTATTTAAACGATGAAAAGCATATTTAAAAAGCTATTGCCACTCCTAATGGCAGTTACCATGGTAATGTCCCTAGTGCCCACAGGATCCTTCACAGCGGCAGCAAGCTATAATGTCATAGCCTATCTGGCTGCTTGGGAATCCTGGGATGCAAACACCGTGGATGTTTCCAAGCTTACCCATATCAATTATGCCTTTGCCAATATCTCCGGCAATAAGGTAGTCCTTGGAGATGCCGGTGATGTAGCAAAGTTTGATGAATTAAAGAAGTTAAAGGCGAAGAAGCCCAGCCTGAAAACCTTAATATCCGTGGGAGGATGGACCTGGTCCGATAATTTCCATGCAGCGGCATTGACGGATGCCAGCCGTGAGACTTTTGCCAACAGTGCGGTCAGCTTTATGAAGACTTATGGTTTTGACGGAGTAGACCTGGACTGGGAATATCCGGGGCAGCCGGGAGAAGGCAATCCCTATGGTCCTGAAGACAAGCAGAACTTTACCCTTATGCTTCAGAAGCTGCGTCAAAAGCTGGATGCACAAGGAGCCACCGATGGAAAGCAGTATCTTCTGACCATCGCGGCAGGAGGAAACAGCACCTACATTGCCAATACGGAAATGAGCAAGGTTGCACAGGTATGTGACTTAATCAACATCATGACCTATGATTTCCATGGAAGCTGGGATTCACAAACCGGTCATCATACAAGCCTTTACGATCCGACAGGAAAGAATCAATCCAGTGCGGACACCTCTGTAAAGCTCTTCAAGGCGCAGGGAGTACCCGCAAGTAAAATTGTTATCGGCTGCGGATTTTACGGCCGGAGCTGGATTAACGTAAATAAGACCAATAACGGTTTGTACCAATCAGGTACAGGATCGGACACTGAATACACGTACAAGACCCTGGCTTCCAGCTACATTAATAAAAATGGCTATACACGCTACTGGGATGATGCTGCAAAAGCCCCCTACCTCTTTAACGGAAGCACATTTATAACCTACGATGATGAGCAATCGGTAGAGGCAAAAGCAAATTATGTAGTAGCAAACGGGCTGGCAGGAGCTATGTTCTGGGAATATACCCAAGATAACGGGACTCTGGTGGCAAAGCTTTGGAGCATTCTCGGCGGCAGCACACCTACCCCGACCCCCACAGTAACTCCGACTCCCACACCTACGCCCACTCCTACCCCTACCCCCACATCCACACCGATCGGTGTTCCTGGAGCTGCAACTGTGAGTGCAGACAATAATCCTAATACCGGTAATTATACGATTACGGTAACAATACCTGCCGGTAATACGGCGAATCAAATGAAGCTGTATGAAGGAGGTACCGTTGTGAAATCTCAGGCAGTGACACCGAACGCTTCCAGTGCACAGGTTATTACCTATGCAGTGACCGGCAAGCCTGTAGGCCAATACACCTACCGGAGTGATCTGAGTAATTCCTACGGTACAACTCAAAGTGCAAATCTCATCGTTACCGTACAATCATCACAAACCAATGCTTGGGCAGCAAATACGGACTATAAGATAGGAGACCTTGTAACGTATGGCGGGAAGACCTACAAGTGCATTCAGGCACACACCTCCCTGGTAGGGTGGGAACCGCCCAATGTACCGGCGCTGTGGCAGTTGCAATAACAAAGTTTTTCACAGGTTTATAGTAAAAGAATGAAGTGAGTAGGGATAACGGTTGAGGAAAGTTATCCCTACTCACAAAAGTTTTCTTAAGGAAAGCTGCTTGTGGTTTGAAAGGGGAGTATGTAAAAAATGATAAGTGTATTTAAAAAACTGGTACCGCTAATGATGGCAGTTGCCATGGTAATGTCTTTGGTGCCTGCACAGCCTTTTAAAGCGGCGGGCTACAACGTAACGGCGTATCTTGCAGCCTGGGAATCCTGGAATGCAAACACCGTGGATGTTTCCAAACTTACCCACATCAATTATGCCCTCCGGTCGGACGCTCCTGCCACCGATGACCTGGGTCAAGTATGTGTGAGAGCCGCTGCTGCCGACAACCAGATGAAGGTGGCAAACCGCATCATCTATTAGTCGCGCTGCAGTCTATTGCAGAATGGCTGCAAAGAAGGAAGCATAAAGACAGCTTGATGAATGGCGGCGCTGTAAACCTTAAAAATGCACAGCTTTTCCTAAAGAAGGGAAGCTATGCATTTAATGAAACCGGATTTTACAGAGCACTGAAGTAGGCTGGCTCTAAAAAAGAAAGTTTACAATAGGAGGAAATTTTATGAACTTATGTAAAAGCAGGGCTTTTGCAAAGGCAATAGTCCTTATACTCTGCATGGCTCTTACCCTGTCACTGTTTTCCATACCGGCCGGTGCCACGGCATCCGGTGCTCCGGGGAGTGTTACCCTTTCCCATAACCAGTGGGGCGGCGACTTTGACGGTGACTATGACCTCACCTGGAATATGTATTACGGAAATAATGCAACCAGCTGGAAATTGTATGAAAAGGTTGGCGGCGGAAGCTTTACGGAGGTTTATAGCACCACCGTTGCCGACAATACTCCCAGTGCCCAAAGCGCAATAAAGCAAATACGGGGAAAGACCCTGTCGGGTACATATTCCTATTATGTTACGCTATCCAATTCCTTTGGCTCTACTACAAGCAATACGGTGTCCCTGGTGGTTGGAAATTCAACCGGAGATATTCTCATCAATGGAGTGGACAACGGGCCGTTGGTTAACCAGTTTACCATCAACCAGGGAACCGTCAGCTTTGCATTAAACTATATAGGAACAGTGGCCCCGGTGTATGCGGTTGACACAAACAACAGCAGCGTAATCAGCTGTTCGGTGAATAATGGCACCCTTACGCTAAAGGGGCTTAAGGCTGGACGGGCCTCGTTACGGATAAAGGAAACCACAACAAACGTCATCCGGTATGTGGGGGTCAGAGTCAGGAACGCAAACGGAAGTCTCCCGGGAATGCCAGACTATGTTTCCGTGGGGTCGGTAAGTGAGGATACTACCGGAGACCTGAACTTTTGGAAGGATTTCCAGCAGGGGGATAAAAATAAAAGGATGGATGCCCGTTATATTTATATAAATGGGGGCCCTATCAGCGGATGGAATACATGGACTTCCGTTCCCGGTGACCGTGCCAGGGGATTTATAAAGGAAAGCCAGAAATTAGGTATGATTCCTTTCTTCGTTTTTTATAACATCCCTGATACGGATGAGAGCTATGCCGTTGATTTAAATCATATTCAGAGCTCTTCCTACATGGATGCATACTATAAAAACCTGAAGTACTTTTTAGACATCTGCAAGGAAACGGCAGGGGATGATACGGTAGGCATTGTTTTTGAGCCTGATTTCCTGGGCTATATGATGCAGCAGTCGGGCAAACAGCCCAATCAAATTGCAGCGCAGGTAAATACGGCCTACAGCAGTGGTATTTTGACCAAAGGAAGTGACCCGAATTTCCCGGATACGGTTCAGGGCTTGGTGTCATCCATTAACTATATTGTAAGAAAGTATTATCCGCAAGCGTATTTCGGATGGCAGTTCAACATTTGGGCCTATGATGGAGAGGGTGTTCCCGGCAACGGAATTCTTCATAAGACGGAAACCCTGGGAATAACAGCCGGCAGGGAATTTATAAGGAGCAAAGCCCAGCTGATTACCGATTATTATGTAAGCGCCGGTGTAACCTCCTACGGAGCGAATTTTGTATCCATAGACAAGTACGGCCTTGACGGAGGCGGTGTAGGAGCGAACTCTGCAACAGACCCGGAACACTCGGTCTGGTTCTGGAATGCAGATATATGGAGCAATTATCTGGTGTTTGTAAATACAATGCATACAGGAGCAAACCTGCCGGTGGTTTTATGGCAGATACCCGTAGGACATATCAATACCAGCCAGGCCGCCGACCCGTACGATGGCGGTTTATTTACCAATCTTGACGGAAGTGTTACCAAATATGAAGACTCTGCACCAACTTTTTTCCTGGGAGATACTTTCAAGCCGGGCTCGGACCTACGCTACCAATACTTTAAAACCAATGCCAGTGGTGATCCTAAGATAACAAATAACGGTACCGACACGATAACCTGGGGAGCTCACATGCAGGAAGCGAAGGAGGCTGGTGTAACGGCCGTATTGTTTGGAGCGGGAGTCAACAGCAGTACGGATGGAGTAGGGTCTCCTCCTACGGATGATTACTGGTGGATTACAAAGGTGCAGAGATATTTAGCCAATCCGGTGCCGCTAGGTGGGAGTGTACCAACGCCAACTCCGACGCCTACATCCAGTCCAACGCCCACGCCTACACCTACGCCAACCCCAACCTCAACCCCTATAAACCAGAAACCGGGTATTCCTCAGCTTTCGTGCGATAATCCTGTTAACACCGGGACATATACCATAACCATGAATATGTCGGGTGGTGTCAATGGGACCTCCTGGAAGCTGTATGAAAATGATACGGAAATACTCAGCCAAAATTTGGTTGATAATACGCCTAATGCCCAGACTGCCTCCAAAGCATTTTCTGCGAAAGCTGCGGGAACATACAAATACAAATGCAGTCTCATCAATTCCGTCGGTGCGTCCACCAGTACGGAACTTACCGTTACAGTCAATCCACCGCAAACGAATGAATGGAAGGCCGGAGTCGGTTACAAGGCGGGAGACATAGTTACCTATAAGGGAATTGAATATAGGTGCCTGCAGGCGCATACTTCGCTAATCGGGTGGGAGCCGCCCAATGCTCTCTCACTCTGGCAGGTAAAATAGTAGAATAGAGACTCCGTTACGTCAGGTTTCTCTGTATTTTAGAGTGGAGAATCCACTCATAGATAAAGCCAGGGGAGTGCCGTTTTGGTACTTCCTCTGGCTTGCTTTTTAGATAGTTTCTGTAAACTCAAATAACCGGTGTTCCCGTTACCGAGATCCATCGAAAGAGGCTTTGCCATATTCAGGGAAGTGCAATTTTTATCCCGATAAATATAGACAGTGAAAAGCAAAAATGATACTATTTGCCTATGGGACGCGATAACATTGAAGAAGCATTTTCCTTGCCACAAGGATCAAAATATATGTAGCACATTTTCCACATAAGGCGTCTACAATGACATGAATGACATAAAACACTGATTTAGTAGAACTTTACGGGACTAACCCTCATCCCCTAGCCCCTTCTCCCAACATTGGGAGAAGGGGAACTTCGGATATTTTCCACTCTCTTCCTCTACCAATTTTGGGAGAGGGAGTTGGAGGGTGAGGGTTAAAGCATAAGTTTAAGGCAGCAGGGCAGTAATTCACTAAGGATTAGGATTTTATTCATGGTACGGGTAAGGAGAAGCCTATGTCAATAAACGGATTGAAAAAAACATTTCTTTACCATTTTTGGTTCAAAATGAGTATTCGGGGCAGACTGATTTTATATTTTATATTGTCGGTTTTAATTCCGACTTCGGTAATCGCTAGTACTATTTATCATAAATCTTCAAACATAATAACCGGTAAGATGAGTCAGCTTGTAGAAAAGAACCTGAATTCGGCAGAGACAAGTATTTTACAAAAACTTGAGACCGCCGATGACATATCTACATTGATCTCGTTAAACAGCAAATTAATGGAGATACTGGAAGCCAAAAAGCCCCAGGGCTCTATCTATGTGGTACAGGAGATTAATGATCTAAATGCGATCCTTGAAGGATACCATTTGTCAAATTTGACAAACTTCACAAAAACGACGCTCTTCCCCAAAATCTATATGCTGAACAGACCCGAGTATAAAAACTTCAGGTTCTCCGACAAGGTTTTTGACATCAGCGAGATTGAAAATGAGAAGTGGTATCAGGAGTTTCCCTATGGAGTCCTTCGCATTGTGGGGCTGGATAAAATCCGAACCCTTGTCAACACCACCGACAGCATCAAAGTGGCCCGGAAGCTATATACCACCAAACCCGTAGGTACAGAATACAATGCGATACTTACCATCGATATTGAAACAAACTACTTTAACGATATCCTGGAAAATGCCAAGGCTTCTGCCGGCAGTACGGTTTTTATTGTGAATGAGAATGATAAGACCATTCTTAAAACGAAAAATTATGACAGCAGTAAAATAAGTATCGATACGAGCTTTAAAAACATATCCGGACAAAATGCTTCCTACGATTCATGGATCGCTCCAATGAACGGAACTGAAATGCTGGTATCGGTCAAACCTGTCGGCAAAGTTGGCTGGAAGATTGTTTCCATTTCTCCCATTAAGGAATTGAATAAGGAAATCATATCCTTTAATAAATTGGTTTATATTGTCATAGCGATATGTGGAATCATTTCGTTCCTGATGGCCCTGCTTCTGTCAAACGATATTTCACGGCCCATCACAAAGCTCGTAAAATCAATGTCGAGCGTAAAAGAGGGGAATTTTGATATCAATATCTCCTATAAAAGAAATGATGAATTTGCGTTTCTGGTGGAACAATATAAAACCATGATGAAAGAAATCGGAGAGTTGATCGATAAACTATATATCAGCGAACTGGCAAAGAAAAAGGTGGAGCTGCGGGCAAAGGAATATGAGTTAAAGGCTCTGCAGGCCCAGATTAACCCGCATTTCCTGTACAATACCCTGGATTCCGTCAATTGGCTTGCTTTGAAGTATAAAGCCCAGGATATCAGTATCATGGTAAAGAGTCTTTCGAACTTTTTCCGATATAGCCTCAGTAAGGGAAAGAGTGAAATAACCCTGGAAGAAGAAAAGGGGCAAATCGAAAGCTACCTTATGATCCAAAGCATCCGGTTTAAGGAGAAGCTTAACTATCGAATTGATTTTTCGCCGGAGATACTGCGCTGTAAAACGGTTAAGCTCATACTTCAGCCCATTGTTGAAAATGCGATTATCCATGGAATTGATAAACGTAAGCAAGGCGGCTTTATCGAAATTCTCGGATATAAAGTCGAAGACCATATTGAAATAAAAATATCGGATAACGGTGTTGGCGCCGATGTTCAGGAACTGAACAACCTTTTAAAGGATCGGACCGAATCGGATACATTCTTCGGTACAAAGAATGTGAATGAAAGAATCAAGCAGTTTTTCGGCGATGAATACGGCTTGCAGTTTTACAGTAACGAAGCCGGGGGCATCACCGTGCAGATTAGACTGCCTTTTAAACAGGAAGGGCAGGATATAGTATAGATTGAAATATATAATTTGCGACGGAGTCTGGCTGATTCCCAAATCGGCAGTGAGCTGTCGTATTCCATATAGCTGGAAAAGGAGTGGACCTATGATAAAAATGATACTGGCGGATGATGAAAGTATTGTCCGGGAGGGTCTCCGCAACATAATCAACTGGGAGGAGTATGGTATAGAAATCATTGCCGAAGCATCCGACGGGCAGGAAGCCTATGACCTATGCAGCAAGCTTCTGCCGGACATACTCTTTACGGATATAAGAATGCCGCATATGGACGGGTTGGAGGTTGCGACAAAGCTTAAAGAAAATGGGAATACACTTAAAGTAATCATATTCAGCGGCATACAGG
Organism: Bacillota bacterium; assembly: GCA_023419605.1. Taxonomy (GTDB): domain Bacteria; phylum Bacillota; class Clostridia; order Acetivibrionales; family JAEZXR01; genus JAEZXR01. The sequence continues at coordinate 104,649 of JAEZXR010000143.1, read as the reverse complement.
ATTTTGACTACGCAAAGTCCGCGCTGAATATCAATGCGGAGGGCTACATTTTAAAGCCCCTGGACGTCGATGAACTCACCGGAGTGGTAAACAAAGTAGTAAAGCAAATTGGTAATGAAAGAAATATGGCGGAGCGGGTTCAACAGCTGCGATTGCAATTGAATGAAAACCTTGGCGCGGCGCGTGAAAAATTTCTCCGGTTTCTGATTCTAGGAATGTATAAAAAGGAGCAGGAAATCATTGATAAACTGACCTACTTTAAAGATCCTTTAAAATCCGATGAGCCAGTTTCCGTTGCTGTTTTGCAAATCGATGACTACAGTAAAAAAATCGAGCAGTACCTGGAGGAGGACAAGCAGCTCCTGAGCTTCTCCGTTACCAATATCGTAGAGGAGGTCATGAACCAGCATTCCAACGGCATATGCGTTGTAATGGGCGAAAATGAGTATGTATTGTTGATGAACTGTAAAAAAAGTAATGCCCTGGAGGAAAACGAGATATACCCGGAGATTATAACATGTCTGGATAAGTATCTGGATATTTCCGTCTCCATTGGGGTGGGGCGAATTGCAGAGAGCACCCTCGCTATCAATTCCGCTTACAGGGATGCCAGTAGCGCGCTGTATTTCAAATTTTACACAGGAAAGGGCTCTATTATTAATGCTGCGGATATAAGCCTGAATTTTGATAAAAATGAATTTCCGGACCTTTATGCAGAGGAAGCCGAACTGGTAAATCTGATAAAGTCAGGAAATGTGGAGAAAACGGAAAAAACCATCCAGGAATTGTTTCACAGCTTCAGCTTGCATAAAAAATATACCATTGCTTCTATTCAAAGAATCTGTGACGAAATTATATACATGACCTCAAGGGCAGTCTATGAACTAGGGGAAGATATCGGTGAGATTGCAGGCAAACGTACAGACATTGTAGATTCCTTCTACCGGACCGAAAATATCTTTGACCTTCAGGAACAGGTTTCAACACTACTTATGAAGGTCGCCGGCTATTTTTCAAGGAAATATACCCAGAAAAACAGCAAAGTGGTTGCTGATATTAAAAGACTCATCGAAAAAAAGTACATGGAAGATATCAGCATCAACAAAATTGCGGAATCCGTGTATCTCTCGCCCAACTATATTAGTGTGATCTTTAAGCAGGAAACGGGAGAAACCATCATCGATTACCTTACAAAAACCCGTATGGAAGAAGCAAAGATCCTGCTGCGGGAAACGGATTTTAAGATATTGGACATATCCGAAATGGTAGGATTTCAGGATGCCTCTTATTTTGGAAAAGTATTCAAGAAGTACACAGGAATTCATCCCCAAAAATATAGAACCTTTGGTAATTCTACACAAATCGAGGAGTAATTTTGTTTTATTTTCGGAGGATTTTACGGTTTGGAAGAGATAATTCCCTTTAGCTTTCAGGCAGAAAAAACTATAATTGTAATTGAAATAAAGATACCTCACTTTGATTCTGAATTTATCCGGCAGATAAACTGCCTCCAAAACCAGATGTTTCATCTGCTGGCAATTACACGGTGCAAAGTGTCGTATCTGCAAAGGCCGTATGGTTTTACAGAGTATAAAGGAGGATTCTACAGTGAAAAGAAACATTACGAAACTCATGAGCGCCGGTATTTGCTTGATTCTTTCGGTAAGCTTGCTTGCAGGCTGTGGGCAGGGGAAGGAAAAGGCTCCTGACGCATCACCCACACCCGGTAATGGAACCCAAACGAAAGAAGTGAAGATGGAAACTGTTCAGGTTTGGTCCAATAATGCATCAAGCAAGGCTGAAGATGAAAAAATGGTTGCCGACTTTAACAATGGAGTGGGTAAGGAAAAAGGCATTACGATTGAATACAAGATTTACGGCGGAGACTATATGAATGTTCTGAATGTTGCGGCAGCAGCTTCTCAGGCGCCTCATATCTTCAAGCTTGCCCAGGGAAACCTTGTTCAATTTGCCAATGCGAACTGGTCTCTCCCCATCGATGAAATGCCCGGAGGAAAAGATTACTTAAAGAAATACGATGGACTGCTGCAGCCCGGCTACAATATCATTAAGGGAAAAACCTATACGGTACCGGTTGCAGTAAGCACGTTGGGTGTAGCCTACAATAAGGACCTGCTTAAAAAGAATGGCTTTGCAAATCCTCCCCAAACATGGAAGGAATTGAGGGAAATGGCGAAAACCATCACCAAAAACGGTGGGGGTAAGGAGTTTGGCTTTATCGAAGGGTTAAAAAGTACCGGATATGTGGCTGCCAATGGTCTGTGGCATTATGTTGCATCCACCGGACATACCGAATTCAACCACCAGACGGGAAGATATGATTTTGCATCCATGAAACCGTTCCTTCAGTTGTGGGTGGACATGAAGAATGATGGCAGCTGGTTCCCGGGTGTGGAAGGACTCAACAACGACCAGGCAAGAGCGCAGTTTGCAGAAGGAAACATAGGCTTTAAGCTCTCCGCAAGCTGGGATCCCGCGGTTTGGAAGGATCAGTTCCCTGCAAAGATGGACTGGGGCATTTGCAGACCGGTTGAAGATGTAAATAACAGGTACAAGGATTATGCATACCAGAGTATTTCATTAGTCTTTGGTGCAAAGGCCAAGGAACTTCCGGAAAAGGCTGTAGAAGTGTTTAAGCTCTTTACCTCCGATGATATGGTCGTAAATCTGTATCAGGAAGGAAAAGCGATTCCATACAAAGCTGATCTAATAAAACAAGCTAAAACGCAACCTAACATCAAGAACTTTACTGAGTTTGCAGATCTTAGCAATTCCTATCAGTTCATGATGAATCCAAAAGGGGAACTGAAGCTGGAAGGCGAGACTGCGGAAGTGGTTCTGTCAAAGGTTATACTGGGTGTAATCACACCGGATAAAGCAGTCGCTGATCTGGATAAGAGATACAATGAAGCATTGGATCGGGCCATTAAAGATGGATTGGACATTAGCCAGTTCACAGATAAGAAGGATACAAGCCTGAAAAAGTAATTAAAAGAAATAGTTATGCCGGTCAGACGTATTATCCATAATACGTCTGACCGGAAAACTATAGGAAGGTGATTGATTTCAATGAAGACAGCAAGCCAGTCCAATACAGCAATATCCAAAGCCGGAATATGGGAAACGATTAAAAGGGCGCTAAAAAAAGATGATAATATACCTGCATATATTATGATTGCGCCTATGCTGTTAGGATTCTTGATTTTTACCATATACCCCATCATTTATGTAGTACGTTGGGCCTTTTTTGATTACGATGGATTTACCAATGCCAAATTCATTGCGCTGGATAATTTTATCCGGGTTTTCACCCGGGACGAAAATTTCTGGAATTCCGTTGTGAATACCGGTATTGTCACTGCCGGTAAAATGGCGATCGAGATCCCTCTTGCATTAGTTATTGCGGTACTGATTAATTCAAAATCAAAAGTAAACAATTTTTTCAGAACCATTTTCTTTATGCCTACCATTGTAAGTATGGCAATTGTAGGACTTATTTTTTCAATACTTTTCGGTTCTTACAGCGGAATTGTAAATACGCTTTTGATCAATATCGGAGTTACAGCAGATAAAATCAACTGGTTCGGAGATAAGTGGCTTGCCATGGCGGTTGTCATACTTGCAGCTGTTTGGAGCCATTACGGTATTAATATGGTGTTTTTTCTAATGGGTTTGCAAAGTATACCTAAAGAACTATATGAGTGCGCAGATATTGACGGTGCGAACCGTATTCAACAGTTTTTCAAAGTGACGGTTCCCATGCTGAAGCCCATTATGCAAACCATATTGATGCTGGCTTTGGTAGAAGGTATGAAAATGTCGGAATTGGTGCTGGTTTTAACCAATGGACAGCCAGGTGGACAGACGGAAGTCGTAATGACCTATATATACAAATATTTCTTCCCGACGGATTCGATGTCAGGTGGTCTCATTCAATATGGATATGCCTCTTCACTTGCAGTAGTTACGGCCGTCATCATCGGCATAGTTACGATAATATACCTGAGATTATCTAAAAAAATGAGCGAGATTTAAAGAAGGAGACACTATGGGAAAATATTTAAAGTATGTATCAAAGCCTTTAATATATATGTTTTTGCTGGTTGTTTTTATTGTCAGCGTGTTTCCGGTTATCTATATTATTCTTGCATCCTTTAAAAGCAATGCTGAAATATTGACATCAGGAGCAAAACTTTTACCTGAAAAATTTATGACGGAAAATTATGTTAAAGCTTGGAACCTGGCAAACTTCAAGCTTTATACTTGGAATAGTTTATACATGACATTTTTTATTGTGATCGGCTCTATTATTACCTCCACAACACTGGCCTATGTGTTGGATCGTGGAGTATTTGCAGGGAAGAAGCTCATCTCTGCCCTGCTGCTTTCCACCATGTTTATTTCGCTGGGAACTTCAAGTTTGTTTCCACAGCTTCAAGTTGCAAAACTGTTCGGATTGCATACTTCCTTATGGGGAGTTATCGTGATCCGCGTATTGGGTATCAACGTAACCCAGGTGTTTGTAGCCAGAGGATATATGACAACCATTTCCAAGGAAATTGATGAAGCTGCAAAAATCGATGGATGTGGTTTTATCCGGATTTACTGGAACATCATATTCCCACTTCTGAAGCCTCTTGTTGCGACCATCGGATTATTATCCTTCAGAGCTGCATGGAACGATTACATGCTGCCGATGGTGTTCACTTTGGCGAAACCGGATAAGGCACCCTTGGTTGTGGGAGTTGTAAATCTGAGAAATTCAGGAGAAGCAGCCTCCTCATGGAATCTGATGCTCGCCGGTACTACCATCGCGGTTGTACCTATGCTGACCGTATACCTGTTCCTCAACCGGTACTTCATCGAAGGTTTAACCAGTGGTGCCGTTAAGGGGTAGCAGATAAACTTCAATTACAAAGTTCATAAGCCTGTGTATATAGGTAAAGTATTGAAAAAGCTTCGGTGGCAGGGGATGTATTTCCCTGTCACCGATTTGGTACGGGATGTACATAAAGATGCAGCCAAACATAGAGGGAAGAATTTGACTTGATTTCGCTTCCATGTTATACTTTTACTGAATTCTTAAATTAAGGAGATTTGTCTATGTATACAGCATTCATGCGTTTGCGGTAATAAGGTACAGACACTAGCTCAGCCATTGTAACAGGGGTGGGTTTGTTGTGCTGTGCCTTTTTTATTGCCGGCTGCGGATGAATGGGGTGCATTTTTTATGCCTGTAAAAGGCTTGTACACGCGTTTTGTCTTTTAGGCACGGTAATATCAGGTACAGAACAATGACTCAGCCTTCGGCTAGGTTGTTCTGTACCTTTTTTATGCCCTTTTATAGAGAAGTAAAGGGCATTTTTGCTGCCTTACATGTAAGAGCGGCAGGATACATTACACACATTGGAGGTGCTGATTATGATGAAAAATACTTTATTGCAATGCCCGGTATGTTCCAGGGCCTTGAAACAAGGGGAGAAACAATATTTCTGTTCCAACAGGCATAGTTTTGATATAGCGAGAAAAGGGTATGTAAACCTTCTGTTACCGCATCATACAGGGGCAGGTGATCCCGGGGACAGTAAAGAAATGCTTCAAAGCCGCAGAGCGTTCTTAGACAAAGACTATTATGAAACCTTCTCGGATCAACTGAATAACATTATTACGTGTGCCCTACCTATGGAGGAAGAGAAAGGAGAAAGCATTAACATCCTTGATGCAGGCTGTGGGGAAGGCTATTATACCTGGAGGCTGAAAAACAGGCTGGCAGCCCTTGATAGCCATAGAAGACCGCATATTTACGGCATCGATGTCTCAAAGCATGCAATCCATTATGCTTCGGGGAGGGATGAAGGCATATGCTTTGCAGTTGCAAGCAATTATCATATTCCCATTTTGAAGGACACCCTGGATTGCATCCTTTGCATTTTTGCCCCAAGAGATGAACAGGAATTCAGTCGTGTGCTTAAACCATCAGGAAAGCTTATTGTTGCGGCGCCAGCGCCACGCCATCTCTATAGCCTTAGAAGGAGATTGTATCAAAATCCGGATACTATGGGCCGGAAGGGAACCCTGAGTGAAGGTTTTGCGCTTTTGGACCATGTAAATGTGGCATATCCCATTCACTTGAAAGGCACGCAGGATATTTTAAACCTTTTACGCATGACACCGTATAGTCGGCATGCGGCTGCAACTGCGGTGGAGAATTTGCAAAGCCTGGATGAATTTGTGACGGAAGTGGATATCAATATTATGGTTTACCAAAAAGCGTAACGTATTGGTAGAGGGAAGATTTTACCCACCTGCGGGAGGCATATTTTGCAAAATGAAATGCTTAGCAGAGGGAGAAAGGAGCTGGTCTACAAATGTGAGGACAGGGTATTGTTGAATTTGAAGCAGAAGGATTGCCCGATAGCGGGAGAAATATGGGACCTCCCCTTGGCGGTGATGAAGAAAATACAGCCTATAACATATTCATATAAAAGTAAAAGGACATTGAAAGGTTAACCTTTCAATGTCCTTTTACTTTTGAGAGTATTCAATACGGATTTATTGCTTATCGTTTTCCGGTGGAGTGCTTTCCAGGACCCGATCCCGGTATTGTCCCGGTGTGATTCCTTCCAGGGTTTTAAAAACCTTGATAAAATAATGGGAATAATTAAATCCTACCTTGTGAGCGATGCTTTCTATGGGTGTATTTTTATCCTGCAGCAGAATCTTTGCCATGGAAATTCTTTTCTTCGTGACATATTCATTAAAGCTGTAACCGGACTTCTCCTTAATGATTTTTGTCAGATAATTTCTGTTCATGCTGAGGGCATCCGCTGCACTGTTTAAGTTGAAATCCTCGTTCATAAACTTTTTATCGATAAATTCCAAAATGTTATTGAGCAGGGTGAACTCTTCATTTTCCTCTGATTTGCCCATCTCGGAAGCAATTTGTATTACAAAATCCGAAACCTTGTTCTTAATCTCGCCAAGATCATAGAGGTCCAATATATTCATGGAACCGTCAATCTTCACGGAAATGGGCAAGCTGCTGACAGTTTTCAAAATGGAAGTTTGCAGCTGGTAGATAAAGTTCTTGATCTCATTGTCCGACAGGTTAAATTCCGGTTCGGCCAGCTTGGTGAAGAACTTTTCCAGGAAAATCTCACAAGCCCCCGGATTTCCGACAATCAGGTTATTATTTAGTTGTTTTTCCAACTCGTAGGGATACTCATAGGCAGAGTCCTGTTTGGTTCCCTTTACACTGGAATAGTGAAGAATATGGGAGCCGCCGCAATGAATTTTATAGTTCAGCGATTCAATACATTCTCTATAGGCAGCAGGGAGCATTTGAACATTTTCCTTGGGCATACTGATGCTCATATAAACCAAAGGCCGTATGTCCGCATCCAGGCTGTTATAGATCAGGCGGGCAAATTCTTCCAGTGATTGTTCACTGCTTCCAGCCTCGGCTTTTTGCTCGAAATTCACAAGGATTGCGAGCTGATTCTTATGAATCACGAGGATATTCATATCATACAAAGGCTTCATAGGACCGATAAAGGATTTGATTCCCGCTAGGTACTGGTTGAAAGTACTCTGAGAAATATCCGTCCTCGTCAACTGCAGCACGATCGTGGCATAGGTGTCGTAGGTAAAGTGCGTAGAATCCAATTCAAGCTGTTTATATAATTCGTCGGAGTCAACACTGCTGTCTGTAAGGAAATCGATCCACAGCTTTTCGTTATAGCTGGACAGCACCTTCTTCATGGGTTTGGTGGAGGATTTCACAATCCATATAACGATGAGCAGGCTTATCAGCAGTAAAATGATCAGGGATATTCCGATAGAATAAAGCCTTGCCAGGAAGATTGATGTTGAATTAATGGAGGTTTCCAGGACAAAATTCCATTGCAGCTCTTTGGAATGATAGGAGGAAGTAATCACTTTATGCTGGCTGATGATATTTTTCATCGCATGGAAATAGCCACCCGAGTCTTTGCTATCTGCCTGGGGTGTAAAGGCTTTAAATAAAAGGGAGGCGTCCTTGTTTATAATCATGGTATTCTCCTTATTATAAACATAGAAGTTCATATTCTCATCCGTCTTGATTTTTTTCAAAACATCGTAGTAAAGCCTGTTTGCGTCGATATTTACCACCAGTAAGCCTTCATATTCCCCTTGATAGAGGGGCACAGGACAAATAACCGAGATCAACAAGGTTTTTCCTTGCGGTGAATCCACAATGCGGGGGTCTAAAATGTTGATGGTACCTTTATTTGTTAAAACAATAGCCTGTATATCCGGAAAGCGGTCCAGCGGATAGCTGTTGCCGCTTTGGGAGGAATACACGATGTTTTGCGCAGGCAAATAAAGATAGGACGAATAAAGGTAGCTGTTACCCAGAACGATGCTGTCCAGTTTTCTTTGAAGATCCATCTGGTAGAGAACATTCTGCTTATTGTTTTTAATCAACTGGATCATCTCAGCGTCATATAAGGGTATTTTATAGATACCGTCTGTAATTTGCTTCATAATCATTTCAAAGGAGATGGCTACCTGCTCAATGATACTGTCATTGGATTTCTCCAGTTGTTCGGAATACACACTTTTTATGGAAGAGTAGTATAAAACGATAACGGATAAGAACAGGATAACCAGAAGGGAACTGATTAATCTGATCAAATTTGTTTCAAAGCTTTTTTTCCGTTTTACTCTTCTGCCTTTCACAAATCCAAATATTTTCAGAAGAAACACTCCTTTGTTTAAAGCTGGGTAGGGACTCAGTAAAATTATACAACAAGCAGGGGATCGGCACAATGAAGAAACGAGCATTATGTAAACAGATTATTTTTCCAGGATATCTTATGTATCTACTATATATAAGTGAGGTATGAAAGTGCAATAACAATTTTTCCGACCTATAACAAAATTGCTTCTAAGGCGCTTTGCGCAAGGAGTGTTATGGCTTTGCATTATTATTATATACGAAACAAAAGACAGGTGCTAGGATAAGAGCATAAAACAAATTCATACAGGGGGTGACCGAAAAGATGAAAGCAATAGCAGCGAAAGATAATCAAAGCAGTACCAGCGGGAATATAAAAAATGCTTTTTCGTATATAAACAAGAAGAAATACCTGTACCTTTTATTGATACCAGGTGTTGTTTATTTTATCATATTTAACTATATTCCCATGTATGGAATTATTATCGCTTTTAAAGATTTCAACTTTGCAAAGGGTATTTTAGCAAGTCCATGGGTCGGTTTTGAAAACTTCAAATACATGTTTGGGTTAAGCGACTTCTATAAGGTGTTTTGGAATTCTCTCTACCTGGGGTTTTTACGACTGGTTTTCGGATTCCCGATACCCATTATTCTGGCCTTATTATTAAATGAGATCAAAAGCCGTGTATATCAAAGAGTAATGCAGACCGTCCTCTATCTGCCCCACTTCATTTCCTGGGTAGTTATTGGCGGAATTCTGGTTAATTTCCTATCGCCGTCTTGGGGAATCGTCAACATTTTCCTCAAGCAAATCGGGATAGAGCCGGTTTTCTTCCTGGCAAAGGAAGAGTATTTCAGGCCTTTGGTATTGCTCAGCAGCGTATGGAAGGAATCCGGCTGGGGTACCATTATTTACCTGGCAGCCATAGCTGGGATCAATGTAGAATTGTACGAAGCGGCGCAAATCGATGGGGCCAACCGGCTGCAGAGACTTTGGCACATAACGCTGCCCAGTATAAAGTCCACCATTGTTGTGTTGTTGATCCTGCGGTTGGGCCAGATTATGGGGAACGGCTTCGAGCAGATCTTTGTTCTCCAGAACCCTATGAACCTGGGCGTTTCAGAAGTCTTTGAAACCTATACCTACCGGGTGGGTATCATCGGCGGACGGTTCTCCTTTGGAACCACCGTTGGACTCTTCACCTCAGTCATTGGCGTAATCTTCCTTTTAGCCAGCAACAAGGTAGCGTCCTTATTGAAGGAAGATGGGTTATGGTAAATTTGATTCGTAGGACAAAAGGGAGGTAAAAACCATGAAAATAAAATCCTTGGGCGATCGGATATTCGACCTGTTCAACTATGCCTTTGTAACACTCTTCGCCCTGGCCTGTTTATTCCCGTTCTTCTATGTGGCGTCCTTCTCCGTGACGCCCTATTCGGAATATTTGAAGAACCCCTTAAAACTGATTCCCTCTACCCTTGACTTCGGGGCCTACAGGCAGATCCTGAAAATGCCCATGATGTGGTCCGGGTACAGGGTCACCATCATCATCACCGTACTGGGTGTACTGCTGAATATCTTCCTGATGGTGATATCGGCATACCCCCTTTCCAAAAAGGACTTGAAGGGTAGAAACGTGATCCTGCTGTTTATCACCTTTACCATGTTCTTTAACGGCGGATTGATCCCGAACTTCTATCTGGTAAAGACCCTGGGGATATACAATACCATCTGGAGCATGATCCTGCCGGGTGCTTTGGGAGCCTATAACCTGATCCTCATGAAGAACTTCATGGCAGCCATTCCTGAAAGCCTGGAAGAATCGGCCATCATTGACGGTGCCAATGAAATTACGGTACTCTTCCGCATCATCGTACCGCTGTCCATGCCGGCCACTGCCACCTTTATCATCTTCCATGCGGTCAGCCAGTGGAACACCTTCTTCTCCGCCATTATCTATACTTCCAAAAGAAGCCTGTGGCCCCTGATGCTGATATTGCGGGACCTGGTGGTGGAAGATGGAGGCGTGGCGAAGGATGCCATGGACGACAACAACAGTGTTACGGTATTCACCATAAAAATGGCCATCATTATCTTTGCAACCCTACCTATTTTGGTGATATATCCTTTCTTACAGAAGTACTTTATGAAGGGTCTGCTTGTGGGCTCCGTAAAGGGATAATTTTCAACCGGATTAAGGCTTGCGGTATTCTGCAGTTTTAATATAATAAAAGTTAAAGGAGAGATTGTAAATGAAAAAATCAGTGAGAAGTCTTCTAAGCATTGCGGTTTGCCTCGCGTTATCTTCCTCACTCCTGGCGGGCTGTGGTAAAGGTACAAGCAATGAAGGAACAAAAACGGCTGCAACTCCAGCGGCTGGCAAGGAAGCACCTGTTACCATTAAAATGTTTAACAGGGTCAATGCACAGGTGGTAATTGAAAATAACCCCATCATACAGGAAGCGGAAAAGCTGGCCAATGTTAAAATCATGTTGGAAGCTCCACCCATCAACAACTATGTGGATAAGCTGCAGATCCTTATGGCATCCGGCGATATCCCGGATCTTGTATATAACTGGGGGGCTGCCGGAAATCCCGCGGATGCCAACCTGGAAACCTGGGCAAAAAACGGTCTTCTCGCATCACTGGATGATAAAATTTCCAAATACCCGAATCTTACGAAGAATATTACAAAGGAAATGTGGGATGCGGTTAAATCCGTAAATGACGGAAAGACCTATGCGATTCCAAGAACCAACGTGGTAAACCACTGGGGATACGTCATTAACCAGCAGTGGCTGGATAAACTGAACCTGAAGGCACCCACCACCTTAGATGAATTCACTAACGTCCTTAAAGCATTTACAACCGGCGACCCGGATGGAAACGGCAAAGCGGACACCTACGGTCTTACTTTGTCCAATCCCTCACTGGGAGCAAACACCATCTGGAACAGCACGTATTTCATTGCATCGGCCTTTAATCTCCCTATCGTAAACGGAGTAAAGGACACCGATGGAAATTATAAAATAAGAGAAAAAATGTCGGGCTACATCCCTTACTTGACATATCTGAAGTCTCTGAACGACCAGAAGATCATCGACCCTGAATTCCTCATCAACAAGATTGATGTAGATAAGGATAAAGCCCTACAGAACAGGGTAGGTATCATCTATGGACATCAATATGCTGTAATGGGTTTATTGGCAAAGGATAAAGAGGCAGACAAGAAGTTTACCTACCAGCCCGTTTTAAAAGACAGTAAAGGCGTCGCAACGGATTTGGTAACTCCGGCCATGTGGGGCGGCTGGATGATTTCCAAGAGCAGCAAAAATATTGACGCCGTATTAAAATTCCTTGACTGGGGAAATACGGCAGAAGCCAATGCATTGTTCCAGATCGGTATAAAGGGACTTACCTATGACAGCTACGATCCGGCTACCAAGAAGATATCCAGAACTCCGGATCAGGCTGCCAAGGTCGCAACACTCACCAGCACCTACATGACGCTTGCAAATGCCATTAACGGTACCGGTGCAATCATCGAAAATGCAGATAATGATGACAAGATGAAGAAATACCAGTCTGATCTGGATACAGCTATGAAGAAGGTAACCGTGTTTAATGTGCCGGCAGTAAGGGCGCCTAAAATATTGAACCTGAATGCCAGCTTGCCCGACCTTGTAAAGAAAAAGGACGACTATGAAGTAAAATTCACTGTGGGAGATATTACACTCCAGCAATTTAAGGATTTCCTTGAAAAAGAATGGTATCCTGCTACTGCGGATGCTGAAAAGGAATATATCGATACGATGAAAAAGATGGGGAACTAATATTCCAGCTAGTTTCTCTGGGGATGGGGAGCGTTGGTTCCCCATCCCTAGTGTTATTTTAACGGGAGCTTAAAAACCGGTTGGATCGAGCGATACCTTATGAACCGATGGAAGACACCTCCGGCCCAATGAGTGGGTTTTTGGGGTGCCTTTTTATCATTTAGCAGTTTTTTCACAACTTTTTAAAAATAATCGTGCTTTTATGTTTTATGTAGACGCAGCATTGGTATATTTATGTTGGCTCATTATAACAGGAGGTATCACAGATGAAGATTAAAACAAAGCTCATGGTTATATTTACAATTTTTTCTTTTCTTGTATTCGCGGTAGTGGCAGAGAACTATATTAATTATGGTTTGCTTGACAGTGATACGAATTTTGTAAATTCATCGGGAAGATTAAGGGCAAACAGCTACAGAATGGCGTATCTTTCTTCCAATATCGTTATGAATTCCGGAGCGGATAGTGATGCGAAGAAGCAGTTGCTGGAAAGGGTGGAGTATTTCGACGGGCTGATAGCAGCGCTTATGAATGGTGATGAAAAGCAGGGGCTGAAAGCTTTGAAGGATGAAGAAACAAAGCAGCAGCTTGCGGAGGTTCGAGACCGGTGGAATACAGTGTTTAAGCCTGCTTATCTGAGTATTGCGGCAAACCATGATACCGCATCCTTGAAGACCATTAACGAAAACGTGAATGATTATGTTTCACAAGTAGATAAAATGGTAAACCAGTATTCTGAAAAATCCCAGAACAAGGTTGTCGCTGCCAAAGCCATAGGCGCTTTCTTCCTTGCCGTTTCAATTATTATGGTACTGGTTTCGCTTTTGGTAATAGGCAGAGGCGTTATAGCTCCTATCAATGCAATTACCCAGGAGCTTAAGAAAATAGCTTCGGGAGAGGGTGATCTGACAAAGACCATCAATATAAAGAGCAAGGACGAAATCGGTGTGCTGACAAATTACTTCAATCAGTTTATTGCCAGCATACGGGACGTGGTTGTCCTTATTTCCGGGTCTTCCACTACCCTGAAATCCTCTATGGAGGCTATTTCTGCTACAAGTGACGAACTAGCCAAATCGACGGAAATGATAGCAGGCGCTGTTCAGGATGTATCGGGAGGAAGTGTCGAACAATCCGATATGGTCAAAACTCTCAATGCTCTTGTAGACAGGATGAGCGGTGATATACAGGGGGTCATCGACACTGCGGAAGAATTAATGAAAGAATCGCAAAGCTCCAAGGAGGCAGCCGACAGTGGAAACGCCACGATTAAAAAGCAGGTACAGGAGCTTGCCACTGTAATAGAAAGCGTCAGGAGTGTGGCAGAGACTGTGGGCGTCCTGGAAAGCTATTCAAATGATATAAAGAATATAATCGGAATTATAAGCTCCATTTCCAACGAAACAAACCTTTTGGCGCTTAATGCTTCCATTGAAGCAGCCCGAGCCGGTGAAGCCGGAAGGGGTTTTGCCGTAGTGGCGGAGGAAATACGCAAACTGGCGGAAGAAACGGCGAAATCTACCGTTAGGATTGTAGAAATTGTAAAAAACATTACGAACCAGACAGGAAAAGTAAAGGAACGCATGGACACCATGGTGGAGAAAATTAACATCCAGGAGAAAGGTTTTGAAGAGGTACAGCAGAAGCTGGATGAAATCGTGGACAAGTCTTCAACGACCTATAAAGGTGTATTGGGGATTGAGAAGGTCAACAAGGAAGTGTACAGGAATTTTGCTGTTATAAGCGATTCTTCGAGAAAGATATCCGCAGTAGTGGAAACAAACTCCAGCAATACGCAGGATGTAGCTGCGGCGGTGGAAGAGCAGACGGCCTCTTTCCAGGAGGTGGCGGCGAATTTGAGTTCCCTCAACGAATTGTCGGCGGATTTAAATTCCATCGTTTCAAGGTTTAAAATTTGAAGAAATAAAGAAATTGAAAATGCGTTTACAGACGGATTAACGACAAACACCCCAGATCCTTTTACCGGACCCGGGGTGTTTGTTTATTGCTTTCTTATTTTAGTGCGTTGTACCTTTCTTCGACAGCTTTCCAGTTCAGAACTGCCCACCATGCGCTGATATAATCCGCTCGCTTATTCTGGTATTTCAGATAGTATGCGTGTTCCCATACATCTAGTCCCAGCAGTGGGTATAAGCCATCGGATAAAGGACTGTCCTGGTTTGCCGTCGATACAACGGCCAGTTCCCCCTCCTTATCCAGTACCAGCCAGGCCCAGCCGCTGCCGAACCTGGTAAGAGCGGCTTTTCCGAAGGCTTCCTTGAAGGCCTCGAAACTGCCGAATTTTGCTTCCAGTCTTTCAAGAAGCTCACCGGAGGGACTGCCCCCTGCATTGGGGCCCAGGATCGACCAGAAGAGAGAGTGGTTATAGTGCCCGCCTCCATTGTTGCGGACCGCCCAGTAGATGTCTCCGGGAATTTCATCCAGCCCTTTGATGAGTTCTTCAAGAGACTTTTCCTGAAGGGCGGGATAGCTTTCGAGAGCTGCGTTCAGATTGTTTACATAAGCGGCATGATGCCTGGAGTGGTGGATATTCATGGTAGTCTCATCTATATAAGGTTCCAAGGCATTGTATGAATACTTTAACTCTGGTAATTGGTGTTTCATATAAAAAACCTCCTATTAATTTCTCGTAAAATCATTTTCGCGATTTATATAATAATAAATTACTTTTGTATTCTATATATACCACAATATAAATGATAATAACTATCAATATCATTTATTTCCTGAAGGATAGTTCTGTTTAACAAAAAGTGTTTCCAGTGGTATATACGGGAAATTGTAAAGTGCTGAAAAGTAGATCCAGGAGAGAGGATGGCATGAAACCCCTTTGTATAAGCGCTTTATGATAGGTGCAGAAAGTAGTTGGGAAGTGCCTCAACTACTTTAAAGAAGGCACCGGTACAAATGGATATGTTGAAGCTGAAATCCATTTGAATCGGTGCCTTTAAACTGTATTGAAATGCGAAACTATAAAAGTGATTTATCCGGGATAACCAATATTTTCACGTGCTGTTTTTTCTCCGGACCGGTCAGTGCCCCAAAGCCTTCCTTCTCCAGGGGCTATGATAGGCTCCACAGCAAATTTAGCTGTTTCTTTGCCATAGTTCCTCTGAAGGCACAGCTTTTTAAACAAATGAAATCATCCTGCCCCTTACATCAGCGTAATGGATTTTATTCGACAACGCTCCAAACCTCCCTGTAGAGGCAGCTTAACCTCAGTATCCAGTTCTCTAAGGAGCAAGGCTCTTCCCGTATCCGATAGATACCAGAGATCGTTTTTAGCCCTGCTTTGGTCACTGGAGTGGGTGAGGGTATAAGTAGTCAGAGCACCATTTCCAAGGTTTTCAACAACTACACTGCTGCCGATGACGACATAGGGAAAATTATTTAAATCCCGGGTGTCGGCTTCCTTACTTACGGGGTGGATGACCTGAATTTTTGAAAATTCATCTTCAACAATTGCTGTGTATTGGCGCAGAAAGTTTTTCAACTGGTCTTGCTCCAAAGGGGAATCCGGGTAATAAAAGCTCGCGGTGTCCTCCATGGTTTCTTCAATATGGAGTAATTGCTGTATAAGTCTTTGGAATGCGGGCTTTGTTAATTTAATCATTTTGCTTTAAAACCTCCGCAAATAAAATACATTAAATGGAAAATGCCCCAATAGCATGTAAGGCACTCCGTATTTTACGGAATGCCTTATTTTCTTTGCTATTTGTTAAGAACGAAGTTCATACCTGTTGAGGGTAAGGAATGTCAACGGCAACCTGCTGTTCTTCGCTGCTTAAAGGAGCAGTAACACCCTTGATTTTGTAATGCAGCGTTCCCGTAGGAACTTCAATGCGTACCTGTTGATCTACGTTTTTGAGCAGTAGTGCTTTTCCCAGAGGGGAGAGGCACGATGCACAATCCACATGCAGCGTAGGATTTTTGGTGTAGGGAAAAATAATACGGTATGTGTAGGTTTCCATGTCGGTGGTGTCCTCAACCTCCACATCACTGCCAATAATAACGAAAGGACAGTGGTCCGTTCCTTCCGCTTGTATCTCAACACCCCGCAGAAAGGAACTAATGGTATTTTTGTAGTCTTTGAAAAAATCATCAATGTTCATGCCTTCTTCGACATTTTCAGCATAGTAGGCTTTGATGAGTGCTTCTTTCTCCTTTTCAATCTGTGCCACATGGTCTAAAAGATAGTCAAACAACCTCTTTGTAATTGATTTACACATTTCCATCTCCCTTTATAAATTATTTTACATTTAATGGTATATCCTAAAATAAGCAACAAGGCACCCCGTAGAGAGTTCTACGGAATGCCTATGGATATAGCCTAACATAAATGTTAATGGTTGTCAATTGTGGTTAGAGTTTCCATTTAATAGTAGAGTGGAAATAAAATGGAATCCGTTGAAATTAATAACAGTATATGGGATTTATTCATATGATTGGAATAAAATAGAAGAAGTATTCCTATTTAAAGGCTACATGAAACTACAATTGTTATTTTCCATGTAGCTTCTTGTATAGGTGCAGAGTGAGTTACACCGGAAGTGCCTTTAAGGTGTTGCAGGTCAAAAAAGTAAAATTTATAAATTATCCGGTATTTATTGACAATATATCGATCATCTATATATACTTATATATAGATGATCGATATATTGCTTTTTTGAGGAGATGGAACATGAAAATCGATAAAAGTCTTATGTCAGGAAGTACCACCCTATTGATACTCGGCCTGCTGAAAAGCGGCGATATGTACGGATATCAAATGATAGAGGAATTAGAGCGGCGTTCTCAAAATATTTTTACGCTGAAAGCAGGGACACTCTATCCGATCCTGCACACACTGGAACAGCAGGGCATGATCGAATCCTACGATGCGGAACTGGAAAGTGTAAGACCTCGCAAATACTATCGTATTACAAAAGCCGGCACTAAACTGCTGGAGGAGAAAAAAACCGAGTGGACAGCATATACAACTGCGGTTAATGAGGTGTTGGGAGGGCTAAACTATGCAGGCATCTGATCAATGTGTACGGGAGTTTTTACAAACGGTTTGTAAACAAATTCGCTTTAAAGGCATCCATAAGGATATAGTAGGAGAGCTTTCAGACCATATTGAAGATCAAAAAAGTGAATACATAAAGCAAGGCTTTGACGAGGCAACGGCGGCCCTAAAGGCAGTGGAGCAGATGGGTGATCCTGTCTCGATAGGCAAACAGTTGGATAAGGCCCACCAGCCCAAAACGGAATGGTCCATCCTGTCACTGGCCTTGATTCTGGTTATAATCGGAGGTGCCGTACAATTCCTTCTGTCACGGGTAAACTCCTACAATTCCTCTGTGTTTTCCCATTTTCTTTTCTACGCGCCCATAGGAATCATTGTGTTTATTTGCGCATACTTTTTTGATTATACAGTGCTTGGACGCTATTCAAAGCGTGTGTACTTCTTGCTAGTGGGAGCAACCCTTGCAGGATTTATGCTTTTTTCCAGGAAGAATGGGGCTCACAAGCATGTGTATTATTCCGCATTGCTCTTTATCCCGGTATTTGCGGCAATCATTGGGGGTTTTAGAAACAAGGGGTATCCGGGAATTATTGCTTCAGGTGCTTTCTATGCAGGTGCTGCTTTGTTGTGTCTTCTGGCCCCCACATCCTCCGGTTTCTTTTTGCTTACGGTCTCCTGCTTGATTATTTTAACGGTTGCCATTAAAAAAGGTTTTTTTGGTGGAGATAAAAAGGTAGGCCTTACCATTGTGTATGTTCCGGTAGCCGTTGCAGCCATGCTGTTATTTATTAGGATAAACAACTCTCCCTATGATAGACAGCGGTTGGCTGTTATGTTGGACCCGCAGTCGGACCCGCAGGGAGGTGGGTATCAATACCTCATGGTACGGCGGCTGGTTGCTGCTTTACGGCCTTTCGGGGAGGCAGTACTGAGTGGAGACCTTGCCGGTATGCGTATTGACCGGTTTCTGCCGGGTTGGTCCACTGATTTTTCGCTTACCTATGTCATGGCCCGGTTGGGGTATATCCCCGGACTCGCTATCGTTGTTGTGCTGCTGATTCTTATTGTACGCATGTTTATTTCCGTACTAAAACAAAAAAACTCTTATGGTTTTTTTGTTTCCCTTTCCGTTTGTCTTGCAATAACAGGGCAGATCATTTTTTATCTTGTTTCCAATCTGGGGATCATAATGCCATTTTCGGTGGCTCTACCTTTTATTTCCTATGGATCTGCGGGATTCATCGTTAACATGCTGCTTATAGGACTTCTGTTGTCGGTATACCGGAGAATGAATCTTGTGAAAGAAAAAATGACAAATACGGTATATGCTAGAAGACGAGTGTTCTCTGTAGAGGACGGTAAGCTGATTATTGATTTGGGTATGGTCGTTTCAGGGAATGCCAAGAAAGAGAAAGATGGACTTACTCAGAAATAGTTTTATATGTGAAACCCTTATTTTTTTGTTCTCTGACCCTTATTTTCCCTAAAATGAATAAAAGGCAAGACAACCGGAATATTCACGGATTGCCTTGCCTTCATTTTTTATGTCTATTACAGAGATTCGGAATAAATTCTGGATACCAGTTCCTCGGTAGCCTTTACCGGAGACATTCCCAGCAGAAGGTCGAGACTCGGTGTTGTAAATGCCAGTTTTGTGAGCTTTGCAACATCGGCCTGAGTGTAACCCAGGGTAGAAAGGGTATCTTTGATTCCCACGCTGGACAGCCATTTCTTTACACCGGCAGCCGCTTTTTCCGCTTCTGACGCGTCACCGGTCAATCCGGGAACCAGAGGTGCCAGAACATCGCTGAGGACAGCTCCGCAAGCCGGGTAGATGTTCCGGACAATGGAGGGAAGAAGAACTGCCAGTCCCAAACCGTGAGCAAGGTCCGGTTTTACTGCACTTAAGGGGTGCTCCAGGGCATGGGTCAGGTGCAGCATTCCATTATCGAAGCAAATTCCTGCGATCAGGGATGCATAGAGCAGATAGTATCTGGCTTCCAAATCTTCACCGTTTTCCAGGGCCTTCGGGAGATACTGTTCGATAAGACGGACGGTTTCCTTTGCCAGCATAATGGTGTAAGGGCTGGCAACGACGGTCGTACATGCTTCGACAATATGATTGATGGCATCGACGGTGGTATAGGTGGTTTGATTGGCCGGCAGCCCTGTCATGAGTTTAGGATCATCGATGGCGTACAGGGGATAGGATATGTCATAGGCAATGGCCGGTTTATATTCTTTCTCAAGAATGCTGACTACAGCAAAACGGTCTACTTCAGTTCCTGTTCCATGAGTGGTATTGATGGCAATCAAAGGAAGAGCCTTTTCCGGTGTGAACTTGTATTCGTACAAATCAGCCGTAGTGTGCTGCGGATAATTCACCATGATGGCAACACTTTTTGCCGCATCGATAGGACTTCCACCGCCGATACCGATAACAGCTTCGGCACCGAAGCTCCGCGCCAGTTCCGTAGCCTCATCTACATCAATGGAAGAGGGGTTCGGAGAAATTTTGTTGTAGAGAGTCCAACGGATCCCATTTTCAGCACAGGCCTTTTCAACATAATCCCAGGCTCCCGTCGTCTTATAGGCAGCTTTTCCGGTTACTGCAATGATTTTGGTTACGCCCATTTTCTTCAGTTCCTTCGCAATGTCAAACATTTTTTCCATTGCACCTACTCCGAGGTAAGCCGTTGTCTTGCAGCGGATTTCTCTTACCTGATCAATGGGTATTGTTTTTTCCCACATAAATAGTACCTCCTACTACAAAAATAGATAAAATATGATTGGATCTTTCCGCTATCTAAATGAAGGGGAAAGATACTAAGTTTGTTAAATGTTTATCAAACTTAGTATAGTATAAATAAGGAAATTTGTGAAGGGAATTTCGATAGAAAATAATTTGGAAGAAAGTGGAACATTAATAGATACGGTAAAAAAGGCGGATCGATGGAGGAAGACCGTCAGGAAATTGCTGGGAAATAAAAGGTTCCAAATGAAATAGAGTTCGTTAAAATTATTTGAAATTTTAAAAAAATAAAGAGGAGAAACAGAAAAAATATCGAATAGTAAATATATGTAAAGGAGAGGATGCCTGAAAACGAACGTAATTTTTGTGGGAAATTTAGTCATATTTACTAAAATTCAAAGTATTAATGATACTGTCATCTTAGTTTCAGCAAAGAACAACAGCATCGTGTCCACTTGATTAATTAATGAGGGGGAATACTTATGAAAGACTATACCACTGAGAAAATACGAAATTTGTGTTTGATGGGTCATGGCGGTGCAGGAAAAACCACCCTTGCAGAGGCTATGATGTTTAACACGGGAGTACTTGACAGGTTTGGAAAGGTAGCGGACGGAACTTCTACGCTTGACTATGATCCGGAGGAAATTAAAAGAAAGATTTCCATCAGTACGGCCATAGGGCCCTACGAGTGGAAGGATTATAAGGTAAATATAATTGATACTCCCGGATATTTTGACTTTGTCGGAGAAGTGAAACAGGGACTGCGGGTTGCAGACGGTGCCGTTATCCTCGTTTCGGCAAAGAGCGGAATTGCAGTAGGTACTGAAAAGGCATGGGAGTATGCCAGGGAAGAAAAAATACCCAGAGTCATCTTTGTCAATAAGATGGATGACGAAAACGCCAACTTCTTCAACGTCTTGAACCAGATGAACGAAACCTTCGGGAAAAGTGTTGTCGCTTTTCAGGTGCCCATTGTAGAGGATCAAAAGTTTGTAGGGTTTGTTGACATCATCGATATGAAAGCCAAAAAATTCGAAAAGGATAAACTGACAGACATATCCATTCCTGCAAATCTGCAGGATCAAATTTCAAAAATAAGAGACTCCCTCAATGAGGTCATCGCCGAAACCGATGAAGCTCTGATGGAGAAATATTTTGCCGGAGAAGAATTTACGCAGGAAGAATTTCATAAGGGTTTAAAAGTCGGGATTTGCGACGGTTCCGTTGTACCCGTGTTCTGTGGTTCCTCTATCAACAACCAGGGAGTACAGTCTTTTATGGATGCCCTCGTCGAATATATGCCCTGCCCCAATGAGAATCCGGTAGTAAAAGGAAGAAAGCCGGATACCGAGGAGCGTATAGAATTCAAAGCGGATGCAGCAGGACCTCTTTCTGTCCTTGTGTTTAAAACCATTGCAGATCCCTTCGTAGGTAAGATTTCAATTTTACGTGTCTATTCGGGTACACTTAAATCAAATACCCCTGTCTATAACTCCGTGAGCGAAAAACAGGAAAAAATATCGCAGATATTTATTTTACGAGGAAAAAAACAAATACCCGTTGATAAGCTGGTGGCCGGAGATATCGGAGCCGTGGCAAAACTTCAGTTTACCAATACCAATGACACTTTATGTGATGCGGGCAAACCCATTCTCCTGGATCCTATCGTTTTCCCCGAGCCTGCCATCTCTCTGGCCGTTGAACCCAAAGCCAAGGGGGATGAGGAAAAGATAAGCTCAGGCCTGCATCGGCTGCAGGACGAGGACCCCACCTTCAAGGTGACTACCAATACGGAAACCCACCAGACGCTGATCTCCGGAGTAGGTGAACAGCATTTGGATATTATCGTAAGCAAGCTGAAATCCAAGTTTAACGTGTCCGTTAATTTGCTGGACCCAAGAGTTCCCTACAGGGAAACCATCCGTAAGAAAGTTAAAGTGGAAGGCAAGCATAAGAAGCAATCCGGCGGTCATGGGCAGTACGGCCATGTTTGGATCGAGTTTGAGCCGGGAGAGAAAGAGGAGCTTACCTTCGAAGAAAAGATCTTTGGCGGTTCGGTTCCGAAGCAGTACCATCCTGCGGTGGAAAAGGGCTTGCAGGAAAGTGTGCAAAAGGGAGTGCTGGCAGGGTACCCGGTAGTAAACCTGAAAGCAGTTCTGGTGGACGGGTCCTACCATGATGTGGACTCTTCGGAAATGGCATTTAAAATTGCTGCGCGACTGGCCTATAAGAAGGGCTTGGTTCAGGCTTCTCCGGTTCTCCTGGAGCCTATTGCCCGCGCGGAGGTTTACGTGCCGGAAAGCTACATGGGAGACATCATCGGTGACCTTAACAAACGCAGGGGAAGAATCCTGGGGATGAATCCGCAGGACAACGGGCTCCAGCAGGTGGTAGCCGAGGTACCCCAGGCGGAGATGTTCAAGTATGCCACGGATCTGCGGTCCATGACCCAGGGAAGGGGATTCTTCAAGCTGTGGTTTGAACGGTATGAGGAGGCGCCGCCCATGGTAGCCCAGAAGGTAATCGAAGAGGCGAAGAAGAATATGACTGAGGATAATGGAGACGAATGATTAAGTTTCATAGAAAGGTGCTGCAAAATTTTGTGGCACCTTTTTTAAAATTTTTAGACATTCTTTACAATAGGGCGGCAATATAGTATATTTTAAGTATAGATATTTTTCGTGTGCTGTTGATTTATGGAAAATTTTACATAAAAAGGTAATGATCTCATTGTGATGGACAAATGGGGGGTTGAATAGGACAATGGATAAAATGAGTCCGCTCAGTATTTTAGCAGTCTCTGTTCCTGAAATGATATGTAGCATATATTTATGTTTTTTAATTACAGGAGAAAAACTACATCTGTTTTTGGATGATAAAATAAATGTTATCAGGTTAGCTATTGCAACAACCTTTATGGTTGCATCTTCAGTTATTTTAAGGGCTCTTTTACCTGACATGGTAGTATTCTTTTTAATCAATATGCTAATCATAACAATTATTTTTATGATTACCTATAAGATGAAATGGTATAAAGCTGCTGTAAATGCATTGATTCTTTATGGTTCTCTTTTGTCGATTGAAATGGTGTATGCGCCTATTTTCTTCACTATTTCTGGTATAAGTGTGGAGCAGATGCAAAATAGTGATGCATGGAGAATAATTTACAGTACACCGATGAGAGGACTGCAACTTTTTCTGATTGTTTCTCTTTGGAATTGGAATAAGGTGTTATTTAATATTAAGGAGTATAAAGAGGTAAGGGTTGTTTTTTTCTTATTTATGACGTTATTGTTATCAATAGAATTTTTATTCTTTTTAATATTTCTAAATAATTTCTCTGCTATGGATAGTCATGTGCGGTGGGTCTACATAGGAGGGTTTAGTCTATTTTCAGTTTTAAATTTTTCACTTTTTAAGCTGTTGTCTGTTTTTACGAATGCTATTATACGAAAAGATTTAGAAGAGTATATTACCAGTAAAAGAGAAGCAAGAAACACAATAGAATCTATTGAGACTTTGCTGCAAAAAGGACAAATTGAACAGGCAAAATCTTTGTGTAGAGAATATAACAAGTAATATAAATGGAGGTGGTATTATGAAAATGAAACTTTTAGGTAGCGTTGGAACATTGGTAACTCTGCTAGCAATGGCCGTGGCTTCTCAAGCTTGCCTTATACTTGCCTACCAGCCCAAAGTACCCAAAAACCTTAGATAAGTGAATAAGGTTTTAAAAGCCAAAGCCCTCCTTCACCTAGGCGGGCTTTGGCTTTTATTAAGTAGAATTATATTGTCAATAATTGTTTCAACGGTCTTGATATCCAGATTGTTTTCCTTTATCTTCTTTGCTAAACGTAGGAAATCTGCACTTTTTATAAAATCCTCGATACCTGCCTCATAAGTAACCTTAGGACTCTCGGCAACGAAAGCCCCGGCGTTTTCTAAGGAATTGGCTGAACCTTTGTCGGATAAGTATGGTGAATCGGTAAGTCCGAATATAAAATCTACAGGTACATTGTAGAATCTTGCTAGAGCCTTTACTGTGTCGATATCCGGTTCTCTGTCGCCAGATTCATATTTGGAAATGGACGTTCTACTTACTTTCAAATATTGTGCAATATCTTCTTGCTTCAGGCACTTGCGTTCTCGCAGATACCTGAGTCTTTCCCCTAAAGATGACACCATACTCACCTCGCTTTCAATGCCTATAAACAAAATTTTATGATCCCGTAATTAATTTTGTTAGCAATAATTTTGTTGTTTTAGTTCTTATGTAATTCGTTACGAAGTATATAAATACACACGATTCAATTATATTTGAAAATGAATTTAAACTCAACCCATTTGATGAATATATAGACAAATTTATATGGTTAAATATATATATCGGCCAAAGCCTTCCAAGACTTAAGTAAATATGTAGGAATTGTTACAAAATAATTACAGTGACAAAATGGCAACTTTTATAGATAAAAGTCTTGACATGTGACAAATAGGAAACTATAATGAAAATATAGTAAATAAATAGTAAATATTAATGGGGGAAACGAATGATATGACTGCAAATCGTGAGAAGGCATATGAATTGATGAAGACGTATTGTGCTGACAATTACAACAGATTTGCAAGAGAATTGGGTGTAGACCCTTCTCACTTGCACAGATTTTTGACAACAGGTGTAGGTGGAGGCAAGAAACTGGTAGGAGCAATCATGAGATTTTGCATGCAGAAGCAGCTTTGTTTTGAAGAATACATAGAAATATAGTGCTCCTAATTGAAGAAGTGTTAATGTTGGCACAAAATGGAATGAGCCGGATTCACGTGCATGAATCCGGCTCATTCCATTTTCTTTAGTCGGGTGCATAGAATCCTTTCGAAGTGAAAAAAATATACTGAACGCAGAAGGGAGAGGATTCTATGGCAAACAAAAAGGATAAAACCAACATAAAGGATGAAAGAATTGAAGATGTGACCAAGTACGGGGAGTTTATCGCTTCCTTTGACCAGTGGATGACTCCGGACCGCCAGAGACAAGTGGCACAGCATCTGGAAGAAGTCTCGGAAGAAGTGACTCCAGTGAACGGAAAAAAAGAGAAAATTCATAAAAAAAGAAGCAATTAATAAATATTCAATGATTTTTAATGATAAGTCAGGATTACCTATATTTTTTTATAGAATCCGGCAAATTTTTGCCTTGCTTGGTGGAGAAGAGTATTTTATAATAAAAATGAAAGTCAAAGAAAGTCAAAATCAGCGGGGCCGCATGAAGCCCATGAGGTGATAGAATGGCGAGACTGAGTGATATAATTGAAGCATTTATTAAGCAAATGATCAATGATACGGATGGTTCGGCGGAAATACAAAGGAACGAGCTGGCCAACTATTTTAACTGTGTTCCTTCCCAGATCAATTATGTGATCGCTACACGGTTTACCAATGATCGAGGCTATTATGTCGAGAGCCGAAGGGGCGGGGGCGGACATATCCGTATTAAACGGGTCAATATGAATTCCAAAGGGAATTACCTGATGCATATTGTGATGTCCATGGGAGACAGTATATCCCAGCAATCCGCAGAAGCCTTTATCAATAATTTCATTGATTATGATGCCATATCTGTACGGGAAGGGCTTTTGCTAAAAGCGGCAGTGAGCGACAAAGTTCTGGGAAATATTCCAATCCCCAAGAGAGATCTGCTGCGTGCGAGCATATTAAAAAATATGCTTATAAGCCTGCTGGTGTAATTGGCGGTTGACAGTACAAAAGTGGAAGTAATTCTTTAGCGTTACCTTAATATACTGTATGGAAGCAACCAAAATATTTATTAATAAAAATTGTCAATTGTTATAGATAACGAACTTTACACCTTAATAAATCGGAGCCGAAAAACAGCCGGCAGTTGGGAGGGTTTTCGGCGGAGTAAATTCAACTTTAAAGTTCGTTATCCGTACCTGTCAATTGCCAATTGCCCAAAGGGGTGAAGAATATGTTATGCGAAAGTTGTCAGAAGAGAGCTGCTACTGTTCATTTTACACAGGTAGTGAACAATACTAAAGTGGAGAAATATCTCTGTGAACAATGTGCGAAAGATAAAAAACAATTTACCATTAGTTCCCCGATGAGCCTCAATGATTTTTTCTCAGGATTCATGGGCTTTGTAAGTGATGAGCGCCGTGCCCTGCAGGATCTGCAGGAAATCCAGTGCCAGCAGTGCGGGATGCGGTATGAAGAGTTTCAAAAGCTGGGTAAACTGGGCTGTGGAAATTGCTATGAGGTTTTTGGTGAAAGGTTGAATCCCCTCATTAAAAGAGTGCATGGAACCTTGCAGCATAACGGGAAGGTTCCTGAAAAAGTATCCAAAAGCATAAAGGCTTCGCAGGAGGTTGAGAAGCTGAAGGGGCTGCTGAATGATGCCATACGCCGGGAGGAATACGAGAAGGCGGCGGAGCTGCGGGATAAAATCAAGAGTATGGAAGCAGGAATGGGATAGGGGGATTTTTTATGGGAAGATGGTATATTGACAAAGGTCCTGAATCCGATGTAGTGGTTAGCAGCCGGGTCAGGCTGGCACGAAACTTTAAGGAATACCCGTTTCCCTACCGCATGACCAAAGAGCAGGCGGAGAGTGTTTTATCCAAGGTAAAGGATGTTATCCAGGGAAGCAGCAGTTCAGCAACAAAAAACTTTGTTTACATGAATATGCAGGAGCTGCCTCCTGTTGACAGGCAGATATTGATGGAAAAGCATCTGATCAGTCCCAATCTCTTGGAAAGCAGGGTGAGCAGCGCTGCCATCATAAGCAAGGATGAAAAAATCAGTGTCATGGTGAACGAAGAGGACCACCTGCGAATCCAATGCCTGTTCCCGGGGCTGCAGCTGAATAAGGCCTGGAACCTCTGCGGGAAGCTGGATACTCTATTGGAAGAGAAAATTGATTTTGCATTCAGCAAACAATACGGATATCTTACCTGCTGCTCTACCAACATCGGTACAGGAATACGTGCTTCTGCGATGCTTCATCTCCCGGCGCTTACCATGACCGGATATATCGGAAGGGTACTGGAAGCTTGCGGTAAACTGGGGGTGGCAGTTCGCGGGCTCTATGGGGAGCACAGTGAAGCGGCGGGAAATATGTTCCAGATATCCAACCAGGTTACGCTGGGGATGACGGAAGATGAAATTATCTCAAACATGACAAATATAACGAGCCAAATCATGGAGCAGGAACGGACGCTCCGGGGCGAACTCTACGTACAGAACCCGCAGCGGCTGGAAGATAAGGTTTTTCGATCCCTGGGAATCCTTACCCATGCCAGAATTATCTCAACGGAGGAAAGTCTTAAATTGCTTTCGGATATTCGGTTGGGTGTGGAAATGGGCATTATAAAAGACATACCCATTGAAAAAATTAACGAGGTCATGCTGTTGATTCAGCCGGCCTATCTCCAAAAGCGGGTAGGGAAAAACCTGAGCCCGGATGAAAGAGATATTCAAAGGGCAGAGACGGTGAGAAAGCAGTTGAAAATTGAGAATTGAGAATGGAAAATGGAATCAGGGGTTGTAGATTCTCAAATGTACCTGCTCTACAGGGAACCGTTTAAATATTTTAATTCGTAATCCGGGGGTACAGGGGGCTAGGTCTACTCATAGGGGGCATTCCCCCTAATGACGGATGTTAAGCATCCTGTCACCCCCTTTGGAAGAAGGGCTACCGTAGCACTGCCTCACGGGTCCCCTGTTGGCCGCTCCAGCGGCCAAAAAAAGTATTCCCTTCCTCGGGAAGGGGGTAGGGGGATGGGTCCAATTACGAACCGTAGTTTAAATAGTAACGGATTGTCAATACTATGGATACTTGTATCCATAGATGAATGGATAAAAATATAAAAAACAAACGAGTTGATAATTGGCAATTGATAATTCTCAATTTTCAATTTTCAATTCTCAATTATGTAGATTGGAGTGATGAATATGTATGGACGTTTCACCGAGAAAGCGGAAAAAGCCATCGCTTACTCACAGGAAAGTGCTATGAATCTTGGGCATAATTATGTAGGTACGGAACATCTGCTGCTCGGACTGGTGAAAGAGGGAAGCGGTGTCGGAGCCAGAGTTTTACAAAGCCAGGGGGTGACAGAGGAGAAAATTTTAAAGGAAATAGAAGAATTAATCGGGAAGGGTGAACAGCCGGGACAGCAGCCCTTGGGCTTTACACCGAGAACAAAAAGAGTGCTCGAGCTCAGCTTCAAGGAAGCAAGGAGAATGGGACATAGCTATATCGGCACGGAACATATGCTGTTGGGAATCATGAAGGAAGGCGAGAGTGTAGCCGTCAGGATTCTGATGGACCTTGGGGTAGACCCGCAGAAGCTCTTTGCTGAAATCGTAAGAATGCTAAGTGAAGAGGCGCCCGGTTCTACGGGAGCTCCGAGAAATAACGCAGCGCACAGCAGCACTCCGACATTGAACCAGTTTGGCCGGGACCTCACGGAAATGGCCAGGGAAGGTAAATTCGACCCTGTAGTGGGCCGTGATACGGAAATCGAAAGAGTGATACAGATTCTGAGCCGGAGAACCAAAAACAACCCCTGCCTCATCGGTGAGCCTGGAGTAGGTAAGACCGCTATCGCAGAGGGACTGGCCCAGAAGATCGTGGAAGGAAATATTCCCGAAATTCTTAAAGACAAGCGGGTGGTAACGCTGGATCTTTCTTCCATGGTAGCAGGTGCCAAATACCGGGGCGAATTTGAAGAACGGCTCAAAAAAGCCATGGAGGAAATAAGAAAATCCGGCAATGTCATCCTCTTTATCGATGAAATGCATACCATTATCGGAGCCGGTGCCGCCGAAGGTGCCATCGATGCTTCCAATATCCTGAAACCTTCTCTGGCGAGAGGGGAGATACAGGTCATCGGTGCTACAACATTGGATGAATATAGGAAGCATGTTGAAAAGGATGCGGCGCTGGAGCGGCGTTTCCAGCCCATCACCGTAGGGGAGCCCAGCAAGGAGGAAGCTATTGAAATCCTAAAGGGTGTAAGGGATAAATACGAAGCGCATCACAGGGTTAAGATTACGGATGAGGCCCTTGATGCCGCTGTGAAATTATCTGATCGGTATATCACCGACCGGTTCCTGCCGGACAAAGCCATCGACCTCATCGACGAAGCTGCATCCAGAGTGAGGCTGAAATCCTTTACCGCGCCTCCCGATCTTAAAAAGCTGGAGGAGAGGGTTGAAAAGCTCCGAAAGGAAAAGGAAGATGCCATTGTCTGCCAGGAATTTGAGAAGGCGGCCCGTATACGGGATGAAGAGCAGGAGGCAAAAAACGAACTGGATAAAATGAAGAACAGCTGGCAGCAGAGCAATCAGACGAAGACAGATACCGTTACGGAAGAGGAAATCGCAGAGATCGTTGCCAGTTGGACGGGTATCCCTGTAAAAAGATTGGCCGAAGAAGAGTCCGAAAGGCTCTTGAAGATGGAAGAGACGCTTCATGTAAGGGTAATCGGCCAGGAAGAAGCGGTGAAGGCCATATCCAAAGCGATCCGGCGAGGAAGGGTTGGATTGAAGGACCCGAAACGCCCCGTAGGCTCCTTTATTTTCCTCGGGCCTACCGGTGTGGGTAAGACCGAGCTTACGAAGGCGCTGGCAGAATCCATGTTTGGTGATGAAAATGCCATGATCCGGATCGATATGTCCGAATATATGGAAAAGCACAGTGTATCCCGACTGGTAGGTTCGCCTCCGGGGTATGTAGGATATGAAGAGGGCGGCCAGCTGACGGAGAAGGTACGGAGAAAGCCGTATTCCGTAGTGCTCTTTGATGAAATCGAGAAAGCGCACCCCGACGTATTTAACATGCTGCTTCAGATTCTGGAAGATGGCCGGCTTACGGATTCCCAGGGAAGAACCGTTGACTTCAGAAATACAGTCATCATCATGACTTCCAATGTGGGTGCCAGACTCATTACGGAGCCGAAGCGCCTCGGATTCTCTACCGGAGATGAAAGCGCCCGGAATTATGAGGATATGAAGAGCAATGTCATGGGAGAGTTGAAGAGGACCTTCCGCCCTGAGTTCCTGAACAGAGTGGATGAGATCATCGTATTCCATCCCTTAAGTGAAGAGGATATCAAGCAGATCGTAAGCCTTATGATTGATAGCCTGGCTAAACGGCTGAAACAAAATGCCATCACCATCGAGGTTTCGGATACTGCAAAAACCTTCCTCGCTAAAAAGGGTTTTGACCCTATCTTTGGAGCAAGACCTTTGAGAAGAGCGATTCAGAATATGGTGGAAGACCGGCTTGCAGAGGAAATGCTGGAGAGCAAGGTAAAAACCGGCGATCATGTGTATGTGGATGTAGAGAAGGATGACCTGGTTTTGGTTAAGAAATAAGGCGACGTAAAATTATAGAGCAGGCCGAATGGGCTATTTGGGTCAGATAAGCAACAGCTCCCGATTGGAAGGATTGGGGGCTGTTTTATTTTGGACATTTTCTCATAAGGTGTGGTAAAATAAAGGTATATAATGAAAGAATTCAATCAATAAAAATAGCATGGCAATTAAAGGCAATGCAGTCTAAGAGCAACTTGATACACAATAATGGAGATATTCCGCCGATAGTAAAATATTAAGGCTTAAAACCAATCATTTTTGGTTAAAATAATACTTGCCAAATATTTTAATATAGGGTACTTTAAATAGGTATGCAAATTTTTTTAGAGGGAGTTTTAGAAATGCCTACTGAAAACGTCTCATATTGGTTGCATTCCATAATGCACAGTATAGAAGTGATATCACAGGGAGCTTTGGTGGTTGTAGCTGCGTATTATTTTATAATATCCATATTTGGATGGGTAAGAAGAAAGGAACAGAGTGCTGAAAATTTCCCTCCGGTACATAAGTTTGCCATTCTTGTTGCTGCACACAATGAAGAAAATGTTATCAGCGGAATTGTCCGAAACCTAAAACGGTTAAAATATCCCAAAGAAATGTATGAGGTTTTTGTTATTGCAGATAATTGCAATGATAACACGGCAAAAATCGCACGTGACAATGGTGCCAAGGTATATGAACGGTTTGATGAGGTAAAAAAAGGAAAGGGTTTTTCCCTGGAATGGATGTTTAAAAAGCTTTTTGATATGGAGGAGCAGTACGACGCGATTTGCATCCTGGATGCCGATAACCTGGTGTCTACCAACTTCCTTATGGAAATGAACAAGCAGTTGAGCCTAGGGCATAAGGTGGTTCAAGGCTATTTGGATAGTAAGAATCCTCATGATACCTGGGTATCGGGAAATTACTCCCTGTCCTATTGGATCAGCAACCGGCTTTTCCAGTTACCCCGTCACTACCTGGGGTTAAACTGTGCATTGGGTGGAACTGGATTTGTTATGTCAACCCAGGTGTTAAAGGAGATCGGTTGGGGAGCTACCTGTCTTACGGAGGATTTGGAATTTTCGTTGAAGCTGGTTTTAAAAGGCATGCGTGTAGCCTGGGCTCATGATGCAAAGGTTTATGATGAGAAGCCGTTGAAGTTAAAACAGTCCTGGAGGCAGCGCAAACGCTGGATGCAAGGACATTGCGACTGTGCAGAAAGGTTTTTAAAGGACCTGCTGGTTAAGTTTGTAAAGGAAAGAGATATGGTTGCCTTTGATAGTGCATTATATCTTATACAGCCTTTTATCATTGTATTTAACGCCATTGTCGCGCTGGGGTCATTGGTAAAACTTGCGGTGTCCCCCGAGCAACTGGTTACACCTTTTAATATGCCGTTGTGGCTCTTTGCGGTGATTACCTTGGTTGCTACGTATATTTATATTGTTTTTGTCTATATAGAGGGGAAGCTGACCGCCAAGGTAGCGGCCTATTATATAGTATTCCCGTTGTACAGCCTCACGTGGGTACCCATCATCATACAGGGCTTTATCCACAGGCATAAGAGGGAATGGGTCCATACCTTGCACACAAGGGCGATGGATATCTCGGAGATTGAAAAACTGGAAAAAGTCGGTTAGCTATAATGGGACAACCTGTCCCATTTTTTGTATACTTAAATCCATTTTTTAACTAGTAGGAGGTCAGGCGGATGGCATCACTTATTCAGGACAATGCAGTTGTACTTTTTCAGGGGGACAGTATCACCGATTGCGGCCGCGTACGGGATAACGAAGACAGCTTGGGAGGCGGCTACGCCAATATGGCGGCGGCATGGTTTTCTGCACTGTATCCGGAAAAGAATGTACGGTTCATAAACAAGGGAATCAGTGGGAACAGGGTTGTAGATTTGCAGGGAAGATGGAAGCAGGACTGCCTCGATTTGAAGCCGGATTGGGTTTCCATATTAATCGGAATCAATGATTGCTGGAGAAGGTATGACCGTAACGATCCTACCCCGGTAGAGAAATATGAATCCGGTTACAGGGATCTGCTGACACAGATTAAGGAGAACCTGAATGCAAAAATCATACTGCTGGAGCCCTTTGTTCTTCCTCATCCCGAGGATCGGAAGGTCTGGAGGGAAGATCTGGATCCAAAGATTCAGGCGGCTAGAAATATAGCAAGAGAGTTTAACACTTTATATATACCGTTGGATGGAATTTTTGCCCAGGCCAGTGTAAAACGTGAGTCGGCTTTCTGGGCAGCAGACGGTGTACACCCGACACAGGCAGGACATGTTTTGATTGCCAATGCCTGGTTGAAGACTGTGGGAGCGCTATAGAGAAACATGGCTTCTAATAGGAAAATGTAAAAATAAATCAAGAATGTTGTATACAAAAAGGTTCTCTATGGGTTCTAAACCCATAGAGAACCTTTTTTGTGCAACGCAGCGAGAAAGTTAGGCGGATTTCTCATAAATTCCGGAAACAATCCCTATGAATTCTGATTCCAGCATCATTTTTGCAGCAAAACCATCAGAAGTGAAGGGTGAAAGGTTTTTAAACAGCAGACAGCCATGGCTTCCAGCGGTAAAAGGCCTCAGATCCGGGACGGTTGCCGCTGGATTTGTTTATTTCAGCGCAGGATAGCTATAGAAGGGGAATCGGACGGCAATAATAAAACTACCGATACTTTTGACAGGAGAGATGCCTTTGTGCGTAGTTTTATGATTCATATAAAAAAACATGGAAGCCTCTACGGAATTCTTTTGCTGTCCATCTGCCTTCGCCTGCTCTTTTCCCTGGGCAATAACAAAGCCCTCTTTGTGGATATCACGTCCTATGACGCATATGCAGTCAGTATACTGAATAAAGGCTATTTTTCCATCAGTGCCTATCATCCGCCTCTATACCCGTCGTTCCTTGCTCTGGTGTATCGTATTTTCCAGCATGATTTTATACCCGTATATCTGGTGCAGTGTGTTTTAGGGACTGCAAATACCTTTTTAATCTATTGCATCGCACGGAGTATAGGTGGGGAGAGGTTGGGAGTACTAAGTGCAGCAGCAAGCCTTCTTTACTGGCCACTGACTTTGTATTCGGGGGTTCTGCTGGCGGAAACGCTGTTCCTTTTTGTAATGCTGACGGGTGTATACATGTACCTGAAGGGATTCGAAAACCACAAACGTGCCTGTTTTGCAGTCTGCGGCCTTTTTATGGGCTTATCCACCCTGACCCGGTCTATTACCCTTTTGTTGTTATTTATTTTGCCGGCAGTGTATATTCTATTTGCCCGAAATCAGGGGAAGGAGGTCCGGATTCGGAATTCGCTGCTCTATGCAGTTGTTTTTTGTCTGGTTCTATCCCCCTGGGTCCTGCGAAACTATAGGCTGTACCATCAGTTCATCCCCGTAGACACCCTTGGAGGAGTTAACCTGTATATCGGGAATCATGACAGAGCCAACGGATTTTTTGTGGATATTACCTCCGACCCCTTGAATGATGCAGGAGATAACGATTATGAGAATGACCGGATATTAAAGGAGGCGGCTGTAAAGTATATCCTTTCAAATCCTGTGAAAACAGCGGCATTGACCTTATGGAGGGCGGCTCTTTTTATCGGCTTTGACATAGGAGAGCTTGACTGGGTCATTGCCCGGTATATGAAGGAGAATTTTATTTTTGGGCTGCCTCTTTTGAAATACATATTCCAGGCAAGCAATATTGCATTTTTCATAATGGCGTTATACGGGATGCCCATATTCCTGAAAAGCAGAAAAGGATGGCTGCTGCTGGGATTTATTTTATACTTTTTCGGACTGACTTCGTTATTTTATATTCAATCCCGCTACAGGCTTCCGGTAATGCCTTTCATGGCAATTGCCTGTGCTTCCGCCATAGACAGGATAAAAGCCCGGAGGATGAGTACTCCGGGCTGATTCCGGTCCGTGTTGTTGAAGAAGCCGGCTTTATATCCTTACGCGTTCTCAAGCTCGCTGATACTGATTTCACGCGTATGCCGCGTATGGCTCCAAATCTTATTGTTCTTACTCAGGAAGCCCTGGATCGTTATGGGAACCCAGGTCAGGCAGTAGAAGGGGTATATAAGCATTCCAAACAGAACCTTTAAATTAAACTTTTTTTCTGCCATAATTACGAGAGGGCCGTAGAAAAACTGCAATACGACAAACACATACCAAACCTGGGCCGGAAACACATATTTCAAGCTGTAGACCGGCGATTCGGGGAAAACTGTCTGCACCCAGGTCATAAGGGTAATAAATCCGATCAATATGAACCGGATGGGTTGAAACAGATAGATGGCACAATCAAAAGCCAAAAGGTTATTCTCTCGAAAAGCTTTCTTGAAAAGAGGCCCCAGGAACCGGCCGGCACAATCCGCGTGCCCCTGCATCCAGCGTATACGCTGTTTCCACGACTGTTTAAGGGTAAGGGGCTTTTCATCGTATACGATGGCATTGTGCGCCCAGGCTACCTTCAGGTCGTTGAGAGACAGCTTCATGGTAAACTCCAGGTCTTCTGTCAGACAGGTTGCCCCCCAGCCTATTTTTTTGAGTATGTCGATATCAATACAGAAGCCTGTACCGCAGAGTCCGCAGCTCAGGCCCAGGTAATACCGTGGGAGTTGAAAGATCCGGTTGGACAGCCAAAATGCGATGGAATAGGAGCAGGTAATCCACGAATCGTAAGGGTTTTTGCTGTCTATGTACCCCTGAATGACCTTATGGCCAAGGCTCAGCTGCTTATTCATCTCCTGAAGGAAATTGGAGGCTACGAGGTTGTCGGCATCAAAGACGCTAACTACGTCATATTTCTCATCCATATCATAGATCTGAGTAAACATCCATTCCAGCGCATAGCCCTTACCCCGCTTTACATCATCAAAGCGTTTGTATACTTTTGCACCGTGCTTGGCTGCAACCTCGTCGGTCTTATCGGTGCAATTATCCGCTACAACAAATACATCGTAGAGATCCTTGGGATAATTCTGGCGGAATAAACTGTCTACGATATGTCCGATGACTAATTCTTCGTTATGTGCAGCTACAACCAGGGCAAATTTCTTTTTGGGAGGATATTTAGAAGCAGGCTCCTCCCTTCTTTTGAACCAGCCGAATATCTGAACTCCAAACAGATAACAGCCTGCGACAAATATCAGGATTTGTATGACCTGCGTAGCAAAACGTATAATAAAACTAAAATCCAACTGCATTCCCTTCCTCCAAGTTGTATTAAGGTGTAGTGAAAATACTACTTCCCTTTTTGCGCTGGCCCTTCATGGTATTCATGCAGGGTGTAGCACAATGATAGCGGAAGTTATATTTTCGCAGATCCTAAGGTGTAGCAAAAGAAATACTTCCACTTCGGGTGCAAGTGACTCTTTCACAAATTCCAAGGTGCTGATAAAGGGAATCATAGATGCCTTTATCAAGAATTCATCTATATTTTGCGCTGTAAAAGGAAAATTATTTATAAAAAACCAAATTTAAACCTGAAAGAGAAGAGAAATAAGTTATAGACTTTTTTCCATGTATAGAAAATTATGCTTTTCAATTTCCTATACATGGGGTTTGCAAAGGGGATTCCCCCTTGCCGTCTTAGGGGGGTACTCAGGAGCGATAGCTCCGTCGAAGGGGACCTAGGGTCCCATAGCGAAGAACAAGGTGCGATAGCATTTTGTTCATATCAGCGATTCCGGCTTAGTCTTTGCCGTTGGAATTGGGAGGGGTATTAATATTTATATGGCTCTTGTTTTTGAGTATGGTGGAAGGACTAATGCCATGATTTATGACAAGATCAATAAAGAGAATGAACTTTTTAACGACTGAAAACACTGTGCAGCCCCCTTCCTTTTGTTGTAACAATAATAGTATAATATATAGTATGTGCAATTTATGTATTGGTGAGAGAATCTAGAGGTTGACATAAATAATTTTTGTAAGTGAAAAGAAGGAGCGTATTATGGCAAAGAGTAAGACAGTTTTCTTTTGTCAGGAATGTGGATATGAAAGTCCGGGATGGCTGGGCAAATGCCCTGCATGCAACCAATGGAACACCTTTGTAGAGGAGAAGGTACAGCCGGCACCTGCCAGGAGCACCACCGGGTTAGGCTCCATGGGAGATGCAAAGCCTGTCAGTATAAATGATATCAGCATAGAAAATGAAGAGCGGTATTCCTCCGGCATCAAGGAAATGGACCGGGTACTGGGCGGTGGGCTGGTACAGGGATCCCTGGTTCTGGTTGGGGGAGATCCGGGCATCGGCAAATCTACCCTTTTACTCCAGGTATGTGAAAAGATAAAATTTGAATCGAAGATACTCTATGTCTCGGGAGAAGAATCCGTAAAGCAGATTAAAATCCGGGCGGACCGCTTGGGAATAAAAAAGCAGAATCTTCTCATGGTTTCCGAAACCAGTTTTAAATCCATCGAAAGACTCATTGATAATGAACGCCCGGGGCTGGTGATTATAGACTCCATACAGACTGTATTCAACGAGGATTTGACGGCGGCGCCGGGAAGTGTAAGCCAGGTAAGGGATGTCACCGCAGGCTTCATGCGGATTGCCAAGGGCTGGGGGATCACCCTGGTCATTGTGGGGCATGTAACGAAGGAAGGCGCCATTGCAGGCCCTAGGGTATTGGAGCACATGGTGGATACGGTACTGTATTTTGAGGGGGAAAGACACCTCAGCTACAGGGTGCTCAGAGCCGTAAAGAACCGATTCGGCTCCACCAATGAGATCGGAATCTTTGAGATGAGAGATGTAGGGCTTGTGGAGGTTGAAAACCCTTCCATGATGATGCTTACGGAGAGGCCGGAGAATGTTCCGGGATCGGTAGTGGTATCCAGTGTAGAGGGAACCCGGCCCATGCTGATTGAAATACAGGCGCTGGTTTGTCCCACCAGTTTCGGCATGCCCCGAAGAATGGCTACCGGAGTGGATTATAACCGTATTACCCTTTTAATGGCTGTACTTGAGAAAATCGTGGGAATGCAGCTTTCCAATTATGATGCTTATATCAACGTGGTGGGAGGACTGAAGCTGGATGAGCCGGCCTGCGACCTGGCCATCATTACGGCCATTGCCTCCAGTTTCAGAAATATTGCAGTGGGAAAAGGCTATGTGTTGATTGGTGAAGTGGGTCTGACGGGAGAAGTCCGGGCAGTAAGCCAAATCGACAAAAGAGTTATGGAAGCGGCCAGGATCGGTTTTACAAACTGTATCGTTCCTGCTGCCAATAAGAAAATAATTCAACAGATGGGGGAAATTGAAGGAATTACTGTGCGAACTGTAGAAAATGTACAACAGGCATTGAATATACTGTTATAAAATGCAAGAGCTCAGGAATTGATATAAAGGAGTTGCACTGCTTTGGTGAACAATAGAAGGACGACAATGAGAGAAGAACGGCTTAGAGACTACACGATACTGGATGTGCTGCGAATGATGGCGCCAGGAACCTATTTGCGGGAGGGCCTGGATAATATCCTTCGCGCAAGGACCGGAGCGCTGATTGTTATTGGGGATTCCCAGGAAGTGATGAATATCGTGGATGGAGGCTTTTTTATCAATAAGGAATACTCTTCCGCGCATCTTTACGAACTGGCAAAAATGGATGGCGCTATCATTATCAGTAAGGATTTGAAGAAGATCCTGTATGCCAATGCCTTTTTGGTAACAGATCCCTCTGTGCCAACGGAGGAAACGGGAACCCGGCATAAAAGTGCACAAAGGGCTGCCCGGCAGACAGGGGAGATTGTAATCTCCATTTCACAGAGAAGAAATATCATTACCCTGTATAAGGGAGGAGAAAAATATATCCTAAAAGACTCCGCTACCATACTGACCCGGGCGAATCAGGCACTCCAGACGCTGGAAAAGTACAGGTCGGTACTGAATTCCGCCATGAATAATCTCAGCATGCTGGAATTTGAAGATATCGTCTCCCTCCTGGATATTGCTGCAGTGATCCAGCGGATTGAAATGGTCATGCGAATCACGGCGGAAATTGACCGGTATATTTGCGAACTGGGGAATGAAGGCAGATTGATCAGCATGCAGTTGGAGGAACTGGTGGCAAATATCGAAGAAGATGGCCTGCTGATACTGGAAGACTACATGACGCAAATCGATAATCGAAGTGCAGAAGATATTATGCGGCAGATCCGATCCTTTAAAAATGATGAGCTGATGGACTTTGGAAACCTGTGCAGGGCTATGGGATATTACAGCGTAGGCACCTCGCTGGATGTAAATGTATCTCCCAAAGGGTACAGGATCATGAGCAGAATACCCCGGGTCCCTATGGCGGTAATGAAAAACCTGGTGGGAAGGTTCTCAAACCTCCAGGGAATATTGCGAGCCTCCATAGAGGAATTGGACGATGTGGAAGGGATCGGTGAGGTCCGGGCCAGGACCATAAAGGAAGGGCTTAAAAGGGTCAGGGACCAGCTGCTGGTGAGTGAAATACGGAAAATATAGCTGATTCCCGGGAAATAAAAAAACAGCGCTAAATGCGCTGTTTTATGTAGGGGCGGGTTCCAAACCCGCCCGACTCCACCTGCCCGGTTCTGCTTTCGAAATGGACATAAGCCCGGACGAGTTTGAAACCCGCCCCTACGAACGATGGAAATCATAGGTCTCCATAGCAAAAAAGCGGCCTTAGCCAGCTTTTTTACCGAAGTGTATATTTACCGAGTACCTTCACCCGGTCGTGCTCTTTGATGATGATATCATATAGGTTCAAATCAAGGGTATTACATAGGGAAGCGAGATAAAACAGGTTGCTCCCGATTTCCTTTTCAACCAAATCTCTACAGTTGTCGCACAGATTCCCTTCCATGTGTGTCTGGAATGTGGTTTGAATCTCATCAAACTCTCCATCCTCAGAAAAGGGCTGTTTTTGCGCATTGATTTTAATACACCCGCACTGGGTCACTGCTTTTACGATGGTACGGTTCACTCGCGCATTGGAATCCTGGAACTTGGTCAGCTGGTCAATAATACTTTTATTCCTTACCAGAAGCTCCTGCACCGTATACTGAAATTCATCTACCATACTATTCTTCAAATTGTTCACTCCCTTAGCCACTTAAGTTTAGACCCCCCTGATGTTATTTTCATTATATACTTTCGTTTTTGCAAAATCAATAAAAAAATTTCCCGCGGAAAGTAGTTGACATAAATTTATAGTGATGTTACAATAATTTGTTTTGACACCTTATCCCGTTTGTAGTATACTAAGATCGTACAGTCTAAAATATCCATTATATTAGCATTTGCAGTGTTTCATACATACTTTCTTACTATAGACGGTTTTTTTTGCCTGTGTGGAAAGTGGTTTATTTGTTTACTGCGATAAAATGCTAACGTGGAGCAGTTTTGGCCATTGCACGAAGTTTTTAATTAAGGTGGTTTCTATGTATAATGTTGGTGACAGGATTGTGTATCCTATGCATGGCGCCGGTATTATAGAGTCCATAGAGGAAAGGGTCATACTGGGCCGCAAACAGAATTACTATGTATTGAAGATGCCGCTTGGAGATATGAAGGTTATGATACCCATTAACAGCGTTGGAGATATAGGAATCCGGCAAGTGATCGGTATGCATGATGTGGACAGAGTGTTTGCTGTATTGGGCGAGCATAA
The DNA here is from genome assembly GCA_023419605.1 of Bacillota bacterium. GTDB lineage: Bacteria > Bacillota > Clostridia > Acetivibrionales > JAEZXR01 > JAEZXR01. The sequence goes on along the minus strand of JAEZXR010000143.1, from coordinate 64,236 downwards.
TGTGAACGTAAATACCAATTGGAATAAGCGGTATAGGGAAAACATGGTAAAGATTAAAAGCGGTGACATTTTTGCCGTTGCAGATGTGGTTCGATCCCTGATGCTTCGCGAAAGAGAAAAGGGGTTGTCCACCGGCGAGAGAAAAATGTTGAACAGTGCCAGGCAAATTCTTGTGAGTGAACTCATACTGGCTAAGGATAGCAGCCAAAATGAGATAGAATCCACCATAAACGACTACCTGGGAAGCTAGAACTCAATGAATTCTTCATGTATCGAGGGTTTTGAATACTAAGGTGCAGCAAATGATTGGTAAAATTTTTTACGAATCCTAAGAATCACATAAAGGGGATACGGACTGTGTTGAATAATGTGATAAAGGCGGCTTTTGCCGTTATTGGTTTTGTTACCGGGTTCACACTGACGAGAACTGCTTTCTTTACGTATGGTATTGAGATGGATCCCGGGCTTAAAACAATGACCTTTGCTTTTGTTTCCCTGGGGATTGCTCTGATGTTTTATCTGACTGCTAACAAAGCGTTGCGTTTGATTGTAAAAAGTCTTGACACACTGGAAGTCCTTATACATAATATGACGCTGTACGAACTTGCCATAAGTTCTCTAGGCCTGATTATAGGGCTTATCATTGCGAATCTCATTAGCATACCCGTTGTCAGGGTGGATATTATCGGAGTCCCTATTTCCATTATTATCAATATTCTTTTAGGGTGTATCGGTATTGTCATTGTAAATGGTAAAAAGAATGACTCTTTTCTTGAACTTTTCAGAGATAAAAAAGAAATCGTCAAAGGCCCTGCAAATATTTCAGCACCCAAAATGCTGGACACCAGTGTGATTATCGACGGTAGAATCGTAGATATTTGCCGTACGGGAATTCTTGAGGGGGAAGTGATCGTCCCCGGGTTTGTTCTGGAGGAACTTCGGCATATTGCCGATTCTGCGGATGCGCTGAAACGAAATCGCGGCAGAAGAGGGCTGGATGTGCTTAATATGCTTCAGAAGGAACTGAGTATCCCTGTCAGAGTGGATGAGAACATGCAGGAGTTTGACGGTGCGGAAGTGGACGATAAGCTTCTGAAGGCTGCCAGAAAGCAGAGTGCTGTCGTTGTAACCAATGATTATAATTTGAACAAAGTGGCAGGAATTCATGGAGTTCCTGTGCTGAATATAAATGAACTGGCCAACGCATTAAAGCCCATTGCCATACCGGGAGAGGAAATGAAAATTCAGGTCATAAAAGACGGTAAGGAAGCCGGACAGGGGGTTGGCTACCTGGATGACGGTACCATGATCGTTGTAGAAGGTGGAAGGAAGCACATGGGTGAAACGGTGAATGTGGTGGTAACCAGTGTGCTGCAAACAGCGGCAGGCAGGATGATATTCGCCAAACCGAAATATTCCATGTGAAGAGAAGGAACTTTAAATACAGCATCTTGAAATTGGGGGTGCAGGGGGCGGGAGCCCACCTGCTCGCGGCTTTAGCCGCGAAATAAAGATACCCTCCTTCGGGGAGGGGCAGGGGTGGGGTTTAGTCTTTTCAATCTTAAGTTAAATTTCTAAAAACGGAGGCTGAGATGAAGAAGACAAGGGATACTTATACCGGAGTTGTCGTCGTTGCAGCGGGAAAAGGTTCGAGAATGAACCTGGATATAAACAAACAATATGTGGAAGTAGCGGGAAAGCCTGTGGTGGCCAGAACCATACAGGCTTTTGAAGACTGTGAAGCCATCGATGAAATTGTAATCGTAGTAAATAAAACGGATCTTGTATATTGCAAGCAGAATGTTATTGACGTCTACGATTTTAAAAAAGTAAAATCCTTGGTGGCCGGCGGTGATGAGCGGCAAAAATCCGTCTATAACGGGTTGAAGGAAATCAGTGAGAACTGTGATGTCGTGCTGATTCACGACGGAGCCAGACCCTTTATTGATGAAGAAAGCATTCTTGGAAGCATAGAAGCTGCGAAAGAATTCGGAGCTGCCGGCGTAGGGGTGCCGGTAAAAGATACCATCAAAGTGGCGGACGAAGAGGGAAATATAAAGGAAACCTTAAACAGAAGCCTGCTCTGGGCTATACAAACCCCCCAGACCTTTCGATATCCGCTGGTCATGGAAGCCCACAGAAGAGCGGAAGAACAAGGTTTCTCAGGTACTGATGACTCTGTTTTGGTGGAAAGACTGGGAGTCAAGGTAAAACTCGTAAAAGGAAGTTATAACAACATTAAAATAACTACCCAGGAAGATCTGATTGCTGCGGAGGCTATTGCCGAGAGCCAGGAGTAGAAGCAGACATATTTCTGCAGGATACGTATAATTTCATAAAAGATGAACGATAGAATGGTGAGTCATAAAAGATTCATCATTTTTTATTCTAATTTCATCAGTATTATGTAATACTATATAATTTACGATGGAACTTAACGGACTCAGGAAGCGCAAAGTCCCGGAATCATGGGCTGTATGCTTCCCGAATCCGTGGCTGCCCGCCGTATTATATATACAAACGAAGGAAGTGATAATAGTGTTGAAAGTTGAGCACTTGACTAAAAGGTTCGGGGATTTTACTGCGGTCAATGACATGACTTTTAAGGTGCAGAAAGGTGAAATCTTCGGGTTGCTGGGGGAGAATGGAGCGGGTAAGACCACAACCCTTCGGATGCTGGCAACCATGCTCAAGCCGACTTCAGGAACTGCAGAGATGGCAGGCTATGATGTCAATCGTGAGCCGGAAAAGGTCCGGGCAAACATAGGGATTTTGTTCGGGGGTGAAACAGGTCTTTACGACAGGCTGACAGCTGCGGAGAATATAGCCTATTTTGCAGAGTTGAATGATATGGACAGTAAAGAGATAAAAAGCCGGATCCAGCATCTGGCGAAAGTATTTGGAATGGGAGAGTACCTTGATAGGCGGGCAGGAAAGTTTTCCAAAGGGATGAAACAGAAAGTGGCTTTTGCAAGAGCCATCGTCCATGATCCCGATATCATGCTCTTTGATGAGCCCACCTCCGGGCTGGATGTCAGCGCTATCCGGGAAGTCCACGACTTTATCCGGAGCTGTAAGGAAGTAGGAAAGACGATTGTCTTCTCCAGCCACACCATGAGTGAAGTGGAGAAGCTCTGCGACCGGATTGGAATTATTCATAAGGGCAACATGATTTTTGCCGGTACGCCGGACGAGCTGAGGAAGCAATATAACAGCTCAAGCCTGGAGGATATCTTCATCGGATTGGTAGGTGAGAAAAGTGAATCCTAGGCATATTTGGATCGTATTCAGAAAAGAAGTAAGGGACATCGTCCGGGATAAGAAAACATTGATTACCAGTATTCTACTCCCTATGATCATGATTCCTGCGCTGAATCTGCTGGTTGGAGGAGGGGCGGAGAAGTTCCAGAAGAATCTCAGTGAAAACATAACCATCGCCGTAAGTGAAGCTTCCAGTACTGCGGAGACAAAGGCACTGGTACAAAACGAGATCATCCGGGATTTCCCGAACATTCATCTGGTTGAGATGGGAGATACCACAAAGGCGATTAAAGACGCAGAGGTTCGGGTTGCACTGAACTTCGAAAAGGATTATGCTCAAAAGCTCAAGGAGGGAAAGCCATTTTCCATTATGCTGGAATATGACAAGAGCAGTACCAAATCCCAAGCCGGTGTCGATATTGTCCGTAATGCCATTGAAAAGTTTAACAAAAAAGTGGTTGTGTCGAGAATTGCGGCGCTGGGGGCCAACCCCGATATCCTGGAACCGGTTCGAATAGAGGAAAACAGTGTAGTACCTGAAAAGCAGAGCGGCAACATGATGCTTATGATGATGCTGCCGATGATGATGGGGATCCTGATGGTGGTGGGGGGAATCCCTGCTGCTACCGACCTGGTAGCCGGTGAAAAGGAAAGGAATACTTTTGAACCCTTGCTTACAACCAAACCGGGGAGAGCCTCCATTCTCATAGGAAAATACCTGACGGTAACCCTGTTTTCCTTTGCCAGTGTAGTGGCAACCATGGCAGGCTTCGTTATCGGGTACCTCATTAATCCGAAGTCCATGAGTATGGGCATGGAGTCCGCCGGCGGGTTTACCATGCCCGCTACGGCATTGCTCCTTGTGATACTCATATCCATAACCCAGGGAATGACTTTTGCCGGAATACAGATTGCTTTAAGTACCTATGCAAAATCCTTCAAGGAGGCACAGACCTACCTGTCCTTCCTGATTTTCATTGCCATGGTACCCTCCTATGCCACCATGTTTATGCAGCCGACGGAAGTGCCGTCGTATATGTTTTTGGTCCCGATCTTAAACACCATATCCTCCTTCAAGATCATTCTGGGAGGAGCCATAAACTATACCAGCCTGGGCCTGGCCCTGTTTTCCTCCCTGGTCTATGTTGCAATAACCCTCTGGTTGGCGGCGTCGCTGTTCAATAAGGAAAAGGTTCTATTCAGAAGTTAGGATATAAAAAAGGATATCTGCCACCCGCTTGTGATAGATATCCTTTTTGCTTAGAAAACTTTGTTATATTTTACGCTATACTACCGTAACACAACTGAATACCTGAATCCCCAGACCCTGGCCAAACTGCGTCAGTCCTTCACCCGTGGTGGCCGTGATTCCGATGGAGGTTTCCGGTATTTCCAGCAGTCCGGAAAGACTTTTCCGAAGCTCCGGAATTTTGGGGGTTATCTTCGGGGTTGAGCATTCAATGGAAATGGATATATGTACGATTTTGCTTTCACCCAGGTATTTCATGGCTTCCTGGAGATAGACACGGCTGTCCTTGATTCCCTGCTTCAAGCAGAGCTCATCGCTGACTTTTCCCAGAATATTGACACAGGTGACCCCGGAAATGGCGTTGGTGATGGAGTGAAGGATCACATCGGCATCGCTGTTTCCTTCCAAAGGCGCATGCCTGTCAAACACGACACCGCCGAGGATCAGTTTTTTTTCTTTATCATTGAAATCAAATCGGTGACTATCCTGACCGATACCAACCTTCATAAAGGAACCTTCCTTCCGTGTATACTATGACAGGTAACGGCTGATTCGGAAATCATGGGGCCAATGGCTTTGGGATACTTGATTTGTGAATCGGCTGAGTTCCGTCATAAATTATATAGTATTTTTCTTTTATTATATACTCACCAGGAGAATAAGTAAACAAAGTATCTTGACACTCATTTTCAGTTATACTATAGTATAACTAATAATAAAAATCGATGACGGGACTATGATGCATAAGGTTGTCAGAGAATGGGGCCGGCGGATGGAACATCTGCAGCTGTGAGGCCCTTGAACCGGAATGTTTCTTCCCATCCCTGAGATGCAGCTGATGAAGCTGCCGGAAGAGCACCGATAGAGGCTCGAAAAGTTGGGCATAGAGGTAGTGCAGCGTAAACCTTATAAGGATCGATGGAGGAAAGGACCGGATTTTGAGACGGTTCATCCATTGGATAAATCCCGGTCTGCGGCGCGACAGTAGAATGCCAATTTGGGTGGTATCGCGGAAAAGTTACTCCGTCCCTTTGATAGGGGCGGGGTTTTTTTACATTTAATAAATAGTGTCAGTAAAGAAAATAGAATTGGAGTGGGAAATATGGCGAACGAAAAGAAGCTGGTAGAAGCGATTACGCCGATGGATGAGGATTTTGCGCAATGGTATACCGATATCATCAAAAAGGCGGATCTGGTAGACTATTCCACGGTACGTGGATGTATGATCATACGCCCCTATGGTTATGCAATATGGGAACTGATTCAGAAAAACCTGGATGCAAGGTTTAAGGAAACCGGACATGAAAATGTATATATGCCCATGTTCATTCCGGAAAGCCTTCTCCAGAAGGAAAAGGACCATGTGGAGGGATTTGCACCCGAGGTTGCATGGGTAACCCATGGAGGAAAGGAAGAGCTTCAGGAGAAGCTTTGTGTAAGACCGACTTCGGAAACCCTCTTCTGTGACCACTATGCAAACATCATACAATCCTATCGGGATTTGCCGAAGCTCTATAACCAATGGTGCTCTGTTGTACGATGGGAAAAAACAACCCGTCCCTTCCTGAGAACCCTGGAGTTCCTGTGGCAGGAAGGGCATACAGCCCATGCCACAGCAGAAGAAGCGCAGGAAGAAACCATCCGGATGCTGAATGTCTACGGGGACTTCTGTGAAAAGATTCTGGCAATCCCTGTAGTAAAAGGTAAAAAGACCGATAAGGAGAAATTCGCCGGCGCGAAGGAAACCTATACCATAGAAAGCCTGATGCATGATGGAAAGGCACTGCAGTCCGGTACGTCCCATAACTTTGGGGATGGGTTTGCAAAGGCTTTTGAAATCCAATATACCGATAAGAACAACCAGCTTCAATATGTGCACCAGACTTCCTGGGGTATGACTACGCGGCTTATCGGAGCTATTATCATGGTGCATGGGGATGACAGCGGTCTGGTACTGCCGCCGGAAGTTGCACCGGTTCAACTGGTGATTGTGCCGGTTCAGCAGCATAAGGAAGGTGTCCTGGAAAAGGCTAATGAGTTAAAGGAAAGACTGCAAAAAACAATTCGTGTAAAACTGGATGACAGCGATAAAATGCCCGGTTGGAAGTTCAGCGAGCATGAGATGAGAGGGGTTCCGCTTCGTCTGGAAATCGGGCCGAAGGATATCGAAAAGAATCAATGCGTACTGGTAAGAAGGGATACCCGTGAGAAAATCTTTGTTTCACTGGATGAACTGGAAACAAAGGTAGCAGAACTGCTTCAGGAGCTGCAGGCTGCACTGCTGGAAAAGGCAAGAAATATGAGGGATAGCAAGACCTTCTCTGCAGGTACCCTGGATGAGTTTGCAAAGATCATTGAAGAAACACCCGGCTTCATTAAGGCCATGTGGTGTGGAGACCGTGAATGCGAAGAACAGGTAAAGGAAAAGACCAGTGCGACTGCCCGCTGTATTCCTTTTGAACAGGAAAATGTGTCTGAAACCTGCCTGTGCTGCGGCAAGCCAGCCAAGCATATGGTTTATTGGGGAAAAGCGTACTAATTTAATGGAGAATTGAAAATGGAGAATTGAGAATGTGGGGTGCTGCCGGAAGGCAGCCCAGCATAAAAACAGCGTGTATGCCGGAAGGCATACACGCTGTTTTTATGGAAGTGTAATTTTCCATTTTCAATTCTCCATTCTCAATTGCTTGGAGTATCTTGTCACCATAAACTTGTGCTGCGCGCTATTTTTAATATATTTCCGAAGTGCAGGCTCGATCTGGGATTTTTTCAGGTACCGGAACCGTATGGTTGTATGGTTTTCAAAGCCATTATCCTTTACAAGCTTCATAATGGTTTTATGATCAACATGAAACTTGTTCATCAGCTCCTGCACGGTGATATATTTTTCTATAGGCCTTGGAATAAGGGGGTCACCACCAAAGTACTTTTGGCACATCTCAGAGATGGTGGTAGGGTTGCTGCCCAGTTTTTCAGCGATCTGAACATAGGTAAAGCCCTCTTTCCTCAAATTCCAGATATCTTCCTTATTGATTTCTCCTGCGTCTTTCCGGGCACTCTTATAAATAAAACCATACTTTGCTATAAACTGGTCAATGGACAGGTTGTTGGCTTTTGCATGGCGTTTCACATAATTATAGAGCGTATAGTTATCATGCAGGTTATAGATATATTTCCCCACAGCAGCCTTTTTGAGACGGTTGAAGGTTGCATCGTCGCGTTTTTTGCGGATAAGGTTGTTGATCTCATTAGTGATTTCTTTTTGGTTTTCCTCATTTCCAAGGGTTTTGTACAGATAGTATTCTTTCGCCCGCAGGGTAGAGGATTCAAACAGTGCCATCAGCATTCCTGCCAGTCCAAGCCGCCGGAAATCGGCAGTACCCAGCATCATAATCTGATCCAGTGTAAACCGCTTCTTCTTAAAGGTCTTATGCATGTGATAAAATGCGTTTTCCAGGGACTCGGCAGCGGCCCATTTGGTTTTGTATTTGAAATCCGTGGGATGGAACTTGTTGGGGTACACAAAGTTAAACAAGTTGAAAATAGACCAGTTAAAATAAGTCAAAACATTGTAGATGTCGTACTTCAACAGTCTCTTCTTCCAGTCAAAATTCGGGATGTCCTCGATGCGGCGGATGCCTTCCCTTCGTACCATATCCTGTACGGCTTCCAGGATGAGGTTATCGTCATGCCAGAGTCCGTGCTTGCTCCACATCCACTCTTTGAGTACACGGGTTCTAAACTCTTCAGGATATGCATTCTTGAGTATGGCCAGAACATCATGGTTAAAGACTGTCTGAACCATTCCAAAAAGCTTCTTGTCTATAAATATAGACTTGATTTCCTTAAGGTCATACTTGCTTAAGCCAGTGGGTTCGATTTTTGCAAGATTTTCAAGACAGTAACGGGTCAGGATTCTGCTTTTTACCTTGATACCCTTTGGTTGATGCCTCTCCTGGGTCCAGAAATCCTTTGGAAATCTTTTATCTTCTTCCAGTACTTCCTTGTAGACCACAAGCGCTTTCAATTCTTCAGTTTTTAATTTAAATAGATTTACCATCGTTTAAACCCCATGACGTAATTTTTTAAGACATTGATTTATATGAAAGTACATATTTTGCTATTTATCTATAATAATTTTAATATGGCCGGTGTATAGATTCAATAGTAAAAATAGCTAAATATTCGCCTTTATTTTTAATTATTACCGACTCATATAATCTCTAAACATAAAGTTAAAACAGTCAGGATTAGAAACTAGTATCTGTTGGAAATATATATTATAATTTAAAGAATACAGATGAGACGCTTGGAAGGTCATAATAACCAGCATGCAAAGCGCCTGGGTCCCGGGCGGTTCGCGCACTGGGGAAATTAGGGATAAAAGTGTCGCATTTACGGTCGAAAGGACGAAATGTATGGAAGCTAAAGTCCGTATCGGTGTAGTATCGGATACCCACATACCCAGAAGAAAAAAGGAACTTCCTGTAGAATTGCTGGAAGCCTTTAAAGGCGTAAATCGTATCGTGCATGCGGGGGATATCAACAAGGATTATGTGCTTTACGAGCTGGAAGAGCTGGCACCTGTGACGGCAGTGGCAGGAAATACGGATGACGATTATATTCGGGGAATGCTGGGGACAAAAAAAGTGATTGAAGTGGGAAATTATAAAATAGGGATCATCCACGGAGACGGAGAAAGAGGAACCACCTTTGACAGGGCGAGAAAGGCTTTTGAAGGGGAAGGAGTCTCCTGTGTAATCTTTGGACACAGCCATATCCCTATGAACCGGATGATTGAAAATGTGCTTTACTTTAACCCGGGTTCACCCACGGATAAACGGAGTCAGGAAAGATATTCCTGTGGTATAATAACAGTGGGTAAAGAAGGTATGCGAGGAGAAATCATTGATTGGTTGTAAAGGCAGGGCACGTTAAACCTATATGAATTGGCAGTTTCCTGTGGATGATTTTGAAATTTCCCGGGAAATGATGTCGAAATGAGAGAAGGATTTGAAATTTCCCGGGAAATGATGTCGAGGTTATGTAACAAATACAATTTCCCAGGAAATAATGTCGATCCTAAAAGGATGGGGGACGATTTTATGGTGCATGTGTATTATTACATTCCAAAGGATAAAGTGGATAACGTAATCGACTGCGGTTTGAAACTCTCTGCCTGGTATGACCGGGAAGTTCCTGTGAAGGGGGAAGTGAGGAAGTGTATCTCTGCCCTTCTGAATCCCAGGGATGACCGGGAGAAATATAAATCCTTGGACTTTAAGTGCCTGAAAATCGGAATAGAATCCCAGTACTGCTATGTGGCCGACCGATATCTATATGAAGCTGCACAGAAATCGGAGACCGTTATGGAGCTTTATATAAAAACGATTATTCCGGTGGAGCAATACATTTTCGGAATGTACAGACTGCCTGAGTGCCTGATCCTCAGCACGGTGATGGCAGAGCAAATGGCGGTTGCGGATAAAGGAATGGACTACCCCGTGCTTTTTGAAAGCTCTGAAAAACTATACACCAGCAATATTCTTGAGGGATATAGGGAGGAAAATGACCATTTCAACGACATCTTGCTTTATTATTTTTACAACAAGCTTGCAGAATTTAAAAAAGTTGATAAAATTGAAGATAAAGAGAAAAGAATGGCCGTTTTTTATGATAATAGTTCAGGGAAGACATTTTGCATAAGAATACCGGAGGAAGAGGCGGCGGAGGCATAGTGAAGGACAAAATTTTGACTGAGCTCAAAAACAGCGGCGAAGAGTTTGTATCCGGCGAGGTGTTGAGTAATGCGCTGGGAGTTACCCGGACCGCTGTTTGGAAATATATAAAGGAACTGAAGAAAGAAGGGTATGGTATTGAATCTTCCTCTAAAAAAGGGTATCGGCTTCTCAACACGCCGGATGCAGTCAATTCCTCGGAAATTGGACATGGACTAGATACCAGGGTTCTGGGAAGGGAAATACACTGTTTTGAGGTCATCGATTCAACCAATAATTATGCAAAAAAGGCTGCGGCGGAAGGATGCAGTGACGGAACGCTGGTTGTCGCGGAATACCAGACGGCAGGCAGGGGAAGATTGGGCCGTCCCTGGGAGTCTGCTGATAAAAAGGGTATATGGATGTCCGTCGTGCTAAAACCCCAGGTATCTCCTGAGGAGGTACAGGTCATAACCATTGCCGCATCTGTGGCGGTAGTGAATGGGATCTACAAGGCAACGGGAATGGAAGCGGGCATAAAATGGCCTAATGACATCCTGCTGGAAGGGAAAAAGGTTTGCGGAATCCTTACGGAAATGAGCTGTGAAATGGAGCGTGTTAATTTTCTGGTGATCGGGATGGGTATCAATGTGAACCAGGAGGGGGAAGATTTTCCGGAGGAGCTGAGAAACACTGCCATCTCCTTAAAAATGCATGGAGGAGTGGAAGGAATTCTTCGGAGAAGCGAAATTATAAAGCAGATCCTTTATGAAATGGAAAAACAGTACGATAAGATTAAGATGGGGAAAACTAAGGAAATCATAGAGGAATGGAAGAGGAAATCAGTAACATTAGGAAAGCTGGTTAGGGCAAATATAAGAAATTCGGAAATAACGGGTACAGCCGTGGATATCACGAAGGATGGAAAGCTGGTTATAAAATCCGCAGACGGAGAAGAGGTTGAAGTCCTGGCGGGAGAGGTTTCCGTAAGAGGCTTGCTCGGATATGTATAGGAGAGTGAGAATATTACTTCCGGTTTTGCGAGGGCCCTACGCGGCATCCGCGTAGGGTGTAGCACAATTATATACTCCGCATAGAAAAATAAAAGAGGAAGCGGAGTATGAAACGCACTATTCCAGCCACATTAATGATCAAGGTGAAAGAAGTGGCTGGGCGCGTTATAGCGGAAGTAATATTCTCACCGACTCAGTATAGTGAGTGCTGACGTTGAACGATAAATTTCATGGAGGAAATCCTTCAGCAGTAAAAGATAGGGGGTAAAAAAGTGGAAAAGAAGGGCGACTATCAAAGGAGGAACAAACCGGTGAATAATTTCAGACCGAACAATAATCAGGGAGGACAGGCAGGCCAGCAAAGCCAGTCAAATCCGAATCCTCAGTCTTCAGCTCCGCAGAACAATTCTTCAGGAAGAGGCCCGAGGGGCCCGCAAGAGCAGGGGGCGCGCAGAGACAATCCGCACTTTAAGAACTATAACAGGGACAACCGGGATAACAGAGAGTATAGAGACGGCGGGCAAAGATCCGGGTATCAGTCTCAGGGTGGAGGAATACGCTACCCCCATAAGCCGAGGGCGGAGGAGACTATCGATGATATAAAGTCGGACATTGTAAGAATCGAGAAGGAAATCCAACTGGAAATTAAGGAAATAAGAAGCATGAAACTTGGTTTATAGTTCGGGGTATACAAGTAGAAGGTTGGAAAAAGGTTTGTAATAAACGTAAAAGAAAAATGCAGAAGCTGGATTTTTTTGCTTTCGCTATAGAAAGAGGAATTGGCATGATATTGGTAATGGATGTTGGAAATACAAATATCGTTTTGGGAGTTTATGACGGAAACCGGCTGTTGTACCATTGGAGGATGGGGACTGACCGGGATAAGACTTCCGATGAATTCGGCATGTTCATGGTAAGTTTATTTAACCATGAGAAGTTGGAGGTTTCAAGAGTTGAAGCCGTCGTTATCGCGTCGGTAGTTCCTCCCATCATGTACTCTCTGGAGCATGCAGTAAAGAAATATTTTAAAGTGGAGCCTATTATTATTGGACCCGGTGTTAAAACCGGTATCAATATTAAATATGAAAACCCGAGGGAAGTAGGGGCTGACAGAATCGTAAATGCAGTGGCCGCTTGTGAAATTTATGGGGGACCCTTTATTATCGTTGACTTTGGCACTGCTACCACCTTCTGCGCAGTTTCCTCCAAAAGCGAGTACCTGGGCGGTGTTATCTGCCCCGGCATAAAAATTGCGGCGGACGCGCTGTTCCAAAAAGCGGCAAAGCTTCCCAAGATTGACCTGGTAAAACCTGAAAACGTCATCGGCAAAAATACCGTTGTCAGCATGCAGTCGGGAATTGTTTTCGGCTATGTAGGACAGGTTGACTATATTGTCAAAAGAATGAAGCGGGAAATGAAGGAAGACAATATCAAGGTTATCGCCACCGGTGGACTGGCCAGGCTGATTGCCAGTGAATCCGAAACCATTGATGAAATCAATGGTTTGCTGACCTTGGAAGGGCTGAGGATTATCTATGAGAGAAACCGGTAATGGGATGCAGTGAAAATAGTACGTACACTTTTTGCGGGCTCTCCATTGTTTCGATAAGGGGTGTAGCAAAATAATAGTGGAAGTTATATTTCCGCAAATCGCATTCTTATTGGTTGCCTTTTTTTTGAAAAAGCAAGAATTATAGAGATTTTCTAAAATTGGTAATGATTTCCGGATATAAAGCTGAATTATGCTCTAACCGTAAGAAATATTTGGCAAATTTGGGTTTGTTAGTATATTAACAATCTTATTATAATACTTACAAAGGGAAATATTCTTTTAACCGGTAAAATTTGTCGTATTCAGGCATAGAGTATAAAGTCAAAACCATTTGGCGCAAGTATAGTGTCAAGGACTGCTGTTTTGATTATAATACAATATTATGAACGGTTGGGGGTTGTGTTTGTGGTTAAATCAAAGTCAAAAGTAGCTATTATTGGAAGTGGGTTTGTTGGAGCTTCAACAGCATTTGCAATGGCAATGAACGGAATTGTTGCCGAAATGGTTCTTATTGATGTCAACAGAGACAAAGCCGAAGGGGAAGCAATGGATATAAACCATGGTCTTGCGTTCCTGAGTCAAATGTCAATCTATGCCGGGGATTACTCCGATGTGAAGGACTGTGATGTAATCATAGTTACCGCAGGAGCAAATCGAAAGCCCGGAGAAACCCGTCTTGACCTCGCAAAGAAGAATACTGTGATCATGAAGGAAATCACCAAAAATATCATGGAATACTATAACCAGGGCGTAATACTGGTTGTTTCCAATCCGGTGGACATAATGACCTATATGATCAGCAAATGGAGCGGACTTCCGGCAGGGAAGGTAATAGGGTCCGGTACTGTTCTCGACAGTTCCAGATTCCGTTATCTGTTGGGGGAGAAGCTTGGAGTGGATGTCCGAAATGTTCACGGGTACATGATCGGTGAGCATGGAGATAGCCAGCTGCCGGTGTGGAGTGCTGCAAACATTGCCGGAATGCAGTTTGACGAGTATTGTGCAGTACATAACATAACAGTTGACAAGGATGCTTTGGTTCAGGACGTAAAAAAAGCCGGCGCGGAAGTTATCAAGAGAAAAGGCGCCACCTATTACGCCATCGCGCTTTCCGTAAACAGGGTTGTGGAAGCGCTGCTGAAAGACCAGAACTCCGTATTGACGGTAGGCACCGTAGTAAACGACAAGTACGGGCTGGATGGAATTGCATTGAATCTGCCCTGTATCGTGAATAAGAATGGAATTGAAAGGATACTGGACATAAGCTTTGCAGAAAATGAGCTGGAAGCATTGCGTCATTCCGCAACACAAATCAAGGCCATTATTGATGAAGTCAAGGACTTATAATCTTCATACATAGTTGAAATAAGGGGCGTTAATGAGGTATTTCATTAACGCCGTAAAACTGTAGAAAGAAAAATATAAATTTTGGAGGGGTTATTATGTCACTTAAGGAAAAAGCACTGAATGCTCACTCGGAGTGGAAGGGTAAACTTGAAGTTATCAGCAGGGCTCCCGTTGCAACAAAGGAGGACCTGACCATTGCATATTCTCCAGGAGTTGCAGAACCTTGCCTGGCGATCCAGCAGGATGTAAATCTTTCTTATGAATATACAAGAAGATGGAACATGGTAGCGGTTGTAACCGACGGTACCGCAGTTCTGGGCCTGGGAGACATAGGGCCGGAAGCAGGTATGCCTGTTATGGAAGGAAAGTGCGTACTGTTCAAGACTTTCGGCGATGTTGACGCATTCCCTCTTTGCATACGCTCCAAAAATGTAGATGAAATTGTCAACACAGTCCGTTTGCTGGCAGGAAGCTTTGGCGGTGTGAACCTGGAAGACATATCGGCACCGAGATGTTTTGAAATTGAAAAGAAGCTCAAGGAAGTATGTGATATTCCCATATTCCATGACGATCAGCACGGAACCGCTATCGTTACGGTAGCAGGCATGCTCAACGCACTTAAGATCGTGAATAAGGATATCAGTGATGTTCAAATCGTAGTCAATGGTGCGGGAGCTTCCGCTATCGCAGTTACCAAGCTGCTCATGGCCATGGGGCTGAAAAAGGTGGTTCTCTGTGATACAAAAGGTGCCATTTATGAAGGAAGAGACAACCTGAATCCTGTAAAGGAAGAAATGGCGAAGATCACAAACTTTGACAGGAAAAAGGGCTCCTTGAAGGAAGTTATCGCGGGAGCTGATGTATTTATCGGACTGTCTGCCGCCGGAATGGTTACAAAGGAAATGGTAAAAACCATGGCAAAGGATCCCATCATCTTCGCGATGGCAAACCCCACACCGGAAATCATGCCGGAGGAAGCCTTGGAAGCGGGTGCCAAGGTGGTTGGAACCGGCCGCTCCGATTTTCCGAACCAGATTAACAATGTACTGGCGTTCCCAGGCGTATTCAGAGGTACTTTCGATGTAAGGGCCAGTGATATTAACGATGAGATGAAGATTGCGGCTGCAAAAGCCATTGCTTCTCTGGTGAGCGAGGAAGAATTGAATCCGGAGTATGTAATACCGGCGCCTTTTGACCCGAGAGTGGCAAAAACCGTAGCCGCAGCTGTAGCACAGGCTGCAAGGGATACGGGCGTAGCAAGAGTATAAAATTTACATAATATAAAACACCCGGGGTACGAAAGTACCCCGGGTGTTTTATATTATGTAATTACTTTGGAACTTTTATGAAACTTTCCCCGTCAGATATTGTATAAAATGCAATCAACCCTTCCTGCTGATTTCTTTTTCCGGAAGCAGCAGAGGGGAATATCAAAATACCGGGGTGGAAGGATATAATTCCTGTGCCGGCCCCAGGAGCGGTCAAAAAGGATTCCTCCCGCAAGAGAGGAGCGGTGGGGACGAATCGGGTTTATTTAGAGGTTATCTATACATATAAAGGAGATGAAAGTGATGAAACGTGTATTCAAAGTTACAAGCCTGCTGGTGACCATTGCTCTGCTTTTTACCTTTGGCCAGTTCAAAACTACAGGTGCTTCCACGGTAATCCCGGCGGCAGGTACACTTCCGGAGGGAATCAGCGATAGGCTAAAGGACTCCATTGTGCTGTATGTCGGAAGCCCCAATGCGTTCGTAAACAATGCACCGGCCCGGATCGACACTGCAAACCAGGAAGTGACGCCTGTGATACGGGACAGCAGAACTCTGGTACCTGTACGGTTTATTGCCGAAAGCCTGGGTGCAAAGGTAGAGTGGAACGAAAAAACTTCAACCGTAGCCGTGACACTGGAACAGAAGGCAGCCGCCATGACGCTGGGCAGCCGTACGATGACAGTGGGTGGCCGGGAAACTACCCTGGATGTGGCAGCCGAATCCATCAATGGCAGGACATTTATACCCTTAAGAGCATTGGCGGAGGCTCTCGGGAAAAAAGTGTTCTATGACAGGGGGCTCATTGTTATCAGCGATTTCGAAAATATCTTCGATATTGCTAGCGAAAGAAATCATATTGACGGTATCATCGGCCAGCTCAACAGCCTCCCGGTCGTGGCTACACAAGAGAAGCTGCGGAGTCTCCTTGAAGATATCACTTCAAATAAATTTGACGAAAGAGTGAGCTTTCCTGCAACCATGGAGATGGCAAAAGGTGCCGACACGGATTCCGGTTCCAGCCAATCCCCCAGTGCGCCTGCGGCTGCGGACTATGGAGCAGCAGGGAAGGCGGATTACTCTCAAACCAACACACAGGTTCAGGGCGTAGATGAAGCGGATGTAGTGAAAACCGACGGCGAATACATCTATCAGGTGAACAATCAGCGGATTATTGTTGCAAAAGCTTACCCGGCGGACCAGATGAAGGTCATCAGTATCGTAAAGTTCAGTGATCCAAAGTTTAATCCTACAGAGATCTATTTATATAATAACAAAATGGTGGTGATCGGAAACTCCTATGTAGATTCCCCAGGACAGCCCTACCAGGGAAATGAAAGTGCAGGTAAAAGAGTAATGCCCGGGTATTATCCTTATAGCAGGATGACGACAAAGGCGATTCTGTTTGATATCAGCGACAAAAGTGCTGTAAAACAGACCCGGGAGGTTGAAGTAGAAGGAAGCTATGCTTCCTCCCGAAGGATCGGCGCTTCTTTGTATATGGTTGCAAACCAGTACGTCAATGCCTATATGCTAAAGGAAGGCTCTCAAATGGTGACGCCTACGTATCGTGATACGGCAGTAAAAAACGAAGCTATTCCCGTCGGATACGAAGATATACGGTATTTCCCGGGAGTGGTAGAGTCAAACTATATGATTCTGGCGGGAATTGATCTGGATAAGGATGAGCAGCCTGCCAATATACAGACGTACCTGGGTTCCGGAAGAAATATCTATGTATCCGAGCAGCACCTGTATGTGGCCTCTTCAGGGCACGTGAACGCAGGCGTAAGACCTATGATAGGAATTGCTGCAGATGTAATGCCGGCCTATGAATTTAATACCGTTCTATACAAATTCTCTTTGAATCAGGGTAAAGCCACCTATATCGCCAAAGGCGAAGTGCCGGGAAATATTCTGAACCAATTCTCCATGGATGAAAATAAAGGGTATTTCCGTATAGCAACCACAAACGACAATGTTAAGATCAATGACACATATACTTCCACGAACAATCTGTTTGTACTGGATGATATGTTGAACATCACCGGGAAGGTGGAAAACATTGCTCCTGGAGAGAGAATCTATTCGGCACGGTTTATGGGTGACCGGGCCTATATGGTTACTTTTAAAACCGTGGACCCTCTGTTTGTCATTGACCTCAAAAACCCGGCAAAGCCAGCGATCCTGGGAGCTTTGAAGATACCCGGATACAGTAACTACCTGCATCCCTATGATGAAAACCACATCATCGGTTTCGGAAAGGACACCGTAGAACTTTCGAGGAAGGATAGCCAGGGCAGGGAAATGGGAACTATGGCGTACTATCTGGGAATGAAGATAGCGTTGTTCGATGTTACCGATGTGAGTAATCCCGTAGAGAAGTTTGTAGAAAAAATCGGAGACAGGGGCACGGACTCCTTACTGCTGCAGAACCACAGGGCACTGCTCTTTGATAAGTCAAAAAACCTGTTAGCCTTTCCGGTCAATGTTTCGGAAGTGAAAAATAAAAACCTAACAGATTCCTATGGATTTCCCCAATATGGTGAACCCGTGTTCCAGGGGGCGTATGTATATAATATTGACCTGAACAAAGGATTTACGCTTAAGGGAAAGATTACCCATCTGCCGCAGGAGGAGTACCTGAAATCGGGAAACACCATGTTCTATGGAGATAAAAGCATTGAACGGCTGCTCTATATCGGTGAGACCCTATATACACTTTCCAAAGGCATGATAAAGGCGAATGATCTTACCTCCTTGAAGGAGACAGGAACTGTGACCATACCTTGATTTGAGGAAGCAGGAAGCCTTTTTTTGAGGGGGACTCTTACAGCTATTTCCGGTGGAGTTAGTATGTAAGAGTGGCCTCCCTCTCAGAGGGAGGTGGCAGCGGAGCTGATGGAGGGAGTTTTATGGCAGCATGTTAGCCCCTGCATGTACGAAACTTCCCGGTGTTATCAAGTATTTTCAATGATAGGGGACACTGTATAAAATGGAGGTGGAAACACCCCTGTATAATTCAACAAATATTGAAAATACTTGACATTTTATGCTCTGTATAATAAGATATATCTTACCTGATACCCATCATTTGCCAGAGCGGAGGTGTGCGTATAAGGGGGAAATCCATATTAAGTGAGGCGTTTTTATGTTTCAAGACAGAACATTAGTGTGTAAGGATTGTGGTAACGACTTTGTATTTACCACAGGTGAGCAGGAGTTTTATGCTGCTAAGGGTTTTCAAAACGATCCTGCAAGATGCAAAGAATGCAGAGACCAGAAGAGATCCCAGTTTAACGGAAATTCATCCGAGAGAAGAGAAAGAGTAATGTATGAAGCAGTATGTGCAGAATGTGGAAAGGAAACAAAAGTTCCTTTCAAACCACGTCTGGATAAACCTGTTTACTGCAGCGAATGCTTCGCAGCTCGTACATAATATCGAAGTCTTAAACTAGAATTTTATAAAAATGTCAGTTGGATTTGATTATTTCCGCGCCCTGTGAAGGTTTTTCACAGGGCCTCGTTGTTTAATAAACCACTATATGAATGCCTGCATGACTGGAACTTTATTGTGCAGGCGATGGGGCAAGCTAATTTTCCATAAGGTACTGCCAACACTTATTAATGATCCATGCCTTCTACAGTAAATGCCATTCGATACAGACCTCTCCTGTTGTTTGTATAACAACTGAGGACCGATCAAGAAGCACTTTTCCGTCACAATAGCCTCCAGAGGCTGAAAGCCGTCTGTACAGAGATATTTTCTTTTATTATCCGGTTTATGAATACTATATCCATACAAATCTTATTTTAAATAACGGCCATCACTGCCCTTTGCTATAACCGGGTGCGACAAAGGCGGACTGGTTGCTTGTCTGACTTTATAGACTGTTATCTATTGAATTTATTAATACTTTAACCGGATAAATACGTATATTTATTGAAGAGCCAATTGGAACGCTCCCAAAGATGCGTATAAAAAATCGCAGGCTTCTTGCGGGAATTTACAATCTGGCCGTATTTGCCACGGATAGCAATAAAAGTATCTTTGTTTTTTGCACAGGCACATATAATAATTGTGCGATAAAAATTACATCCTTTTGCTATCTTAATTACGAGGGGGTTTTTTTGATTCGAGAAATAGGGCAGCTTTTTGCAGATTTTAAATATGGATTTGCTAGGTTCATAAAATATCAGCTTTTTACCAAGGGATTGCTTTCGATTCTGGCGATGCCGCTGATGTCCATGCTTGTAGAGGCAATCGCACGCAGCAGGGGCATCTATATTCTGACTAATTATGATATAGTCCGTTATGGGATGACGCCGCAGGGTGTAGTTACTCTGTGCATAATGGTAATCTTTGCAATGTTTGTACTGCTGGTGGAGTTAGGGGGACTGGTGCTTATAAGCCATAGGGTATATTTCCGGCAGGAAGGGGTCTCCTACCTTTGGCTGCTGCGCTTCTGCATAGGTAAAGTGCCCGGCATGTTCAGTGTCGGGGGCCTCTCCATGCTTTTGATTTTCTTCATAGCGGCGCCTCTTATGGGAATAACACCGTATCCTAGCATTTTACAATCTTTAAAGATACCTTCCTTTATATTGAGCAGCGTAGAAAATAATGCAGTACTATTTGCGGCGGAGATCGTCTCCGGGATGCTGGCCTTATTTCTGGCTATCCGGTGGATATTCAGCCTGCACTTTATGATACTGGAGGACAGGCCGCCCCATGAGGCCCTGAAGAAAAGCGCAAATTTGGTAGCTTCAAATATAGGAAGGTTTTTATGGAGGTTCACGTTTACCTCTGTTCTGATGATGGTTTTGTTTGGAGCGGTAGTAGCGGTTTGGGTACTATTTACAGGCATTGTTTCAGGCTATGCAAACTATTCGACCTTTTGGGGCAGGCTTATCCTGTCAACCATATTTGCGGTTAATCAAACCGGAACCTTACTGGCTACATTTATAGCCTTCCCGATAGAATTACTGCTTTTGACCAGGCTTTTTTATCAATTAAGAGGCATAAGCATGTCGAATCCTCCGGCGGAGAGCAAAGTAGGCGCGTTAAAACACACGCCTATCATGGATAAAGTTTTTGGAAACAAAAAGTTGCTGTTTTTCACGGGAATATTATTGTTTCTTGCTTTCACTCTTCTTGTCAGTTTTTTTCTGCAAACGATGTTTGAAGCAAAATATGACGTGAAAGTAGTAGCTCATCGGGGAAGCTCTCTGGAGGCGCCTGAAAATACCATGGCTGCAATACTGACTGCTATACGTAATGGAGCAGACTATGCGGAGATTGACGTGCAGCAGAGCAGCGACGGCAGAGTGTTCTTATGTCATGATACCAACCTGAAGAGGATTACAGGGATAAACAAAAATGTCTGGGAACTAACCTATGATGAAATCCGTGCCTTAGATGCCGGAAGTCACTTTGGCGGCAATTTTACCGGACAGAAGATGCCGTTACTGGAAGAAGTTATTGATGTCGCCAGAGGAAAAATAAAGCTTAATATCGAGGTGAAAGCGGGCAAGCATTCACAAAATCTAGCGGATAACGTAGTCAAAATTATCGAAAGCAGGAATTTCATAAACGAGTGCGTAGTTACCTCGTTGAACTACGAAGCCCTACAGAGGGTAAGAAAACTAAACCCCACCATTAAAATCGGTTATATAATGTTTCTTTCCAGAGGGAATTTAAGGAAGCTGGATGTTGATTTCTACAGTATCGAGGCAGCGAAAGTCAGCGAAAACCTGGTCTATGAAGCCAGGTCCATAGGACGGGAAGTTCATGTCTGGACGGTAAATGACCAAACCGAGATGAAGAGATTGATAGAGATGGGTGTAGATGCTATAATCACTGACGATGACAGGCTTCTTAAGGCAGTGATTAATACGATGAAGACGGAGTCTCCCTATTACAAGTTCATGGATATGCTTTTTAACCAGTAGTAATACGATTGGATTGTGTTCCTGAATGCCCCTGAGGTTTTGCGATTTTTATGTAAACACTTTCTGGCAGCCTGATTTAAAAAGATAACATAAAATAAAAAACTATAAACAATTGCCAGTATACTTATCCACAGGTAGAAGTGGCTTAAATAAGTTATTCACAGATTTATACACATTATCCACAGGTTTTATATACACAAAACACCTGTTTTGTGGGAAAAATGTGGATATAAAAGTGGATATTTTATGCAAAATAACCTGCGCCGTAGAAGGATTTTAAGAGAATTTGTAGAATATTATCCATATAGTTAATTTTTTATCCACAACTTTGTTTGGAACCACAAAAAATAACTTGTTTGAGAATAGTGGAATCGGGTAAAAATATTAATGTATTTTACTATATAAAATAGATGTTGTGGATTATAGAATTGCTATAATATTCTATTTTATAGATAACAAAGAACAGTACGTTCTTTGTTATCCAAGATGAAAGGGGTTGCTGATTTATGAAATTCGTAGTAAGCGGAAAGAACTTTGAAGTAACTGAGGCGCTAAGAAATCAAGTAGAAAGAAAGCTGGGACATCTGGATCGGTTTATTAAGGAAGACACGGAAGCACATGTGACTTTAAGTGTCGAAAGAAACAGACAGATCGTCGAAGTTACCATCCCCTTTAATAACATACTCCTGCGGGCGGAGGAGTTCAACGATGACATGTACACAGCCATCGACCTGGTGGTGGATGTATTGGAAAGGCAGATTCGTAAAAACAAAACGAGACTGGCCAAAAAGCTTCATGCAGAGGCTTTTGAACCGGAGGGACCCACTGTTATCCGGGATGAGGTTATAGAGGAAGAAGAGTTTAACATTGTACGTTCCAAACGGTTTGCAATCAAACCCATGGATGCGGAAGAAGCAGTCCTTCAAATGAACCTGCTGGGCCATCAGTTCTTCGTATTCTCCAATGCGGATACCCGGAAGGTAAATGTAGTATACAAAAGGAAAGACGGAAACTATGGCTTGATTGAGCCTGAATTTTAAGGTGCAGCAAAGAATTACTTCTACTTTTTTACGGGCCCTCCATGGCGTTCATGCAGGGTATAGCAAATTTGTAGTAGAAGTTATTCCTTCGCAAATCCAAAATTAAATAATCGATATCAAAAGCTGAGGATAAGCGCCTCAGCTTTTTCATAGCGAAGCCGGACTGCAGCGTGAGCTTCGGACCCAACCGGGTCATCGTGTGACGGGAGTCGGCAAGGCACTGGATGACCCGAGCGCAGCCTTGAAGAAGCTTAAAAAGAGTGTACCCATGAAGGTACGGAAAAATGCGAATAAGATACTCACCTGGAAACTGGCTTTTAAGCGGCAAAGAACACAAATCGTTCCTTTTTACTCTTGTTACTGGTGGAAATTATACCGATAAATAAAACGTAAGGGAAGGCACCTGTTCGTTCAAGGCAGCTGCATCTTCCCTTTTTATGCATATCGAAAGAAGGGGGAATCGGATATGAATATGGTAGATGTTAAAGAGGCACTGGAATACGGAAGTAAGAATAGGGGAGGAGCTGCGGCTCTGTTCACAGAGGGGAAAAACCTTGAAAAATGGGAGGAAATAAGAACCTCGCCCTACTACAAAGATATCCTTAATGAGATATTGGAAAGCGGGGAGAAGTTTTTAAAAAGCCCTGTACGGGCACTTCCTTTTTCCTTGTACAAAATCTTTGAACAATCGGGTTCAAGGAAGGAGTACGAAAAAGAGTATTTTGAGCGGCGCGGCCGGCTCAATACCTTTGCGATACTTTCTCTCGTTTATAACAGAGAGGAGCATATCCATGCCCTGGAGGATATCCTTTGGGCCATCTGCGATGAATATACCTGGTCCCTGCCTGCTCACCTCGGAGGGCATAGTCTGGCCATCGTTGAGAATGTAAACGCAAAGGCTGAAACCGATGGAAAAGTAAAACCGTCCCTATGGGAACACTCCCGAACAGTAGATTTGTTTGCCGCAGAGACCGGATTTGCCCTGGCGGAGATTCTCAGTTTATTAGAGGGCAAGCTGTCTCCCCTGGTTGTTTACAGGGCGCGGAATGAAATTCGAAAGAGAATTTTGGAGCCTTACTGCGAAATGAACACGCCTTTCTGGTGGGAAAGCTACACCAACAACTGGGCTGCGGTTTGTGCCGGATCCATAGGCGCTGCCGCCATGTACCTGATTGAAGACGATGCAATGCTTGCACCGATTATTGCAAAACTCATGGATACCATGGAATGTTTCTTAAGCGGCTATGAGGCCGATGGAGCATGTACGGAAGGACTGGGGTACTGGAGCTACGGCTTTGGATTCTTTACCGCCTTTGCGTCGCTGCTTAGACAGCGGACCGGGGGGAAGATGGACCTGTTCAACAGTGAAAAGGTGTGGCAGATCGCTCTTTTCCAACAGAAATGCTTCCTAAGTGAAAACAAGATCATCAGTTTCTCGGACGGATCGGTGGAGACTACCTACAGAAAGGGCTTGACACATTATCTCAAGAGCTTGTATGAAGAAGTAGAGATTCCGGATGAGAAGTACGCAGCAGGATTTCATGCCGATCATTGCTATCGCTGGAGCCATAGCATACGGGACCTGGTATGGAGCAACAGCAGCTATCCCAGCGGCCGTTTTGGAGAGGCGACATATTACCTGGAAGACTCCCAATGGTTTATTGCCAGAAAGGTGCTGGGAGACCATACCGTCTGTTTCGTTGCAAAGGGCGGACATAATAACGAACCTCACAACCATAATGATGTTGGGAATTTCCTGCTGCATGCGGATGGAGAAACACTGCTTGCGGATACGGGTGCAGGGGAGTACACAAAACAGTACTTCGGACCGGAACGGTATACCTTTTTCTGCAACAGTTCCGAAGGACATTCGGTGCCGGTAATTGAAGGACGCTATCAATCGGTAGGTGCCGAATACCGTGCAAAAATTCTGGAGGTAAAAACCTCGAAGGAATGCGACAGATTGTCCATGGACATTGCAAAGGCCTATGACAGTAAAAACCTGAAGA
This sequence comes from Bacillota bacterium, assembly GCA_023419605.1. Taxonomy (GTDB): domain Bacteria; phylum Bacillota; class Clostridia; order Acetivibrionales; family JAEZXR01; genus JAEZXR01. Next base: position 39,831 of record JAEZXR010000143.1, on the reverse strand, counting down.
GCCTCGTAAGAAGCTTTACTTTTGATAAAACAGGGGATACCCTGCTTCGGATTACGGATTCATTTAATTTTGAGTCGGCTCCTTCTTCCGTTATGGAGCGGTTTATATCCTTTCATAAACCCGAGGTTAGGGAAAAAGGAAAGGTGCGACTGTCGGGCAAAAAGGCCGGCGTAGATATCCTGTTCGACGAAGAGCAGTTGGAATGCAGGATTGGCAAGGAAGTATTTATGAACCACCAGGCGGTTCCGGTAGATATCTATACCATTGACCTTGTATTCCGGCAGACAGCTCCCAATATAAGCGCGGAAATTGTTTTCACGGTAAACTGCGAAAAGTAAGGCTTTCCTTGCATCCAACGGTGATACGGGCATCTGAACCCCATTTGATTTGTGGTAGCAGAGTTTTTAAATGGGTAAAAATAATATATACTGAATACAAATACTTTTTCGGAGTGATAAAAATGGAGAAGAAAATAAAATGGGGTGTTCTGGGGTATGCCAGAATCGCCAGACTATCCGTAATTCCGGCCATAGTGAAAGCGAAGAATTCGGAGTTTTATGCCATTGCCTCCAGGGATGAAGAGAAACTTCAGGCATGCCGGAAGGAGTTCGTATGCCCAAAGGCCTATACCAGCTACGAAGCACTGCTGGATGATCCGGAGGTAGATGCTGTTTACATACCGCTGCCGAACCATCTTCACAAGGAGTGGACCCTGAAAGCTGCCCAAAAAGGGAAGCACGTGCTCTGCGAAAAACCCATTGCGCTGAATCAACAGGAATGTATCGAGATGGTGGAGGCATGTGAAAAGCACCAGGTAAAGTTCATGGAAGCTTTCATGTACAGGTATACCGCCAGAACCCGGAAAGTCAGAGAGCTGCTGGATAGTGGTATCATTGGCGAAGTCCGGCATGTGAACTCCACCTTCCGCTTCCTTTTAAACCGTGAAGGAGACGTCAGGCTCAAACCGGAGATGGGCGGAGGTTCCCTCTTCGATGTGGGCTGCTATGCCATCAACTTCACAGGCATGGTGACAGGCCGTTCGCCGGTATCCATGAGCGGTGAGTGTATTACCCGGGAGGGTGTGGATATAGGCTTTAGTGCAGTACTAAAGTATGATAACGACCTTATAGCCACTGTCAATTCCGGCTTCGATACCCACCTGCTGCAGTATTCCATCATCGCAGGAACAAAAGGGATTATGCATGTTCCGGATACTTTTTCGGATACGGCGGGTAAAATTACCGTCGTAACGGCAGAAGGTTCACAGGATGTTGCGGTGGAGGCCAGCGAAAGGTATGTGCTGGAGGTAGAGGATTTTGCCGATGCCGTACTGAAGGACCGGAAACCATTGTTTGGTTTGGAAGAGACGGTGCGGAATATAGGGATTATTGAGGAACTGCTGAAAAAGGCAGGCGCACAACCGTAACGGGCGGCGGATCCGGTGAGGACTGCATATCCGGCGCTGTTTCCACATAGGATATAGGGAACAGCCGAGGGGGAACCGAAAGCTGTTGGAGTTTACCTTTAACGGCTTTCTTCCATAGAGATATTTGTAGGTCTTTAAAAAAGCCGAAAGATAGAATTTAAATTTAGCAGAGAGCTTCTACGAATTGGAAAGAAACGGTATCAATCTGTGGAAGCGGTATTTCAAAAGGTAAGAATGCTTGAGTATGTATACAATGTACATAAACATCTATATAAGGGGGTAAATAAACAATGAGTAAAATTATGAAAACCATGGATGGTAACGCGGCAGCGGCTCATGTGGCCTATGCTTTCACTGAGGTTGCGGGAATCTATCCTATAACGCCATCCTCTTCCATGGCAGAGCAGGTCGACGAATGGGCTGCCCAGGGGAAGAAAAACATTTTCGGACAGGAAGTAAGAGTAGTAGAAATGCAATCCGAAGCAGGTGCAGCAGGTACAGTGCACGGTTCGCTGGCTGCCGGTGCCTTAACCACTACATTTACGGCATCCCAGGGCTTGCTTTTGATGATTCCGAATATGTACAAGATCGCAGGAGAGCTGCTGCCGGGTGTTATTCATGTGAGTGCCAGAGCCGTTGCCAGCCATGCTTTGTCCATTTTCGGAGATCATTCCGACGTTATGGCTTGTCGTCAGACCGGATTTGCCATGCTGGCAGCCGGGAACGTTCAGGAGGTTATGGACCTGGCGGGAGTGGCGCATTTGAGTGCCATCAAGGGAAGAGTTCCCTTCCTGCACTTTTTTGACGGGTTCCGCACTTCCCATGAAGTACAAAAGATTGAAGTCATAGACTATGATGATTTTGCAAAGCTGGTTGATATGGAAGCCGTTAAAAGATTCAGGAAAAATGCACTGAACCCTGAACATCCTGTTCTACGGGGGACGGCACAGAATCCGGATATATTCTTCCAGGCCAGAGAAGCTTCCAATACCTTCTATAATGAGGTTCCTGCCATCGTAGAAGGATACATGCAGGAAATCAACAAGCTTACCGGAAGAAACTACGGCTTATTCAATTATTATGGAGCACCGGATGCGGACCGGGTGATCATCGCCATGGGGTCTGTTTGTGATACCATTGAAGAGACTATTGACTATTTGCAGGCACAAGGGGAAAAAGTCGGACTTTTGAAAGTGCGTCTGTACCGTCCATTCTCCGTTGAGCATTTCCTTAAGGCATTGCCGGAGACAGTGCAGAAGATTGCCGTTCTGGACCGGACCAAAGAACCGGGAGCCCAGGGCGAGCCGCTGTATCAGGATATTTGTACGGCGTTCTTTGAAGCAGGGCGCAAACCGATGATCGTAGCAGGACGGTATGGCCTTGGGTCAAAAGATACCACTCCGGCACAGATTGTAGCGGTGTATGAAAACTTGAAGTCAGGTTTGCCGAAAAACCATTTTACCATCGGTATTGTGGATGATGTGACCCATACATCCCTGGAAAGCGGAGAAGAGATTGATGTGGTTCCGGAAGGCACCATCAGCTGTAAATTCTGGGGGCTTGGTTCCGACGGTACTGTGGGTGCCAATAAGAATGCTATCAAGATTATCGGGGATCATACGGATAAGTTTGTTCAGGCATATTTCTCCTATGACTCGAAGAAATCCGGCGGTATTACTACCTCCCATTTGCGGTTTGGCGATAAGCCCATTAAATCCACTTATTTCATTAAAAAGGCCAATTTTGTGGCTTGCCATAATCCTTCTTATGTAGACAAGTACGATATGGTTTCCGATTTGAAGAAAAACGGCACTTTCCTGCTCAATTGCAGCTGGTCGGAACAAGAACTGGGAGAACATCTGCCGGGAGCCATGAAGCGGTATATTGCAAAGAACCATATCGCACTCTATACCATTGATGCGGTACATATTGCCAAAGAGATCGGCCTGGGCGGCAGAATCAACATGATTATGCAGGCGGCTTTCTTCAAGCTGGCCAACATTATTCCCATTGAGGAAGCTGTCAGGTATATGAAGGATGCCATCGTGAAGTCCTACGGCAAAAAGGGAGAAAAAGTTGTTGAAATGAACTACCGGGCTGTAGAGATGGGAATCGAAGGCTTAAAGAAGGTGGAGATTCCCGCAGACTGGGCAAATGCTGTGGATGCACCGAAGGAAGAGCGGAATGTTCCGGAATTTATTACAAAGATTCTTGAACCTATGAACCGGCAGGAGGGAGATAAACTTCCCGTAAGCGCTTTTGTAGGAGTAGAAGACGGAACTTTCCCTCAAAGTACCTCCCAGTATGAGAAGAGAGGAATTGCGGTGGAAGTGCCGGAGTGGCAGGTGGACAACTGTATTCAGTGTAACCAGTGCTCCTATGTATGCCCCCATGCGGCCATCCGTCCTTTCCTGCTGACCGCAGAGGAAGTGGAAAAAGCTCCCGAAGGCTTTGTATCCAAAAAGGCTATAGGAAAGGGCTTCGAGAATTATAACTTTAAAATCCAGGTTTCTGCACTGGACTGCGCCGGCTGCGGAAACTGTGCACAGGTTTGCCCTTCCAAGGAAAAATCACTGGTGATGAAGCCTTTGGAAACACAAACTGCCGAAATCAGCCGTTGGGAATATGCCATGAGCCTGTCGGAAAAGGAAAACCTGTTAAGTCCTGAAACACTGAAAGGAAGCCAGTTTGAACAGCCGCTGCTGGAGTTCTCGGGAGCTTGTGCAGGATGTGGAGAGACCCCTTATGCGAAACTGATTACGCAGTTGTTCGGAGACAGAATGATGATCGCCAATGCTACAGGATGCTCCTCTATTTGGGCAGGAAGCGCTCCTGCAACTCCGTACTGTACAAACAGCAGAGGACATGGACCTGCCTGGGCGAACTCCCTTTTTGAGGATAATGCAGAATACGGCTATGGTATGTATCTGGGAGTAACACAGATCCGTAATGGGATCAAGAAGCTGTGTACGGAGCTTTTGACCCTGGAAGTGACAGAGGATGTAAAGACTGCTGCTGCGGAATGGATCGCGGGAATAGAGGAAGCAAAGGCTTCACGGAAAGCTTCACAGGGCCTTCTGGATACATTGCCGGCTTACTGTGAAGGAAACGGCAGGGTGAATGAGATTGCCCGTGAAATCCTGGAGAAGAAGGAGTTTCTGGTGAAGAAATCCCAATGGATTCTGGGTGGCGACGGTTGGGCCTATGATATCGGTTTCGGTGGATTGGATCATGTGCTGGCTTCCGGTGAAGATGTAAATGTACTGGTATTTGATACCGAAGTGTACTCCAATACCGGAGGACAGTCCTCCAAAGCAACACCTACGGGTGCGGTGGCTCAATTTGCCGCATCGGGCAAGCTGACCCGGAAGAAAGACCTGGGGCTGATGGCCATGTCCTATGGATACGTCTATGTTGCACAGGTGGCTATGGGGGCCAACCAGAACCAGTTGATCAAGGCTATCGTGGAAGCGGAAAGCTATCCCGGACCTTCCTTGATCATTGCCTATGCGCCCTGCATTAACCATGGCTTGAAGCTGGGGATGGGCTGCACCCAACTGGAAGAGAAAAAGGCGGTAGAAGCCGGGTATTGGCATTTATACCGGTACAATCCTCTTCTGAAGGAGCAGGGTAAAAATCCTTTTGTTTTGGATTCCAAGGAGCCGACGGCTTCCTACCGTGATTTCATACTCAGTGAGGTGCGGTATTCATCACTGACAAAGACTTTCCCGGATAAAGCGGAAGTGTTGTTCGACGCTGCGGAGAAGAATGCGAAGGAGCGGCTTGCGATGTATAAGAAGCTGGCGACGGATTAAGGGATACAATCTTGCCAGGCCTTTAGTCTCCCTTTTCGAGGGGGATGCCACGAAGTGATAGGGGGAGTAGGCTCCCTCCGTCAGCTTACGCTGGCACCTCCCTCTTGGAGGGAGGCTTTCTTTTATAGACAACCCTTTTTTATTAACTCAAAGCTCTCAGAAGCGTATACAAAAGGGGCAGCGTAATGACCGACAAAAACGTGGAGAGACAGACACCAGCGGAGCCGAAAGCGGCATCTGCACCGTACTTTTCTGCATAAATGGGAATGGTGGGGGCGGAGGGCATTCCCGTAACCAGGACGGCTACCGCCAGCAGGGAGAACTTAATATCAATAAAGGCAAAGGGCAGAAGAAGCAGGGGCAGAGCCAGCAATTTAAAAGCGGAAGAAATCCAGAGGGAAGAGGACTTAAACATGGCGATTAAGTCCTCTTTTTCTATGTTTGCCATAATACTCCCGATGAGGAGCATGGACAAGGGCAGGGTAGGAGTCCCCAGGTTTTGAAGAAACTTTGAAACGATGTCGGGCCAGCCTACAGGAAGGAAAAAAATCAGCATTCCGCAGGCTGTAGCCAGTATACCGGGGCTGAATAGCAAAAGCTTCCGTGAAAAGCTGTGCCGTCCCCGGGCCACCAGATAAATAGCGTAGGTCCAGATCAGGATAAGGTAGATAATATTAAATACAGCCGTGTAGACGGTGCCTTCTTTCCCAAGGAGAGAGCCGCATACGGCATATCCTAGAAAGCCCTGGTTGCCAAAAATAAGAATGCCCTGATACACCCCTTTGCGTTCCATGGGCATGGTTGCCTTTCGTGCCAGGAAGAAGGCAAAAACACAGGCGCAGCCTAAAATAAAGGCTGAAAGGGAGGACAGAATCGCGAAGTCCAGCAGGTAGGCAGTGGAAAAGGGTATATCCATGGAGTAGAGAATCAATGCTGGGAGTGTTATGTACAGGATGATCTGGGTGAGTGCCCGGTCCGCCTGCCGTCCCAGGATTCCGTGCCTTTTTGCCATATAGCCCACCAGCGCGGTGGCGTAAAGGATTAGTAAGTCCTTTATGAATGAAACCATCTCAGGCATGTGCATACCTCCTCATATACGCCATTATATGTCACAGGAGGCGGTAGAGTGAATAAGGTTGATTGCAGCCGGGAAGGGGCCCTGGTACCAGGCCTGGACGGATTGGAATTGAATCGGTGATGACAGGGGAAAATATATTTTAACAGGATATTGACCAGCCTGGTCAGCGGTGCTATAATGGGTTTGACCGACGTGGTCAATCCTATATTGGGTACCGTTCAAGGAAGGAGGCAACACTATATTTTCAAAATTTTTAAACCTGAACCCGGAGAAGCAGGAGCGCATTCTGAATGCAGCTATGAAGGAGTTTGCCCAAAAGGGCTATAAAGACGCCTCTACCAATGAGATTGTTAAGGAAGCGGGTATATCCAAGGGCGTGTTGTTCCACTATTTTAAAAATAAGAAGCAGTTATTCCTGTTTTTGTACGATTACTGTATTGAGCTTCTTATGAGTGAGTTTTACGAGAAATTAGACCTGGAGGAAAAGGACTTTTTTATACGCTTGCGGCAAATGCAGATGATTAAGTTTGAGATCGTAAATAAACATCCGGAGATGTTTACCTTTCTCCAGGTTGCCTATTTAGAAGATGCACCCGAGGTGGGCCAAGACGTGGTGCAGCGGAATGAAAAAATGATTGAGAGCAGTGCGGGAAAAGCTTTTGAAGGGATTGATACTTCAAAGTTTAGAGAGGATATTGATGTCGGTAAAGTCATAAAAACCGTGCTATGGACCTTTGAAGGATTTGCAAAGGAAGAAATGGCAAAAGCAAAATTGCGCCATGAAAACCTGCTGGATTATGAAAAGCTTTTTGCTGAGGCGGAACTTTATCTACAGATGTTTAAGAAGTGTTTCTATAAATAAAAAGGGGGGCTTTATAATGAATGTTATTGAAATCAAAAATCTGACGAAAAACTACGGCAAGGCCAGGGGAATCAGTGATGTGAGCTTTAACGTGGAAGAAGGGGAGATTTTCGGATTTATCGGGCCAAACGGCGCAGGAAAATCAACCACCATCCGGACCCTGCTGTCATTGATCTACCCTACCAGCGGAAGTGCCACGATTTTCGGAAAAGACTGTATAAAGTTTGCCCCTAAAATTGCCAAGGAAGTAGGCTATTTACCGTCTGAGGTGTTCTATTACGATAAAATGAGAGTCATGGACCTTTTGAAATATTCAGCCAGCTTCTATAAGAAGGATTGCAGAAAAAGAATCGAAGAGCTGGCGGAAGTAATGGACCTGGATCTCAAAAAGAAAATTGATGATTTATCCTTTGGGAATAAAAAGAAGGTTGGCATCGTCCAGGGCTTGCTGCACGAACCGAAGCTGATTATTCTCGATGAGCCTACAAGCGGCCTTGACCCCCTTATGCAGCAGAAGTTTTTTGATTTGTTGCTGGAAGAAAATAAAAAAGGAGCAACCATTCTTCTGTCTTCCCATATTTTAAGCGAGGTACAGAGATTGTGCAGCCGCGTCGCAATTATAAAAGAAGGCAAGATTATTAAAGTGGAAAGGATGAGCAATTTAACCGAAAACAACTACAAAAAATTCAAGATTGAATTGAAGTCGGGAATTGACAAAAACCACTTTGCTATCGGGGGAGTGAGCAGCCTGGAGATAAAGGGCAACACAGTGAGCTTTTTATTCAGGGGCAATATCAATCTGATCATGAGAAAGATTTCAGAGGTGGAGATCTCCAATGTTTGGATCGAGGAGCCCAGTCTTGAGGAAATCTTTATGCACTATTATGAAAAGGAGGCCTGAGGGGTATGAATATATTTCTTCATGAGTTAAAGGCTTACCGGAAATCCACGATTATTTGGGCATGTTCCATGGCTGCGGTGGCCGTTATGTATATATTCCTTTTTTCTGCACTTTCCAGTGATATTGAAGCCTTTAAAAGCGTCCTCAGCAGCCTTCCGGAGGTGGTAAGAAAGCTTCTGAGCATCTATGTCGACAGCATCTCTACACTGGAGGGCTTTTATTCCTTTGTATTTGTATATATCGTCTTGTGCGGAGCCATTCAGGCAATGAACCTGGGAGTTTCAATCGTATCGAAGGAAGTACGTGAAAAAACGGCAGACTTTTTATTGACAAAGCCTGTCAGCCGTGAAAAGATCCTGACCTGCAAGCTTCTGGCGGCGGCAGCTTCCCTGGTGATTACAAATATAATATATTTGGCGGTAACAGTTCCCATGACATTCACTGTAGAGTCTGAGTTTAGCATGAAAATTTTCCTGATGATTTCCGCTACATTGCCTTTTGTTCAACTGATGTTTATCTCCCTGGGAGTTATTGTTTCGGTGATTGCAGGAAAAATCAAATCGGTGATTTCAATATCGCTTAGTACGGTATTCGGGTTTTTTATCATAAGCATGCTGGGCTCGGTTATTGGCGATAAAGCGGTAAGGTATATATCCCCATTTAAATATTTTGATCTGGCCTACATTGTAAAGAATGCGTCCTATGAGACTCCTTACATTATTGTTGGAAGCATTTTTATCATTGCCGCAATTGCCGCCAGCTATCTGGTGTATGTAAAAAAAGACATCCATGCAGTTTAAACTGTGTAGAGTAAGGAGGTTTTGCTTATGAATATTTTTATAAGAGAAATGAAGGCCCATAGAAAATCACTTATTTTATGGAGCATAGGCATGTTATTCATGATTGTTGCCGGAATGGGCAAGTATTCTTCTTATTCCGGGTCAGGCCAATCCATAACCGAAATTATGGATAAAATACCGAAAACCTTAAAGGCTATATTGGGGTTTGGCAATCTTGACGTTACAAAAGCCAGTGGTTTCTATGGAATGCTTTTTTTATACCTGCTGATCATGGTAACTATACATGCTTCCATGCTGGGTGCCAATATCATTTCAAAGGAAGAGAGGGATAAAACAGCCGAGTTTTTAATGGTAAAACCCGTATCCAGGACCACCATCATAACGTCAAAGCTGTTGGCAGCACTGGCGAATATAGTGATATTAAATATTGTTACCCTGGTGTTGTCCATTGCCATTGTGGGTAAGTACAGCAATGGAGAGGCAATAACAGGCGATATCCAAATATTGATGGCGGGTATGTTTATTTTACAGCTGCTGTTTTTGTTCGTCGGTACGGGAATTGCTTCTGTAAGCAAAAATCCGAAAGTTTCTGCTTCAGCAGCTACAACAGTGCTTCTGGTTGCCTTCCTGCTATCCATAATCGTTGATATGAACAGCAGGCTTGAGGGTTTAAAATATATCACTCCATTTAAATATTTCGAAGCCCAGAATATGATGTACGGTGGAGGATTGGACCCGGTATTTGTAATTTTGTCCATTATAATTATTGCTGCAATGCTTTGTGCGACATATGTATTTTATAAAAAGAGGGATCTTCGTGTATAGGGGCGGATTCCGTACAAAGCAGGGTTTCAGTGAGCCAAGAGCCTTCGAATGTGGATTTGAGGGCTCTTTTGCATAGCAGGCCAAACCGAAGGAATCTTTGTGAATGTTTTTACACATTGACAATACAAAAGTGTGTGATACTATAGATTTGAAAAGTACACGATGGAGATGAAGCTGTGAATGCAAAAGTTTTACCTGTGATTCTTGAAATTATTACCGTGGCGAATTTTATATTTGTTGCTGTTACTGTATTTATTGAACGGAAGAAACCCATGACAGCGTTGGTATGGATTCTTACCCTGACCTTTCTGCCGGTAGTGGGCTTTATTTTATACCTCGCTTTCGGGAGAAACCTGCGGCTCAGTAAAAAGAAGATGTTCAAAGCGAAAAAGATTTACGACGCCTTCTACAATGAGTGGCTGGTCAAACAGAAATATTTGCTGGATGACCGGAAAATAGAATTTTCCGATCCGGATATGGAACAATACCGGGACATCATCGGAATGCACCTGAATATGAGCCGGAGCATCTATACCCAGGATAACGACCTGATCCTCTTTACAGACGCAAAGAGCAAGTACGAGGCATTGATGCAGGATATCGAAAATGCAGCCGATACCATTCACATGCTCTATTTTATTATTAACAACGACAATATCGGGAGAAAAATCGTAAGCTTGCTGGAAAAAAAGGCTGCCCAGGGAGTGAAGGTGCGTGTCCTCTATGATCATGTGGGCAGTATTCTGACTCCGTTTAGAATGTTTAAAGGATTGATCCGGGCAGGTGGACAAGTCTACCGGTTTTTTCCCTTACGGCTGGGAAGCTATCTCCGGGTGAATTACCGGAACCACCGGAAGATCGTTGTCATTGACGGAAAAATCGGATATGTGGGTGGAGTCAACATCGGCGATGAATACATGGGGCTGCATAAACGAAAGACTCCCTGGCGGGATACCCACCTGAGACTGACAGGCACAGCCGTATATTTTCTACAGGAGCGGTTTATTATGGACTGGTACTATGTGTCCAGGGAAAAAGGGTTTGACGACACGAAGGTGGTGGAGTCCTTTTTCCCACCGGTGAAGCCGCAGGGAGTGACGGGGGTGCAGATCGTGTCCAGCGGACCTGATTCCAGCGGAGAGCAAATCAAGCGGGGGTATATCAAAATGATCAATTCCGCCAGAAAGGAATTGTTTATTCAGTCTCCTTATTTCGTACCGGACGACCCCTTCCTGGAGGCGCTGCAAATGGCCGCCATGTCAGGGGTGGATGTGCGTGTCATGTTACCCGGTATCCCCGATAAAAGGTTTGTGTACCGGGTGGCAACTTCCTACATCGAGGATTTGTTGAGCTATGGAGTCAAAGTGTACCTGTATCCGGGTTTTCTACATGCCAAAATGGTAGTGATGGATGGGAAAATTGCCTCCGTAGGTACCACAAACATTGATATACGGAGCTTCCTGCTGGATTTTGAGGTGAATGCCTTTGTATATGATACGGACTTCTCCCGACAGTGCTGTGACGCTTTTGAGAAGGATATGGAGATATGCAGACTGGTTACCAGGGAATGGTATGATTCCCGGAGCCTTCGAATTAAGTTTGAAGAGGGGATTTGCCGCCTGTTTTCGCCATTGATGTAGAGCGGAGAAAATTAGCAGGATGGAAGAAACCGGAGGATGAAGTAAATGCTATGGGTACCCTTCAGGGTATGATCTGCCGCGAAGGGTACCCATAGTATTTATATTTATGTAAGCCTTTCTATTTCATTAATCCCAGTTGGAAAAGGTATTTACCAAGAAGCTTATCGATGGAGATTTCACGGTTTCCCAGCATGGTTTTTCCAGCCCGCAGCAGTACGCGAAGGTCATACTGCCCTTCGTAAACGGGAATAACCTCCTTGTCAAGGTGCAGCAGGGTGTAAACAGCCATCATGGCAGAACGAACGGAATATTCTACGGTGAATACGCAATCGTTCGGAATCTCCGCAAACTGTCCCAAAAATGCCAGATTGGTGGAGCCTTCCGGTACCACGTCAGGACGGTCACCCTTTACTCTCGGCATAAACTGGCTGGTGATATAGGGCATCATACACGGAATAACATTTGCAGATTTCAGCAGGGAAGGAATCTGCTTTTCAAAGCCCATGTGGTACAGCAGTTCGGAGAACAGCTCGGCACCGGTACAGTCGGACATCTTCTTCTTGATGAAGTCTCCTTCCTTATCGGGGAACAGGCCGTAAGCCCACAGTACTTGAACATTTTCAGGCTGGTTGATGAAGTGGGGCTGCCTGGACGTTGTCCAGGACATGAGCCAGCTGGAGTCTTTAATGGTTACGACACCGCCCATACCAGGGGCACTGCCGGTAAACTCCTTCAAATAGTTGAACAATGTCGGATCATCTTTGATAGTTACGGTAAATGAAAGCCACTTCGTTTCATCAATATGGTCTGCGAAAACCGAGGGGCGACCAAAATCAGGATGCTTGCCCGCAACTTTTTCCCAGAGGGTCCAACAGCCTCGGTTGTCTTTGGAGCGATTTAGTACAGCGGGGGCATTCATGCTGCCGAGGGTAGAGTTTTCAGTCATGGAACCGTTAGTGAAGAAAACCAGGTCTTTTTCTGAAGTTGTTATTTTTTCCTCTTTTCCACTGCGGACAAAATGAATGCCTGTTACGGTTTTTTTGTCATCCTTTATATCAATATCCAGGTCTACGACCTGCGTGTCCTTTTCCATCTGCACACCCTGTGCTTCCAGCCACTTTAACAGCGGGAGGACCATGGAATCATACTGGTTGTATTCGGTATGGAGAATGCCTTTTAACTGGTTCATGCCGGGAAGCAGGTGCATGAAACGAACCATATACCGTTTTACCTCCAAAACGCTGTGCCAGTTTTCAAAGGCAAACATGGAGCGCCAGAAATACCAGAAGTTTGTTTCAAAGAAGGAGGGTTTAAACCAATCCTGGACCCGGAGACCCCCAAGGGAATCATCGCTTGCAAGCACCAGTTTGGTGAGGGAGGCTATATCGTCAATGCTTAAGCCGAGAGAAGAAAAATCCGCCTTTTGTCCGCACTTTTCCACCAGGCGGCAGTGGGATTCAATGGGCTCTTCAATGTTTAATTTTCTAAATTCATCCAGAACGGTTCGATTCGGGTTGTTTAACGAGGGTATAAAGCCATAGAGATCCCAGGTGCATTCATAATGCTCTTCCAATTCTCTTCCACCGCGGATGATGTAACCTTTTTCCGCATCGCCTGCGCCATCCATGCTGCCGCCGACGACATCGGATTCCTCCAATATATGGATGTTTTGTGCCGGCATATGCCCGTCTCTGATTAAGAATGCTGCTGCCGCCAGAGAAGCGATGCCCCCGCCGATGAGATAGGCGTTTCTTTTCTCGATATCTTGCGGTGCCAGAGTGTTGACTCTTTGATAGTTAATCATGCTATGTACCCACCTTTCTAAAATATTTCCTTATGATCTGTTGCTTCGCAGTATGATTACAGCATAGCAAAAACTTCCATATATAAACATAGACACTTTTCAGTGAGTGTATAGAATTTTTACATCTGCTTGAAAGTGTCAAAATATAAAGAGGGTTTCATGAGGATGACTTTAAAAACAAGGAGTCTGCTAATGCAGTGAGGGTATTATCTATTTTACGCAACGCCATAATGCTTGAGTCTACATAAGATAGCCGGTTTGCAGGGGCAAGTTATTTCATTGACTACCTGGAAAAATATTGATAAGATTATTGCAAATTAGTTTTATATTGTAAAAATTTTTGAAAGTTTAAGCAGACGGAATAAAGGAGGGCTTATGAATAATATTGCTAAAGAGATCGAGGAAATAATTGAAATATTCAGAAATGACTTTTCTGAACTTGATGAAAGAATAACATCATTTAGGATTTCTCAGGATAAATGGACATTGAAGGAAATAATAGGGCATTTGATTGATTCTGCATCAAATAACCACCAACGCTTTATCCGGTTTCAATTATCTGAAGTACTTGAATTTCCTGATTATAGGGGCAGTGAGTGGTTAAGAATACAGAAACATCAGGATATGAAATTCTTGGAGCTGCTTTTATTGTTTTATTATTATAACAAACTAATAGCTAATATTCTTTTAAATATGGATGAAAAGTGCCTGGAGAACAAGTGGAATATTAACTGGGACGAAAACTCCACATTTATAACTTTTGAGAAATTAATAATCCACTATGTTAACCATATGAAAAGCCATTTGACTCACTTTAGAGAAAGATTGAGTGAGTTACAAGAATCTTATGTAGAATAGTTTTGATCTGTTATCGATGTGTGCCCCGTATTAGCAGGTGCATGGACAATGGACCAATGAAAGGGAATTATAAGGCCTGAAATGGATTACCTGCAAAAATTTCATAACCATGAAGAATTAAAACAGGAAATTGATGAACACATTGATTTTATAACATGAGAAGGTTACAGAAGAATTTAAAAGGTCTGACTCCAATGGAATATCGGAATCAGACCTTAGGGGCATAAATTTTAAATTTTTCATCTGTCTACTGGTAATCAACACCACAGCGGAAGGGGACTTTAAATGTACATCACAACCTTAACATTACGGAGTCGTTTTTACCACTACCGTTCCACCGGCGGGCACACTCACATTCACATAAGAGATTGTCTTTCCATTCAGTACCTCTTGAGTAGCATTTTCCGGTGTACCGTTTTTATAGAGTTGGCTTACGCTTCCGTCAAAACACGCTTTCCATGTAATTGTGCCTCCAGCGTTATTTGTCAGGGTGGTTTGTGTGTTCCCATCATGACGAATCTTCAAATCATTGCCCCCAACTTTGATATGGTCGACTTCCACCCACGGAATCTTCGTAGCTGCCGGTAACCGTGGCAGTGTTTTGACGGTGTTATTGGGTGCATCGGGAGTTACACCCATCAATCCGGAAATGGTGCTTCCGATACTGACAAATGACACCTCCGGGTAGTAATGACGCGAATCCATAATTTGTTTCAGATATTTCCATCCATATTCGTTCTTCCCATGCTTGTAAAAAGTTTCGGGCAAATATGTTTTTGCTTCGATATTTAGAGGATCTCCGGAAGTTTCCATATCATCAACAGAATTTTTTATGAATTCCAGATAATTGTCTGTTCGTGAAGCATTGTCGGTGATCAGTGTCATCGGCATAAAGAAACTGTTCTCACGCCCCCAGTCCGATCTGAAATTCTTTCCGGAGGATGTATAAAATCCGATTTCCGCAACATTACAGTATCCTCCATTAGGTGATAAATAGCGCAAATACCTGTACGGAGTTGTACTGGACACCTCTACCGTAGTCCAGGTGTTGGCAGCAGGTGTAGTTCCAATGGTATATAAATCCACAAATCCCGCTGTCCGACTGGTATTGGAACCCTGGAATTTTCCTCCGACCATTCTGCTGGCCCATCCGTTCCTTGGATAATACGTTATCTTGTATACGCTGCTCTCTTTTCCGGCTCCGAGATCAATCCCGGTGTAATCTCCGTTGGGGTTTACACTATCAAACCATGTATTTATGTCACCGTCTGTTGCCTTGTCAAAAGTAACAGACGGGTATCCGGCTGTACCAAATTGGGTGCCTCCAAGTTTAACAGGTCCAATCATACTATCGGTGGCTACATTGGGAACAACAGAAGGTGAATAAAATTCCATTTCCCCAATGTTGCAGTAACCTCCGTTGGGCGATAAATAGCGCAAATACCTGTACGGAGTTGTATCACTCACAGTTACCTCCGTGAAGACGCCGGGAGCCGGGGTAGTTGCAATGGTATGCAAATCTACAAATCCTGCTGTCTGGCTGGTATTGGAACCCTGGAACTTTCCTCCGACCATCCTGCCAGCCCATCCGTTCCTTGGATAGTACCTGATTTTGTATATCCTTTTCTCATTTCCGGCTCCGAGGTCAATCCCGGTATAATCGCCGTTGGGGTTTACACTATCAAACCATGTATTTACGTCACCGTCTGTTGCCTTGTCAAAAGTAACAGACGGGTATCCGGCTGTACCAAATTGGGTACCTGTAACCTTACCGGGTCCGAATCCCCGGACGTAACGGTTGTTCGCAGTGTCGAACCAGTTCGCTTCAAAATTGGCACGAAGGGCGTCTGCCTTGGTTTTGTAAGTTTGCGCATCGGCAGTGAGACCTTTTTTAGCAAGGATATTTGAATACGCCAATAGAGACTGGTACTGGCAGCCGATGGAGTCTCCGGCAACAATAAAGTGCTCGCTTGGGCTTGGAAACTCGTAATAGGATGCTAACTGTTTGGTTTCCGTTGCGGCTCCATGGGCGTTTTTGCCTTGATTATCCATGAAATTTGTCTGTATGTTTGTATAGAAATTGAACATCTCCGTATCATTGATCCATTTGCTGTCACCTGTCCAAAGATACTGCTCATAGCTCCGCCATACCATGTCAAAGGCCGTAGGCAGCGTCCGCCACTGACTGCTTCCAAAATCTTCATTGGGCGATCCATCGGAGTTTTTCAAATCATAATTATACCACCAGCGCGGCCAGTAATAATCCTGTGTCACTCGTCGATTTGCGCCCCAGGCAAATGTCTTCATCATGGAGAAATTCTCCAGGTCCAGTCCCAGCAAATGGGCTCCTTCCATATAGTGCGCCACGTCGCGTGCACAGAATTGTCCTTTGTTATTGGGGCCGTCGTCGTGCATGGCGGCAAAGTAGCTGGGGATATAATCAAATTTGTTGGCGGTTTTTACATAGCTCAAGGCCTTGTCTTTTGCCCACTGAAATCCTGCTTGAAGGGCTATGCTATCGGCAAGACTGGTATCCGCTGTCAGTGTCAAGGTGCTTGACGGAGCTGTTTTTGTCACTTTAGCTTCCACCCAATCTGCATGATCATTGGAAGTAGATCCATCGGCTTTGTCAACAATGAGTTCCAATTTGCTGGCTCCGGTTATGTCCACTGTTACCTGTTGAGCGGTGGAACTGGCTGTCAATGTCGGGGACTGATATTTTTGAACATCATCTACTTTTACCTTGAATATTACGGATCCATTGCCGCTTCCTACTTCACTATCTACACCTACATAAGCAGTGAACAAGTTAAAATTTTGCTTAAGGTCGTAGACAATTGTGCTGTTTGAATGTGTCCCGATTCCTTTGGCATACGTAATTTCGTTTACTTTGATAATGCTTCCACCAAAACTTTGATTCATCCGGATAGGGGTGAAGTCAGCTGTCGTGAGTGCAGCGTTGTAGGAATAATCGCTTAAAAAGTAGCTGTACTCCGTTGGAGTTGCAGTTACCGGAATCACTGTTTTCATTTGTAAAACGGTTGCCATAACCAATGACAAAAAAATTGAAAGCACAACCTTAAATTTTTTATTCATGTCATATAACCTCCTTATCATAGGTAATATTATACATTATTATTAACAGATGTCAATAATGTAATTATTTTACATTATAATTTCTAATAATTGTAATTGTATTCTAATGACGTGGTTAAAACATAGTCAGGGGGCAAGGGGATGGGGCAGATTACGAATTGAAGCTGGTAAAAAACACTCTTTGATATTGGACCGGCTTTATGATACAATGAAAATGAATATTTACTGTCAAATACCCGTAGATAGGGCCACTTGGGGGATTCCTTATGATTAATAAGCCGGTACGGTTTTTTCTGCCTTTGCGGGCAAAATTGATATTCATCTTCCTTGGTTTAATAGTAATGCCTTTCCTGGTTAGTGGATTCATAACGTATAAAAAATACACGAAATCGATTGAAGACAGTTTGAGAAGATATTCAGAGCAACTGACAGCACAGATCAGCATGAACATGGATAACTATGTGAATGATAAAATCGATAATATTGTCACGGTTGGACGATGCATTTCTGCAAGCTTTGAAGCACAGGCTGCTACTCCTACCCTGGGAGCCGTCGGGCAGGCGGGGGGCGTAGCAGCCTCCATCGCTGCCAAGGAAAAAGTCAGTGCGCGTGACGTCGATATAAAATTGCTCCATGAAGAACTTATCCGGCAGGGAAGTTTCCTACGGATATGAGGAGAGGTTTACAGGATAAATTTTAAATTTGAAAGCAATTAGAGACGTGTGTCAGCAGGTCTCTGAGAGGAATTGTTGCAGCACCAATCGTAAATTGCGAAATGGTGAGAAGGTTGACACGGAAATACTGTCCCTGGCTTCGGCAAGGGGCAGTATTTTTTTGTTCAATTGTAGACAGTCTAAAGCAAAATTCGTAGTACTATTACAGGATAGCGAAAATTTCCATATATAAACATTTACATTTTTCAATGAGTGTATAAAATTTTATACACTCATTGAAAAATGTAAAAATATAAGCAGAGTTTGATGGGAATGACTTTAAAAACAAAGTTATACAGTTTCAGCGTTTGCTTACTCAAAACTTGTGAAGTTCTGCTTTATGAATAACTCTTATGCATTAAAATCTTAAGCGGTCGTCTGCGTACAATTGTGAAATATGCCCGTTCGTTATATTTGTACTGTTGTACTTTATATCAAACACATGATATAGTATTCTTATAGAGATAATATACAACCTATATTATTGCGAGGAAAATATGAAGATAAACTTTTATTCTAAAAGCCTTAAAAACAAGCTAATCATTTCCCATACGGCAACTGTAATCACTGTCGTTATATTCATCGCGGCAATCATCTATTCCATCTCGGTATCCATGCAGATTGCCGATGTAAGAAGCTTCGACGAGCAGATTGTGGAGCAGATCAGTGGCAGCTTGAGGGATATGATTGTTTCCTTTAAACGAATTAACAACTATGTCTCCATGAACAAGGATTTACAAACATTTCTGAAGGAGGATTACGATGCGGAGCTGGACCAGCAGCGTAAGTATGAATTGGATTACAGGCTGCAGTCCATAGCGGTGGAACAGACTCTTTCCGTCAATGAAATTCATAGTCTCTACCTGTATGATACAAAGGACCTTCGTGTGTATTTCAAAAGACATTATGAAAGCGGAGAGAATGAGAAATTTTATGCCACTGCCGACCCGGACCGTTTTACATCCGATGGGAGCATCAAGGTGATGGTAAAGGATGGGACGGTTTCCTTCAACCGGACCATAAGGGATTTGGATACGATGCAGACCATCGGATACCTCACGGTGGTTATGGATAAAAACTATATCCAGCAAAAAATAAATGCGCTGCAATCCAATCAAAACAGGTTTTTGATTGTCACCGATGAGTATGAAAATGTTATTGTTCACAATTACGAAAAGGTGGACAAGCTCCAGAAGATTTTAAGCAGTATAAAAGACAGTGACACTCAGGGGAGCAGACTTCAGAGTATTGACACCATTGGCCTTTCGCTCATTACAACGAGTACATCCGATTATTCAGGCTGGAAAACCATATCGGTAATATCGCTGGGAGAGCTTGCGAAAGGGCCGACAGTCATTGCAAAATGGATTTTCTATATAGGCTTGCTGGGGATTACCATTGGTGTTTCCATCTCACTGTTTAGTTCAACCAAGCTCGTAAAGCCGATTAAGGCATTGACCTACATGGCGGGGCAGGTTGAAAACGAAGATTTCGATGTCCGGGTGGAAGCTTTGGGCCAGGATGAGCTGGGGAAACTGGGTAGAAGCTTTAATAAGATGGTGGACAAAATCGACAGCCTGATCAAAGAAGTGTATCAGGAAGAACTAAAATTAAAAGAGGCGGAAATAAAGGCACTTCAGGCGCAAATCAACCCGCATTTCCTGTACAATACGCTGGACTGCATTAACTGGCTGGCGGAATTCGGAAAAACCGACGACATACGAAGTGTTACTATCGCGCTGGCAAATCTGATGAAAGTGAGTGCCAATAACAGGAAAAAGACAATAAAAGTGCGGGACGAACTGGAATATATAAAGGCTTACCTTCTGATTTACAAAGTAAGTTTACAGGACAAGCTGAATTATTATCTGGATATTGAGGAGGATATTCTGGAGTATTACATTCCAAAACTCATCCTTCAGCCGTTGGTGGAAAATGCTATTATCCACGGCCTGAAGAAAAAAGTGGGGCCCGGAAACCTCCATATCAAAGGCTTTAACAAGGGGAACAGCCTGGTGTTCCAAATTTTTGACGATGGTGTTGGAATGAGTGAGGAAGAAATTCAAAGGTATGTACTTGCTGACCCTGGGAGGGAGGAAACGGAAAATCCCGGAAAACAAGGTACCCAAAGCGGTCTGCGCAATGTGATGGACAGAGTCCGGTTGATTTATGGCAAGGGATATGGACTCAGCATTGAGAGCCAGAGAGGAGTGGGGACTATGATGGAATTGAAAATTGAGGTGAAAGAAAGCGAGGAGAACTAATATGTTCAAGGTGCTTATCATTGACGACGAGGTCATCATTGCAAAGGGACTCCAAACTAAAATGGATTGGAAAAAGCTCGAATGTGAGGTGTGCGGTATAGCGACGGACGGTCTGGAAGGGAAGCGGCTGATTGATGAGCTGTTGCCGGATATTGTCATCAGCGACATTGTCATGCCGGGGTTGAATGGGCTGGAGCTGTCTCAGTACATTAGTTCCAGCCATCCGTCCATGGTTACCATCATCCTTACGGCTTACGATGATTTTAAATACGCGCAAAAGGCCATCAAATTCGGTGTGAAGGAGTATATTCTAAAGCCCATCGATAAAAATGAAATCATCCGGGCTGTGAAAAAAGCTGTGGAGAGCTTGAAAAAGAGCCAATCCCGAAAATCGGATGTGAACCGGCTTCAAGGGATGGTTACCGAGATAAAGCCCATTATGAACAGTACCCTTCTTTTTAACATCGCGCTCAATGGAAACAGTGAAATCGAGATATTGGGTGAGAAGCTTCAATATTTTGACCTGAACATCGGGAAGGTGGCGGCAGTGGTTTTTGAGCTGGAGCCTGAAGCAGGGAAGGAAATCAACAAGCTCCATGGCTTCGCACTAAAAAATACCATCCAGAGTGTTTTTGAGAAGTATGGCTGCCGGTGTGACCTGAAGGAAAAAGATCGCATGTTTATTACTCTGGTGCATTTTAATGAAAGTCTTGTCAATAGTGTAATTCAAAATAGGCTGAAGGATATCGGAAATGAAATACGGCAGAATGTTTATGAGTCTACAGGACTACAGGTTTCTGCCGGAGTCGGTAAAGTAAGTAAAAGCATCGATGAAATCCACTCCTTCTGCCTGGAAGCCCAGGAAGCTTTGCATAGGAGGTTTTTTGAAAACTCAGCGGGAATATTTTTCATAGAATCCGGTCAAAGGAAGCAGAATAGCCCTAAGGAATATGTGGATTTGACCGGGTTTTACCAGAAGGTGGCGGAAGGTAATACCCGGCAGGCGCTGGAACTCATGGAAGAGATATTGAACGACATGAAAAAGAAAGGGGACCGGGAGCATATCATGGCTACAGCTTCCGATATGGTAAGACAGTTAAACAGTCTGATTTATGCCAGTAACGGATTCCTTTTTCAAAAGCTGTCCCTGGATAGCGCAGCGGATACCCATTCTTTTTCTTCTTTGAGCAGATATCTTGAAAAGGCTGTGGAATATGCCTGCGACCAAATGGTTCAAAAGTTCTCCAGTGCCGGAAACAAAATCATCCGCAGGGTAGAGAAAATTGTCAGGGAAAGATATGGGGACAAGGAACTGAGCCTGCAGTCCGTTGCCAATGAGTTGGATTTAAGCTTGTCCTATCTGAGCCGTCTTTTCAAGAAAGAGATGGATTTGAATTTCATGGAATACCTCACGGATATCCGTGTCAGCGAGGCCCAGAAGCTGCTGGCCGCTACGGATATGAAGAACAATGAAATTGCGGATAAGGTAGGATTTTATGATGTAGGCTACTTTAGCCAGGTGTTCCGGAAGAAATGCGACATGACTCCTAGTGAATATAAACAAAAACAAGGCGCATCAGGTCAAAAAATTAAACATAAATGACAAAAATTTAAAGAGTTCCTTGCACAATAAATTAGTATAATTTCATTGTAAGGCTAGCCAATTCATTTATCACACACCATAAGTTATGTCAAATGTTTAATTGTATCTAGACACGAGGAGGTCATTGAATGAAAAAAGGAATTCGGTTTATGTCTATGGCTCTGGCTTTGGCACTGAGTGCAGCTTTGCTGCCTGCCTGTGCAAATAAGGGTGGCGGTAATACACCCAGCGGTTCGTCTGCACCGACGGAGAAGAAAGGATCAAAGAATTTGGATTTCGTCTGGTTCAGCGATGGCGTGGAGGGCGATGTTACAAAGGCGATCATTAAAACCTATCAAGAAAAAAATACCGATTTGCAGTTTAATCTGATTGAAGTTCCGTTTAAAGATCTGGAAACTAAGCTGAAGATGATGGTAGCCGGCGGAGAGCCACCGGCATTGAGCCGTATTACCAATGTAAGCACTTTTAAGAATTCCCTTCTGGATCTAACAAAATATGTTGGAGATAAAGATAAGTTTGTGGGACAGTTTGTCGATTCGGTATCCAGTAACTACCAGATCGACGGTAAAGTTTTGGCAGCGCCCATCGATGTTACTGCAAACGGTATGATCTATAACAAGACTGCTTTTGCAAAGGCCGGTGTATCCGTTCCCACCTCTGCCGACAAGGTGTGGACGTGGGAGGAATGTATCAGTGCAGTGAAACAGGTTATGGCAAAAGGTGGAGTTAAATACGGTATCGTTATGGACAATTCCACTCACAGATGGTCAACGATTCTCTACCAGTTCGGTGGAAGCATGCTGAATGATGACGGTACAAAGGTGGTTTTGAACTCTCCGGAAGCCATTCAGGCAGTTGACTTTGTGGCGCAGCTGCATAAGGATAAAATCATGCCGGAGTCTGTTTGGGTGGGGAGTGAGAATCCCAACGACCTGTTTAAAACCGGTCAGGTTGCGATTCATTTCTCCGGCAGCTGGATGATGACAAACTACAGGGATAACATCAAGGACTTTGAATGGGGCGTAACCTATATGCCCAAAGGCAAGATACGCTCTTCAGTACCCGGCGGCAAATATATCGCAGCCTTCCAGAATTCAAAAGCGGAGAAGGAAGCTGCCGATTTCATCCAATACTTTACCTCCAAGGATGTAAATGCCGAATATTGTATGGAATCCTTGTTCCTCAGCCCGAGAAAGGATAATGCCGAATTGAACTACTCCTTCGGAAAGGATTACTTCAAAACTTTCTCTGAGGAATTACAGGTTACCCCTGTAAAAGCGGCGAAGGACTGGGCACATCCCTCACTGACCGCCTCCATTTCCAACGATTTGAAAGAGGGTATCGTGAGTGTTATTGCAGGCAAATCCACTTCCAAGGATATGCTGGAAAAGGTTACTCAAAAAGGCCAGAAAGCCGTCGACGCGAAATAACTTGAAGCACCATGCTTTTCTGGAAGAACAGAAGGATTTCTGCCTTCTGTTCTTCCAGAAAAACTTCAACTACGCATAAAACCAAGAATCAATTTTATAGTCAAGAGGTGAATTAAAGTGAAAAGGGTTCAACGCCCCAAAAGCAGACAATACGGCAATGCCTTTACCCCCTATATTTTCCTTCTTCCCAACTTTCTTATTTTTTTAATGTTTATTGTCATTCCAGCGGCTTCCGTTTTCTTCTACTCCTTTACCGATTGGGATGGATTGAATAAATTTAAAATTGTCGGACTGGATAATTTTAAAGAAATATTTACAACCAGCGAATTTTGGGATTGCCTGGGCAGGACCGTTGCTTACGCGGTGATTACGGTACCATTGCTTTTTGCAATGTCACTTTTACTGGCAGGATTTCTAATTCGGGAAATAAAATTCAAGGGGATTTTTAGAGCCATTTTTTACTGGCCTACGATGATATCCTTTGTTGTAGTAGGTGTTTCGTGGAAATGGATATTGGGATACGATTTCGGAATTATCAATTATTTATTGACCCTGATAGGGCATGAACCGGTAAAATGGCTGACGGACGGATTTTTCGCCAATGT
Source organism: Bacillota bacterium (assembly GCA_023419605.1). Classification (GTDB taxonomy): domain Bacteria; phylum Bacillota; class Clostridia; order Acetivibrionales; family JAEZXR01; genus JAEZXR01. The sequence continues at coordinate 16,111 of JAEZXR010000143.1, read as the reverse complement.
ATCGGTCATTGTAGCCACCATTTGGTGTAGAACCGGATTTTATATGGTTATGTTTATAGCCGGATTGCAAAGCATACCCACATCATATTATGAGGCCTGCGACATTGACGGCGCGAGCCCGGTACAGAAGTTCTGGCACGTTACCTTACCCCTTTTGAAGCCTACCAGCTTCCTTGTGCTCATACTCAGTATGATTGACGCCTTCAAATCCTATGCCATGGTGTTCTCGCTGACGTCAGGAGGACCGAACAAAGCGACTACTTACCTGGTACAGAGCATATACGAGTACGGTTTCCAGAAAAACCAGATGGGATACGCCAGCGCACTGTCTGTGGTATTGTTCGCAATATTATGTACACTGACATTGTTTCAATTTAAGGCGAACCGGGGAGGTGAAGTGTGATGCTGTCAGCAAAGAAACAGGTAAGTCCGATGATTAAATCCTTTTTGCTCTATGCAGTATTAATCATACTGGCTGTTTTGTTCATGATTCCCGTTGTGTGGATCGTAATCTGTGCGTTAAAAAGCAAGACAGAACTGGTGGCATGGCCTCCATTACTTTTACCTATGAAAATCACTTTTGAGAATTTTACCAATGCATTAAATCGAGGCAACTTCGGACTGTATTTTTTAAATAGTGCCTACTCTGCTACTGTAGCGACCCTTATTACACTCGTTATAAACTGTATGGCAGGCTATGCCTTTGCCAAATTCAAATTTAAAGGGAGCAATTTCCTGTTCCTGGCATTTTTGGGCACGCTGATGATTCCTCTGGAGGTCATCATGATATCTCTGTTCCAGATGCTTAAAATATTCAAGATGTACAATTCCCTCTGGGGGATTATCATTCCGCCTGCAGCTACGCCCACCGGGGTATTTCTGATGCGGCAGTACCTGATGTCGGTTCCGGATGAGCTTCTGGAGGCAGCCAGAATAGACGGGGCTTCCGAGACGCACATCTTTGTTCGTATTATTTTGCCCATAGCAAAGCCGGTACTGGCGGTTTTGACCATATTCTCCTTCATGTGGCGCTGGAACGACTTCCTATGGCCCCTGCTGGTTATCAACAATCCGAAGCTTTATACCGTGCAGCTGGCCATCGCGAACTTCTCCGGCCAATATTCGGTTGATTGGAGCAGCCTCCTGGCCATGGCCGTGCTTACCATGATTCCGGTACTGATTATATTCCTGATCTTCCAGAAGCAGTTCGTGCGGGGTATGGTGGTTTCCGGTATGAAGGAGTAAATAACAAAAAACTAATATAAATGGAGAATGGACTATGAATGAATTAATATATTCTCTGTACCGGGGGGAAACCATCAACCGGTGGCTCCTGGCTGGTATCTACGAGAAAAAAATGCGGTTTGAGCCCATGACAATGTCGGGTGATATAAATTTGTGGCTGAAAGAGGGGTTTTCCATCCATGAGAACCCTTGCCGCAAAGAATTTGTTGTAAAGAGGAGAGAAAGAGCCCCGGAGCGGATGGATTTATTGTATGCCCAACCCGGCGAGGGGTTGGAATTGGAAGAGGGGAAGAGGGAATGGAAGGTATACTTTCCCTTTGACAATGTGAATGTTGAGCTATCCGCCTTCTGGTTTGTACCCACCTATCTGAGAACCTGGGCCGTCACTACCGTGAGCAGCACAGAAGCGCACAGGGCGGACTTTCAACTGCGGACCTGTGGTGGGGCCACGGTCTGGGTCAATGGGAAGCTGGCAGTGGATTTTACCCCTTATACCCGGAATATTGAACAGATAACAAATTTCCAGGCAGAATTGCAGGAAGGCATAAACCAACTGGAGGTGTGCTTTGACGACCTGGCGGAGAGGGATACTCAGTATTATTTCAGGCTTGATTATAAAGGGAGCCGGGAATTGGAGATCATTGTTCCTGTAGGCCATCGAGACGGGGAAAAAATCAGAGCTGTTGAGGATGCGGTCTACAATGCGCGATTTGAAAAGGATACGGTCAAAGAAGGGAACATACGGCTTATAGTCAAAAATCCCTTTGACTACGATCTAAAGTGCAATATTGTGAGTTCCTACGAGGAAAACCTCGTAGAGGGAGGAATCCGAAAGCTCAATGCGGTCCTGCACGGGAAAAGCTGCTGCGTTGATTTGGGCAGTGTAGAAAATTTCTCCATGGGTTTTAACCATTTTGATATAACCGTACCGGTAGAAGGTATCTCCATATCCCGCATTCTGCCTCTGCAAATATATCCCGCGTCCCTGTTGCCGGAAACCAGCCAGGATATAGCGGTGCGGAAAAAGACAGCCCTGGACTTTTTGGCGGTCCATGGGGAAGACAATATCAACAAGGCCATGGCGATCCTCTATGCAAAGGGTGATCCTGAAGAAGCCCGGGAAATCATCCTCAGACAGTTGATCGGCATTAACGAAAGATATGACTGCAGCGATTTCCATCTGGTTCATTTCTATCGATTATGGAAGGATTTCAGGGATCAAGGGATCTTTGAAGAGGATTTCTGGACAAAAATCAAAGATTGTATTATCAACTTCAGATATTGGATGGATGAGCCCGGGGACGATGTCATGTGGTTCTTCAGCGAAAACCATGCACTCCTGTTTCATACCTGTCAGCTTCTCGCCGGACAGACTTTCCCCGATGAGGTGTTCTCAAACAGTGGAAAAACAGGAAGACAGCTTGTGCAGAAAGCCGAACAGCTTTTGACAGGTTGGTTTGAAAGGTTCTATGAGGAAGGGTTGACCGAGTGGAATTGCAGCGCTTATATTCCCATTGATGTTTTGGGGCTGGCCAATCTTTATGATATGGCCGCTTCTGCGGAAATCCGGGCAATGGCACGCAAAGCGCTGGATCAAGTCTTCTACTATACGGCGGTGAATGGTTTTCATGGAATTTTATCCTGTTCCTTTGGCAGATCCTACGAAAAAGAGCTCAAAGGCAATTATATCAACGGCACCAGCAGTATGTGCTGGATTGGTTGGGGGCAGGGGTATCTGAACCAATCGGCCAAGGCAGCGGTCTCCTTCTGCTTGTCGGACTATGTTCCCCCGCAGGAGTATGCAGCGTACATGAACGTTCCCGCAGGCAGGAATATGGTATTCAGGAACACCCAGGGCTATATGCAGCATGTAGACCTTTATACCTACAAGACAGCAGACTTTATCCTCTCCACGGCCTGCGGTTTCAAGCCGGGATGCAAAGGCTATCAGGAGCACATTATTCAGGCAACCTTTGACCCTGAGGCACAAATATGGATCAACCATCCGGGTGAGCTTCACGCCCATGGCAGCGGACGGCCGAATTTCTGGGCTGGAAACGGATATCTGCCCAAGGCTGCCCAATACAAAGGAGTGGGAATCGTCATTTATGATATCAATCCGGAGCACTCGGTAAATTATACCCACGCTTATTTTCCTGTAGCAAGCTTTGATCAATTCCTCCAGTACGGAAACTGGTGTTTCGCCAGCAAGGGAAGCAGCTTCGCAGCTATTTATGCCGACAACGGTTTATACCTGCAGTATAGAGGCTTGAACCGGGATCGGGAGCTGGTAAGTCCGGGATATAAAAATGTATGGATATTAAGAGTTTCCAGTAAGGATGAATTCGAGAACTTTGGCGCTTTCGTGGACAGCATGCTGGAAATGCAACTGACCATAAGTCCTCAACAGGAAGTCAAACTGACGGATGCAGTATATGGCAGGGTGGAAGCGTCCTGGGAAGGGTCGATGGCAGTAAACGGCGAGCCGGTACAATACAAGGGGTTTTCAACGGATGGGTTAATTGAGTATGGAGAAAAGGGTGATACGTATGCAAAGTAAAGCAGAACTGGCTGCACTGCTGGATAAGGTAGCAGACAGGATGAAGAATCTGAAGAATGAAGGTTATGAAGAAAAATATCCGATTGGTCTGATTGATATAAACCTGTGGGAATGGCCCCAGGGAGTGGGCATCTATGGCCTGTATAAGTATTATCTGGATACCGGACGGCAGGATATTCTGGATTTCCTGCACAGCTGGTATTCCGAACGCATACGGCAGGGCTTGCCCGAGAAAAATGTGAATACCATGTCTCCTATGCTTACCCTCATTGGACTTTATCAGATGAATAGCGATAAGGTGTATTTGGAGCTATGCGATGAATGGAGTACCTGGATTATGAAGGAAATGATCCGCACGGGGGACGGGGCGTTGCAGCACATGATTACAGGCGATCCCAACGACGGACAAATCCTTATTGATACCTTGTTTATGACATGCCTATTCCTGGCGAAAGCCGGTGAAGTACTGGGCAGACCGGAATATGTCGAAGAGGCGAAGAAGCAATTCCTGGTTCACATAAAATACCTGTATGACAAATCCTGCGGGCTTTTCTACCATGGTTGGGATTTTAACGAAATGCACAATTATGGTGCCGTACACTGGGCGAGAGGGAATTCCTGGTATACCTGCGGTTTAGTTGACTTCCTGGATATGGTGGAAGTAGAACCTGGGTTAAGGCAGTACCTATTGGACACTTTTAACGCTCAGGTAGCTGCTCTGGAAAAATATCAAAACAGCAGCGGACTATGGCACACGGTGATTGATGATACAACCTCCTATCTGGAGACCTCCGCAACGGCTGCTTTCGGATATGGAATACTAAAAGGCATCAGGAGAGGATATCTGGACGCGAAATATATGGAGATGGGGCTGAAAGCAGTAGAAGGAGTGCTTTCACAGATCTCTGCGGATGGCATTGTTCAGGGAGTGTCCTATGGAACTCCGGTGGGAAAGGATGCGCAGTTTTATAAGGATATACCTGTATGCCCCATGACCTATGGACAAGCGTTAACCCTGCTGCTGCTGACGGAAGCGATAAAAATTGCAAAGGAATAGTGAAAAGTTTCGTGGAGGAGTGAGATTATGGCACTGATTCAATGCCAGTTCACGTCTGCAAGTCTCAGGGTGCAGACCAGCATATTTGTAGTCATACCCACAATTACTTATTCGGAAGTAGCTGCCGGGCAGAAAGACATGTATGAGGCAGGAACTAAGTTCCAGACATTATACCTGCTTCACGGATATTCTCAGGACCAAAGCTGTTGGCTGCGGTATAGCAACATAGAAAGGTATGCTGTGGAAAACAGGCTGGCCGTGGTTATGCCGGCTGCGGAGCACAGCTTCTATACCGACATGGCCCATGGAAACCGTTATTGGACGTATGTATCTGAAGAACTGCCACAGGTAGCCAGAGCTTTATTTCCGCTTTCTGACAAAAGAGAGGATAATTTTGTTGCAGGACTCTCCATGGGTGGCTACGGGGCCTTCAAGGTAGCGCTGAGAAATCCTGAAAAATTTGCTGCGGCTGCCAGTCTTTCAGGAGCGCTGGATATTGTAAAAATCGTAGAGTCTCCTAAAAGTACCAATATGGTAAAAAGCGAACTGTCCGATGTCTTTGGTGATCTTGCAAGGGTAAAGGGAAGTGAAAACGACCTGTTTCATCTGGCTGAAAAACTCAGAACGGAAAATACCGATGTCCCGAAGCTGTTCCAATGCTGCGGGACGGAGGATTTCCTTTATCAGGATAACGTCAGGTTCAGGAACCATATTGAACACCTGGGACTGGAGTTGACTTATATGGAAGGTCCAGGTGAGCATGACTGGAATTTCTGGGATGAATATATAAAAAGAGTGATTGAATGGTTTCCGCTAAAAAGGCAACCACTATATGAGTAATAAAAATGTTGAAATAAACTGGGGTAGTTTGCGGTCCTTCAGCGCCTTTAAGGATTGTTACAGCAGGAAAGAGTTTGCTTCAATACCTGGATAGGGCTGATTTTGAACAACAGATGGAGGACTCCTATTACGATCCGGAAAAGAGAGGTACCCATATTAAATACCTAAAGCCGGGGGGAAACGACTTGGTTTTGCTGTGCTTTGATACAAAAGATATTATTTCTATCTAAGAATGTCGTACCCGAAATTTAGTGATTTCCTGCCAGGGTATGAGCTGCAAAAGCGTATGATTATCTTTTATATACAATCGGATTGGTAACTGCTGATTTGTGCGTCGTACAGCTAACGGTTCCGGGCTTTACGGGGTACGAATCAGCTAAGTTCCATCCGAATTTGCAGAGCTGAAAAAGTGAAGGGGCCATCGACTTCAGGCTAGGTTGGCTTTTGTAAATAAACTACAGGAAGACCCTGCTCACGCAGAATCTAACCTGTAGTTTTTCTTTTCTCCTTTTTTGATAATATGATAAAATATACAAGCAAGGTATTACACTAAAGCTTATAATATAAGGTATAAGGAATTGAACATGGAAGTAAGTATAAAGCAGATGAGCTATGATGAAGCAAAAGTGATTTCGCAATGGATTTATGAAGCCCCCTATTCAATTTACAGCATGGATAGAAGTGATAGCTGCATAAATGAACTTCTTAATGGCCTTTATTTTTCAGTGACCGACAGAGAAGGTACTCTTTTAGGGTACTATTGTTTCGGTGAATCTGCTCAGGTCCCGGCAGGTAAACAATTTGGGGTGTACGATGACAGGGGATATACTGATATTGGATTAGGAATAAAGCCTGATTTATGCGGGCAAGGATTGGGTTTTAACTTTTTTAGGAATGGCTTGGAATTGGCTCGAAACCAATTGTCTGCAAAAGGGATTCGTTTGACTGTAGCGGATTTTAATCAACGCGCAATAAAAGTATATGAGAAGGCAGGGTTTGAAAAAGTTAGTTCCTTTAAAAGAATCTCGGAAGCTGGAGAAATGGAATTTTGGGTTATGCTTCTGCGGTAGGAAAGAGAAACGTTATTTTACAAAATGCTGAAATCTATGGTTTTGCAGTGATATCTTATTGCAGAAATATAAAATAAGGTTATAAAGAGGGTTTACATGTACATTATGATAGGTTTAAGAGAACAATAGAGAATAATGACTAACCCTGCATAATCGTGCACGAAATGTCGGATAGGCGCATGGAACTTCTGATATTCTAGTAGAGAAAGGAGGTCATGTAAATGGATTCGCTTGAAAAGATGAATGAAGCGTTGAATTATGTTGAGAAGAATCTTACGGAGGATATTGACTTTAAAGAAGTGGCGAGGCTGGCTTTTTGCTCCGAATATCATTTTCAAAGAATGTTTTCTTTCCTTGCCGGCATTACGCTGTCGGAGTATATCCGCCGCAGACGCCTTACTCTTGCAGCCTTTGAGCTTAATAATAGTAATATTCGGGTCATTGATGCTGCAATCAAATACGGATATAGCTCGCCGGACTCATTTACAAGGGCGTTTCAGAGCTTGCACGGGATAACACCGTCGGAAGCCAGAAATAACGGACAACCGCTAAAAGCGTATCCGCGGATGACCTTCCAATTATCAATTAAAGGAGGAAGTGAAATGAACTATCGAATCGAAGAAAAAGAGGCATTTCGTATTGTGGGCATCAAGAAGAGAGTGCCGATCATTTTCCGTGGAGTTAATCCGGAGATTGCCTCCATGTGGGAAAATTTAAATGCTGAAACCATTACTACCCTCAAAGCACTTTCCAATGTCGAGCCTTTGGGGATTCTTAGTGCCTCAACAAACTTTTCCGAGGGGCGAATGGAGGAAAAAGGGGAACTGGACCATTATATCGGCGTGGCAACAACGAAGGAGTTTCCGGAGAACCTGACACAGCTTGAGGTTTCTGCCTCAACATGGGCCGTATTCGAAGCCGTCGGGCCGTTTCCCGATACGCTGCAAAATGTCTGGGGACGCATCTATTCCGAATGGTTTCCATCCTCAAGCTATGAACAGACGGAAGGACCGGAAATCTTATGGAATGAGCATAAAGATGTAACTTCACCGACTTTTAAAAGTGAGATATGGATACCTGTTTTGAAGAAGTAATAATAGTTAGGAGATATTCTTTATAAAAAACCCAACGGCAGCGAACCTATATGGCATGAAGCATATGCCGGTCGCAGACATGGTATAGAGCATGCAGAAAAGTAAAGACTCACTCTGGTGGGTGAGTCTTTACTTTTGCAGCGTGAAATCATGTATGTTTTGTCAGCCTCAAAAATTAGGAAAACACAAATTTCAGGATATTTTTTAATTTGGAACTACTTTAACAATGTTACTCAATTTTTCCTTTTCATCCTGCTTCAAATTATAAAATCTACATTGTTAAATTGCTTTGTAGCATCATTAATATCCTGTACTAGTCGCGGACTTTCTTCGTACCAACCTTTACTTATTAAATCGATCCTTTAATTAACTACTTTAAATGGCGGGTAGCCTTCTTCCTGGTTTTTCAACTCACTAGGTTTACGAAACCTTAAGCTGGTTTTAAGTTCAATTACAATACACTCTTCACTATTTTCTTTAACATGAACATCGATCCATAATGGGTATAATGGTTCAAGTCCAGAAAACATTTTAACAATACCTTCTAAGTCCAAATACCTGTTCAGTAGATTTTTTTCACTTAATACCCATAGTCTCATCATATCATCTTTAGAATTATAGCTTTTTCCGTTTTCCTCTACTGGAACTACGGTAAATTTACATTCTTTTGATGAGGCTTTGTCTTTATACTCAGGTATTTTACTAAGGGCTCTAAGTAAATTTTCCTTAAATGTTTCTCTATCCAAACATATCACCTACCTATCTTCTTAGCAACTACTTTTTCGATTCCTTCAACAAATCCATCAGGGCTAATTTTCATATCATATAATTCTAGCCATGCATTTTTAGTTCTGACACCTGCTTTTTCAAATAACTCTGGATAATTCATTGCCTCTGGCACTGTTGGTCTATAATGTCCAGAAAGGTTATCTATTCTTCTCAGTTGCCCATGACCATCTAATTTAATTTGTCCTGCCCCAAGAACATCTTTCCTGTTTCCTAAAGTATGATGTCTTTTACCAAGTACTAGATTTCCATCAGTATCGATAACAAAGTCTAAGTTTCTCTGTCCATTCAATCCCGTTATCTTTCCATTTTCAATATTATAGGATGCAATCCTACCGTCTTTAGGGAGTGCTTCACTTGGAAATTTGTTTTTGATTAAATTAAATTCACCAGTCCCCTTGGTAGTCCGGCTCTCCAATGTAGCAGCCTTGTTTGCCTGCATAGATGGTATTTTCAGACTTGGCCCCCTGCCTGTCAAAACGGGTATAAGCTTGTTGAGACCATAGGAAAATACTCCGGCAGAAGCACCTGTCATTATCGCCTGACTGTGATCTACCTTCCCTGTTCCTATGTACTGCTCAACCGCATTTCCCGTCATTGCACAGGTTCCGCCCCAGATGGCATTGGCCGCGGGCAAAAGCTCTCCTCCCAGAGGCAATGTCGCACCTACAAAGGCTCCCCCTGCGTAAACTCCCAGGTATTGTTTTGCCGACAGATTAAGTGTTCCATCTCCCAGGAGGTCCACTGCCTCTGCCATACCCAAACTGACACCGCCTCCGATAAGGGCGCCGCCTCCGAGGAGGCTCAACAGAGCTAATTCTGCCGGGACGGAAGCGCCTAAAGTCACAACTCCCAATGCGATGGAAGCTGCTGCGATTAAACCAATGGCCAATCCCTTAAGGATTTCACTTTTATGATCCTTTACCCAGCTCGTTGCCTTTTTCCAAGCTGCTTTTCCTTTATCGGCGATAGAAACCAATCCGCCGAGGACATTGCCAAATATTCCTCCCTGGTTGGAAATGCCTAGAGTTTTCCTGACTTCATAGCCGCCTGCCTTTATCTTCCGTGCACACTGATTGTCTATTTCCGTAAACCTTTGAACTGCATAATCCACATGACTTCCCGCTCTTTGCAGGTCAGCCACCCGATTGCTTACTTTGCTGCGCAGTCTGTTCAGTGCTTCGGCCTTCTGCCGCAGCCTTCCATCTTCTACCTGCAGACTGCTGATAGCTCTTGACAGGCTGTCCTTCTCGGCCTGGGCTTCTTCCTGGGCCCGGCCTAGCTTCCTTTTGGCTGCATTCATTCTGTCGAAGGATATCCCTATGGTTGAACTGTTCAGACTTAAAGCTGCTCCGCTCATTTTCATCCCTCATTCCAATAAAATAGCACAATGGTGGCCGGCATATAAAGTGCCGTAGGGTGATTTGCGGCCCGCATATCGTTAAAGCGTTCTCAACTGTTTACAGTAGCTTCTTGTCCTGGTATGTATGATATTCCATTGCAGGATTTTATTAACATTTATCCTTATAATTAAAGTACTAAAAACCTGGATTTATGTCAAGTGAGTTTGAACAAATTTCTATAAAATTTTGGATATTCTGACGGCAACTTCAAATTCAAACAGGTAAAGAAACAAGCAGCTGGAAAGTGGATTTTTCCGGCAGGGCCGCGCGCATGCAAATACAGCCTTTCAAGCAAATTGAAAGGCTGTATTTATAAATTACATGGAGGAGAGAGTAAGATTTGAACTTACGATAGACCTTCGCCTATACCGGTTAATATAACAAGCGCCTTAAACCGCTCGGCCATCTCTCCCTTTGCTAACTAGAACAAATTATACAACTCCAGCTTCTGGAAGTCAATAAAATGTTTCAAAATTATTTTAAATTTTACATATAGTTACATTATTGACAAAATGGAAGATATATGTAATTATATGTAGTATACATTATCTTGCATAATAATACATATTTGGGTGATTGTATGAATAATATTTTAGTTACGGGTGGCACCGGTTTTGTGGGTGTTTATCTCATCAGAAAGCTTTTGCAGGAGAAACGGAATCACGTAACATTACTTGTAAGGCCAGGTAAGAACGTATCATCGGAGCAAAAAGCAAGGGATATTTTGAATAAATATCTGGGAGAAGACTTTTTTGATACACGAAGTGACAGAATAAGCATCGTTAACGGTGATGTCACTTATGACAATCTTGGCATTGATGAACCGGCCTATCGCGACTTGTCTACTAAAATCAGTACAATCTTTCATTCAGCAGCCAGCATAGATTTTAATTTGCCCTTGAGTGAAGCAAGGGATATCAATGTTAAAGGTACAAAGAATGTCCTGGAATTTGCAAAATCATGCCACAGGACAAAGGGGTTGCAGTGTTTTAATTATATCAGCACGGCTTATGTGGCAGGCAGCGAAAAAAACATGTTCAAGGAGAGGCAATTTTATATTGGACAAACATTTTCAAACACATACGAACAGACAAAGTGCGAGGCTGAAAAACAGGTCTTGCAAGAGCTTGAAAGCGGATTGCCGTGTATTATCTTCCGCCCATCAATTATTGGAAGTCACTCAATGACGGGTGAAACCACTCCCTCTAATATATTATTCGATTTCATGAGACAATTTTGCAGAGAAAGTCTACCCGTTTTTCTTTGTGAGGAAGAATCAGCAATTAATATCGTGCCGATTGATTATTTCCTGGATGCGCTGACAAGGATAGCATCGCAGGAAAGCGCGGTCGGTAAAGCATTTCATATCGTTCATGACACAAATACAAAGGTACGGGAGATTGTTCACAGCATGTGCAGAGCAGCCGGGACGAAAGTGCCGGAGTTTTTACCCCTGTATGACGGCCATTTGATAAAGCCGCGACTGCTCCTCCGATTAAGTGCCATTCTGAATTATGTAGAGAAGTCGCATACCTTTGATAAAACCAATACCAATGAGGCATTACAGCATTCAGGCATTATGTGTCCGCAAATCGACGACCTGTATTTCCAAAAGGCATACGATTACTGCATCGATATGGGGATTCTAAAAATACCTGCAAATCAGAAGAATAAATATTCGGCAAACTATTTTATAGGGGGAAAAGAGGAAAATCTATGTTTACTAAAGTAATATCGAAGCTGAATGATATCGATAAAAATGCCTGGGATGCATTGGTTGATCCATCGGATATTCAAATGTCCTATAATTACATGAAGTCAATTGAAGATTCGGCCATCAATGACTATCGTAACTATTACATTTTGGTATATGCGTCGGAGGCAGAATTGGTCGCAGCAATGCCGGTATTCATAACCGACAGCTTTTACCTGGACACCCCGTTGGTTGGCACAACAAAAAATTTATGCTCGATCATCAGGAATTATCTGCCCTGCTTTTTAAAGCAGCGTGTCTTGTTTTGCGGCTGCTGCATATCCGAATACAACAAGATTAACATGAAAAAGGATATTGATTTGAAGAATATGGTGGCTCTGATTCTAAAAGAGGTTGAAGATATCGCTAAAAGAGAAAAAATCAAATTAGTTATGTTTAAGGACTTCATCCATTATGCGGAAGACTTTCATAATGCTATGGAGGAGCATTCCTATTTCAAGGCTTACAGCCTTCCCGGGACATATATTGACCTATCCTGGAACTCATTTGAGGAATATGTACAGAACTTAAAAATCCGATACCGACAGAATATTCGTAATAAGATAAACCAGTACAAGAAGCAGGGCGGTATAGAATTTGAAATTGTAGAGGAAATTCAGGATATTGTAGAAGACATATACGTACTGTATGAGAATACCTTCAATAAGGCGCCGGTCAAATTCGAAAAGCTGAAAAAGGATTTCTTTATCAATATCAAAAGAAATTTGGGGGATTCTGCGAGAGTCATTATTGCAAAATATGGTGAAAGGATTGTAGGGTTTTCCTTGATCATTTGTTCGCAGGATGTATGTATCAATGTACGGACCGGACTTGATTATGAATACGCCAGCAAGTATCATCTTTATTTTATACTGCACTATAAGAATATTGAATATGCAATTCAGAAGGGGATGAAAAGGCTGTATCTCAGCCAGACCAGCTATCGTCCCAAACTGGAAATGGGGTCAAAGCTGGTACCCTTGCTTCTTTATTCGAAGCACCGGAATCCGCTGATGAACAAGGTATACAAAATACTGTTTGAAAAGCTTTTTGATAAATATGATAGGCTATCCAACTCTACAGATCCCCATGAGGATCTGAAAACCCTTTTTTCAAATTATTTCTCCGGCAAAGCCGGAAACAAAAGTGCGTAATTATTTTATCAAGGTAAGGGGTGCGATGAAACATGGTAAAAAAATTAAAACTTGCATTGCGTGGGGCGCAGCTGATGCTGTCAGGGAAGTACGCAGACAGCGCAAAGGATTATGATAAGGCGAGCGGAGATTACGATTCTTTTTTTTCCAGCACAATGGGTAAATATTCCATCGAAGTACTCGGAAAAATGAACATTGAGGAAGGCATGAACATTCTTGAACTAGCCTGCGGTACAGGGTTTCTTACGGTTGAAATGGCACGGCTTTTAAATGGACGGGGGGCGATTACTACGGTTGACCAATCCCTGGGTATGCTGAATATCGCGCGCCAAAAGCTTTCGCCCTTTACCGGTATAAAATTGAATATGCAGCAGGGTGATATGATGGAGCTGCTCCGGAGCATACCCCCCGACAGTGTGGATATCGTGATCTGCGGGTGGGCTATTTGTTATATCAAGCCTGTAGAATTTTTCAAAGAAGTAAAGCGTGTTCTAAAACCCAAAGGACAGGTGGGAATTATTGAGACACGTATTGATTCTGAAGAGTTAGTAATGAAGGCCTTTGAAAAGGTTCTGGAAAAAGAACCCTCCTATTTGCAGCGCTATATAAAGCTTGAGCTGCCGGCCAATACCCAGGCGCTGCAAAAGTGGTTTGCAAAAGGCGGCTTAAATCCTGTAGAGTGCTGGGAAGGGGAGGAGATACTGGCATGCAATAGCGGGGACGATGCTGTGGAATGGGTACAGCGTTCCGGCGCGGCAGCAGGATATATTGACGTAATCGACCGTCAAAGGGAGCAGGATATCATTATACAAGTCAGGGAAGAGATCGATAAAATTATAAAAAGTGGTATAAAATCTAAATTGAGCCATACATATGTTGCAGGTGTTGCAAACAAGGAAGCGGTGTAAAAATAGTTTTCTGCAAACCTTTGAAAGGAGAGAAGCTGTGATTCTACAGCAGCGGAGAGACAGTATGGGTGCTATAGACTTAAGGCATAGAGATATGGAAGCAGGAAAAGAAATGGGTGTTGTTAAACTGCATTATTTGAATAACATAAAAGCCCTGCTTGCCGTTGCTGTCGTTTTAGTCCATGCAAGTATGGCCTATGGCGGTGCAGGCGGGTGGTATTATATTGAAGCTTCGGACGATTTTATTTCTACTTCAATACTCACAATGATGAATGCAGTTTTACAGAGCTTTTTCATGGGGATATTCTTTTTCATCTCTGCCTATTTTTCTCCTAAATCCTATGACAATAAAGGCTTTTATGTTTTTTTAAAAGACCGGATACCTAAATTATTGATCCCTGCTTTATTTTATTATTTTGTGCTAAATCCCTTGTGCATGAATTTTGTGCAGCGGAAAGCCTATTTCTCTTCTCTTGGCTTTTATAATCTGTGGTTTGTAATGGCACTGCTGATTTTTACGCTTATCTATGCTTTAGGGAGAGGAATAAATAAAATCCGGCTTCCTGAACTGGATTTTCCCAACGCATGGAAAGTGCTTGCTTTCATTATCCTGCTGGGATGCTTTAACTTTATCACTCGATTGTTTTTTAGAACCAATGAAATGTATATTTTTGATTTTACTTTTGGATATTTTCCGCAGTACATTCTACTTTTTGCACTGGGAGTTGCTGCATATAGAAACAATTGGCTCGACAAGCTGGACGAAAAGCTTGCATCCACCTTTTTCAAGATATCTATTGTTTCTATAATCTTGCTTCCGGTTGTATTTTTAATTGCTACGCCAGCATCCGGTGATGTGAGTAATTTTTACGGAGGCGCGACGCTTGAATCATTATTTTACTCCTTTTGGGAGCCCTTTGTGGGTATAGGAATTATATTAAAATTACTGGTGGCTTTTAAACGTAGATTCAATTTTACAAATCCATTCCTTGATCTGGCCAGCAGATGCAGTTATTCCATATACATTATTCAATCGCTTTTCATCATTGCCTTGCAAAAAATGTTAAGCAGCATTGATATGAATGTTTTGATTAAAGTGGTTATTGTAACTACTCTCACGTATGGACTGTGTTTGGCTGTCAGCAGTATATTGGTACGCACGCCGGGTATAAAAAAGGTAGTATAGCTTTAGGGTGAGGCATAATACTTTTTAAAATATTTATCGTTAGGGGGAAAATATGAAATACTTAAAACCGTTTTTCTTAATCACCGATATAGGGTTTATCCTGTACTGGCTGGTTACCGCATTACATCTGATACCGGAAAGCTGGGCTTTTAAGGACTACACAAATCCTATTCTTGTTGCCTGGAACTGGTCGTTCTTTCCACTGGATATGTGTATCTCTGCGACCGGGCTGTCAAGCATTTATCTCTACGGAAAGAAAAATCAACTCTGGAAAAAGTTAAGCTTGATTTCGCTGGTACTGACTTTTTGCTCGGGGCTGCAAGCCATCGCATTCTGGGCTTTAAGATTAGATTTTGACATATCCTGGTGGTCGGTTAATTTGTACTTGTTGGTATATCCATTATTTTTTATCGGTAG
The DNA here is from genome assembly GCA_023419605.1 of Bacillota bacterium. GTDB lineage: Bacteria > Bacillota > Clostridia > Acetivibrionales > JAEZXR01 > JAEZXR01. The sequence continues at coordinate 638 of JAEZXR010000143.1, read as the reverse complement.
GGTTGTAAAAGACAAATTGGAATGAGGTGAAGGCATGAAGTGGGCGTATCTGGGTTTGGCAATCATATTTGAAGTGTGTGGAACTACTTTCATGAAGCTTTCCTTTGGAATGACCAAGTTGAAGTTCACAATTTTGATGTTGGTATTTTACGTTTTGAGCTTGAGCGTGCTTTCACTGGCGCTAAAAGACATTGAAACGGGAACGGCGTATGCGATTTGGTCCGGCATTGGAATCGCTTTAATAACAACGATTGGAGTACTATTTTTTAAGGAATCTTTTACCATTCAGAAAGTTATATTTATAGGCCTTATCATTATAGGGGCTATAGGATTAAATTTAAGTGGTGCAGGTCACTAGACTAGGATTTCAAATTTTAATCCGATAGATCATTTTGCCATGAAAAAGCACCTCCAACATAGTAGATTTTGGGGGTGCTTTCTTCACGACAAAATATCTGGTGCCAGAGGAAGCCTTCTTATGTTGCAGCAGTGATCTCCTGTCAAGACCAGCTACGTAAGTTTCGTACAAACGTGAACCTTGAAAATGTAATATATTGGACACCATAATATAACAAAAGGTGAAAGCCATTCCCTGTCGAAGTTGTTAAGTGCTAACAAAAACAATAACGAAGGGGGTT
>JAEZXR010000111.1 GCA_023419605.1 Bacillota bacterium | reverse complement strand
CACTACTCCTATTATAAGAGAAATAGATAAAGCTATAAATATAGGCCCTGCTTCTATTGCTGCACTAAATGGTAAAAATGCAGATATTATAAAGGCTAATATAAGTCCAAAAATATATCCTAATATTCCACCGATTACTGTAATTACTACACCTTCTAATAAAAACTGCATCGTAATATTTTTCTTGGTTGCACCTAAAGCTCTTCTTATACCTATTTCCTTTGTTCTCTCAGAAACCGAAATATACATCATATTCATCATGCCTATTCCTGCAATAAATAATGATATACCTCCGATTAAGGCTATAAATTTAGTTATATTATCTAGTATATTTGATATTCCATCCATTATTTCGCCCATATCAAAGAAACTGTAAGAGCCATAATTTTTCATACTGCCATTTTCCGTTAGATAGTTTACTACCTCTTTAGATACATCGCTGACAGATGCCCCACTTTCTAAATAAAGAGTTATAGATGGGTTATTATCTTTAGCTTTATTATAAAAATTGTAAGTGTTTTTTGGAATATACATGGAGGATTCCATCATACCCATCATTCCCATACCGCCAGAATATATACCTACTATCTCATAATTTAACCCATTTATATTTAAACTTTTTCCAATATATGAATCTCTTTTATTAAATAGTCCCTCAACGATATTTTTATCTATCACTAACACTCTATTTTTTAACTTATTATCAACTGAATTAATATTTCTTCCCTCTATTAAATCCAGTTCACTATTATCAACTAATTGAGTTCTCGTGTTTTCTGATTTCCCACCTGAAGCTATAGATATATTTACCTCATCTTTATTACCTTCACTTTCAGAAAATTTTACATCTTTTACACCCGATATTTTTTTTATCTCTGAAAGTTCATAATTTCTAAAAAACTTTATATTTGAATCATAGTAAAGGTCCATATCTTTAGGTTGGAAAATTATATTACTAGTTATTTCGTTGTCATCATTGCTAGTAAGTTGTCCTACTACAAAATTTTCAAAGCCTTTACCAATAGATATAATAGCTATAACTGCACCTATTCCTATGATAATCCCTAGCATAGTTAATATACTTCTCTTTTTATTTCTAGTTAAAGCTGTTAAGGCATCTGCAAATAATATGGAAAATTTCATTATAAATCAAACCTCTCTTCCAAATTACCATCTACCATAAATAACACCTTTGAACAATAAGAAGATAAACTTCTATCATGGGTTACCATAATAATAGTAGTTTTATTTTCTTTATTTAATCTTTGAAATATATCCATTATTTCTTTAGATGTTATAGAGTCTAATGCTCCTGTCGGCTCATCTGCTAATATAAATTTAGGTTTATGAACTATGGCACGAGCTATGGCAACTCTCTGTTTTTGTCCTCCAGATAATTGAGTTGGATATTTATCTATTTTTTCTGGTATACCAACACTTTCTAGAGCTTGAAGAACTATTTCTCTGGTATTCTTTCTAGATTCTCCCGCATATAATAAAGGCAATTCAATATTTTCTCTTACAGTATAATTGTCTATTAAATTAAAGTTTTGAAATACAAATCCTACAGATTTATTTCTAATTTTTGATAATTTATCATCGTTTAATTCTCTAATACTCTTATTATCAAAAAGATATTCGCCTTCATATTTATTATCCATAAAGCCAATTATATTCATAAGTGTAGATTTACCTGAGCCAGATTCTCCCATTATCCCTACAAACTCGCCTTCATTTACATCAAAACTTACATCTTTCAAAACATGAAGTTTTTCTTCTCCAGTTATATAAGTTTTATTTATTTTATTTATTTTTATCATCGTATTCACCAATCGATTAAATATCTTCTTTTTTTGTAGCTTCGTCTTTACTTTCGGTATTGTCAATTACATTTACTTCTAAGCCTTCTTTTAAGCCCTCTTTATTAGATACAATTTTTTCTCCTATTTCAAGACCGCTTATAAGTTTATATACTCCGTCGTCTTCTTCTACATTTATTTCTTTTTTTACTAATTTATCATCTTCTACTTCATATACATAAAACTTATCATCTAATTTTTCTACAGCTTCCATAGGTATATAAATGCCTTCTTGAGGTAATTTTATATCTACTGAAAAGCCATAGTGTATATAATCATCTGGTTTTACTAAAAAATTATAATTTGATACAGAGCTTTCAGTTTGTTGTGGAATCGCTCCTAAATTAGAGCTATTAGGCATACTATCTAGCTTTATAATAGTACCTTCCATCTTTTCGCCTGAATTATTAATTTCAAGTCTAACTCGCTTATCTAAAACTATTTTTTCATAATCGTACTCAGATACTTGACCTTCTACTACTATATCTTCGCTGATTATATTAATTAACGCTTCTGAACCTGACATATTAAGAGATGGTTTTGCAGCTTCTTTATTTAATTTTATCTTGCCACTTATTTCTGCTTTTTCTATAGAAGTCATAGATTTTTTAACTGAATTAATTTCAGCGCTCATCTCATCTATGCCATTTTTAGCTTCTTTAGTAGCTTTTTGCATTTGAGAAACTGTCATCTCTAATTCATTTTTCCCTGCTTTAGCTTGTTCTAAAGCCATTTGTAAATTATTTAAATTTTCTAAATTCGCATCTGCTATATTCTCAGGATTTATAGAAAGAGGTTTGTAATTTTCAATTTCATAAGAAAGTTCTCTAATCTTTCTATCCATATCTTTAATTTGAGATTTTACTTTATTAGTCTCATCTATAGAATCATTGTAATTTGAAACTGCATTATTATAGCTTCGGTTAAGCTTATTTAGCTGTTCTTTTACAGTTTCATTTTCATACATAAATAGCTTTTGTCCTACGATTACACTATCTCCATCTTTGACATAATATTCTTTTATACTTCCCTTGGTAGAATCATAATAAATTTCTTGATTCTTGGCTGCCTTAGCTACCCCTGAAAAGCTTATAGGATCTTGTTCTTTTACTGTATAAAGCTCAACTGTCATCTTTTTCTTTTTCGTACTAATAAATCCTATTATAATCGCAAAAATTAAAAATATAGATATAGCTGAAATAATTATCTTATTCTTATTTTTTTTCATTTAAATTAAACTTCCTCTGTTATATTATCATCATTTAGTTTATCTAGTTTTTTATTTAATCTAAGCATTTTTACTGATGGAGCTATATTTAAAAATAGTAAAAGTCCAGCAAATACTATTATAAAAACTAATATTAACACTGCTACAGTAGGTAGACCTTCTGGCATTGAAG
>JAEZXR010000080.1 GCA_023419605.1 Bacillota bacterium | reverse complement strand
CCCCCCGTGGATATGGTTTTGTTTCTTGACAATTCAAAACTACCACATTTGGTCTACTTATGCCTTTGTTTTACCATCTTATTGGTAATACAATTATTTACTTTTCAATGCACAACACTAATCATTAATATAATATGAATAGTTATATAGTATTCGAGTTGGAATATACTTGAAATTTCCTTCCATAAATTCGTTTTGATTTTTTGATGTCTAATTTCCAGAGAGAATTATTTATTGGTGGACTTTAGGCAAATATGAAGTTAAGAGCTTTGCCATAAGCTGACTAATAATTGCATTGAAAGGAGAATTGCATAAAAGTCAAAATATAAATTAGCTCCATATTTTTTAGAGCTCAATATTAATTGGAGGTGAATAGAATGGAGATTTTAGTTGGTAGTTCACATAACCTAGTAACTCCATTTACAGTCCCATGCGAAGATTATGGTGATTGTGGAGTACAGGATATATGTGCTTGCTTTTTCTATTGCGGTTGCTATAGTGCATGTGGACTGGATAATGTTTGTGGTTGTAAAGGGGGAATGTGCAATTGTAATGCTATAAACAGCATTTAATGGGAGATATTCTAAAAATACATAAATCAAGTTAACTTTCTCATATGGCCAATGGGATTACATAAAAATAAATGGTTAGCTTTGCAACCATTTATGTAAGGAGGTGAAAATTTTATGGAGATAATTGTTGGAAGTGCATTTATAGTGCCAACATCAGTACCCTGTGAAGGCGAATATGGTAATTGTGGAATGGAAAATATCTGTGGTTGTTTAAATGTATGTGGTTGTAATGATTTTTGTGTATTAGATAATGTTTGTGGGTGGCACAATACATGCCTATTTAAAAATGGAGGATAAGTTTATAAATACTTCAAGGCATAGTTTAAGTATTTCTTATCCTATGCCTTGACCTTCTCCTAAATAAATTATATATAAATAATGGAGGGAATTACCATATTTCTTTGTATCATATAATTTTCATTTATGCTGCTTTAAATAACTTTTCAAAGTCAAGTAAGTTATAGCTAAGCTTTGAGTTGTAGGCGTACCCAGTTATAGAAGACTTCGATATATTCACCTGAGCCCTTGTTTCGAACCTTGAGAAATAAATAAGTTCTCTTTTTAGTATACCGAAGGATGACTCCATACAGGAGTTATCATAGCGGTTACCCTTACGGCTCATACTTCCCACAAAACCGTGCTTGTTAAGGAGCTTTTGATACTCTTTACTGGAATACTAATCCGCAGTCTGAATGATGAATCAGCCCTGGAGAAGGCTTTTGACGACTGGTAGCCTATTTCAAGGCATCGATGCAAAGCTGTTTTAGTACTATTCATTGCCCAGCCAACAACTTTCCTATGAAAGAGGTCAACAATAGGCAGGTATAACAATCCATCTCCTGTGGGTATGTAAGTAGTATCGTTACAAAAATTTGATTCGGCTTTGTAGAAGTAAAGGTCGGATTAAGTACATTAGCTGCCACGGAATAATCATGTTTAGGATTTGTACTAGCCTTAAATTTCCTTTTGGTCTTGGCTTTAATGTCATTTTCTTTCATGAGTTCTGCCACACTGTTCTTTCGCATGTAATTCCTTCATTCTTTAAAGCATAGGTAATCGTTGCCGTAGCTCCTCATCCAGAGGTTTAAAGCTTCCACTTTCTAGGAAAGTCAGTTCTTGATGGTTTTTATATTCCGTAAGCCACTTATGCAAGGTGTTTTCGTGAATGCCAATATCTCTGGCTACACTGGATACAGGTTGATCTTTATCAAGTACTAGATGGCAAGTTTCTTATTTAAAAGTTTTATCATAATGTTTTATGTGGCCATCAAATCGGGTAAAGTTCACCTTATACAAAAATTAAAACTTATATATTATTTGAGAAAGGTAGTTTTATATATGAAATATAAAAAATCATACTATAATATTGAAGTTGATAAAAAAGAAACTGGAGAAATATTACTTTTTAATAGTGTCAGTACTGCATATGGTGTTATAAGAGCAGAAAATGCAAAGATATATGAAAATCTTGAGTTTTTCGATGACAACAACACAGATAATTTATGTGAAAACGAAAAAAGTTTGTACAAAACTTTAATTGAAAACAGATTCTTAGTTGAGGATGGATATAAAGAAAAAGAATTTGTTAAATTAACAGAAAGATTCTATAGATATAATTCAGAAAATCAAGAAATAAGTCTTACTATTGCTCCTACTTCGAACTGTAATATGGATTGTCCATATTGTTATGAAAAGAAAAACACAAAAAAAATGGATGAAAAAGTAAAAAGTCAGCTTGTGAATTTTGTTAAAAGCATTTGTGCTAATGCTAAAGGTCTTAGGATTGCTTGGTATGGCGGAGAGCCATTATTAGAACTTGATACAATCAGAGAACTTAGCAATGAATTTGTAAAATTCTGTACTGAAAAAAATATAAACTATCGACCATCTATTATTACTAATGGAGTTTTATTAACAAAGGATATTGCAACAATTTTGGTAGATGAATGTAAAATACAAAGTGCACAAGTAACAATTGATGGCCTAAATGATATCCATAATAATAGAAGAAGATTAGTTGACAAATCTATGAAGTCTTTTGATATTATCACTAATAATATTGAAGAAGTAAAGGGACTACTTCATATTAATGTCAGAATTAATATTGATAAAGAAAATAGTATTTATATTGATGATATATTAAAATACTTAATAGAAAAACAATGGGTGCAAAAAAACGGTATTACCTTTTATTTTGCTCCCGTGCATGGAATGGAGGAGGCAGGAAATTATGGGATTCATAGATGTTTCGATTGGAAAGAATTTGGTGAGCTAGAATCCTATATAGTGAGAAAAATGAATGAGTATGAGGTGTATGATTCATTAAGGATGTTTTACCCAAGACCCTTACCTATTTCATGTGGGGCTTTAACACCATCTTATTTTGTGGTTGGGCCAGAAGGTGAATTATATAAATGTTGGAACTATGTGGGTAATGAAAGTAAAATTATTGGTAGTATTTTTGATGGTACGAAAATGAATGATGAATTTACGAATTGGTTGCTGTTGGACTCCCCTAAAGAATGTTGTGAATGTAAGAGTTATCCAGTGTGTAGGGGTGGCTGTCCGGCTGAGAGGTTTACAAATGGAAACAAGCCGGCTTGCTCACATAGAAAAATATCAAACAATGAAAGATTAAAATTAATATATGATAACTATAAAAATAAACCTGAGGAAGATAAGGTTTGCGAAACATGCTCAGTTTAATTACAATTATTGAATTATAAAAAAGCTATTAAATATCATACCTTGGGAAACGCATTAATGCACTGTAACCTGATCGTAATAATTAAGTCGTTCAAATAACACATAAAGTAATACAATGGTAGTATCAATCCTGCCAGGTCGGAGGATAAATGAAGCACAAATACTGCGATGCAGATAGTTGTGTAAAAATACACGAGGGTAATAGGTATTTTGAACGACTTTTTTATTCGTTGAATGAGTTTTTTAATAAAAACATTAACAAGGTAAGGAAATAATATGGAAAATTTAAAATTTGTTTATAATAATTCTAAAGGATATGTAGCCAAAATAGTAGTATATTTTTTATTATGTATTTTTGCTTGGGTGATTTCAATTAGTATGCCGTATTTAATGGGGCAGTTTATTGACGGATTAGTATATACAAAAACACTACAAGTCATAATAAGATTTGTTTTGATTATTGTTACTTTTTCAGTTTTAGATGTTATTATAACTTATATAGTAACAATGTTAGCAGTTAATTTTAAAACTCGTATTGTCTATAATATTAATTATAGATTAATAGAATATGTAAAACATTTGCCACTTGAATTTTTTGATAAAGTAGATAGTACATATTTAAACCAAAGAATAAATCAAGACTCTAATCAAATTGTAAATTTTGTCTATGATAATATATTTGGATTTTTAGTTAATATTTTTACAGTGATTGGATTAGTGGTTGTTATAGGCAGAATTAATTTTGGTGTACTAGTAATTTTGTTAATAATAATCCCCTCATATATAATATGTTACTATGTATTTAAACCTAAATTATATAATAACTCACTGGAGTTAAAGGAAAATCAAAATAAATTTTTTGCTAGAATGAATGAACAGTTCAAAGTAGTAAAACAAATCAAAATTAATGTATGGTTTGATGAATTTGGTAAAAGAATGGATGAAAAATTTGAATTTGTTTTCAAAAGTACTTTGAAAAGCACTAAAACCACTTTCTTATACAATAATTTTCTTAAAATATTTCGATCTTTATGTACAACATTTTTAATTGCGTATGGTGGATATGAAATTTTAAATGGTAAAATGACTGTCGGAAACTTTACAATGATTAATTCTTACTTGTTGATGTTACTAGATACCACTGGTTTTTATCTCAAATTCGGGCAATACTGGCAAGAAAATTTGGTGTGCTGGAATAGAATAAATGAAATTCTGAATATTCCTAAGGATATAAATGGTGTTAAAAGGATAAACCAAATTAATAAAATTAAAATATCAAAACTAAATTTTTCTTATTCTAATGATAATGAAATTATTAAAGATTTCAGTTATGAGCTTACTAAAGGCAATATTTACGGAATAGTAGGTAGTAATGGAATAGGTAAAAGTACGCTAATTGATTTGATCGCAGGCCTAAGATACTCATATGAGGGGCATATTTTTTATGACGAATACAATATTAAAGACTTAGATATGTATTTTATCAGAAAGAATTTAATTTCCTTTGTTGAACAGGAGCCATTATTGTTACAAGATTCAATAAGTAATAATATTACATTTGGTATTGATAAATATGATAATGTTTACTATGAAGAGTTATGTGAAAAATTTAAAATTAAAGATTTACTGAGTTCAAAAATCAATGGTAATATCATGGTTTCAGAAAATAATTCAAATATTTCTGGTGGTGAGAAACAGAAAATATCGATCATTAAGTCTTTGCTTAAAAATCCAGAAATATTAATTTTAGATGAACCAATTTCAGCATTAGATACAAATTCGATTCAAGTTCTAAAAGAAAAGTTAAGTGACATAAAAGAATCAAAAATAATCATAGTAGTTAGTCATAATAATAAAATAATGGATATTGTAGATAACGTAATACAACTATAAACTTAGCAATTTTGTATATAATGTTGTAACATAAGTGGCCTAAAGCAGCATTTACGGAACAAAATTCATACGCTTTTTTAATAGTTTATCAATGTAAACTTATGCCTGTTATGATATTTATTGAGATTTCAGATTGGGATTTTAGTACTAATTGTTGTAGATTTGAAAATACGGTATAAAAAAGTAAGTTTAAAAGTCAGATAAATAAAGGACTTGGATTTTCCAAGAATGTACATTATATGAAAGACCAGCTAATTAAAGTCAAGAGTTTGTGATAAAAAGTTCAAAAGAATTTGGAAACCCTGACTCACAAGAAAGGCATAACAAAAAGACCATCTATGATAAGTAGACATAATGTAGCTGGCCTGAAATAGTAACTGAACATTGAAAACTGAACATTATCCTGAGAGATTAGCATACGGAAGGCTTTGAGGACTTTCTCTAGATTTTCCTCCAAGATTTTGATCATGGAGATGTAAACACCCATCATGGCAATGTTTGATGAATTGCGAATACTTAAAGGTGCGAAATCTCTGGCCTTGGAAATGAGAAGATCATACTCGGCAGTCGACCATAAAAGGCTTTTTCGGGAATTTTTCTGTATAACGGAAATTATCTTATTTCTGCTCGCTTCAAGTATATGAGCAGGAGTGGAATACTCCTCCAGAACAGCTATAGCAGTCTTAGAGAATATAGTGGAGAATACATCCTTAAAGGAAAGCATAAGCTGGTCGACGATGCCAGTAAGCCTATTCTTGTAGGCAGTAAGCTCATCACTGAGCTTGTAATATTGGCGGCAAAGATTCCTAAGGCACTCAATATCCTCATCAGGGATATTGGTAACCCTGAGTTCCTGAAATCTGTAGAGCAGGGCAATCTTGCGAGCATCGACTTTATCACTTTTCACTTTCCTGATACCGATATTTTTGATAGAATCAGTTTGGATGGGGTTCGTAACGGAAACCTCAAATCCAGCTTTACACAGTGAGAGGAAAAGGATTTTGTGATAGTGCCCGGTAGATTCCATGACAACGAAAGGCCTGGAAGCAAAGTCCTTTTCTGTTTTATTCAGCAAACCAACGGCTCTTTCTACGTCAGCATTGGAATCATGATGAATCTTCAGACGGGCAACAACTTCATTGGATGGTGATAGAACAGCCATCTCACTGAAGTACTTGCCAATATCAATTCCTGCGATGGGTCTTAAGTTCATTTCAATCTGTCTCCTTTATATGATAATTAGACTCAAAAGCGTCCATTCCTTCCCATGTAAGCAAACAACCTTGCATGTGACACGAGGAACCAGCCAAATCATTATAGACTCACCGGAATGGATAAATACTCTTTCTCACGGGTAATCGGCCCGAAAGGGTCCGTCCCAGGAGGTGAACCACACACCTTCCAAGTCCGGAAGCCATTATACATGATTTTTAAGGTTCAGACCAACAGGTACTGGCAAATTGGCTAAGATGTGAAGCAGATGATGTGCTTGATGTTTAGAAAAGTATGAAGTTTTACCGGTTATGGTTAACCGTGAATTTAAAGGGTCGAACAGTGGCTTAAGTCACTGATTTAATACAAGAATAATTGTACAAGGAGGTGAAGAATTTATGGATATAATGATGAATGGAAGTATTACTCCAAATGTTGCTATTTGCGACCCTTTGGGTGAGTGTCCAATACTTTACACATGTGAGTGTTATCAAGGGGCTTGTGGCTGTAATGGTTGGTGTGGGTGTAATTGGCTTTGCAATTGTTACAATTCCGGTACTTTAGTTGTTAACCCTTAAGTTAAAATTTTGCAAGTAAAATATGAAAAGAATTTTTTGTGTTCTATTCTATCAGTGATTTATATAACTTCTGAATTGCCAAGATGTTGAAGTGAAGTCTTGGTAATTTTTTTATGGAAAAGTTCTTATGGATATGGTTCGGATAGGTGGTCCAACTCCTCTTGCCCTATCATTGGCAAAGGCAGTGAGCATTACTGCAAAAGCCCATATTTGTGTGAGGATTCAATGGCTTTAGAAGGCTTGATTGAAGATATGTTTTCTGTATCAGTTATCGCTATTAGACATATCCATCCGATTCACGATTATTCCAGGGGGACATTTCTCAACAACGAAACAAAAAATCAAAAACTACTTTACCGAACATATGTTCTGTGTTAAAATATAGAAAACAGGGTTAGGGGAGTGAAGGACATGCCAAGAAAAGCACGGCAAAAGCATGAAGAAGCGATTTTCCACGTCATGTGCCGCAGCGTATCTGAGTTCCTGCTTTTCCGGGAGGATGCGGACAAGGATTACTACCTCGGATTGCTAAAGCGTTACACAGATAAATTTAAATGCAGCATTTATGGGTATTGTCTGATGGACAATCACCTCCACCTGCACCTGGACCCGAAAGGGTTTGACGTATCCAGGTTCATGCACTGTACGAATACGGCCTATGTGCGGTACTACAATAAAAAGTATAACCGGCATGGACATGTGTTTCAAGGCCGGTTTGAAAGCAGGATTCTTAACACGGAGGAGTATAATCTTACGGTCTCGGCATACATACATAACAACCCCCAGGACGTCGAAGGCTTTTCCGGCAGAGAAGAGGAGTACAAATACTCTTCCTACGGAATATACCTCGGGATCCGGAAGGACCTGCTGCAACTGGTGGACAAGAGCTTTATTAGAGCGCTATTTACGATCGATGAAGAAAAGTTTGCAGAGAAATACTTCGGGTTTGTAAGCCACCAAAGGGATGTCGGAAGTTTTGGAAAGCTGAAGAAAACACTGGCTTCCGCAGTAGAGAATGAGTACATCAGCGGGAGGAAGGTGATGGTGAGGGATCTGCCGCCCTCGAAGGTTATTTCCTTTATCTCCGGCAAACTTCTGATTACGGAAAAGGTGGGTATAGCAGTAAAAGGACGTAGAAATCTGCATGATTTCCGGGCTTTCACCGCTTATGTACTTAGAGTGCTTTGTGGACTTGGGTACAAGGAAATCTGCAGTAACCTGTACAATATTACCATGTCCGGTTGCTCACGTCTTTGCAATAGGGGGTATAGCCTGCTGAGTGGAAAGGATACGCTTTATAGTGGGGTGTTTGATGCATTAGTGGGCGGTAAAGTGTAGTCAGTAACAAACAACCTTCCTTACCCTCCGTGAGAGGGCTTTGTTTGCGTGGGAATCTTAGGAATTACGGGACAATTTACCTTAAGTAATTATGAAAAAGCTTGTGTGAAACCTGAGCGTTCGGGTTTTACATAAGCTTTTTTGCTTTTTCGTCTCGGGCTGTTGAAAGACTGAAAGTTGAGAACTGTCCCCTTAGAATATATAAAAAATCTATTATTAGTACGTGAAGGATGTAAATGTATTATACATGAACTTAAGAATAAATTCAGAAATGCTTGGTGGATAAGTGTTTCTGGATTTATTTGATGTTATCTGTGGAGATTGTTCTGAGAACGGTGCCTGACACCGTGCGGCACAGAACAAGAGGACTTTAGACAGAGAGTATCACCTTGTACCCAAACTTTGGGGTTGTTTACGCAATTTCGGTTATATTGTGGGAACATTTGTTGGCACAACCTTTTTATACTTTTTCTTATAACATCATTTTATGATGCTGTTACTTTTATAGTACCTCCTCAAATTGGTTAAATTTTCAAGATAGTATGTAGACTATTTCGCAATGAAATGGACAGCACAATTATAAGCATTATTGAAAAATCAAGTATCAAGTTTACTCTTTCTGTATAGAGCATTGACAAATTAAGATTAGGAAGATATAATTTATTTACCGGTAGGTAAAGGAGGGCGTGTTTTGATCAATTTCTCTGATGATAACAACGAAACAAAAGACAGTATACTCAAAGCAGCGGAGGAGCTTTTTTCAGAAAAAGGCTTTGACGGCACCAGTGTAAACGAAATTACTGAAAAAGCAGGTGTCAACAAGCCGCTGATATATTATTACTTCAAAAGTAAAGAGGGGCTCTTAAATTATATGACGGATACCCTTCTGAAGCAAATGGAAGCGATTGCACTGAATGTCATTCAAAATGAAAAGTTTAAAATGATTGACGATCAACAATTAAAAGCCGATCAGGACAGGTTAAAGCTTATAAATATGACGGAGGCGGAGATGGATCGCTATCTGGAAATCTCTGTCCGTAAATCCTTGGATTTTTTTTGGGATAGACGCCGGATTTTTAAAATCATGGCAATGGAATCATTAAAAAAAGGTAATCATAGCGATTTGTTATTTCGAATTTCTGATTTGCTCAATGAGAGAAGCCTTACTGCAGTTTTTAAAGAGAAAGGAATTCAGCTTAATATTGATAAGGCAGCTCTTGTAGAAAAATTCTTCATGGGACTTATGCCCATTGTTAATTTTGTTGTGTACTTCGACAGCTGGAAGGAGCATTATGAAATGACGGAGGATGAATTGAAGGCTGTATTTATAGACAAGTTTAAGAAAATATACGGACGTCAATGGGTTAATAACTGACTATCTTTTAAAGGTTGGTAAAAAATTTTCTGTAAAATTTACTTACCGGTAAATAAAACATGGAGGTGTTTTATATGAATGTAATTAATATTCAAAAGCTTACCAAGTCTTTTGGTAAGACCCAGGCATTGCAAGGGATTGATCTATCAGTCAAGAGTGGAGAGGTCCATGGATTTATAGGACCTAATGGTGCGGGTAAGTCCACAACCATACGTATTCTGCTGGGGATATTGCAGAAAAGCTCAGGTGAGGTATCCGTGCTGGGAGGAGATCCGTGGAAGGACACTGTTAAACTGCATCGGCGTTTGGTTTATGTTCCCGGAGATGTTACATTATGGCCTAACTTGTCCGGCGGAGAGGTTATAGATCTTCTTGGCAGGCTCCATGGCGGTGTCAATTCAGCCAAAAGAAAAGAGCTGCTGGAGCGCTTTCAGCTTGATCCTACAAAAAAAAGCCGCACTTATTCAAAGGGAAACCGACAGAAGGTCGCCCTTGTCGCGGCTTTTGCAACGGAAGCGGATCTTCTGCTCCTGGATGAGCCTACCTCAGGACTTGATCCCTTAATGGAATCGGTTTTTCAGGAATGTGTGAAAGAAGTAAAGCAGCAAGGTAAAACCGTTTTGCTATCAAGTCATATCCTCGCTGAGGTGGAAGCACTATGTGACCGTGTCAGCATCATCAGGCAGGGTAAAATTGCGGAATCCGGCACACTTTCAGACTTACGGCACCTTACCCGGACTACTGTTACCATTGAAACAGCAGCTCCTATTGAAAATCTTCATAGACTGTCAGGCATCCATGATATTACCTCTATGGGGACAAAATGGCGTTTTTCTGTGGATTCAAGTGCAATGGAAGAGGTGATGCGTACACTGGCTCCTCTGGGTATAAAATCTTTGACGGCAGAGCCTCCTGCTTTGGAGGAGCTTTTCATGCGCCATTATGGCGAAGATATCGAAAAAAAAGGAGGCGCAAAAGATGAAAAGAGATAATTTCGCCGGGACTGGTACACTTTTCAGGCTATTTTTGCGCCGAGACCGCTTTCTGCTGCCAATCTGGGTTTTTCTGCCTGTATTGCTTGCAATGAGTACAGCCGCCAGTGCGATGGCTTATCAGAATCTGCAGGAATTTATTACCGAGCTTACTTCGAATCCGCTGATTTCATCTATTCTGGGACCTATTATGTCATCCACTGTTGCGGGAGTGGTTGTTTGGCGCACTACCGGGCAAACAGTGCTGATTCTGGGAATTGCCAGCCTGCTTACAGTTGTACGGCATACCCGGACAGAGGAAGAAACGGGTCGCAGTGAACTGATTCGAGCCTATGTAACAGGCCGCCATGCTGCGCTGACTGCCTCTTTGCTATTAACCTGTACTGCAAATCTGGTTGCAGGATTTTTGGTTGCCCTCGGACTTATGGGCGTTGGACAGCCGACAGGCGGAGCTTTTCTGTTTGGCTTGACCATTGCGGCAGCAGGAATCTTTTTTTCAGGAGTCGGCGCTTTAAGTGCACAGCTGCGTGAAAACGCGGGAAGCGCAAAAGGGATTGGTTTTGCGGCCATCGGTGCAGGAATAATGCTGCTCATTTTAAATAATGGCAGCGGCGGTTATACTGGATGGGCGTGGATTGCACCAATGGCCTGGCACCGGCTTACCCAGCCCTTTGCCGGCAATCATGGCTGGGTACTGATCTATTTTATCGTTTTGTCTGCCATACCAACGGCGGCTGCCTACCGCTTGTCCACTGGCAGGGACCTGAGTGCCGGTATTCTTCCGGAGCGACCCGGCCCGGCGCAAGCGGCCCCCGGTCTTCGTAGTCCTCTGGCACTGGCCTGGCGGCTTCAAAAGGGCTCAATCATAGGATGGTCTGCCGGAATAATTGCGTTTGGCGCAGCCATTGGCGCTATTGTACAAAGCATATCTGAAACCCAAGGTATAGGTGATTTGCTGGGCAGTCTGGGTGGACTGGATTGGATGCAACGGGTAGGAAACCGCGATGCCTTTATGGGGATTATGATCTATATTTTGGCACTGGCTGTGGCGTTATATGCCATGACAGCCGTGCTGCGGTTATACAAGGAAGAAACGGAAAGCAAAGCAGAAATGGTGCTTGCAAAGCCGGTCAGCCGGACAAGGTGGATGACAAGCCACTTAATCATGGCAATTGTAAGCTCCGGTGCCTTAATGCTGGCTTTGGGACTTGCCGCAGGATCAATTTACGCATTCACTGCGGGCGATGTAGGTACCATTTTGCCACAGGTGCTGATGATGTGTCTTTCCAAAATACCGGCCATTTGGATCATGGCAGGAATTGCAGCATTACTGTATGGGCTGCTGCCTGGAATTGTCAATGGGGTAAGCTGGGGCTTTTGGGCTGTCTTCGCTCTCGTCGAGTTTGCATGGGAAGGAAAGATTGTAAATTGGTCGGTGATGCAAATATCTCCCTTTGCCTATGCCCACTACACCATACCAATAGCAGAGCTGTCAGCTCCGGCCCTATTGGGACAGCTGTGTCTGGTTGCTGTGCTAACAGGCATCGGATTGTTTGGTTTTAAGCGAAGAAACCTCCGGTCAAAAATATAAATGAAGAACCATCCCTTCGTTTCGTCGCATCATGGCAGAGAACATCCGAAAGAAGGCCTTATCGTCCATACAGATCAAGGCTCTCCGTTAACAAGTGGTAGCTTTCAGACATTACTACGTACACATGGAGCTATATCAAGTGTTAGCAGGAAAGGCAATCCTTATGATAATGCCTTAATGGAATCATTTTAAAGAACAAAAAAGAGAGAACTTGTTCAGGATGCCAATTTCGAAGCACCTGAACAAGTTCGGCAAGAAATCTTTAAATATAGTAAATTACATTACAACACATGGAGATTATCTAGTTCTGTTGACAGTTCCACTTATTTGCTCTTCGGCGCCTCGGGGCTCAGAACGGAGTCCTTCAATGGCACGGTCTGGTCACGGCCAAGGTACATGTGATAATAAGGCGGTATGCTGTTGACCTTGTGCAGGATTTTTTTCTTCAGCTCATCCAGCTTCAGTGGATCGATATGCGACAGATCTTCTTCCTTGACAGCGCCCTTGATTCCGGAAAACTTCTTCATACGTTCAACGATATAGCGGATATCGTATCGGGATGGGTATACCTCTAGAATGTCCTTGTCTAAATCCAGAAGTTTGTAAACACCTTCGAGTCCGGTGCGGACCGAGGTTTCAACTGTGAATACAACGTCATCGGGGATCTCCACATACTGGCCGATAAATGCCAGATTGGTGCATCCGTCGGGCACGTTTTTCGGACGGTCGCTTACCTTGCGGGGCATAAATTGGCTGGTGATATAGGGCATCATAGAGGTGGACATATAGGTATGGGCCAGGAGTTCGTCCTTCATGTCCAGCAACCCCAGATGATAGAGCAGTTCTGTCAGTATCTCGTCACCGGTGCATTCACACATGGGCTTTTTAACATAATTGCCGATGTTCTCGCCATACAGGCCGTAACCCCAACCGAGGTCCTCATCGTCGGACTGATTGGGATAGAAAGGCTTGTGATGCAGCTCAAAGGATATATCCCAGTTGGAATCCTTGAATGTGATCAAGCCACCGGTGCCTGCTTTGCTGCCGGACATCTTTTCGATCTCTTCAAAAAACTGCGGATAGCCTTTGACGGTGGGAAAGAAGGAGATCCATTTCGTTTTGTCAATGTTGCTGATGAACTTTTCCGGGCGCCCGAATTTAGCGTCCTTTTTTGCGAGGTTCTGCCAAAGGGTAAAAAGACCTAGATCAGAGGTATCGCGATTTGTTGGGGCAACGGCCTTGTTGTCACCGAAGGCGCTGTTTTCACTCATAGAGCCATTCGTCACAAAAACCAAATCCTCCTTGCCCACATAGAGGGACTTTTCTACACCGCCCTGACGCATGAGGATCGCCTGCACCGTATTGCAAGCAGCATCCAGCTCCAAATCATAAACCGAGCAGCCGTAGACGACCTTTACGCCCTTATCTCGAAGCCAGTTTTCAATGGGGCGGATGATGGCGTCGCGCTCGTTGTATTTTGTATGAATGATGCCCTCCAGATACTCATGGCGGTTGACAAATGAGAACCTCTGCCAGTAGCGTCTGGCCTCAATAATACTGTGGTAGCGTTTAAAGGCCAGGCAGCTGTGGAAGCAAATCCAGAAACTGCTTTCAAAAAACGATTCGCCGAAGCAGTCTTCAATGGATAGGTCTTCGAGTTCAGACTCCGGCGTAGCGATAATTTTGGTCAGGGTCGCAAGATCATTAGGATCCAGCTTGTAATCGTGCACACGACTGTAAATTTCGCCGTTATTTACCATGACGCGGGCTTCGGAATGGATGGGTTCCTCCTTATTAAAATCTACGATATCGTCCAGTACTGTGCGTCTTGGATTTTCCAGAGAGGGTATTTTGCTGCACAGGTACCAAAGGCACTCCATGTACGGCTCCAGTTCGCGCTCACCCCGGCAAAGATAGCCATGTTCGTTTCTGGTTCCATCCATGGAACCACCAATGTCCGAATGCTTTTCCAAAATCGTAATATTTTTTCCCGGCATCTGTGCGTCATCAATCAAAAACACCGCTGTGGCAAGTCCTGCAATACCTCCGCCCACGATATAGGCTTTTCTCTCCTCAATGCCCGCTGGCTTAGGGGCATGGTACATGGTTCTGTAAATATTCATAATAACGTCCCCTTTTATAGAATTACAAAGGCTGTTTTATATAGAAGCCCTGTAAAACAATCTTTGTAACTAAAGTATAAGCCGCGGGGATTCGTAAGACAATTTACATAGCAGGGGCAGTGTAAACATTTTTTACACTGCCCCTGCTATGTAAAAATCTCATTATTTTGCGTATTTTTTTAGTGCCTTTTCAAAATCGCCTTTTATTAATACAGCGGTTTGATCTACTATATCCTCCGGCTTTTCCTTCATCCCATCCCGTATCCATTCAAAAATGAGTGCAATGAAAGCGAGCGTATAAAAACGTGCAATAAAATTCTTGTGCTTCTGCTCAACAGTCATTTCAGCGGCCTGCCGTTCCACTACCGCAAGGATCTGGTCATAAATCACAGCATGCATATATCTTTCCAGGGAATCACGGTTAGTAGAACGATAGGTATTTCGAACAAGCTCCTTATTTTTGCGTATGGAAATCAGGAGCTGATAAAAGCCCTGCTGCCATGTATCGTAATCCTTATTTCCTGCAAGTGCCCTTTCAGTCTCCCGTAGATAAATCCATTCAACAAGCGCATATATGTCGTAAAAATGGTTATAGAAAGTCTGCCGTGTCAGCCCGCAGTCCTCAACAAGATCCTTGACAGTTATTTTTTCCAGGGTCTTTTTTTCAAGCATAGCTATTAAGGAATCCGCAAGTAAGGCTTTTGTCGCATTGTGCAAGGAAATTACCTCCTCCCAAATCCCGATCTATAGATATTATACTATAAACCGGAGCGTACTTCTATCTATTTCCGTCCTGTAAGCTGACAGTGCCCCGTCAGAATAAATGGACCAAGGGGACGTTCTTTTGTTTCTGTTTTGGTTCTATGGTATAATAAAAAGAAGGGTGTTGCTCAAAGGCAGTTTTTCGGATGCCGGGAATTTCCTAATAGGGCATGCTGAAACGATAGACCGTCCCTTTGTTTCGCTAAGTTAGGTACAGCACTCGTGTCGCAGCAAGGAAAGTCATGGCTTCAAAATTACTATATGCTGAAAGGAAAAGTGCGATATATGCTGATACCATCGTATCTTGTAAATGAACAGTTTGATGATCGTTATTTTGATGTAGTGAATGCGCTGGATGAAGCGCAGCAGATCTATTTTAGGAATAATAATCTGATTGAGCGGATGACTATGGAGATAGAAGCAAAAGCCCCTTTTATAATTGGTGAAACAGGCTTTGGGGCTGGGCGCGTGGTCGTTGCGCTAATGGAATTTATGGAGAAAAGCGGTTTAAAAAATATTTCTATAGAATATAATTCGGTGGAACTCTATCCCATGAGTCCAGAGAGAATGCTCCATATCCTAAACGGATTTAGAGACCGGGTCGGGGATCGGATCGATACACTGGTAGAAGCATATCGAAGTATTGATATCACCGTGGCTGGCTGGCATTCAGTGAAAATAACGCAGTCATTTGGAACGCTTGAGCTGAACCTTTGGATAGGAGAAGCACTGGATATGGTGGAAGCTTTGGAAAAATCCTGCGATGTCTGGTTTCTTGATGGGCACGGTCCCAAGAAAAATCCTTCAATATGGCGCCCCGAGCTGCTTATGGAAATTGGGAAAAAGACGAAAACCGGAGGCAGCTGTTCCACTTTTACTGTGGCAAGTGCTGTAAAAAGGGCTCTCGTGGCAGCTGGCTTTACGCTCAAGACACACCCAGGGTGTGGCGGGAAAAAAGAGGTGCTGCAAGGTGTAAAAGGTTTGAAAAATGATTCAATAGATTGATTATTCTTCAAGTATAGTATAAAATGGTAATGAGTAAAAATCGTGATTTCTGAAGTGGAGAATAGCCGAAGGACAACCATCTTTTGAGAATGGAGCAGTGAGTACCAAATGACGAAGGGTAAAGCACGTTCAAGTGTTTTTACGAATTTTATCATATCCTATATTATCACACTGCTAATTCCGCTATTCGTGATGTCCTTTTTAGTACTATATAATTTTGTAAATACTTTGAGAAATGAAGTAGAAGCGAATATAACTACTCCTTTTATAAAAAGTGTCGAACAATTTGACCTACAGGTGGAGCAGCTTCAAAAAACTGCTCTGCAAATCGAGTTAAACACTGTTTTTCGAATGGCGAATATCGATGAACAGCCCTATAACTTTATTGACATCAAAAATGAAATATCCAAATACAAAAACAATTCCTTCGTGGATGAAATCTTCATCTACCACTATAATGCGGATTATATTTCCTCTGTCAATTATTCCTATAAGTTGAAGGATTTCAACCGCATTTTTATTCCTGCCGTGAATATTGAAGAGAGCTTTTCAAAATTCATGACATCAAACCAAAATACTGCACTCCTTTATTTTTCTAAATCGGAAATCAATATGAACTTTCAGGACAATTTGATGTACTTGTGTAAAATTCCTGTTTACGGTGCAGGACACTATGCCTTTGTAGTCTATCTCATTCCCCAGATTTCTTTGCAAAACATTCTCAGCCCTGCCATGATAACCAAAGATACTTATGTTTTTATCAAAGATCCGGGGAGCAGTAAAATATTGTTTTCGTTTTCGGAGGACAAAAATATGGAGAGCCTTGCAGAAGTGAAAAAGGCTCTCGGCTCGATGCAAGGAAAGGATACGCGCAAGCTGAAAGTAAATCAAAGGAGTTTTTCAGTTTATTCCTATAAATCAGGCAAAGCGAATCTGGATATAATTCAGTTGGTTCCGAACGATTTGCTTTCCCAGAAAATCAATAACATCCGGACGGTATACATGATAGGAATGGTGGTTATCATCCTCCTTAGCGGGTTGATCATATCCATCTTGATGAAAATCAATTACCGCCCAATAAAAAACCTGAGAAAGAGGATGGAAGAGACCCTGTCTACAAAATATACCGTCAAAAATCGGCTGAATGAAATCGAAGATTTTGAATATGCATTCCTCCAGTATAACAAGGAGAATAGCACCTTACAGGAAACCGTTAAAAATAATAACAGCATCGCCCAGCAATATTTGCTCGACTGCTTTCTGTCAGGTCAGGCAAGAGAAACCGACCGTATCCGTGAAACGTGTGAATTGGCAGGGCTGCATTTTAATCAAAAGCAGTATTGTATCCTCCTTCTGAAAGTATGCAGAACAGAGTACGAAAACAAGGTGAAAAGCGTTGAGAGGAGTTTGCAAAATCCGCCGGATTCAGGGGTCCTACAGTATTTTATAAAAAAGGATATCGCCACTAAAAAAGTAGTGATTTTTCTTGGAAGCCCCACGGGTTGTGAAAAAACCAGCAGGGAATATGCGTACAAAATTATGGAGCACCTGAAAACTGAATATGATGATACCCCTAGGGTAGGGATTGGCAGTTATGTTGAGGATATATTCGATATATATAAATCGTATCAGGAGGCTTTAAAGGTACTGGATTATAACTATACGCTGTCCAAGTCGTATATCACAAGTATTTCAGAACTTTCGCAAATTGACGAAATGAAAATGAAGTACCCCTTTGAGCTTTTCGACGGTTTGAAAGCCTCTATTCATAAGAAAAATGCACTGGAAGCAGAGGCAGCCATCAATAAAATTTTGCTGTTTATAAAGTCTGAGAACCTTACCTTGCACTGGACCAAGAACCTCTGCTATGATATTGTAAACACGATCTACAAAGAGGTGCTCCTATCCAATAATCAGTCTGTGCTCCTTAAAAAGCCCTATATAGAAAAAATATACGGAACGGAAGTAAATACCTTTGAAGATATAGAGAATACGATGTCGGTGATTATCAATGATTTAACCGCTTATCTGAGTTTTGGTGAAGGAACGTATGAATTGAAACTGCTCCAGCAGATTATTCATACGATTCGAGAAAATTATACAGACCCGGATTTTGGCTTACAGAGCCTGGCGGATTCCATTCAAATGTCACCCCCTTACTTAAGCCAGTATTTTAAAAAGAATACCAATTATACCATTTACGAATATATTGCAAAGCTGCGAATGGAGAAGGCAAAGGAGCTGCTTACAAAGACCCAAACCAGTGTCAATGATATTGCCATTCAGGTAGGGTATTACAGCGTCTCCAGCTTCATACGCAAATTTAGGGAGGTGGAAGATCTGACACCCGGACAATACAAGAAAAAGTACGAATCGTAATAGAAAAAGCCGGCTTCCGAAGCACCTTTCGGAAACCGGCTTTTCTATTACTTCTTTAAAGATCTTTCATAGGATTTCTTGTAAAGTTCCAGGTATTTGTCGACTTTGAGCTTCTTCAATTGAGCCAGGTAATTATCCCATTCAGCATCAATGCCGCCATCAGAGATCCACTTGGCCTGAGTTTTAAAGATATAGCTAAGCAGGTCGGTTTGGATCAGGCTGAGCTCCTCGATTTCATCGACAGTAAACCGGTATGGATAATTATAGGGGTTTTTTGTTAAATACGGTCTGTACACATCGCAGGCCTCATTCTTTGCTACATTGCTCGGCTTATCAGCCAGGTATTTATCGATAAGCTTCTTTGAGGTCAGTGTAGGGGAAACTGCGATCGGTGAACTGAAGGGCCAATCACTGGCATTGACTTCCTTCGGCCGTGAACCCGTATTCACGTCATATTTTCCAGGCTGGGCCTTGGAAGGGACCAGCGCTTCGCTCTTGTTATAGCCTTCCTCTTTAAACATACCATAGGACATCTGGATGTTAAGCTCCGGCTCATTAATATGGTCTACCCATCGAATGGCGGCTTCAGGGTATTTGCAGGCGCTGGTGATGGCAAAGGCGCCGTCGGAAAGTCCGGTAGTGGCTCTAAGCCATTTCTGGTCTCCATGAGGTCCTTTCAACGGAGGCATGATGGCAAACTTGTCTTCAATCTCCTTGGTAACAAAGGATTCTTTCATTCTATAATCTGTATAAACACCTACGTTCAATTGGTTTCGAACCTTGTTCGTCAAAAGTGTGCGGTCCTGTGTAAATACTTCTTTGTCGATGAGACCTTCGGAATACAGGCTGTTCAGATATTTAACGGCTTCTTTGTAGCGGTCTTTGTCTGCTGTAAAGACCATCTGTCCATTATCATCGATAGCCACATGCTTCGGGTTGTCATAAACACCGAAAGCAGCAAATATCCATTCGTGTTCGCGTTTTACCTCTCTGTTGATGTCGGGACCTTCCTGATACAGGAAGCTGAAGGGAATGGTTTTTCCATTGCCCGCCGGGTCCTTGGCCTTGAATTCCCTGAGAACATTACGGAATTCCTCGGTGGTCGTCGGCATTTTCAGTCCCAATTTATCCAGCCACTCTTTTCTTATAACGGAAGTACTGAGCGAGTCAAATCCCAGGTCTTCCATCCTGGCCAGGGCATATATCTTTCCGTCAAGACTCCGGGTATAGGTATCGTAGAGGGGATAATCCTTCATGACGCCGGTGATGGTGGGTGCATATTCTGCAAGCAGCTTATCGAGGGGAATCAATACACCGTCCGCACCGAATTTTTGTATTTCATCCGCATTTAAGCTTAAGGGTCCCATAAAGGCATCCGGGAGCTGTCTGCTTGCGATCATAAGGTTCTTCTTTTCCTTCCAGGATGCTTGAGGAATCATTTCCCAAACGATTTTTATATTGGTGTCCTGTTCCAGTTTTTTCATCATGTCTGTTTCGTCATGACGTCCGACGCGGGTAGTGTTCATATTCATACCCACAAAATTCAATGTAATCTTATCCTTTACAATGGGCATGGTATTGGCTTTCGGTTCAGTGGTTTTTGCTGCGGGAGTGCTGCCGGATGCCTTTGGCGTTATCTCTGCACCGGGTGTTTTAGGGCTGTCGGATTTGCTGCAGCCTGCTGAAGCCTCGAAGACCAGGGCCATGACGACCATCAGGGAAAGGGTCTTGGCAATTTTCGTTCCTTTTAGCATTTTTTAAACCTCCTTATTTGTATTTACTATGCTATAAACCCTCCTGGAGGGATATAACCACAAGTGTTAACCGGGCAGCTGTAGTGCCTGAGTAATGGGAGCAATTAGCCTTTTACCGAGCCCATGGTAATTCCTTTCACGAAATATTCCTGCAAAATGAGGTATAGAACCAGCATCGGCAAGGTTGCCATAATGATAATGCCGTATTTCATGGATTCTCCCGCTTTCAGCATCTCAGCGAAGGCTTCCTTGTCCGCCGACAGCATTTCAAAAAGTGCGCCGGTTACTTGGCTGCTGGCCAGCAACTCCTTCAATATGAGCTGAATGGGGTAGTACTGCTGCTTATCAAGGTAGATCATGGCCCGGAAGAAGTCGTTCCACTGCCATACGCCATAGAAGAGAAACATTACTACAATAATGGGGGTGGAAATAGGCAGCAATATCTTGAAGAAGTAGCCGAAATGCGTACAGCCGTCAATCTGGGAGGCTTCAAACATCTCGTCGATATTGGTGGATTTAAAATAAGAGCTGGCAATAAACAAATTCATAACCTGGATGCCGTTTACAAGGAGCAGGACCCAGAAGGTATTCCGCAAATGCAGGGCATTGACGACGATATATAAGGGGATGAGCCCCCCCTGAAAAAACATGGTGATCAACAGGAAGATGGAAAAGGCTCTTCTTCCGGAGAAATCGCTTCTTGACAGGGGATAAGCGGCAAAAAGGGTCAGGGCGGAGCTTATAAAGGAGCCCACAACGGCATAATAGAGGGAGTTTCTATACCCGACCCACAAGGGCGCATAGTTGACAATCCTCTTATAGCCTGCAAGCGTGAGACCCTTGGGAAAAAGGATCACCTGCCCGCTTAATACATATTGCGGATCACTGATGGAGGCAATAACGATAAAATATAAGGGGTAAAGTACCACTAAACAGCCTAAGCCGATAGCGGTATAGGAAATTACGTTAAAAAGTATATCCTGCTTTGTTTCTGCGATCTTTCGACTCATATATCCCACCCCCTACCATAAACTTTCATCTGCCAATTTTTTACTGATAGCGTTTACCACGATCAACAGCACCAGGTTAATTACCGTCTGGAAAAGATTGATGGCGGTAGAGTAACTGAACTGCGAATCCACAAGCCCGATTCGATAGACATAGGTACCGATGATTTCAGAGGCGTCCATATTGGTCGCGGTTTGCATCAGCAGTGCTTTCTGCGTATCGACGTTCAGCATTCTTCCTACCTGGAGGAGGAGCAAGGTGACCACCGTAGGCAGAATGGAAGGCAAATCAATATAGAAGATTTTTTGCAGTTTGGTGGCACCATCAATGGTAGCAGCCTCGTATAGACTTAAATCAATAGCCGTAAGTGCAGCTAAGAATATAATTGCTTGATAACCTGTATGCTGCCATACTTGCGAGTATACGAAGAGATGGCTGAACCAGCGGTCGCTTCCCATGAAGTTGATGCTTTCTATTCCCAATTTATTGAGGATAACATTGACTACGCCGGAGGAAGGAGACAAAAACAGGAACAGCATGCCCACCATTACGACGATAGAGATAAAATGCGGTGCATAGGTGACGGTCTGGGCAAACTTTTTTATCCGCTTCCCATTGGTTTGATTCAACATCAGTGCGAAGACCAGCGGAAAGGGGAAAAACACCAGAAGCTGATAAAAGCTCAGATAAATGGTGTTTTTCATTAGCGTCCAAAACATCGGTGAATCAATGAACTTTTCAAAATATAAAAGGCCAACCCAGGGACTTTCGAAAATTCCCCGGGAGATGCTGTACCTCTTAAAAGCGATAACAATACCGTACATTGGAGCATAGCTGAATATTGCAAAATAAATAACCGCCGGCAATATGAATAAGTACAATTGCCATTCATGCTTTACGATAATTCTTGTTCGGATTCTATCAAGCAATTTCTGTTTCAAAATTCTTGGGCTTGTTTCATATTGAATTTCCTTCAATTAAATTCCTCCAATCCTATAGGTGTATTTTGTTTGCATTGTTGTTTGGGCATCATCAAAATGCGAGGCTGTAATTTGAATATTTTTGTATCTTCTATAACCAAATCTTACCTATTTATGTGTGCTGTGTAAATATTCATGTTATCATCTTCAAAAACCCTTTGAAATCAGGGGATCTGGGGCGGAATGTTCAATAATTAATATCCGGAATCTAAGGGTCGGAGTGGCGAATGAAGTATTTGGATGGGATCGATAGGATTTTTTTAATGGGTAGTGGACGATATTTTCCTGCTGCCTGCATAAGGTACGTTTTTCTGAGAGTAAAGAAACAAGACCGGCGAGTAAAAATTAGAAGCTTTAATAAAAGATTTAAGAATTCAGGATAAGTAAAAATCGACATAGATTGAACGGAACGAGAGGACGATTTCGAACGGCCCGTATGCCAAGCCAAAAGCAATAGCAGCCGGATTGATCCTGTGAGAATAGGATATACCTTCTCCGGGGGCGTGATCATCGGTAGGCTATACGCAATTGTGGTTATTTTTTTATCCCCATTGCAATATAGATAATCTTGTATAGTTCGATATGGATTGGACACTGTAAAGGTGATTTTATCCAGCCAGGCAAGTCGGCTTGTCCTTGCCTCGTTGCCTGGCTGGAAATCACTAAGTTTACAGTGACCGACCTATGGTTGGGAGGAATAGGATGGAAGAAGTTGTAAATGAAAAAGGAGCCCTAACCGGCAATGAAGCCATTGCCAGAGGATTTTATGAGGCGGGTGGTGTTATTGCCTCAAGCTACCCGGGATCTCCAACTGTTGAAATCTTAGAAGCAGCAAAACAATATAAGGAAATATATTCAGAGTTCTCTACAAATGAAAAGGTGGCTTTAGAAGTAGCTGTCGGGGGCTCGTTTTTTGGCGTCCGATCGATGGTTGCGATGAAACACGTAGGTGTAAACATTGCAGCAGACCCTCTTATGACATTTACACAAACACCGACAAACGGTGGATTCCTGTTGGTCACGGGGGATGATCCGGGACTTGCGAGTTCACAAAACGAGCAGGACAACAGGGTCCTTGGTAAATTTGCAAGCATGGGAATTTTAGACCCGGCGGATGGACAAGAGGCAAAGGATTTTACAAAAAGGGCGCTGGAAGTCAGTGAAATGTTTTCTACACCCATGATGCTGCGGATTACAAGCAGATTGTGTCACAGCAGAAGTGCCGTAGCATTCGACGAAAGGGCAGAGGTGCAGTGCAAAGGCTTCATTAAAGACAGAGAAAAGTATTGTATGATTCCACCCGGTTCGAGAAAAGCGCAATACTTCCTGCGAGAAAGACTGGAAAAACTCGAAGAGTATGCCTATGATACCGATTTGAATATTTTAGAATGTAAACAAGGCTCTGATACTTTGATCATTACCTCAGGCCTGCTGTACAATAACCTGAAAGAGCTTGATTTACATGCAAGCATATGGAAGCTGGGAATCATTTACCCGATATCGGAAAGAAAAGCAAAGGAAATAGTAAAGGATTTTAAGCGAGTTATTGTTCTGGAAGAAATGACACCCTTTATTGAAAATGAATTAAAACAAATGGGAATTGAATGTGAAGGAAAGAAGTACTTTAGCTTCACAGGAGAATTGAACTTCCAGGACATTGAACAGGGACTCATGCAGGCCGGAGTGATAAAAAATGCCGGGGCCGGTACTGTAAAAGCTCCGGAAAGCGTACCCAGACTTCCTCTCTTTTGTGCCGGATGTCCTCACCGGCCTATTTTTGACATATTGAAAAAGTCAAAAGTTAACATTGTGATTGGGGATATCGGCTGCTACTCCATGGCGTTCCTTCCGCCGTTTGAACAGTCGGATTCCATCATTAGTATGGGGGCAAGTTTGGGTATAATCAAGGGCATAAGAAAAGCAATGACGCATTGTGCGGAAGGAGAGCCCATCGTATCGGTCATTGGAGACGGAACCTTCTTTCACTCCGGCATACCCGGCTTTATTAATCTCCTTCACCAAAAAGGTGAAAATGAAAATATTACCATCATTATTTTAGATAATAGAACCACTGCCATGACGGGAGGTCAGCACAATGCAAGCTCCGGTGCATTTAATCCGGCGGATGACATGAAGGTTGACATAAAAAGCCTTTTGCAGACAATAGGGTTTGATCGAGTGATTGAGGTAGATCAATTCGAATATAAGGCGACGCAGCAGGCGATAAAAAAGGAGATGGAATATAACGGGGTATCCATCGTGATTGCCAAGGGCCCTTGTGCGTTGAAGTATAAGATTGAAAAACCTCATTTCTACGTAGACCCTGCAATATGCATCGGCTGCAGAACTTGTATCCGGACCAATTGCCCACCCTTATGCATGAAGAAATATGAAGGAATCGAAAAACTTAAATCCTCCATAGATAAGGACATGTGTGTAGGATGCAGCATCTGCGCGCAGGTTTGTCCTGTAAATGCCATAAAACAGTCAAGTACGGCCCGGAAGGAGGAATGAGGATCGTGATTTTCAATATAATGCTCGCAGGAGTCGGTGGACAGGGACTTACTTTAATGACCCGAATTATCGCACAAGCGGCATTGAAGGACGGCTATGACATGAAAAGTAATGATGTTGTCGGGCTTTCACAACGGGGTGGAATGGTTTGGGGAAATGTGAGAATCGGGGAAAAGGTCTATTCACCCAATATTCCGGTGGGGGAAGGCGATGTCCTGGTAGCCTTGGAGCCGCTGGAAGCCCTGCGGTGGAGCCATATGGTAAAGGATAAAGGCGTTATAATTTTGAATACAAAGAAGGTGTATCCAACTTCGGTGCAGCAGGAAAAACAGATGTATCCGGACGATGCGATTAATGAATTGAAGGAAAAATTCGAGGTTTATGAGGTGAATGCGTCTGCAGAGGCCATAAAAATAGGAAAAAAGCAAATCGCAAATACAATTCTGCTGGGAACTTTGTCTAAATACCTTGATATAAAGGTAGATACATGGAGAGAAGTAATTACGTTAAATGTACCGCAAAAATCCATTGACGAGAATGTAAGAGCATTTGAGTACGGTAAGAGCCTTTTTGTCTAATTTAATTTGATGGGCTTCGCCTCCGGCATCGACGAAGGCAGTGGGTATTAATACCTGCTGCCTTTGTCAATGGCATCCCATGCCCGTCAGGTTTGTGGTTTTTCTTTGATGGAAATGTTCCCGTATCTGTTGTGTTCTTGTGGAAATATAAGAAAATAATTACAAAATATGTATGCAATTTGCAATAAAGTGTTGTATAATTTACAGTAATATAAAGATATCCGGTATTTTTTATCTGCATTTTATGGGTCTGTATATAATAGCATGCAGCACGGTAAAAAGTAGGGATACAGTAAAAGGTATCGCTCAATAGGTGCGTATAGACGGAGAATTTATTACTACAAATGCAAGGAGGAGACTCTTTGCGTTTGTAGTAATTTCTGTTGATATGGGGTATTGGTTTGCAGGCTGTGGCGAAGGCGGCCGGATTGGAGAAAATATAGGGCTACCTTAATATGAAGGTATTGGATGTATCGAGGTAAGGCATTACACCGAGCAATTCGATACGGTTCAATGAAGAAAATGGTTTTGATAGGAATGTTGAAGTATTTATTGGAGGAGTTTTAGGATGATTAAAGTATTAATCGTAGATGACCAGTTGATTTTCCGGGAAAGTCTGAAGTTTACTCTGGAGCAAGACAGTGAAATAGAGGTTGTAGATTGCGCCGGAGACGGGAAGGAAGCCTTTGCTTCATGTGAGAAGTATCATCCCGATGTTGTACTGATGGATATCGTAATGCCGGAGTGCGATGGTATAGAAGGCCTTCAGCAGATCAAATCAAAGTACGGGGACATAAAAGTAATCATGCTGACTACCTTTAGTGATAGCCATAGGATTACAAGGGCCATTCGGTTCGGAGCCGACGGTTATGTCCTGAAAGACATTAATCTGGATGACCTGGTTCTGGCGATAAAAAGTACGGCGCGAGGGCTGAAGGTGCTTCATCAGGACAGCTTTGGCATGGTAAAGAAGCAGCTTGATTGCAGCGGACAATTCGAGCCGGAGGATTATATTGCTAAGTTTAAATTGACAGACAGGGATATTTTCTTAATTCAGCAAATCGCAAGTGGAAATAGTAATAAGGAGATTGCACAAAAATTATTCCTTAGTGAGGGAAGTGTAAGAAATTCCATCACCGCACTCTTAAAAAAGCTAAATCTTACATATCGGGTTGAACTGGCAGTCTTTGCAGTAAAATCCGGTCTTGCCTAAAAGGAAAAACAACTTCGGGAAAAAGGAAAAATTTTTACACGGTGAGTAAGTGGCAAGGAGGAGGATTTTTTTAATAAAATTGTTAAATTATTAACAAAGTGTGACGATTTTTAAAGATTTGCCGTTTATTCACATTTGTCCACAGATAAATATGCAGTTCTGCAGGCGGATATGATGAAAATATGGTAGAAAATTGAATAAATGAGATATATTATATATCTTAGATAGCACATTACTCTTATTACCAAAATGGAAGTATGGTTCATGAGAATGGGATAAAGGGTATATGGGCTGGTTGTTTGATTTGGGGAGGATACCCATGGCTGTAGCAAAAGAGGACAAGCAAATCATTAAAAGAATTATTGAATTATTTAAACCCTATACAAAGAAAATTATTGCTGTGGTGCTTTGTATTATTGTATCTTCCGGCATCAGCATGCTGGTTCCGCTGATGAGCCAGCGTTTGGTGGATTATGGACTGCTTGCAGGAAACTTCCGCGAAGTATTGCGCTACTCCATTGCAAGTCTGCTATTGATTATGCTGGATCAAGGATTCGGAATTGTTGAAACAAAATACCGCTCTTATATTCATGCCTTGCTGTCCTACAATCTCACCAAAGCGGCATTCAAGCACACGCTACGGCTTAAGATGCAGTTTTTTCACAACACCAACTATGCCGAGGTCATGAGTAATTTAGGCATGGATATAGGGAATATATCCCGGATTGCCGATCGGAGCACCTTTTACATTGTAACCAGTGTTTTTAGGGTTTTAGGCGGGATAGTAGGTCTTTTGCTGATCGACTGGCGGCTTACCATTGCCGTCGTATTGCTGGTACCCGGAAGGTATGCGCTGGTCAAATACCTTGCTAAAAAAAGGAAAAAATTATTTGAAACCTATATGGAATGCAACGAAGAGTATTCCGCCTGGTATGGCGATACCCTCGGAGGCATTAAGGAAATAAAATTATTGGGGCTCGATCGGATAAAGCTTGGGGAATTTATAAAAAAGCAAAAAGCTCTTATAAAAATTAATATAAAAATGGAGTTTTTAAATAAGATCAATGAGGCTTCGGAAAATGTAATTTTTCAATGTATTGTAGTTATGCTGTATTTGTTTGGGGCCTATCTGGTATTCCATAACGTGTTTACGGTGGGGGGATTGTTTGCGTTTATATCCTATAGCTCCTACGTTACTGCACCCATCTCAGCCATTTTAAATATCGGATACAGCTTTTCGGATGTTTTACCTTCTGCCAAAAGATTTTTCGGGTTTATGGATATGGAGAGTGAAGATTATAAGCAGAAGGATTTGAAGAGTGTACACGCCGAACAGGCCCGGGGGAATATCCGGTTTGAACATGTAACATTCTCCTATAAAAAAGATGAACCGGTAGTAAAGGATATAAGTTTTGAAGTTGCAGCAGGAGAGAAAGTAGCGATTATCGGTACAAACGGTTCAGGGAAAACTACGGTTGCAAACCTTATACTCCGGATTTATAAGCCGGACACCGGCAGGATTTTGCTTGACGGCATCGACATCAATTCCTTAAAACTCAGGGATTACAGGCAGCTTATATCCGTTGTAAGCCAGGATATCTACCTGTTTAATACGAGCATAAAAGAAAATATTGTGCCTTACGCTAAAAAACATATGGAAAAAGTGCTTGCTGCGGCCGGAGAAAGTGGAGCCCGCAAATTTATCGATGGAATGATGCAGGGATTTGAAAGTATTGTAGGAGACCGAGGAGCGGGACTTTCCGGAGGAGAACGGCAGAAAATAGCGATGGCGAGAGCTTTTGCCAGGGATTCAAAAATACTGGTGCTGGATGAGGCTACTTCCAATTACGACGTGGAGACCGAAGGATGGATTAATAAGAGATTACAGAAAGGGTTTAAGGGGCGCACTGTTTTTGTCATTACCCACAAGCCGGAATTATTGGAAAGCGTAGATAAAATTATCATAATGGATAACGGAAGTGTATTGGATATGGGAACTCCGCAGGAATTGGCAGAGAGAAATAAATTTTACCGTGAGATGGTTCACGGATACCAAGAAAGAAGCAGGAATGCGGGATCGGTATTAATTTCCTGATTTCAGTCCTCGAGGGAAAGAAAGGGAATTTAATATATAATATGGAAAAGTGTAGAGGGGGTGAAACAAATGAAAAAATTGGGAAAGAAAATGCACCAAATGGTTGAAACCATTGAGTCATACACTTGTGCGTGCTCGGGTGTAGCAAAATGCGATTGCTCTTGCTCTTGTACGGATGCTGCTACATCCGTCTCCAATTATTCTTCGCCGCATATGAGTACAAATAGTAGTGTATATACTGCAGTTTATGCAAGCCGTAAAGCATAACGGTTCTTTGAATCGGAACCAGGTAAACCGGAGGAGTGAAAATGCTTCATCCTCCGGTTTATACTATTCCTTATCACGATGGAAAAAGGGTGGTTTTATATGGAAATCCAGCGGCCGCTTGTAAAATTATTTACGAACAGCGGACAATGTTATATGTATGATGTAAACAAAAACACAATCATAAGCCTCAAGCCCTCTCAGTTTCAAGCCTTGAATACCTTTTTAAAGAGCGGTATAAAAAAGGATGAAGGTGATTTTATAGAAAAAATGACGGAAGCGGGTTTTCTGTCTTCCAACAGAGTCCGGGAGATTATCCATCCTGCAGATGAATTGCTTTCCTTTTACTTGGAAAATAAAGTGAAGATGCTGACCTTTCAAGTAACGCAGCAATGTAACTTCCGCTGTGAGTATTGCGTTTATTCGGGAGGGTATGAGAACCGGGGGCATACAAACAAAAAAATGCAAATGGAGACCCTCACAAAAGGCGTTGATTTTCTTGTTGAGCACTCGAGGGATTGTAAAGAGGTTTTCATCGGATTTTATGGAGGAGAACCCTTTCTTGAATTTGATCTGATACGGCAGTGTATAGAATATGCCAAAAAGAAGGCAGAGGGTAAAAAGATCCGGTTTAGTGTAACAACGAACGGGTCGATTATAAATGATGGAATTGTCAGCTATTTGGCGGAACAGGATGTTTCTCTGACCATCAGCCTGGATGGACCGAAGGAAATTCATGATGCGCATCGGAGATTTGCTTTTAACAACAAAGGGACCTTTGATGAAATTATGAAGAATGTGCGCTTTATTCAAACCAATTATCCGGAATATTTCAAGAAGGTTCATATAAATGCCGTAATTGATACAAAATGTGATTTTAGCTGTATTAACAAATTTTTTAACCATTACGAAACCGTAAGAAATGCGTCATTGAGTACATCCCAGTATTCGGAAAATTACAGTAAGCTGGATACCGGTATAGCCGAAGACTTTCTGATACAGGAGCAATACGAGCTGTTCAAAGTGTACTACTGCAAGATAAGGAAAATTAAAACCCGGGAGTCCTCTAAAATAATGCTGCAGGAATATGATGCGCTATCGAGGTTGGCAGAACAGCTGAAACCGACAGATGGCCTCCCGGAAAAATACCATCACGGAGGACCTTGCGTACCCGGTGTACAGCGCCTTTTTATCAATGCGGACGGGGATTTATACCCCTGTGAGCGGGTTAGTGAAACCTCCGACCTGATGCGGATCGGGCATGTAGACACGGGGTTTGACATGCAAAAGGTGCGGAGAATTTTAAATATCGGGCAAATCAGTGAGGAAAAATGTAAAAATTGTTGGGCGATACGCTTTTGTACCCTCTGTGCCGCATCTGTGGATACTACAAAAGAGTTTTCAGCAGAAATGAAGTCGGAACGCTGTAAAAACGTTTGGCTTGCAGTGGAAGAACGGATGAAGGATTACTGTACCTTAAAGGAGCTGGGGCATCCCTTTGAAGAAGAAG
The DNA here is from genome assembly GCA_023419605.1 of Bacillota bacterium. Taxonomy (GTDB): domain Bacteria; phylum Bacillota; class Clostridia; order Acetivibrionales; family JAEZXR01; genus JAEZXR01. The sequence continues at coordinate 14,443 of JAEZXR010000080.1, read as the reverse complement.
AATTCCTTACACCGATTGGCGAATGAAAAGGAGGAGGGTTATATGAAAAGTAAAACCGCAGTTTTCCCGTTTGATATGGAAGCGTGTCCCCTGATACGCCACAGCAATCTTTTACAGGATTATGATATCTCCAGCCTAGTGTCTCCAAAAGGATGGGGATTTACAGGGAAGGATGCAGGCTGCGCCGACCAGGGCAGTGATATTGGCATGATGGTGGAAAGTGATTTTGATAAAGCTCTGGAGCAAAGCGATACGATTCTGTTTACGGATGCCTGTAACGATATCGATCAGGAGGCACTTCTCTATCCCAGGATGATCAAGGCCGCGGAAGGCTCCAAAAACATCTTGTACACCATTCAGCTGGAAGACCGGCTGGAGGAGAAGATACGGAATATTTGCCGCTGTAAAGGAACTACCTTTCACTACTGGGGTAAAAAGAGGGGGCAGATCCATCGTCCTGCCAGTGAAATGATCTATCCTATCAATGTGCCGGTGGTATTCGTATTGGGATTGGCGGAGCGCACAAATAAATTTGAGATTCAACTGGCACTGCGGGAGAATTTTCAAAAAATGCAGTATAAAGTCTCCCAGATCGGCACACGGCATTACTGCGAACTGATGGGCTTTCATTCCTTCCCGGAATTTATGTATCATCCTGCGGTTCCTGAACATGAAAAGGTAGTTCTTTTTAATCATTATGTTAAGAATTTGGAAATTAAGGAGGACCCGGATATTATTCTCATTGGCATACCGGGCGGTATGATGCCCTTTAACCGGAAGTTTACCAATAAATTCGGGATACTGGCCTATGAAGTATCCCAGGCGGTTCTTCCGGATGCTGTGGTACTCGGTACGTTATACGACACTTGTACACCGGAATATTTTGACTTTCTGTCAACTTCCGCAAAATATAAGCTAGGGTACGCGGTGGATTGCTATAATATGGGAAGTGTGGGTTTAGACTGGCAATTATCAAATGTGGAAAAGCAATTATCCTATATTATGACGGACTGGAAATTTATCAACGAAAAAAAGCAGCAGTATAATCACTTGAAAACCCCTGTTTACAATGTCCTGGATCCAAAGGATGCCTGCGATATGGCAAATTTCTTATTGGGTAGACTGGAAGCCTATTCGGAAAATAAAATAGTATGAGGGGAGGTAGGACCATGGGATATTCTATCGCAGAATATGATATCAACGCAAAACTAAAGGAAATATTTAAAGTGAAATTGGATATGGACCTGGCTGACATCCAAGGACGCTTTCCGGACTGCATGGAGGGTAACCTGCTGACGCATCCGTTTAACCTAAAGGCCCGGGGGCTCATTTGTTTGCTATATGCCGTTGAGGAGGAATTCGGCATCGCGGTTCCGGAAGAGGATGTTTTAGGAGGGCGGTTTGACACGTTGAATCATATTATGGAAACCATTAATGGGCAATTACAGCAAAGACAAAAGGAAGCGGGTTAAATGGTGAACATAGCCGTTATTGACGATGGAGTCAATGAAGCCGTTTATCCTGTCGGTGAACTTGCCTATAGTATTGAGGTTACCCCTGAACTTAAAGTAGAGAACAGAGGCACCCATAATATTTTTGAACCCAGTCATGGAACGACTTGCGCAGCGATTATCAAGAAATATTATGCTGACGGTGTGTTCAGCAGTGTAAAAGTACTGAATGATCACAGCGGCAAGGGGATGGCAGCCCAGCTTGTGCAAGGGATTCGATGGTGCTTGGAAAAAGAGGTGCAGGTAATAAGCTTGAGCCTGGGAACGGTGGATTACCGTGATTTTGGAGAGCTGGAACAGGTGGTTAATACTGCCTTTGAAAAAGGAATCATCCTTGTGGCTGCATGTAACAACAAGGATATCTATACCTGTCCCGCATCCCTGGCAAAGGTCATTGGTGTCAAAAGCAGTAAAAGTGTAAGATTAAAAGAAGGTGAATACCTATACCATAGAGATCCTTTGGATGGGATTGAGGTTACCGGGTGCTGTGAACACAAATTAACGGCAATGACGGGAGAGGAAACCATAACCCCGTTATGCAACAGCTTTGCTGCTCCAATGATTACTGCCGAAGTGTGCAGGATTATGGAAAATTACCCGGGAATTCCGCTGGAAAAACTAAAACAAGAACTCTGCAAAAGTGCTGTTAATCATGCCGGGGATACGGCTAATATGGGAAGAGATAAGGGGAAGAGTTTACTTAAAAGAGGAATTGATGTTCCTTTAATCCTGGTCTATGGGTACGAAGGCGGAAGGATGCAGGAACTTTTGGAAGCCTTTCAGCAGAGTTTCAGGGAAGAGGGATATTATGCAGTGGGCGTTTGCGGACAGGAGGGAGCCGCATTACGAGGGTTACATTCTATGGCAGTACATAACGATGAAAGGCCGGAGAGTTTAAAAAATAATCTGGAAAGAATTTATAAGGTTTACGATTGTGATCTCCTGCTTTTGGGTTTGGAAATTAGTGAAGGAAATACGGATTATGTGCGGCAGGTGGAAAGGATTTTAAAACCGGATATAAGTATTTTTGCTACAAACAAGTATGAACAGGAAATAGAGGGTATCGTAAGCCAAAGGAGTAAAAAGGAAACTTTTATAATGACTTTACCGAAATATATCAATTCCTTCAGGTCTACGGGGTTTGAAACCTTTGAATACAAAGAGCTCACGGTGTTGTACAAGCGAATTCTTACTCTTTTACGGTAACTGATAACAGGATACGGTAAGCGGCAGTTATCGAAGAACTTCCCTTGTCTTCACCATAGAGAAAAGCAGTGCGCATTCATGCGCGCTGCTTTTCTCTATGCCATGAATCGGCGGTAGAACTCTCCTTTGATTTTTCCTTGCATTTCTATACATTTTCCATTTAAATGCTCAATTCCAAGGTGCCATCAACAGCGGCGAATTGGATCCTGAGAAGGTAATTCCGCAATACATGGGGAAACTGAAACAGGCTGGCATTGACAAAATTATTGTTGAGAAGCAGGCACAGCTGGATGCATGGGTGAAAGCGAATAAAAAGTGATACTCTATAGCCACCATTGACAGGGCAGTGAGCGTGAATGCTCACTGCCTTTCATAATGCTATGGATTATTAAAAGAATTTTCTTAAGGCATTTGCTAAGGTTGGAATCCAGATAAAAGTTATGTGTTTTTACTTGGTGCATATACTGCATGTCTTATCTGGTTGAAACCTACATGATAATCTCTGTTTAATATGTTTGTCATCCTTCGATATCCATATTCGAGAGGAGGTGTATAAATTTCGTCCATCAGATGTATATATACGATGTATGATGGTAGGGCAAAGCTGCCTTTACCAGGAGTTAAAGTTTTAAACTCTGTCTTTCCTGGGGCTAAAGCTACTCACAATTACGGATGAACTAAGATATGGCGAAAAATGTATCTGCCATGGATGCTTTCACTGAAATTACTTTAAATAACAAAAATTTACATTAAAAAATTTGAAAACATTGATATTTATTACATTATATGTTAAAATGTAGAAAATGTAAATTTTACTATAAAAGGGTGCTGGAGGATGAGTTTGATAGCTTGAAATCAAAATTTAAAATGCTTTTTAAATAAGGACTAAGAAATTATTAATCTTTTAAATACATGGAGTACTTAAGTTTTATAAACAGGTTTAAGTGTGTGAAAAGGTCTGGAAAGGTTCTGCAATAGAACTGTCGAACCTTTCCTCCTATAAATGTAATTCCCCAAGAGAATGCCATGGCCTTAGTATACTTCTTTTGTGTGAATTGCAAGCAATTTAGCAATACGTGTAAGGAGGAGGTGAGATAATAGTAGTGAAAAGGTCTTGAAGCTTATTACCTTACTATCAAAATATGTACTTATTAACGTTTTCTTACCACAACGAGTCGTTTGACTTTCAAAATGTTGTGACTATTTAATAGTGTGTATGAAAGTATGTTCTAAGTGCAAATTCTTGTTTAAAAATTAACTTAAAAAATAATTTGGATGGTGATTTTATGAAAAAACTTTTTTTATCCGCTTTGTGCGTTGCTATGTTACTCGTGTCAATAGGCGGTATAATGGTCAACGCTGGAACGGATGCTCAAAATTTGACTGGAAACTCCAACATTTTACCCAAATTAGAAAAAATAAAGCAAAAAGAGCATTATAAAAAATTATTGCAATTCAAAAAAGAAGAAGAATTCAATACGTATATAGATAACCTAACTACAAATCAACTATTAACTGCTATAGCAGAAGTTTCTGAAGAAACTGACGATTATACTGCATTAGTACCATTTGCTACACATTCGAAAAAGATTGTTAAGGATTTATCTGTGAATGATGCAATTAGTATGCTGAATAATAAGGATTATTCCAATAATTTTAAATATTATCTGTTGGATGTGATAAATACCTACAAAAAATACGCAAAACAAGATATGAAGGCTTTTGCAAGTGATGAAAAAAAATACGATACACAGTTGCGTGAGCTGATTAAAGATAAAAAAGTTGATACCTCATTACAGATCAAAGCACTCTATTGCATCGAAAGTTATGAAAAATCGGACGCTCCAATGCTATTGTCCATATTAGATTCAAAGGATTACTCAGATGATTTGAAAGGACACGTACTTAGTAAACTTGAAAAGTTAGATAAAAAGTCGACATTTACCCAAGCCGAGACTATCGTAAAGTCGCCTTTGGCTCATTCTAAATCGTTATTATTCAGGGCATTAGAGGTAATGGATGATATAGATGATGATTCAGACCAGGTAGTGGAAAGCGTAAATAATGTACTACATGCTTTTGATAAAGCGGGTCAATTGGATGCTGATACTGCTAATAGCATTATGTGGTCTTTCGGCAAAATAAAGAATGCAAAATCAGTTAGAAGTCTTATGGATAACAGAGATGTAATAGGAGATGAATTGGTTGCAATCTTTGTTAATATGAACTTTACTGCAATAAACAAAATGTTGAATGCTAATGAAAGTAAAGAAAACCTGGAAGCTGCTTTAGAGTGCGTGTCCATAAGACCAATGAAAGAGTTTGAATCTTCACTAAAAGATTTGATAGAAAATTGCAATGATGAAAATTATAAAGAAAAGGCAATATCAGCGCTTAACAAGGTTCAAGAGAGTGATCTTAAAAGAAATCCCAAATGGGATGATTACAAATAAGAAGGAGGTTTTGCAATGAGAATAAATAAGATTTTAACCCTCGCTTTGGCGGGCATTTTAAGTTTTTCTTTTTGCGTATACACATATGCTGCTGATTATAAAGGATATGCTGCGTTTAGGGATGGAGTCGACTTAGCATGGTATACAGGAGGTTGGCATGCAGGTGTTTCTATAGATAGCAACGGAGATAATTTCTATCAAGCAAGGGGCTCCGGTCAGACCACAGGCAAGGATGACTTTAAAGGGTTTATGAATTATCCTAAAGCTAATAATAACTTCCAGGGTTATTATTATATGAGTGGAATGAGTACTTCTGATAGAGATGAAATTGTATCTACTGGAAAAAAATTAGCAGAGTATAAGTTGCCGTATTCTCTAACTAGTCCGCTTGGTGCGGACAATGCAAACGATAGCGATTTTTATTCTCCGGATGAAGTAACTTCCGCCAGATGCGATGGGTTTTTGGAGTATTGCTATGAGTGGAATAGTGTAAAGATAACCGAGTATTCTTGGGGGGATGACAAGCCATGGGATATATCGGAAGTTGAGCGTGGTTTGATAGCACATTCTTTTATCTATATCCCAGGTTTGTTTGGTAGTTATACCTTGGAATTTAGCCCGACACTCTTAACTCCTAAGAATCAGTCGGCGTTTATGACGTATGCGGGTGGGAAAGGCAGAAAGCCATAAACATAAATCGCATTTTTTAAAATATTTCAGTGGGGAGATACATCTCTCCACTGAAATATAGTTTTAACATGGAAGTGAGGAGGAGTGTTTTGGGTACAGGAAAGTCATATAAGATTATATTGATAGTAGTAGCAAGTTTATTTTTAGTAGGAATAGGATACGTATATACCTCAATATTTGGTAATCCCATTGTAAAGTTAACGGCAAGGTATCCTATTCAAAGATATGTTAAGCTGAAATATCCGGAGAACTATTCAATAGGGAAAATTTCTTATAATTTTAAAGATAAATCCTATGGAACAGTAGTAATGAATAATAATAAAGAAAAGTATACCAATATAGTTTATTATGATGATATTTTTTCGGACAATAAAGAGGAAGAAATACTCAAGGACAAACTAAATAAGGAAATACATAATTTGTTGAAAGAAATAAATTTTAAATTTGAAAGTTTAATGTGTTCCGTAAGTGTTTGTATAAATGCAAATCAAAAGCTTAAATCGATGGAAGACTTGGATAGGTATGACATAGCTTACATAAAGATTAATTATGAAAATGAAATTAGTAAAGATGAGTTTGCAGAGATGGCTTTAGCTATTATCCCTAAAATAAAAGCAAATATGTACTACAAAGAAGGAAGCGAAATAGGTATTACATATCAGTTTGAAAAGCAAAGCGAGTTCCATTATATTCAGTTTAATGTTAAAAAGCCGGATATAAAGCTTACAAAAGAGTATATAGTGGAAAATACAACAATAAAGACCTATAAATAATAGTTTTATTTTTAAAATACAAATGGAGGGAAAGAAATATGATTATTGAAAGCAACAAAGAGTGTAATGATATATTTGAACGCGTTAAAAAAGTAGTAAAAGATGTTTTGCAAGTTCCAGAGGAAGCAATATCCATGGATTCGGAATTTGAATCAGACTTAGGAACTAATTCTATTGATCAAATGACCCTAATACTTGAATTGGAAGATGAGTTTAACAGAGAAATTTCTGAAGACGATGTAATGGCACTATCAACTATAGGTGAAGTAGTTAAGTATATTGCAAAGCTTATATAGTTAATTGAAAGCATTTATTCGAAGATTAGGTGAGGTTAATACGCTATGAATAGACGAGTAGTTGTAACAGGATTGGGTATTATATGTTCAGTTGGTACAAATGTTGAAGAGTTTTGGAACAACTGTCTTTTGGGAAAAACAAATATTTGCCCTGTTTCAGATTGCTGGAAGGATTCATTGAACTTAAAATCTAAATTTTGGTCCCCACTTAAAGAGGTGGATTATTCTCAATATGGCTTTACAAACATAGAGCAAAAGACACTGGATATGACAAGTCTATTAGTAATATGCTCTGCTATTCAGGCTTTAAGCTCAGCAAAGCTCACATATCATCGTAAGGATACTAAAAGAAATACATATTCAATTCAAGGGATAGACCCAACACAGGCCGGGGTTTTTATGGGTACAGGTGTTGGGGGATTAAATACTGCTTTCTTATCGCATTCAAATATTATACTGGCAAGTCTAATAAAAAGTATAAATCAAATGGATCATGAAATTTCAGAGTCTCTAAGATTTGTCTTAGATAAACTAGAGGAAAACTTTTGTATTCCTAAAAGGTTTAGTCCCCTTACGGTTGCAAAGTATATGCCTAACGCTTGCTCATCCAATATTGGAATAAAGTTTGGCATTACGGGACCCAATAATACATATTGTTCATCCTGTGCATCGGGCACAGTTGCCATAGGAAATGCATATAAGGCAATAAAGAGTGGCCAGGTAGATATGGCTATATCTGGAGGAACAGAGTATATGTTCGACGAGTTTGGGGGTATGTTTTATGCATTTGATAAGATAGGAGCACTTTCAACAGGAGACAATATTTTTAACATAAACTGTCCCTTTGACAACAAGCGTTCTGGATTTCTTTTCAGCGAAGGTGGTGCTGCAGTTTTAATTTTGGAGGAATTGGGACATGCCTTAAATAGGGAAGTTCCCATACTTGCAGAGATAGTAAATTATTCGGAATCAAGTGACGCCTATAGTACAATGGCTATTGAGGAAAATGGGATAAATATAAAGACGATGCTTTATGATTGCCTGGATGGAGCAAACCTTAAGCCGGGGGACGTTAACTATATAAATGCTCACGGAACAGGTACGCATGTTAATGATGAAATTGAAACAAAAATTATTGAAGAGATTTTTGGAAGAGAAGTTTTAATAAATTCGACAAAATCTTTAACAGGGCATACAATTGGAGCCAGTGGCGCAATCGAAGCACTTGTAACTGTTATGTCGATTGTTAACAATACAACTCATATATGTAAAAATTTAAATGAACCAATAAGAGATCTTAATTTTGTGACCGAGGTGAAGAAATATCCGATCGAGGCGGCTATATCTCAGTCGTTTGGATTTGGAGGACATAACGCAGTTTTAGCATTTAAATCATATTAATACGTTTGCAGAGTTGTTCGAAAATATGAGGGGGTAAATATGACTACGAAGCACTTTGAATTAACACATCCACAAAAAAGAGTTTGGTACACGCAAGCACTGATCGAACAGACACAGATGTGGAATTGCGGAGGCTTACTTAAAATTAATAGGCTACTAGATTTGGATTTACTGGAAAAAGCAATAAATGTTTTAATAGAAAAACATGCGGGTATGAGGCTTAGATTTAACAAAGTAGAGGGAGAAATAAAGCAACATGTTGCAGATTATGAATATGAAAACTTCATAAGGCAGTATTTTTATAATGAGAACGATCTACTTCATTGGGCAGAGAAAAATTTCCAAGAAGGATTTGTTAATTTAAACAGCAAATTGTATGATGTTTCTATTATTAATTTGAATGACGAATATACTTATTGCTACTTTAAGTACCATCATATAATAGCTGATGGCTGGTGTTGTAATATTTTTGCAAGGCAAATTTCAAAAACATATAATGAATTAATTGAGCGTGAAAATATTGGTGAAGAACCAGAATATACTTATTTGGATTATATAGAGTATGAGAAAGAATACTTATTATCCAACAGATTCGATAAAGACCATGCGTATTGGATAGAAAGGTTTAATGAAATTCCGGAACAAATTTATCAATTTAAATTAAATGATTCTTGTAAAGCAAAAAGGTACGCTTACGCTGTGCCCCCAAATGTATCGTCTAAGATTAAAGAATTGTGTCAGGAAACAAAAATATCATATAATACATTTTTTCTTGGTGCTTTATTAGTTTACATATATAAGGCACACTTAGCAAAAAAATTTACAGTTGGAGTTCCAGTATTAAACAGGGTAGGTGCAATAGAAAAGCAGATTGTGGGTATGTGTGCAAGCACTCTGCCATTTAGTTATGATATTGACGATTCGATGAATATAATTGAATTATTTAAACATATAGATAGAAGAATGTTACGAGATTTTGCTCATCAAAGGTATCCCTATGACCTCTTAGCAGTTGACTTGCAATTAGCGCAGAAAAAAATTGACAACCTATATCAGGTCATTTTTACATATTTGAATTATTCCATTGATGATATTGTGATACATAATGCTTCAATGGAATTTATAGAGCTATTTGCCGGATATCAGAGCGTTCCGCTATCTATAAAGGTCAACGAATGGTTTAATGACGGTTCAATAACTATTGTTATAGACTATAATGCAATAATGTTTAGTAAAGAAGACATCCAGCTGATGTGTGGCAGGTTCAGTACCATCATTGAGCAATTTTTAAAGCAAATAAAGAATCCGGAATTTAAGATTGCAGATTTGAGCTTGCTTAATAGAGATGAGAAGGAACAGATATTATATGACTTTAATAATACAAAGGTAGAATACCCAAAAGACAGGACGATACACGAACTGTTTGAAGAGCAGGTGGAAAGGACACCGGACAATGTAGCGGTAGCGTTTGGGGATCAGCAGCTAACCTATAGGGAGTTAAACCAAAAAGCAAACCAACTGGCGGCAGTATTGAGAGAAAAGGGAGTGAGGGCGGATACGATTGTAGGCATTATGTTGGAGCGTTCTATCGATATGATGGTGGGCATATTCGGTATAGTAAAAGCAGGGGGAGCTTACTTACCCATAGATCCCAAATACCCTATGAAAAGAATAGAATATATGCTGGAGGATAGCAGAGCCAGCATCTTAATCACCTCAGAAGAAGTAGTAAGTTTCGGCTTTTCCGGAACTGTACTTAACATTAAAAACAGTGGTTTTTTTAAAGGAGATGGAAGAAACCTTGAAAAGGTTACTACATCAAGAGATTTAGCCTATGTAATCTATACATCGGGTTCGACAGGAGAACCCAAGGGGGCGATGATTGAACATCATGCCCTGGTAAACAGGCTGACATGGATGCAGAAGAAATACCCTTTGGATACCAATGACGTAATTTTGCAGAAAACTACCTTTACTTTTGACGTATCCGTATGGGAATTATTTTGGTGGTCGATTTATGGGGCCAGCGTCTTCCTGCTTGGACCGGAGGAGGAAAAGGAACCGGGTAAAATTTTAGATAACCTGAGAAAACAAGATGTTACAGTAATGCATTTTGTTCCATCTATGTTTAGTGCATTTTTACACTATATTGAGGAAAAAGGAATTAATACGGATGGCTTACGCCTAAAACAGATTTTTACCAGTGGGGAAGCGTTACAGGTTGACCAGGTACAATCGTTTTTTAGACTTTTCAAAAACGTAGCTCTGGCCAATCTATATGGCCCGACAGAAGCGACAATTGATGTAAGCTATTACGATTGCGTGAGAAAACCATACGGTAGTTCCATTCCGATAGGGAAACCCATCGATAACATTTACTTGTATGTTATAGGTGAAAACAGCGGCCTGCAGCCCATTGGCGTACCTGGAGAATTATGTATAGGCGGAGTGGGTTTAGCCAGAGGATATCTAAATAAACCGGAACTAACCGATAAAAAGTTTGTAGAAAATCCGTTTTGTCCCGATGAGAAAATGTATAGAACGGGAGATCTGGCAAGGTGGATGCCTGATGGGAACATAGAATTCCTGGGAAGGATCGACCACCAAGTAAAGATAAGAGGCTACAGGATAGAACTGGGTGAGATCGAAAAGAAGTTACTGGAATATGAGGATATCGATTCTGCTGTGGTGCTTGTAAAAGAGGACAAAGAAGGGTCCAAATATCTATGTGCATATGTAGTTTCTAAAAATAAATTAGTAACGCAGGAGCTGAGAGAATATTTGTTAAATCAAGTTCCTGAATATATGGTGCCTCAATTGTTTTTCCAGATTGAAAGCATACCTTTATCCAATAACGGTAAGATAAATACTAAGGCCTTATTTGAAATAAAGGAACTAATACCTACCGGAAACGAATACATACCGCCCCAAAATAAGATTCAAGAAAAAATGGCTGAAGTATGGGCTAAAGTATTAAATGTAAAAAGCGTCGGCATTCATGATAACTATTTTGAATTAGGAGGAGATTCAATAAAAGCAATAAAAATAATTTATGAATTGGAAAGGGAGGGACTTGCCTTAACAATAGAAGATATTATAAAGTTTAAAACAATTGATAAACTGTCTGAAAAGGTAGAGTATTATAAATTAAATATACCTCAAGACTTGGTGGTTGGAGAGGTAAAACTTTCACCGATCCAAAAGATGTTCTTCAATGAAGAAAATATTAAATATATGAATCATTTTAATCAATCAATAATGGTCTATTATAAGGACGGATTGAAAGAAGAGTATATACGACAGGCTTTTGTAGAAATTATTAATCATCATGATGCATTAAGGACGATTTGCGAGGTGTATAACGATCAGCTAAAGCAGCATGTTTTGCCAATTGTAGATAGTAATTTTATTGATTTGAAAACTTTTTATTTCCATGATGAAGAAGGTTTGGATAAATTAATTGAAAATGAATGTAATAAAATTCAGGCATCCATTGATTTAAATAATGGCCCATTAGTAAAACTGGGATTATTTAAGACCAAGGAGGGAGATCACCTACTTATTGTCATTAACCACTTAATAATTGACAATGTTTCCTGGAGAATAATCCTAGAAGATTTTAATAATTTATACAAAGCTGAAATTACCAATAGTAAGTATGAGATGCCCAGTAAAACACATTCTTATAAAGTATGGGTAAATAGACTATATGAATATGCAGAAAATGAAATCCACACAGATGAAAAAGAGCACTGGTATACAATATGTAACATCCCTATAAAACCCTTACGGGTGGATAATAACATTAGCAAGAGAGAAAATATGGATAGTAAAAATTTGATATTTAGTCTTAGTGAAGGAGAAACCGTCCGAATTAACAATCTTGTTGCAAAAGGGTATGCTAAAGGAGTTGATGTGGTTCTTTTACTGGCATTTGCCAATGCAATAAATGAGTGGAACAAATCAAGTAAGACTATGATTGCTTATGAGAGTCACGGGAGAAATCACATGTTCAAGGACATTAATATTACCAGAACTGTTGGGTGGTTTACCAGCGTTTATCCAGTAATATTGGAGCATAATGATATATTATCCTTAGACTCGTTACAATCATTGGAAAGAGTGTTAGGAAATACCCCTAATAGCGGCCACGGGTATAGCTGCCTTAAATATTTGACAGAGCAATTAGAGAGTTGTAATACTGAACCTGAAGTAGCTTTTAATTATATTGGAGATATTCATAGTGTTGATTATGAAGGATTTCAGTTATCAAAATCGCCAAAAGGTACTGAAGTTGGTGCTGAAACATTACCTACATTCAAACTATTTATCTCGGGAAGTTTGGAAAATGGAAGAATTCAAATTAATTTAATATTTAACGGTAAGGAGTATAATATTAAAACTATAGAAATGTTAGCAGAACTATTTAAGAAATCTATAAGCAGTATTATTGAATCACAATATAAATCCAATACCAAGACAGAAGAAAGTAAGGAAAAAACTTATATACAGCTAGAAAATAGCAATAAGACAAATAAAACAAAAGTTATGTTGTTTCCGCCCCATATGATAAGGATTGCATATGAATCTATTTATCGTAAATTGGTAACGTACATGGAAGATTATGATGTTTATATGTTTACTATGCAAAATAGTAAGCATATCGTATCTGACTATGTAGATGATATTATTAATATACAAAAGGAAGAGCCGTATATACTGATGGGTTATTCTGCAGGCGGAAATTTAGCGTTTCATGTTGCATTGGAATTGGAAAAAAGAGGTAAGGTGGTATCGGATATTATTATGCTGGATGCACCAAGATGGGAAAAAGGCACACTTAGAGAATTAGAACAAGAGACTATGGTATCTGAGTTATTAAGTATTATTGAAAAGTATAATGAAGGCAGTGCAGTTGATTTATCAAGCGATACTATAAAAAGGTATTTGCAGAAGGAAAATGTTATCAAGGAAATGGTATACTATAATGAATATTATAAGCATTACAATGCAAGTGGCAATAGTCATGAGAGAACTCATGCAAACATCCATATGCTGTTTGGAGATTTTGTGATACAAAACTATTATATAAATGATACAAGGTTTTCCTGGACGGATAATACTGAGGGGACATTTTATACCTACAGAGTGGAGGGAGATCACTTTACAATATTTTCAAAGACAAACATAAGTAAAAATGCAGAGGCAATATGTAATATTCTTGAGAGCATTATAAAAGATATGCCTAATAATCATGCTATTGGTGCGACCTCAAACAAAAAGATATAAATTAAACTGGCCTTGAGGAGACTATGAAAAAAAGTCTGTAAAATAAGCTTTGGTACTATATAAGTGTAAGTGTTAAACCATATTTATGGTTAGCATTTGCACTTATTTTATGTAAGCGTCAAGTACACCATCACATAGTATAATAGTTGCCAAGGTAGTACAATCACAATAAATACGGTTGAAAAAGTAAGCAAACTTTTTCAACCCGAAGTGGAGTGATTGTATGGATATAAAAAAAGTTGCTGCTGAGTACCGGTTGTCACAATGGGCACAAGTGATTCAAACACGACTGGGCAGCGGACAAAGCATTAAGGATTTCTGTCAGGCGGAGGGGATCAGCAGAAACATATACTTTTACTGGCAGAAGAAGTTGCGGGAGGCGGCCTGCACAGAGGTTGCACAAACAGAAGAACCCAAGAATATTGTGCCGAGTGGATGGATGCAGCTAAAACCGGAACAGGCTCAGCACACGAAAGAAGTATTGGAGATAGAAATTAACGGCTGTCATGTCACAGTTACCGCTGAGACAGATCCTGAACTACTGAAAAAAGTCTGTCGCACACTGAGGTTTCTATGATGAGATGGAGTGACAAACCTGTATACCTCTGTTGTGGGTATACCGATATGAGAAAATCGATCAACGGGTTAATGACGTTGGTGCAGGAGAAGTTTTCCCTGGACCCGTTTGCGAACGCGCTGCATATTTCGGCTGCATCCGGACACTGATTCCGGCAACATCCGGACAGTGTTTCGGAATTATCCGGACAGCATAACGGCACACCCGGACACCTTGTCGAGGTAATAAACTAACTGGTACTCTTTAA
>JAEZXR010000063.1 GCA_023419605.1 Bacillota bacterium | reverse complement strand
AAAACCTATTGACAAAAATTTAATTTTTTAATATCGTAAAAAGAGATGAAAACTAATAAAGTTTTAGCTTTCATCTCTCAAATACTTATCATAGAAAGTCAATTTACAGAGAAAATTTCGCACTCTCCTTCAAAAAGTTTGAATTGCAAAATAGCAGCGGTAAAATAAATGTTTACATTGACCCTGGATGTAAGACGTCCTTCTCTGATGAAACCCAGCAGGGCCTCAACGCTTTATACGATTACTACGCGAAGCTGTTTGATCATACGTTACCGGAGTTTTCCCTGGTACTTTTGCGGGAGGATGCAGTGGATCACTCTTATGTATTGGGCGGAGCCAGTTCACAAACCCTTGGAACCACCTTTAATCCGGAAGTCAAAAGAGACTGGGAGCTTATGGGACATCGATTTTTCCATGCTTTCTGCGATTCCAGGATAGAAAATGCTGCATTCCATATTGCACCTCAATTATGGTTTTATGAGGGCTTGGCGACTTATTATGAGAACGTGTCCATGGGCTGCTTGCCGGACAGCATTAGAAAAAAACTGGGGATTGATGTTTCGGAGGCTTTTGCTATCCTCTATAAAAAGTACTTATACGGAAGATTAAAGGATCCCTACCTTTTTGCACTGACGCCCATGAATGAAGAGGAAATCACACAGTCAGGCGGGAAAACAGAATTTCTCCATTATACCCAGGCACCTTTAATCGTCAAAGCCATGGAGGATATAAGCCTGCGAAAATACGGGCTTCATGACAGAATCATAAAATATATCAAAGAGAGCAAATCTGAAAACCTGGCTAGCTTGCAGAGAATTGTTGAAAATACACTGGGAAATGAAGCCAATGAATTCTCCAAAAACTATTTGTTCGAAAATACCATATTGGCACTTGATGGTCTTTCTAATAGGAAGGAGGATCCTTCGAAAGTAATCAAACAGTTGAACGATTTTGAATATGTTAACTGGACCTGGCTTCGGCTGGAGATGAAGGACTATCCCAAAGATACACTGATGGATAAGGAGTTAGTGGAGCTATCCTCGTTAGCTCAAAAGGATAAAATCCAATTTGCACCGATAGAAACGGAGAATGCCATTAAAAAAATTTCGCCGGTGCTGTATGACCTCTTAAAACAGTATGCCTTAAGAGCAAAGGTTTGTGGGGTTGGTTTAAACGAGCCTTTGGCACGATTTAAGCTTCTGGGGGACAATACAAATGCTGAAAAATGGGAGTCTTATAAGAAGAATAATGTAAAGGGCATCCTTCCGTAAGTTATTTACAAAATTATCAAAATTATATAAATATTTACACGATAAATGCGAAGTGTTATAATCTATATATCCTCTGTATTCTTTGTTCCATAAAGTAGCAAGTCAAAATTGATAAAAGGATAAATGCAGAAACATGATAATGTCAACT
Organism: Bacillota bacterium; assembly: GCA_023419605.1. Lineage (GTDB taxonomy): Bacteria > Bacillota > Clostridia > Acetivibrionales > JAEZXR01 > JAEZXR01. The sequence continues at coordinate 3,962 of JAEZXR010000063.1, read as the reverse complement.
GGCTTTAAACGAATGGAAATCTTTATACGTAAGATTGGAAGAAACATGAAATTTAGGAATACCAGTTTCCGTGTTAAAATATTCATCATCATTTTTGCTGCGATTCTTGTGCCTATGATTTTAGTGAGCTCGGTACTATTTAAAAGATCGGAGCAGGCAATTACGGAAAAGACTTCAGAAGTGGTGATCAGCAGCATAAATTTTGCCATTAACAACATCGATTCTGCTCTGGACGCAGTGACCGGGATGAGTAAGTTGATGCTGACGGATACCCGGCTTATTTCAACCGCCGAAAAGGAGTATAAATTTTCAGAAGAGGAAAAAGTGCAGAAATACGGCGGGATTCGTGATCTTTTAAGCTTTTTTATCACCAGAATTAAAACGCTGAACATGCTACCGGGCATTGATTCATTTTACCTCTACCTGCCAAATCAGAATACCATTATCGATTCAAAGTCCACCTATTATGAGAATATCAATGAAAACAACGTAGATTTTCTGCAAAAACTAAACCGGAAAGAGGAGACGGATTCATGGTTTATCTCTTCTCCGGTAGATTATTATACCTTAAATAAGATTGAAACCCGATTGGAAACAGATAAGCTGATTACATTCAACAAAGTGTTAAAAGGTGATTCGAATAACACCGTCGCTGTGCTTGCCGTCAATGTCAGTGAAAATTTCGTAAGCGATTTTTATAATAAGATTCAAAAGGGTATTCCCGGAAATTTTGTGGTGATGGATAGAAATCAGATTGTGGTGGCGTATTCAGACAAAAAAGTGATCGGAACTAAACTGGATAAATACACTGCGTTGAATAGCAAAATTGAGAAATTAAAGAGCGATAACGGCAGTTTCTTCCTTAGAATAGACAATCAGGAGCAGTTTGTCGTTTACTCCATCTCCAACTATACAAAATGGAGATACATTGTAATTATACCGGCCTCAAACATCCTTGGAAAAGTATATGAAATCCAGAAGTTCCTCTTCATTATTTTATCCGTTACAGCATTGTTTATCTTTGGAATCACTTTCCTGTTATCGTATATTTTTTATAAGCCTTTGGAAAAGCTGGTCTCTGCGATGCAGAAAATTGAAAACCGGAATCTGGATGTACGGATTGATGATAAAAGAAGAGATGAATATCAAAAGGTATACCGGGGTTTTAATGATATGGCAAGTGAACTCAAAAATGTGATTAAAGACCTTACTAATGAAAAAATATTAAAGAAGGAAGCGGAAATAAAACTGCTTCAAGCGCAGATCAATCCTCATTTCCTGTATAATACGCTGGAATCCATTCATAGTATTGCAAAAATAAAAAAGGTAGAAGAAATATCCTCCATGGTGTCCGCACTGTCTAAATTTTTCAGAATCAGCCTGAGCGGAGGGAAGGATGTCGTGACTTTACGGGAAGCGATTGAACTTGTAATTAATTACCTTACGATTCAGAATATCCGGTTCAAAGGAAAGGTGGAATATAAAATCAATGTACCCGAGGAGCTGCTGGGCTGTACGGTTCCTAAGCTGATCCTCCAGCCGGTGGTAGAAAATGCAATTTATCACGGAATTGAGAGAAAAAAAGAGAAAGGTGAACTCACCATATCGGGAGAAGCGCAAAACGGATTTTTACAAATCGTGGTCGAAGATAATGGAGTTGGAATGACGGAAGATAATCTACGTGATCTGAGACTTTCACTGCAATGTGACAGTTTTGAAGATGCTCGGAATTTTGCACTGAAAAATATCAACCGCCAGATTAAATTAAAATATGGAGTGGAGTATGGTATAAGCATTGATAGCATTTATGGAAAGGGAACCAATGTATTCATAAAATTACCGATGATATCGAGGCGAGGTGTTTTATAATGGTTAAAATGTTAATTGCGGATGACGAAGCGTGGATAAGGGAAAGGCTTAGAGATACCATTGACTGGAACGGGATGGGCGTGCAGGTGGTCGGTGAGGCCTGCGATGGAGAAGAAGCGTTGGCGATGTGTAAAAGCCTATGTCCTGATATCATAATCACAGATATAAGAATGCCCTGTATCGATGGATTGGAGTTTATTCAAAGGCTCAGGGACAGTCATGACCCTGTGAAAGTGGTCATTATCAGCGGGTACAGTGATTTTGACTATGCGCAGAAGGCAATTAAACTAGGAGCCTATGATTATATTTTGAAGCCGGTAGAAGATGATGACTTACTGAGTGTTGTAAAACGCTGTCTGGAAGAAATCAAAGAGGAAGAAAGCAAAAACATTTTAATTAAACGGGCAAACGAGCAAATGAAAGAGAGCATGCCTCTGCTGGAGGAGAAATTCTTCTTAAACCTGGTGAACGGTTTTTTTAGAAGTGAGGAGGATATACATAAAGAGTTGGATTTTTTCGGGAAACGTTACCGGGGTTTAATCAGTGCCTGTTTTATTGTCCAATTGGACGAAGTAGAGGTAATTCAGATGTCGAAGGAATGGAATATCCATTTACTTCAGTTTGTTGCCAGGAACATCGCAGAGGGTTTTATTCAAAAACTGGGAAACGGCGAATCTTTCTTTTCGCAGAACGGTGAAGTGATTTGCCTGCTCTTTTCTAAAAATGAGGAGAAGGTGCTGACACGCCAAATTATGTCCATCTCTAATGGAATTAGAAAAATGTTTAAAAGTGTTACCGGGCACAGTACTACCATAGGGATAGGACGGCCTTGCGGTTCGGTTATGGAGATTCCGGATTCCTACAGGGAAGCTAAGGAGGCTCTGCAGTACAAAGCCTATTTGGGAAAGGACAGGATCTACGACATCGGGAGTATTCAAATTCAGCATAAGCCAAATTATTATAAACTATATGACATGGAAATCCTTTTGAATCATGTGAAAATGGGAAATGAGCGAAATGCCGTGTCTGTGCTGAATGAGATGATTCAGGGGATTTTTAAAGATAAAAAAGATGTTTCTCCCATTGACTTGAAGTTTATATTCATCGACATATTGAATTCGGTTTTTAAGGCAGTATTGGAAACCAACAGCACCATTGATGATTTTTCAGGTTTCAGCTTGAAATTTTTTGAACAGTTGAACAAGCTTCAAACGATTGAAGAAATTCATCCTTGGCTAACGGATACCATTGTTCGAATTATCGACCTGTTGGAGAAAAATAAAAATTCCAAAAGGCGAAAGATCATTGATAAGGCAGTTGAGTATATTGACAACCACTATAAAGAGCCGCTGACGTTGAATATCGTAGCCGACCGTCTATTTCTCAATTCATCCTATTTCTGTAAAATATTCAAAGATGAGACGGGAGAATCCTTTACAAAATATCTGATCAATCTGCGAATACAAAAAGCAAAAGAGCTCATGGCAGACCCCACCGTCAAAATCTATGAAGTAGCTGAAATGGTTGGGTATGATGATGTGCAATACTTTTCAAAAATATTTAAAGGCATTCAGGGGATTACTCCAATGCAGTACAGGGAGAAAATCAAATAAAAAGTCAAAGGTTTAACAAAAAACAAAAATCATACAAAAAAACAAAAACTAGTCATATTGTATAGTTTTTCCTTCCGGCTATAATAAATATGTAAAAGGGGAGTCTTAATAAAATCGTTTTTAAAGCAGTTTGCATCCAATGCATTTTGACTTCGGTGACTTATTTACATAATGTTGAACGACATAGAGTCATTTTGCGGTAGAATGCGGGCAATGCGTAGAGAAGGGAGGGCGCGGAGTTAAAAAAAACGACAGTAGTAAGGTTATCCTCAGTTCAAGCTGTGCGTAAAGTTCACATCTCAATTTTAATTTAAACTCATAAGAAATTCAAAATCCAAAATAACTTTTTTAAAGGAGCATTCCTGTAAAGAAGAAATATGATCTTTGAAAAAATAGAAACCCTACCGTAAAATATGAAATGTGCTGAGTCCTGGCAGATAAAGCACAAATCAAATATACGGAGGGTAACTAATATGAATT
>JAEZXR010000016.1 GCA_023419605.1 Bacillota bacterium | reverse complement strand
AAACGCAAAATCAATGAAATCAAAGAGGACCTCGAAAACTTGAAGCATGTAATCAAAGACTGTGAAAAGAAAATAGAAAGGCTTGAGGGTCTTATAGGGAAGGATGATTGTATGAAATTTTATGAATGCATTAAAGGGTTTTGTGTTCCAAAGGTAGATGGCGATGGATTTCAGATGGACGAAGATTTCATAGTCGAAGAAGGGACTGTTTGGAACGCACCGGAGGAAGATGAAAACTACCGCCTTATCGGGGGAGAAAAAAGGCTTGAAAATGATACTTTAGGATGGATAGAAATCCCAAATGATGAGCTGGAAGCATTTTTTGAGCCTATAGCGTAGTTTTGCGATAACATGATATTTGAAAATTGAATAACCGTGCAGTATGCCGGAATAACAGGGAGGTAATTATTATGTTACGTAGTAAAACCGTAAGAAATGTAATTGTTCGGCCTGTTACAAAAGCAGTTGTAGAAAATGCAGTTGGAGAAAACCTTAAGATACTGGATCGGTATAGACAGCACTGCAAAAACAAAGGATTAACCCAGGAAAGTATTAAGGCAGCGTGTAGTGTGGATATACCTATGTTTCTCCGGTTTATCGGAAACAAAAGGTTACAAGACGTTACACATCTGGATATAGAGGATTTTATGGCATACTGCGCGGATATCCGTAAAAATAAACCGCAATCCATTGCCCGGAAGTACACATCTATTAATAGCTTTTTTAAGTCCATTATCAAGCAGGAATTGGCTCCAGTGATTAAAAATCCGTGCGACAAGGTAGATAAGCCTAAATCCCGGAAGAAGGTCCGGCCATACTTAACCATAGACGAGTATAAAAAGCTACTGGAGTATGTAGACTCCATCGGTGACCTACGGGGTGGTGCGGTAATAAGCTTTTACTTTAGCTCGGCCTGCAGGTTGACAGAGGGGTGGCAGCAAAACAGGACCAGTTTGAACTTCGAAGCAAGGAGATTTAAGGTGCTCGGTAAAGGTGAAAAGGAGCGCACATGTGTATTTTCAGAGGATGCACGAGATCGGGTACAAAAGTACCTAGATAGTAGGACGGATGAATGTGAGGCCCTTTTTATCTCCCGTGAAGGTACCAGATGGAGTAAAAGAGCTATCCAGAAATATGTAAAGGATATCGGCCACAAGGCAGGGCTTACTAAAAATGTACATCCACATCTATTCCGGCATACACGGGCAATGGCATTACTCAAAGCCGGAGTGCAGCTCCAGGAGATTCAAAAGATGCTTGGGCATGAGTCAATTGCCACGACTCAAATATATGCCCATACGGACATGGATTCGGTCCAGGCTACTGTAGATAGTATAGATTCAATCGATTAGAAAATATAAAGGGGTGAGGTGGTGATATGGCTAGACCACAAAAAGAAGGATTAGACTACTTCCCTATAGATGTAGATATGTTCACGGAACAGGATGACAAGACATATCTTCTTGATGCAAAATACGATCTTTCAGGAGTAGGCATTATCCTTAAATTGCTACAAAAAATATATGGTGATAAAGGCTATTATAAAAAGTGGGGCGATAGAGAAGCAATTATATTCAGTAAACAATTGCACTGTGACATTAATGTAGTCAATAACTTAATTAATGATTGCATTAATGAAGGCTTTTTTGACTCAAATCTTTACAAAAAATACGGGATACTTACATCGAAAGGCATACAAGTGCGGTATTTGGAGGCATGCAAGAGAAGAAAAAGAGTTAATGTAATTCGCGAATACATAATTGCTGAAATTTCTGACTTTAAAAATGTTGTTATTGTAAACATTAACGACATAAATGTAAACATTAACGACGTAAACGTATACATAGATACGCATAAACACGAGTTATTGCAACATGATGTATACATTAATCCCCAAAGTAAAGTAAAGGAAAGTAATAATATATATTGCGCATTTTTCGAAGAAGTTTGGTCTATATATCCAAACAAAAAAGGCAAAGGGCAGATATCTGATGCCAAAAAGAAAAAACTATATGACATTGGATTCGAGCAAATAAAAAGATGCATAGAGAGATACAAGAGAACTAAAGAGCCATGGAAGGAATGGCAACACGGAAGCACTTTTTTTAACAGTGGATACGTTGATTATCTTGATTGCAATTTCAAAGACCAATCCGAACAAGGAAAATACAAGGACATGAGTGAGTACGATCCATCGAAGGAGTGATAATATGATTTTTAACCTAGATATTGAAAAGGCTATGATAGCCTGTATACTTCTTGGGAAAACGGACTACATACCGAAGCTTACGGAAGAAGATTTTACTACAGATTGCTTGCGGCAAACATATTGTGCCATGCACGAACTGTATTGCAAGCGAAAGGCGATAGATATCTTGAGCGTATCGGAGGCTTTACCGAAGATATCAAACGCACTTGAAATATTAACTGGAATCGTTGACGGCATTGTAACTACTGAAAATTCAGATTATTACTACCAGAAGATAAAAGACTATTCGGCCCGCAGAAAGCTCGAGAAAGCAGCCAATAAGATAATCGAGATCGCAAATAGAATTGATATGACGCCGGCACATGAGCTTAAGTCTGAAGCAATGAAAGAGATTGATATACCAGTGAATGATTTCAAGAAAAAGAAGTTCGATTTCCAGTCAGTAATGGCCGCTACATTTGACCAGATTGATAAGGAATACCAGGACAAATCGGATAATATCTACAACACTGGATTCATTGATCTTGATAAGCTTACAGCAGGATTACACCCAGAGGAATTGACAATCGTTGCTGCAAGACCTGGAGTTGGAAAGACGGCATATATAATAAACATGCTGGCACATATGGCGCCAAGAGGGATAAAAAGCGTGTTGATTAGCCGGGAAATGAGCCAAACTCAGCTTACAAAAAGGCTTATTGCAAACGTAACGCCACTGGATGGTAATAAACTCAGAATGTGCAAATATCTGTCCGACGAGGATTTGGAAAAGATATCAAATGCAGCAGGGGATATGATGAACTGGGATTTGATTATCAATGATGAACTTGCGACTGTTCAGGAGATCCGTACATATTGCAGGGAATTGAAATCTAAAGGATGCCTTGATTTACTTGTAGTTGACTATCTGCAACTATGCAGAAGCAGCAGTAAAAACATTGATAGAAGGCATGAGATAGAAGAAGTCAGCCGGCAATTCAAAGAAATGTCAATGGAATTCGGAATACCTGTTGTAGTGTTAAGCCAGTTAAGCAGAGAAAATGCAAAAAACAACCGGGAGCCTGAACTTCACGATTTGCGGGAAAGCGGAAGTATAGAACAGGATGCGGACAACGTAATTTTCCTTCACGTACCCAAGGACACTGACGAGACACAAGACCAGTTTGATATAAAGGTTATCGTCGGAAAGCAGAGGAACGGCCCAACAGGGTATATAAAACTTCGATACCATAGAAAAACATTCAGGATGCTCAATATCGAAAAGCGGTTTTAATCTCTCCAGCAAGAAGGCGGCTGCAGAGTTAAAATAAATAAAATTTGAAAGGAGAATTCCCCCTAAAAAACTATATATTGTGCAACAGGAAGGGGCCGAGCCTTTAGGCCCCGAAGGAGGGGAATATCATAGATTGATTCAATAGCTCATAGAGCGTTGACATATAGGCGGTTAAGTCGATAATGCCGCCAACCATCGGTTATTTAGTTGGGAAGCTGGAAACCGAGAGCAAGGATTACAAACAAATCTGTATTATGGGGTGGATTCCAACACCACCCCAAAGGAGGGTCATATGGGGAAACGGATTAATTCCAAAAGGAAAGGCGCTGCAGGGGAAAGAGAATGGGCAAATTTCTGTAAGGAACAAGGATATAACGTAAGGCGGACACAGCAATATGCGGGAGGAACAGAGGAATCGGCGGATTGTGTTGGACTACCTTACATACATCAGGAAGTCAAAAGAGTAGAAAAGCTGAATATTGATGATGCTATGGCGCAAGCAACAAGGGATTGCGAAAAACTTACGATTCCGGTCCGGGACAATATTCCGATAGTGGCTCATAGAAAGAATGGAAAGCCGTGGAAAGTAACAATGTGGGCGGAGGATTGGTTTAAGCTTTACAAGGAATGGGAAGCAGGGAAGGCAATTGAAATGTTGATGGGTGAGGGAAAATGAGCGCGTGGTTTCAAATTGGAGGTATATCAGGAATTGTACTATTGATGCTGATTGCATTAACTATGATATTTGATAATCCTGACTGCTTGGAATTTAAAAAGCAATTAGCTGTATGGTGTTGTGTAGCAGCTGTTATAATTGCACTAGCGATATGGTAGAAAGGGTGGGGCGAATGACAAAGACAGATCTAAAGCAATACCAGCACATTAAAGGCGAAATCGAAGACATTAAAAGACAGATTAAAAATGTTCGTTGCTACGAAAGCGAAAACTATGTCACGGATAGCGTAGTCGGTTCCTATGATGTATTCCCATATACCGAGCACAAGATAACCATAAAAGGCTATGATACTGGGTATGACGTGCAAATCAAAAAGCTTCAAATCGAGCTAAATAAACGTTTAAATGAGCTATTCTATACAGAAAGACGGATTAATAAATTCATCGCTGAAATTGACGATAGCGAGATCAGAAGAATAATCACCTTGCGATACGTGGAGGGCTTGACATGGCAAGAGGTAGCGAACAAAGTCGGAGTTTGTGGCGACGGAAGTACAGAGAGGAAAAAAATAGATAGATATTTGAAACTTTCCCGAAATTCCTGAAAAACCTGTGTTATTATTAAAGTGAAAAATTGTATAGACCTCCTTGAATATTTTGAATCGAGCAGCTTTGTATGGGCTGTTCTTTTATTTTTGAATAGGCCATAGATGGGTGTAATAGGTGAGTAGAGCCACATGGGCGGGTATAGAGTGGTTGAATTTATTGTCGTAGCACATGAAAAGGATAAAGTGCCCTAAAGAGACTGTGATATTCTGCAAGTAAATAAATTGCGGGAGGTCACACATATGTGGGGAAATGTAAAATTTACAGACAAATACGGGAATGTATTTATTCGGTCAATAATGGATTGGGAAAGGCCAATACATGAGCAGGTGATGAATCTTATTAAGCTTCATGGTTATGCTGAGAAGGAACCGAGGGAATATACAATCAGCAATGACGATGATCGGAAACTTGAGCCGTAAGGCTCTTTTTTCTTGCAACAAAACAACAAATGCGGATAGGATAGGATGTGAGCTTGAATGGCTAAATTGAAACCAAAGCAGGAAATGTTCATACAGGAGTATCTGATTGATTTAAACGCCACTCAGGCAGCAATCAGAGCAGGATACAGTTCAAGTACAGCTAAAGAAATAGGAGCAGAAAACTTAACGAAACCTAACATTCGCGCACGTATTGACGAGGCACTGGCGGAAAGATCAAAGCGCACAGGCATCAACCAGGACCGGGTGCTAAGAGAATTGGCCCGTATTGCTTTCGTAAATGCTGAGAATGTTATAAATCCTAATAATGCAACTGTCAGGGAAGATGCATCCGAAGATGATACAGCGGCTATTGCTTCGGTTAAGGTTAAAACAGTTTCCGGCGATTTTGAAAGTACTGAGAGAGAAATCAAGTTTGCTGATAAACTGAAAGCTCTGGAGCTCCTGGGGAAGCACCTGGGAATGTTTAAAGACAAGGTGGAGGTATCTGTTCTCAATGAGGAAAAAAGCAAGCTCGATAACTTAATTGCTCAAATGCGAGGTGGATAGTATTGAGCCAGGAAAATTTAATACTATCTGACAAGTATAAGGCTTTTATAAGACACACAGCCCCGGTTGAATTCCTGGAAGGGACAACGGCAGCCGGTAAAACAACAGTAGGGATATTCAAATTCATGCTCATGGTAGCTGAGAGCAAAAAGAAGTACCACATCATAGCCGCAAAGGATACTGGTACCGCTGAAAAGAATATCATCAACAAGGATCTTGGTATTATAGACGATTTTGGAGTACTTACTGAGTATAACGGTAACGGATCCAAGGACGAGAAAATCCCCCACATTGTATATCACACAAGCAAAGGCGACAAGATCGTTTATGTCATGGGCTATGGGGATAAAAAGAAATGGCAGAAGGCGCTCGGCGGTCAATACGGCTGTTTGTACATCGACGAGATAAACACAGCGGATATCGATTTTGTAAGAGAATCTTTTATGCGTGCTGATTATATTATGGCCACCTTAAATCCGGATGACCCGAATTTACCGGTCTACAAGGAGTACATCAACTGCAGCCGGCCGCTACCGGAATATAAGAACGATGCACCGCAAGAAATCAATAACATGCTTAAGGAAGAACCAAAACCCGGTTGGGTGCATTGGTTCTTTTCTTTTACCCATAACTTAGGACTTACCAAAGAGAAGATAGCTCAGATAATTATGAACGTTCCTAAGGGTACAAAGCTATATAAAAACAAAATACAGGGAATCCGGGGAAGGGCTACAGGCCTGATATTTGGCAACTTCACCCGAGCCCGCAATGTGATCACCGGGGAACGGGCCAAAAAGTATAATTACGTGTACCTCTCGGCGGGGCTGGATACGTCCTATTCGCAGCAAAGCCCGGATACCTTCGCATTTATCTTCTTAGGGATAACCGACAAACGAAAGGTGGTTGTGCTGGATGAAGAAGTTTACAACAATGCGAGCCTGGAAATTCCACTGGCGCCTAGTGATATAGCGCCCAGATTCTTTAAGTTCCTGGAGCGTAACCGGGCGGACTGGGGATTTGCTCGAGACGCCTTTATAGATAATGCGGATCAGGCGACTATAACGGAGCTTAAAAAGTTTAAACGGGAGCATGGCTGTTCGTATAACTTCTTGAATGCCTACAAGAAAATTGAGGTTATAGACCGCATTCACCTGCAGCTCGGTTGGCTGAACTGGGTGAATGAAAATACTTTCTATGAGGTGGTGGAGACCTGCACACACCATATTGCAGAGCTTGAATGTTACTCATGGAAGGAAGACAAGTACGAGCCGGAGGATGCAAACGACCATACCATAAATGCCTGTCAGTATGGATGGATACCGTTTAAGACTGCAATAGGAAATTATGAGGGGGTATAGAAATGGGGTGGTTTAGAAACATGGTCATGAAGATGCTTAAAATACAGCCAGCAATGGAAAACAGGGTTATCACTATACGTGAGCCATTATCATTTGCAACAAATGTTTTGAAAAATAAAATATGGTATCGGGGTGATCCATCGGAGCTGGACCAGTTCTTTAAGCAAACAGCTAAGGACCCCGTAACAAAAGGGCGGTTTTGGGCGGCAGTTCCAAGTGATGGGCTGGCAATCCGAAAGATTCATTCCGGATTGCCGGCTATGATCGTTGATCGCTTATCCGATATCGTCATTGCGGACTTGGACGGTATTGAGTTAAAAACCGAAGAGCAAACGAAACTTTGGGAAGAGATAAGCAAGGATAATGGTGCAGATAAGCTATTGGGGGAAGCCATATCAGAAACACTTACAGCTGGAGACGGAGCCTTTAAAATTACCGTGGATCCGGACGTAACCGAGTATCCTATAGTCGAGTTTTTCTCCGGGGATCGAGTGGATTACAGGTACAAACGGGGACGGCTGCAGGAGGTTATTTTCTATACGGATTATGCAGTAAAGGAAAAGGATTACCGCTTAGAAGAAACCTACGGAAAAGGGTATATCCGGTATAGGCTCCTGGATTCTGCCGGGAAAGAAGTCGTTCTTACTACGCTACCGGAAACAGCCCAGCTACAGGATATTACCTATACCGGTAATTTCATCATGGCGGTGCCGCTAATGTTCTTTAAGTCACCCAAATGGCAAGGCCGTGGTAAATCCCTGTTTGATGCTAAATCCGACAGCTTTGACGCACTGGACGAGGTGATATCACAGTGGGTAGATGCTATAAGGGCGGGCCGGGTACAGAAATATATCCCGGAGGACTTGATCCCTAAGAATCCGACAGACGGAAGCCTATTAAAGCCGAACCCTTTCGATAACCAGTTCATCAAAATCGGGTCCAGTTTGGCCGAGGATGATAAAACCAAAATCGAGATGGTTCAGCCTCAAATACTTTATGAGGCGTTTGTTGCTTCATATTCAAGCGCTCTGGATATGTGCTTGCAGGGGATCATTTCACCAGCTACCCTGGGCATTGATCTCAAAAAGACTGACAACGCCGAAGCCCAGCGGGAGAAGGAAAAGACCACACTTTACACCCGGGGGAAGATAATTGAAACACTAAACGAGGTTATCCCGGAATTGGTTGATGTTGTTATGAAGGTCCAGGATACTATGAACGAACGTGTTGCAGGTGAATACGAAGCTTCTGCTGTTTTTGGGGAGTATGCTTCGCCAAGCTTCGACACCGTAGTTGAAACTGTAGGTAAAGCAAAGACCTACGGCATTATGTCCCTGGAACAGTCTATTGAATCGCTGTACGGTGACACCTGGACCGACAAACAGAAGGCCGAGGAAGTGGCGAGGATACGGGCAGAAACAACCGTTATGGATGAACCCAGCGTAGCCGGTCAGGACGGTGATATAGATGGCGAAGAATCCGTATAGCCTTAGAGAAATTTTCGAGAAAATGGAAATGGACCTTATCGCATCGCAAAAACGAAATTTTATGAGACATACTGAGGAAGAACTTTTAGAAGGTTTTCAATGGGGGCAGTGGCAAGCGGCAAAACTTCGTAGTATACGAGCATATCAGCGTGAAAATAAAAAGATCGTCAGCAGCTACAGCAAGGATATTGAAAGCACAGTGAAGGAAGTTCTTCAAACCAATTTCAAGCGCGGTGAAGGTAATGTAGAAAGATCAGTACAGAAAGCAAAGAAGTTCATAGCCGAAATTGTATTACCCGAGAATACTGTTGATCCAGAGTTGATTAAAAAGTATACACCGGAAGAAATTGCAAACATTACAGACACAAAGGAATTACTTCAAAGGGCTGCTGAATTACCCCATGCCGGTGAAGAAAACGCTTTTTTCAGTATTAACAGCAGGAAGCTTGAAGTATTGCAGGAAAGCGTTATAACCGATATGAAAAAAGCCCAAGGCGCCATACTAAGGAAGATGGACGATGTATACCGGCAAACCTTATTTAGGGCACAGGTATATTTTGATGCTGGGGCTGCTACCATCGATAAGGCTGTCGATATGGCTACAAAGGACTTCTTAACAGCTGGTATAAACTGTATAACCTACAAAGACGGTAAGCAGGTTAATGTTGCAAGCTATGCGGAAATGTCACTTCGTACTGCAAGCCAACGGGCCACATTCCTGGGTGAAGGAAGTAAACGGGAAGAGTGGGGGGTGGCTTTAGTGGCAGTTACACACCACGGGAACACATGTGATTTATGTATGCCGTGGCAGGGTAAGATTCTGATCGATGATGTGTATTCCGGCGGGAAGCCTGACGGAAAACATTCTCTATTGTCTGCTGCTATGGCTGCAGGCTTGCTTCACCCGAATTGCCGGCATACTTTAGCAACGTACTTCCCGGGGGTTACTCAGTTACCTTCCGCACCTGTGGACGATGAAAAAGCCCAACAAATCTACGAGGCTGAACAGAAACAAAGATATATGGAAAGGCAGATAAGGAGGTATAGCAGGCTTGAAGCCGGGTCCATTGATGAAGAAAACCGAACAAAATACGGTGGAAAAGTAAGAGCGTGGAAAGGTGCATTAAATAAGCATTTAGCTGTTAATGACCAATTAAGAAGAAATTCGGGCAGGGAGAAGGTAAGAGTAGCTTAATTTTTAAACACCGTAAGGTGTTTTTATTTTCGCCTTTTTGGTATTAAAGGCGTAAAAGAATAAGACATCACTGGTCAAGACCAGGATAAAAAATGTAGATGAAAGGATTGATCGACTATGACAAAAGAACAATTTATTGCGCTGGGGCTTACTGAGGATCAAGCCACAAAGGCCGCTGCTGCTTCGGCGGAAGAGTTAAAAACTTACATTCCTAAGCACCGTTTTGATGAGGTGAACGAAGAAAACAAAACCCTTAAAGCCACGGTAAAGGAAAACGCTACACAGTTGGAAACTCTTAAGACCACAGCAGGGGCTACCGAGGATTTGAAGAAGCAAATTGAAACACTACAGGCCGACAACAAGAAGAAAGACGAAGAGCACCAGACAAAGTTAAAGGATTTAACCCTCACCAATGCCATTAAATTGGCGTTAGCGGGCAAGGTTCATGACGAAGCACTGGCTTCTACCTTGGTGGATAAAACCAAACTGGTGATTGACGGGGAGAAAATTGTCGGACTGGATGAACAGGTGAAAAGCCTCAAAGAAACCAAGGCTTTCTTGTTCAAAGAAGATAAGCCGGATACCACGAAAACAGGATTTAAAGTAGGTGCAGACGGTAAGCAGGTACCTGCAGGTGATGGGAAGCCTGTAAGCCTCCGGGATGCTATAGCAAGCCGGTTGAGCCAAACACAACAATAAGAAAGGATGATTAAACTATGCCGATTACATTAGTAGAAGCACAGAAAAACGTGCAGGATGATCTTCAAGTCGGGATCATCGATGAATTCAGAAAGTCCAGTTTTATCCTGGACAATATTACTTTTGATGATGCGGTTTCTCCCACTGGAGGCGGGGCCACATTGACCTACGGGTATACCCGGTTAATTACGCAGCCTACCGCCGCATTCAGAGCAGTAAACAGCGAATACACTCCACAGACGGTTACGAAACAGAGATATACAACGGACTTGAAAGTTTTTGGTGGAAGTTTTGAAATTGACCGGATTATTGCCGGGATGGGCGGTATTGTTAATGAAGTGGACCTGCAGAGCAAACAGAAGGTGAAAGCAGCGCAGGCCCTTTTTAACGATACCGTAATCAACGGAGACTCTGCAGTGGATGCAAACGCCTTTGATGGATTGGAAAAGGCTCTGACTGGTTCCAGCACTGAATTGATTCCCACAGCAGCTATCGATCTTTCTACATCGGCTGCCGTCGATAGTAATTACAAGGCTTTTCTTGATATGTTGGATGAGTTTTTGATGGGATTGGATGGCCCGCCCTCCTTTATTGGTGGTAATTTAAAACTGATTGCCAAAATTCGGGCTTGCGCAAGGCGTGTCGGAATGTACATGACAGCCAAAAATGAATTTGGACAGCAGGTGGAGTCCTATGGAAACATTCCACTTGTAGACCTGGGAGCAAAGCCTGGAACCAATAATCCCGTTGTACCGGTATTGACGGCTACCGGATCTGAAGGTTTTACTTCACTCTATGCAGTTCGTTTGGGCCTGGACGGTTTCCATGGTGTTTCCATGGCAGGACAAAGCCCGGTCAATATCTGGTTGCCTGATTATTCGACTGCTGGTGCCGTGAAAAAGGGCGAAGTGGAAATGGTGGCGGCTGTTGCGTTGAAAGCTACGAAGGCCGCAGGCGTCATGAGAAAAATTAAGGTACAGTAAGGAGGGGCGAAGAATGGCTAAACTACATGCACCCAATAAGGATTATATTGGCACTTCTGCTGGTGTTGCTTTTGTGAATGGGGTCGGTGAAACTACCGATCCCTATTTACTGGAATGGTTTGAGCAGCACGGGTATGAGGTGGAAGGGGAAATTATAGAACAGCCTTCCGAGTTTGATGGGAAAACAGTTGAGGAACTGAAAGCGTATGCCGCTGAAAATGATATCGATATCGGTAATTCCACTTCCGCAAAGGGGATCATTAAAAAGATTGAGGAAGCAAGAAAGAAGGCCGGTGAGTAGATATGCCTTATGCAGACGCAGAGTACTATAAAAATACTTATGGCGGTAGTGTAATCCCTGATGCAGAGCTTGTCCGACAACTTGATCGGGCCTCTGATCACGTGGATGCGATTACCTATAACCGAATAGTAACGCATGGGTTTGAGAGTCTTACTGCATTCCAGCAGACACGAGTTAAAAAGGCCGTATGCACTCACGCAGACTTTCAATATCAGTATGGCCCCTATCTCAACATGCCGTTGTCCGGGTACTCTGCAGGCGGCATAAGTCTTTCCTTTAAGTCTGTGGAGTATGGAGGTGTAAAGACCTCCGAGGAAGTAACAAGCCTGTTGAAAGCCACGGGGCTAATGGATCGGAGGTTATGAGTATGAAACTACCGTTTCCGGATTGGATTCTAAAGACACCGATAAAGGTGTACCAGGAAACCCAGGGAGAAAACGGCCTGGATGAAACCTTGCTTTTTGACGGAAAGTGTTGCTATGAGGATAAGACGCGGCAAGTTCTGGACGCGGAAAGGCGGCTGGTTACTCTCTCAGGGAAAGCAATCTTTAAAGGTGACTTGAATCCGGGCCAGCTAATAGAAGGATATATCCAGGTCGGAGAAGTAAAAAAGACCATCTTCCGTACCAGCCGCCCTCTGAATCCAGACGGAACCGTATTTTCTACGGAATTGGAGTTGATGTGATGGGCGTGAAAGTAAATGTAAAGATGAATAATGCAAAGCTGCTGCTATTAAGCAAGGCCCAAAAACAAGCTCTGGAAATGACTGCGGAAGCTGTAAAAAGTGATATAACCTTATCCGCTGTGGTGCCGAAGCAAACCGGAGAATTGGAGCGCAGCAGCTTTGTAGATACATCCGAGTTAAACAAAGGGAAAACACGAATTGTCTATGATACTCCATATGCTCGAAGGCTTTATTGGCATCCGGAATATGATTTCCGACAGGACAAAAACTCCAACGCGCAAGGCAAATGGATGCAAACCTATCTTGACGGGGATAAGAGAAACTTTGCCAAGGATGCTTTTAAAAAGTTATACAAGAAGCTCACGGGGGTGTAGGTATGCTGACGCTGGCGGATGTGAAAGATTGGCTTAAAACAAAGGTGGAGTGTCCTGTCTGGTCCATTGGTAAACTGGATGGCAGCAAGGACAAAGCCATTTGTGTGTATAACGCTACTGGTCCTGCGCCCTACATTGCCATTGGGGGGCTGGAGAATACCGGATATGCCGCAAAAGCAATATCCATCCTGGTCCATTGGGGAAAGAATGCTGATACTGCCGAACAAAAGGCGAAAGAAGTGTATGCTGTGCTATTCGGACAGACTGCCACAATCGGGGGCAAACGAGTAATTCAATTCAATATGCGTACCTCCGAGCCTGTGAGCGTCGGAACGGACAATAACAATATTTTCGAGTATGTGATTGAGACAGTAATCTATTACGAAAGGTAGGTGCAATGAAATGATAAAAATTGATTTACAAAGGTTTGCTGGGGGAACAGGTGTGTTTCCTGTACACAATAATAAATTCAAAATCGGTAAGTCTGGTCGGACATCTGCGGCAGCCGATATGGTTATAGTTAAAGACTTGGAAACTTTTAGTCCAGGTATTGACGCAAATACGGAAGAATGGACTCCGATGGATACGGCTGGGTGGATAAGAAGGGCTGTGACTGGCAAAGGGCTTACGTTTTCTTTTAGTGGGAAAAGGCACTACGGTGATCCGGGGAATGACTATGTAGCTGGGCTGCTTTTGGCTACAGGGCAGGGTGTTGAAAGCAAATTCGAATGGGAAATGCCATCCGGTGACAAGCTGACCATGGATTGTATTATAAATCTCACAACTCCAGCAGGAGGCGATTCTACGAATATTGACACGCTAGAATTTGAACTGCTGAGTGATGGGCTACCTGTATTTACGCCGGCTCCTTAATGGGGCCGGTTTTATTATGAAAGGAGATATAAACGATGGGTAAGATTGTGAATATTACAGATAAATTGAACAATGAAAAGCCCCAAATCCAAGTCGGAGAAAAGGTTTACGAAGTTGATAATAGTATGGCTACAGTATTGAAGTTTGAAGAACTTGCTACTGTATCTACGATGGAAAGTTTGACGGAAGCAGTGGAAGTAGCTCTTGGAAAGGCTGCGGCCAAAGAGCTAAAAATAACAGCTATGTCTCTTGGCAACTTCAAGGTGCTTGTTAAAGGAATTATGGCGGCAATGCAGGAAATAGACTATGCGGACGCTGATGCCCGATTTCAAGGGCAAAAGTAGTGAAGCATGGTATGACCTGCGGGAAGATTGGGAACTGATTGAAGCCAGTCTTGCCAAACAGTACGGCATTCGTATCCGGCAGCAGATCGATATGAAGTGGAACGAATTCTGTACCTTGGTAGCTGGGCTGATGCCGGATACGCCTTTAGGCTCTGTAATTGCCATTCGGGCAGAAAAAGATCAGAAAGTGATAAAAGGTTTCACACCCGAGCAAAGAAGGATTTACAGGGAGTGGAGAAACAAGCAAGCGCAAAATAAACTGGACAGCGGGAATTATGATGCCGATATGAAACGGCTTCGGGATATGTTTGCTGCCGCATTTGGACCTAAAAAGGATGTGAGACAATGAGTAGTACCGTTGGGCAAATAAACCTTGGACTTGATACAAATAGCACCGGATTCAAAAAGCAGTTAAGCAGTATAGCCGGTAATGCAGAAAGCATGGTAGGTGGGGCATTTAAAAAGCTTGGCGGTATTATCGCAGGTGCTTTTGCTGTAGGGAAAATACTGGACTTTAGCAAAGCATCTATTGAACTTGCTTCCAACCTATCCGAAGTGCAAAACGTTGTTGACGTTACATTCGGATCCATGGCCGCGGATATAAATTCATGGTCCCAAAATATGTTGTCAGGTTTTGGGTTATCTGAATTGTCGGCAAAGAAATACGTTAGTACTTTAGGCGCTATGATGAAGAGTTCCGGGCTATCGGGCGTAGCTATGAAAGATATGTCAAAAGATCTTACTGAGTTATCAGCTGACATGGCTTCCTTCTACAACCTTAGTAACGACATGGCTTTTGATAAAATTAGAGCAGGTATATCCGGGGAAGTAGAGCCGTTAAGACAACTTGGTATTAACATGTCTGTGGCCAATTTAGAAGCTTTTGCGTTGACCCAAGGAATAAAGAAGCAGTATGAAAACATGACCCAAGCAGAGCAAACATTATTACGGTACAATTATCTTCTGTCTGTAACCAAGGATGCACAAGGAGACTTCGCACGTACCTCCGATAGCTGGGCAAACCAAGTAAAGCTTATGGGCGAGCAGTGGAAGATATTCCAGGGAACCATGGGGCAGGGCTTTATAAACATACTTGCTCCAGTAGTTAGGAGTTTAAATACTTTAATCGCCAAACTTCAGGTGGCTGCTCAGTACTTTAAAGCCTTTACAGAGCTTATTACCGGAGTGAAGAAACCTACCGATGAAACGACTTCTTCTGTAGCAGACGTAGGAGGCGCGGCCGGTGATGCCGGAAAGGGCATAAAAAAGGCTGGCAAGGATGTGAAAGGCTCAATTTCCTCCTTCGACCAATTAAATGTAATATCTCAGAATACGGCCGACGCTATGGGCGATATCTCCGATAGTATGGCTAATGCTGGAGGAAACGTAGATTTTGGAACTACTCCAGAACCAGAAGCTAAAACTGTGGACTTGGGTATAGACGCTACACAATTTCAACCGTTTCTGGACATGATCAACCAAATAAAAACTACTACGCTAGAAGCTGGGCAATATTTAAAAGACGCGTTTGGACCGCCTTTAAAGGCCGCTTTAGACACAATTACTCCAGAGTTACAAACTTGGAAAGGTACGTTGATGACCACATTTAATGATATATCAACTTTAGGTGAGCCCATAAAAAACTGGTTTATCAACGATTTAGTTCCTTTCTGGCAAGAAGAGATACGGGTACTAGGGGAAATCTTTAATGGACTGCTAGAAACAGCTAGAAGTGTGTTTAATGGAATAAGAGACGCCGTATACCCGATATTGCAGTGGTTCGTAACTGAGGGGCTACCCTTAATAGTTTCTTTTACTGCAGGCGCTACAGGATTGTTTAAAAGCATATTCGACTTTGCTAAACAAGTATTCGATACCCTTTGGGATCAGGCTGTCTCACCTGGATTAAAAATAGTATCGGACATGGTACTAGATGTACTGAATAAATTGACAGGATTTTGGAAAACCCATGGAGAAAACATATTTAATGGGTTATCTGAAGTTTGTAAAAACCTTTCTACCTTATTCCAAACATGGTGGGATAGCTTTATTGGGCCAATTATTCGTAATATACTAGACGATTGGAAATGGTTGTGGGATAAACACATACAAGGATTGATTGATCAATTTCTCAACTTTGTGGGTAAACTAGCTGAAGGTGCGTTAGATATTTACAATAAGTTTATATCTCCCGTCATAAAATACATGCTAGAAATGTTTGGGCCTACTTTTTCTGAGATTTTTAAAACCATCACTGACATAGCCGGGACTTTTGCAGGATTTATAGCTGACGTAGCAGCAGGAATATTGAAGTCTCTGGGCGGTATTATAGATTTTGTAGTAGGCGTGTTCACTGGAGATTGGGAAAAAGCTTGGAATGGTATTAAAGACGTATTTGGAGGTATTTGGGATTCTATGGTAGCCACAGTAAAACTTGCTGTAAACCTTATCATAGACTTGATGAACTTCCTGATCAGCCAATGGAACAGTTTGAAATTCGATATTCCGAGAGTAGACATGGGACCACTTGGTTCTTTTGGAGGTTTCTCAGTAGGAGTTCCACAGATTCCAAAAATACCGAAGCTTGCTAATGGTGGGTTAGTATCAGCGCCGACTCTTGCCATGGTGGGCGATAACAAGAATGCTTCCATTGATCCTGAGGTTATATCGCCATTATCTAAGTTACAAGATATGTTCAATATGAGTAACCAGGCTGTGGTAGCTGTATTGTACCTGATACTCGAAGCTATTGAACAAAAGAATTTTTCTGTGGATATGGATGGTGAACGAGTGTCGCGTATAATTCGAGGCCATCTGAAAGCTGAGGATTCACGGGTTGGATCTAACATGGTATCTATAGGAGGGGCATCTGTATGATAAGAATTGGTATCGATGGAGTGTATAGAACTGTACCTTCACCTACTTTATTTGAAGCAAAGTTAAATCCTCAGCAGAAAACTGCTGAGAGAAATAACAATGGTAGGTTATTGAGGGAAACCCTACCTGATAAATGGACATTGGATTTTGAATGGCGGTTTGGATCTCCTGCAGATCACTATGAATGGTTTAAGTACTTAAGGAATCTGACACGGTTGGATTTTGAAGTACAATTCCCGTCTCCGGAGGGAGAAATGGAAACATCAACGTTTTACATTTCACCGATATCCAGTAAAATGCTGAGCTACAAAGGCGGAGTTGCTGGTAGTTGGGAAACTATAAAATGTTCTTTTGTTGAGGTGTAGATCTATGTTAAATACAACGCAGGCTTTTAAAAACGCTGTGAAAAGAAGCTCCAGAGCTTCCACCCCGGCGATAACTTTCGGGGTCCAGGACGTAACTGCAAAGGATGAGGCTGTGTATACGGCTTCCTCCTCGCAGTCTTTTAGCAATTTAGTTGACTTACATGATAACTGGGCAAACCCTGTAGACAATATAGCAACATTTGAAAAGGGGTTGTTTAAACTTGACGGTAGTTTTATTTTAATGCCCGATGACTTAAACCCAAACGATCACGTAGGTTGGTGGTCTGCGGCTCAATCTGGGTCTAATGGAGTGTTTACTACACCCCCGGTATTAACAGCCACGTTCCCCAATAACCATAGTTGCCTGGGTCTAGTGTTGTATTTTGACCCTACGACCTACTGTACGTCATTCCATGCTCAATGGTATAGAGCTAACGTTTTGCTCGATGAAATAACTGTGACTGACAACACGTCCCGAACGTATAACTTGAACAGGCCTGTAGTAAATTTTGACAAGTTGGTACTGACTTTTTTAGCTACCGACCAACCATACAGATATGTGAAACTGCATGAGATAGATTTTGGGTTTAACATAGATTATGATGCGGAAGATATTATATCAGCTAGTATACTTGAAGAAGTAGATCCAAGCGGAGCGACGTTATCAGTGAACACCCTTCGTGTCAGTCTAATAAACAAGGATCAGAAGTTTAACATGCTGAATCCGGAAGGGTTGTATGCATACCTGCAAAAACGACAAAGAATGGTCGCTAAGGTAGGGTTAATGCTAGGTAGCGGGAACTATGAGTTTGTCGACTTAGGGACGTATTACCTGTCAAATTGGATAAATGCTACCGGGCTGTCTACACAACTAGAGTGTACAGATATTATCGGGGTATTGGATAGGACGCAATTTTATACCTCGCCACTCTGGGTAAATGAGCCTATAGAGAATGTGTTAAATTATATTCTTACAGATGCTGGCTTTTATAGGCTTAAAATCGATCCGTCTGTGGCTTCGGAGAAGTTAAGCGGGTATATTCCCCCCGTAAGTCACAGGGAGGCAATTCATACAGTTTTATTAGCGTCTAGGGCCACACTGAGAGTCGATAGAGATAGTACACTATACGTTTTTAGACCGAACTACTCTACCGCGTCGGATACTATAGACTATAACAATATGATAGGATCACCAAAAATTACACAAAAACAATTAATTACAGCTGTGGATGTTACGGAATATCGGTATACTCCCGGTACTGAATCCAAGAAACTTTATGAGGCTACTTTTGAAGTTAATGGGTCTACCACTTTAGTTATACCCTATAATACAGCACCTGCCTCAAATGTAAGCATAACAATATCAGGCAGTGGTAGTATAACAAGCTTTAAATTATCAGTGACTTGCGCTGTCATTACCATTACAGGTACGGGGGCAGTAACTCTAACAGTTACCGGGACGCCCTATATAGAATCTACCAGGATAGTAAGAGCAACATCAGGCTTATTACCTGCTGGGGAATTGCCTCAGGTAGCTACTGTATCAAACAATAAACTAATAAGTAAGTCGGGGCAGGCGGTAGCCGAACACTTATTGCAGTACTACAGTAGAAGAATCAAGCAAACATTTGGGTATTGGCATAATCCTGCGCTGCAGGCTGGGGATTGTATTACTGTAGAAACCATGTTTGGAGAAAATTATACAGGTGTCGTAGAATCGCAAGAAATAGGCTTTGCGCCTGCATTAAAAGGGAAAGTCGAGGTGACTGGTTGATGGGCTTAATTACCCCGGTAACGGATAGAACTGAGAAAAGTAGTTATGAGGCGGATGATGTAAATAGAGTGAACTCGAACCTACAATATTTGGCAACGGTGCTTACACAAGCAGGGTTTCAGATAGTCTTGACTAAGCCTACACCCACAAACTTAACTACTACATCGTTTCCGCGAGTTACCGTAATAAACAATATGAAACGAAATATATTGGACATTATTGCGGGATTTTACCCGGTAGCTGAACCTCCTCCGGTTATAGATCTGACCAGGAAACAGATTTTCGATTATGCCGAGGCCAATAATTTGGAGAAAAATATTGCGCTATTATATCACTTGTATGAAAACGTACTGACAGGTTTAAAATACTGCGGCACATTTAGCTGTGGGGAGAGCGAGGTATTGGCATGAGCTATTCATATACAAATTTTAAGGACAGAGTTGTACAAAAGCCTTTGACGTACACTAAAACTGAGAACGGTGATGGATCATTTACATTAACTCCACAACCAGGCACGATTACAGAAGCAGGTACGCCCATAAATGCCGCAACCATGAAGAAAATGGATTTGTCGTTGTATCTTATGGGTAATATCTTCACTACAGCAGGAAGCGCTAATGTATATACTTTAACTATTGGCAACATAACTTCTCTTACTGATTTGGTAGGAATGCCAATTAAGGTGAAGTTTAATGTAGCTTCAACGGCTGCAAGTACTTTAAATATAAACAGTTACGGGGCAAAGGGTATAAAAAGGCCGAATGGGTCTGACGCCACAAGCTTAAAAACCGGTATCTACACTCTTGTATATGACGGAACGGCTTTTACATTACAGGGTGAAGGAGGTGATGTTGGAAAATTTCCCAATACAATAAAAAATGGTAGCCTTGAGTATGGGCAAAATTGTTGGGCTGTAGCAGGCGGCAATGTATCATTTCCTTCAGCTACTGGAAGATTTGGAGATAAATCTGTGTATATGACAACAACTGCTGGAGCTACAACTCAATATATACAACAGGCTATATCAGACATACCGAGCGGTCACAAATTCTATTTTTCATCATGGGTGTGGGTAGAGGTATACACAAGTGGGCAAGCTCCCAAAATAGCTCTATCGGATTATGGTACAGTTAATGGAGCAGTCGGTCAAGTATTCTCTGATCCAGCTAAACCAAATCAGTGGCAATTTATATCCATGATTGGTACAACTACTACTGCTGGGGTTACTCCTGGAGCTTTTCAATTAGGCGCGGTTGGAGCAGCTTGTCATTTTGATGGTCTTATGCTGATTGACCTTACGGATGTATTTGGTGCAGGGAAAGAGCCTGACAAAGCTACTATGGATGCTTTAGTACAAGAGCTTGGAGGTTGGTGGGATAGCAGCCTTTTGGCCTTAACAGAAGACGCTTGGCTTGATCCAGCTATGTTGGTACAAGGGTACTCTGGATATGATGATGGAATAAAGAAAGACGGTACTATGCCGAATAGAACATTTGCGGCTAATGGAGGCGGCTATATAGAAGCAGTCGCTATGAGGGCTGATTTTAGCGGAAATATATGTACTAGACCGCAGACAGGATACTACCTGAATGAAGCCAATGGAGCTGATTTTGGCCCTATAATTGCACGGAATACTGGATTAACTCCTGCGGTTATCAAAAAGGGTGCGCAAGTACTTAATTTGGTTGGGGCTTACAACTATGCATCTGACTTCGATATACCAGGATGGTCTGAGCAACTGTTATGGGAACATTCCCTTTGTTTGGACTCAAGCTTATACACTAGACTGAGTGATGGAAATATCGTATTTATTGGATATGATGGCGGTATCAGTACGACTTATTATCAAGCAGTTAAAATTAATGGAGACACAGGTCAAACTATATGGGCTGTATCGATAGCACCTGTTTATAACATACCGAGCGGCGGCATAATTAAAACAGATCAATATGACAATATATATCTCGTAATGGGCAGTAGCTATATGTTAAAAATAGCAAATAATGGTACTCTATCATGGGTAATAACTCCTCCAGCAGGGTCTTATTTTGCAGGACTTGATATCACTAGTGACGGAAATACTGTATTGTCTTTTGGGGGTAGAAACTTTTACAAAATAAATGCTTCGACAGGAACGATAACTACAATAGATATGACTTGGTTAAATTGGTGGAGAGGCGCTGGTGGAAGCGAGTATAATTTAAGACTAATGCCTGATGGTACTTTATTAGGACGTTTTTGGATTGATCATACTGAGGAGGATGACGAGTATACATGGTTGAGGTTTGACATAAATGGAAATAGTTTACCCATGGGCAATTTTAATGGGGATAGTGTCAATTACAAAAAATGCGGCTCTTACTATGTATATTATGACTATGCTAAAAGCGGAATTTTTAGAACTTCCAATGCAGATTTTTCCGGGACTGTAAAAATTGCTACTTACTCTGGCAGTACTGTTCGCTTAACTATGGCACTACCAAACGATAGACTTTTAATAGTGAACGGATTGTCTTATGACATAAGAGATATAAATGGAAATTTGCTTAAATCAAGCGTTTTCAACAGACCAGATGCAAGCGGGTATTGGTATTTTCCAGATAATAGTGGACGCGCTATTTATCCTAGCGGGGATGTGATATGGTATTACGGTTATAACCGTCTCCTGAGGAAATATAAGAGGGGAACATATTTATGATGGAAAGGGGAATTAATATGTATTTATTCACAGAAAAAGTAACAGATACGGATCATGTAGTTGTTGTAATAGGCTACAATGAGGGGCTATTAGATGCAGAAGCTTTATCCAAAGCCATAATTGTTGAATCAATTCCTCCAGCAGAGCACAAATTTGGGAAGAGTTCAACCCTACACATTAACCCTGAAACAAAGGAAATGTGGTATACCTATGAAGGGCCTCCAACGCTGGAGGAGAAATACAAGACTCTGGAACAGCGTTTAAACACTGCTTTAGCAGCGTTGGACGATATACTGATCAACGGACTACCGTTAGGAAGGAGGGAATAAAATGGCAGCATATCTGGCTATGAGAATCATGGATGGAGCTATGGACTATGCTTCAATATTCAGTCAAACACGTTTTCAGAAATACAAGGCTGATGTTGACGCAATACTGGTAGCTGAAGGACGGCAGGACTTAATTGTAACAGCAGCGTAAGGAATAGACCTTCCTGCAATAGGCACTATAGGGTGTCTTTTTTTTATGGGCTCCTTTCGGGGGCCCTTTCATTTTGTGAAAGAGAGGAATTCCTATGAGTAAAGAACTATTTACGGCAAACGGGATATTTGCACTGATCGGGGCGACCATAGCAAATGCACTGGGGGGATGGGATTTGGCTTTAAAAGTGTTGGTAAGTATGGTTGTTTTGGACTATGTAACCGGCGTGGTTATCGCTATCATCAATAAGCAATTAAGCTCCGAAGTGGGTTTCCGTGGACTATACAAAAAAATGATGATTTTCGCCCTGGTATATCTTGCGGTACTCCTGGATGCGGCTACCGACACAAGCTTTATTCGCACCCTAGTTATTATGTTCTACATTGCAAACGAAGGTATAAGCGTACTGGAGAATGCCGGGAAATTAGGTGTACCGTATCCTGAATTTCTGAAAAATGTCCTGATGCAGCTTAAAAAGAGTACTGAGGAAAAGGGGGAAGCCGGCAATGCAAATACTAAAGCCTAATTTGCAATGGAGGGGTGCCCTTACCCCTCTTATTCTATCTATGGTGGATGGAATAGCGCTGCATCATATGGACCACCCTACAGCCGATTTATGGATTGTAGACGGTTGGCATAAAGGCAATGGATGGCTCGGGATAGGATACAATTACTTTGTGGATTTCCAAGGGAATTTATACGAATGCAGGGGGCTGAACGAAGGGGCCGGAGTACTGGGACATAATAACCACCTAATAAACATCGGATTCCAGGGGGACTATAATAGGGTAGATAAAGCAATGCCCGAGGCCCAATTTAGGGCCGGCGTGGAGCTTATAAAGTACCTAAAAGGAATTATACCATCCGTAAAGACGGTAGCAGGGCATAAAACATGGAATAACACCACATGCCCGGGGCAGTATTTTCCATTGACTCAAATGGTAAATAAATCGATAGGAGGGAGTTATACTGCTATGGTTAAAAGAGGAGATAACGGGCCGGAGGTATTAAGCCTTCAGGGGAAACTAAATAAAGTGGGATACAGGCTTGCAGTGGACGGAGACTTCGGACCCGCAACAGAAACAGCAGTAAAGAGTTTTCAAGAAGGTAGTAACCTGGATGCTGACGGGATTGTCGGGCCTGCTACCCTGGCAGCGCTGGAACAGGCAGTAAAAAATATGGATGCTCAGCCTTCTATGCCGGAAGAACTTACCGTGGATGCTGCTCTCAAAATACTCACAGACAATGGTATTATAAACAGTCCGGAACATTGGAAAAAGGCTGCGGAGGTTGTAATGTATCTGGATCAGCTTTTTATAAATGCAGCTAAAAAACTAAAGTAATAGTGTATCATAATTAACTTTGACATGCCCCTGGCTCCGGCTGGGGGCATTATTTTTTATCTAAAGATATTGGCATGCAAACGTATATAAACGTATATATTTGACATATACTTCGAAATCTTATATAGTAGAATTGGCCATAAAATGGAGGAATTGGATATGAAAATTTATACAGTAGCAGAAGTATCGGTTATGCTTAAAGTTCAAGAGAGAACGGTAAGAGAATACTTGAAAAAGGGTATTTTACATGGGAAGAAAGTTGGGAAGTTCTGGAGAATATCTGAAGAGAGCTTAAGCGAATTTCTAAATAAATGAGTGAATAGTAAAGGCCCATTTATGAAGGGAGATTAACAGTGAAAATATCAGCAGTTGATTTGTTTTGTGGCGTTGGAGGGCTTACACACGGGATTATAAAATCAGGGATCCAAGTTATAGCAGGTATTGATACAGATGTAACCTGCAAATATGCTTATGAAGTAAATAATGGTGCAAGCTTTATAAATGAGGATATTCGAAATATTCATAAAGAAGATATAGAACAATTATACTCACGCGATTCAATTAAGCTTTTAATGGGATGCGCTCCATGTCAGCCATTTTCAAAACTAAGCAACAAAAACAGGAATAGAAGTCTTGATGAAAAATGGAGTTTATTGTATGAGTTTGCAAGAATAGTCGACGAAGTAAAGCCAGACCTAGTTTCAATGGAAAATGTACCGGAAATAGTAAGACAAAAGGTTTTCAAGGATTTTATTAAACTTTTAGAGAATATTGGGTATTCA
Source organism: Bacillota bacterium (assembly GCA_023419605.1). GTDB lineage: Bacteria > Bacillota > Clostridia > Acetivibrionales > JAEZXR01 > JAEZXR01. Next base: position 29,798 of record JAEZXR010000016.1, on the reverse strand, counting down.
GTGAGTTGGGAAATTGTATATTGCCCTGATTATGGTATACCACAAAGCAGAAAGAGGCTTGTTTTACTTGCATCAAAATTTGGGCAAATAAATTTAAAACCACCAACTATTCAAAAAGATAATTATACTACTGTTAGGGTTGCAATTGGAGATTTAGAAAAAATAGAAGCAGGGGAATGTAGTAAAAATGACCCTATGCACAAAGCTACAAAACTAAATGAGTTGAATATGAAGCGCATTGAGAAATCAATTCCTGGTGGAACGTGGAAGGATTGGGATGAAGATCTATTAGCACCGTGTCATAGAAAAGCGTCAGGGGAATCCTTTTCTTTTCCGTATTCTAGGATGGAATGGGATAAACCTTCTCCTACTATTACAACACAGTTTTATAGTTATGGAACTGGGAGGTTTGGGCATCCTGAACAGAATAGGGCTCTTTCCTTGAGAGAGGGCGCTATCCTACAAACATTCCCTCCTGACTATATATTTGCGGAGCCCGGGAAAGACGTGTATTTCACATATATTGGTAAGCATATAGGCAATGCTGTTCCTGTAACATTGGGAACTGTAATAGGGCAAAGTATTATTTATCATATACAAAATATTAGGAGGGTGTAATTGTGAAAAGAGAGTCAAATCATCAAAAAATAGCTTGGTTTTGGGACTTAAAAAACAGGGAGAGATTGATACTGGATCCACCTTATCAAAGAAAAAGTGTATGGAACCAGGAGTATAAGGATTTTTTTATTGATACTGTATTAAATAATTACCCTGCTCCAGCAATATTTCTATATGAGGAAATTGATGAAAATGGATATCCAACTTATAGTGTAGTTGATGGAAAACAGAGGTTAACAACAGTATTTGAATTTCTTGAAAATGCTTTTCCGATTAACATTCGGAAGCAATTTAATACAGCAGTGCCAAGAGATTTAGATGGGAAACTGTTTAGTGAGTTAAGCAAAGAGGTAAAAGATCAGATTTTTACTTATATATTTACCGTAGAGTATGTACCTTCTAATAGAATACAAGAGATAAATGAAATTTTTGATAGAATTAATAGAAATGTTAGGCAACTTACAAAACAAGAATTAAGGCATGCTAGATTTGAAGGTGTCTTTATTAAAAGCGTAGAAAATATGAACGATTATATGCAGACAGTTTTACCAAACGACTTCCCTCATGTTGCTGAAACAAAGTTAACTCAGATGAAGGATGTTGAACAAGTATCAGAACTAATGTTAGCTATCGATGAGAATACGATACCAGATTATACTCCTGATGTTTTGGATGTTAAGTTCTCGGAAAGAGACGAAGAATGGGGAGAAAAAGATGATGTAGAAAGGAAGTTTAAAAAGATAATAGATTACATAGGCCAATTGGTAAAATACGACGATGGTTATTTGGCGAGTAGCCGATTAAGAAACGTAGGTGACTTTTATTCGTTCTTCATAGCACTTTACGAGATAGACAAAGAAAGGCATGCATTGGAATCCCTAAATATGGAGGCGGTATATTCAAATTTAAAGACATTTTTTGATTTTTATAAAAATCTTTCAAGGGAAGAACAACAAAACCACCCTAATGAGTTGATTTCTGTATACTATGCAAATGTTGTATCAGCTGCAAAAAGCAAAGCTAGGATTACAAAGAGAAAAGATATTGTTATACATATCATTTTAGAGGGGTTTAGAAATGAGTAGTATACCAGTCCAATTGGACAAACGCTATAAGGAATACGTTAAATTTGCAGCTGCAATGAGCAAAAGAGTGAAATCAACACTAGTTAGCTATTGCGAAAAAAACCACTATGCGTTTTCATCAAGAATAAAGTCTATTGATTCATTATACGATAAAATTGAGTCTTGCCGATATACTAAATTTTGCGATATTGATGACATATATGCATACTCTATAATTGTATCCAAGAGATCGGATGAAAATAGTGTGCTTGAATTTTTAAGGAAAACATTTAATGTAATAAAAGAGGTTAATAGGAAAAGTTACAGGTTAGAACCTAACACATTCAAGTTCAATAGCACAAGGCTAATATGCACTTTAAAAAGAGCTGAGGAACCTGAGTTTTTTACCATTGACGATATAAAATTTGAAATTCAAATAAGAACAGCTTTTGAATATGCTTGGTCGATCTCTCTTCATGATATTGTTTATAAGGGGGACAATATTAACTGGAAAAAGGAAAGAATTGCGAGTCAAATAAAGGCGAATGTTGAGCAACTGGATAATATTATTGATGGATTTAATGCTATATATGAAAACGTAGATGGAAGGCCAGACAAGAGGAGTGAAAGCCTTGGTAAAATATCAGAATGGATACGTGATATGATTGGCAGAAATGAAATGAGAGCATTAACATTGCCAAATAGTATCACTAAATGCGCAGAGAACATTTATAATTTATTTGAAAATAATGAGTGTTCTGAAATTTTAGGAGAACTTAATAAAGTTAAAAATGTGCTTATTAATAGTAAAGAGTTCTATAGCATATCGCTATATCAATATATACTACTGAGTCTTTTCAGAAAAGGGAAAATAAAGAATTCAGATGTAATATACCATATAACACAGGAGCTCTTAACAATTGAACCTAAGCTTTCTGAGCTAAATTCATTTGTGTATGAATGAATTCAAAAGAGAAATAGGACAATATATTAAAAAATGCATGTTATATCTGATAAACGCCCTGTAAACAAATAAAAATAGTTCCGTTTTTGGAACTATTTTTATTTGTTTCGTTTTTACAACTTAATCTAATAATTATTTGAAATCACCACATTTAGAGCAAAATCTTCCGACATATTCGGTAACTGTTCGTTGATTATTACAACCACAGGTGTAAGTATAAACATGGTAACGTTTTGCATGCATTGTGTTAGCTGCACATGCTCCACAATATGCTGTGCCGGCCACAACGTCAGACGTAGTATAGCCATAATTCCACCAAGTGGTTACTCTTGAGCATTTTTCGCAATACATGTCTAATGACGTTGAAGCAGATACACTTGCAATCATACTGCATAACATAACCACCAATACAACTACAGAAATTAAACGCTTTTTCACAATCATCACCTCCTTCCCGAAATGCATATAATTACCAATTAAGCATATCATTTCTTAACATTTTAAGTAAAAGTTGTTATGAAATGCATGATTTTCGTGATGAAATGCATTGGATAGAGAGTGTAGTTCAAATTACGAGTTAAAGGTTTTAATAAGCTCTTGGCATAAAACATTTTTATATGGATTGACAATATTCATTACGGACCAAAGTCCTAAACCTAACTTCATTAAACCTAACTTCATTAAACCGGCCAGTGCGCGTTCTGAACATTTACTACTTGCATAGACATTCTGAATAGAAAATGATACTATTTAGATATCACATAGTTAACGGGAGAATGTACATGGAAAGTAAATTTATATATAAATCTAGCCCTTTTTGGGGGCATAAAGTCTTTATTTATCAGGGCACGGATAATTCTGATGTACTTATCGGGAGTGATTCGGGATATAATACAATCGAAAAGGATAGATACCTTGGAGAACGAATCTACGAGGATGGTAAGCCATTTGTAAGTCCGGATGTTATAAAAATGGCAAACAGATATATCTTGGAAGGCATGAACCTTGAAAAGTGGGAGTACGCCACATTTGGAGACCGTCCGAAAGAAGAATTTTACACTGAAGGAAAGTACATAGTTTAAACCTTTAATGCCCTGGATCATGCCGGGGCTTTATTTTTTATACAGATGTAGACAGCGTAAAGCTAAAAGTGGTACTATAGTTGCAAATGAAATTACTATATATCAAAGAAAACAGTGCAGTAATTAATCGTAGCTATGATGGGGGTTGATCATGCATGAGAAATTATGCTGTCGAGGAAAATGAAAAAATGATTCTAAAATACATCAATGAAATGGCAGAAAAAAACGGGTATCCGCCAACTGTGAGAGAAATATGCAAGGAGTTTAATTTTGGATCAACATCTACTGCACATGCATATTTGACAAGATTGAAAGAAAAGGGATTGATTACAAGTGTTCCAGAATTGCCAAGAACAATAAAAGTTGAGACAACAAGATATTCAGACAAACTAAAAACGCTTACTCCGAATGATGCTACAGTACAGTTCTCGTTTAATTTAGATAAAAATTCAATAAATTTGTTAAATCAGTATTGCCAAAAGAATCACATCGATGCTGATGAAGCAATTAAAATAGCTTTGCAATTTTTAGAACAATTGTAAACCGATAAAAGCGATTCACAATTGTTCTTTTATCTCTTTTTTATTACGAGACCTGAGCGGATCATTGTCGGGGAGGTAAGGGGCGCAGAGGCCATGGATATGTTAAGTGCCATGAATACCGGACATGACGGTTCTTTGTCTACCGGCCATGGGAACAGTACGGCAGACATGCTGGGAAGGCTGGAAACCATGGTGCTTGGCGGAGCACGCTTGCCCCTGGAAGCTATACGGCAGCAGATTGCGTCCGCCCTTGACATTGTCATTCATCTGGCCCGGATTCGGGACAAATCCCGGAGAACCATGGAGATCAGTGAGGTGGTGGAGTACAAGAATGGTGAAATCATACTGAACCCGCTGTTTGCCTTTGTAGAAAAGGGGGAGGGCCAAGGGGGAAGCGTGGTGGGAAAGCTCGAAAGAACAGGGAACAAGATGGTCAATACCCTTAAGTTTAAAATGGCGGGGATTTCGGAAGATCTATAGATATTCAGTTGTAGACTTAAGTTAATCCAGAAGGGGAGCTGCCCAAAACGAGTATTCTTCCTGCTGGAAATTGTAAGGTTTAGAGTTGGATGTCTGTAGATACGTTGCTTTGATTCTGATTATTATCAATACGACTGTGGAGGACGACAGATGATGGGGTTTGGAAAACAACAGCAGGAGGAAAGGGAAACTGCGGCAAAAGAGGTCATAGCGGATTATGGCGCATACACCATGAGCACGAGGGAAAAGAGTCTCTACACGGCAGCAGCTGCTGTTGTAATCTATGTCATCGGCTTCATATTCTACAGGAGCCATATCCTATCCGTGCTTTTATGCCCACTGGCACTGGTCTATCCCCGATACAAGACCAGGGATATCATCGCAAAAAGGAAAAAGGAATTAAATCTGCAATTCAAGGATATGTTATATTCGCTATCCTCCTCCCTTTCAGCGGGTAAATCCGTAGAATCCGCTTTCCGGGAAGTACTGAAGGATTTAGAGATCCTCTACCCGGATACGGATACCTATATTATCCGGGAAGTCGGTTACATTGTGAAGAAAATAGAAATGAACGAAACGGTAGAGGTCTGCCTTGAAGATCTGGCAAAACGTGCAAAGCTTGAAGATATTGATAACTTTGTAGACGTTTTTCAAACGTGCAAGAGGACCGGCGGAAATCTCATCGAGGTCATAAAAAATACTTCCAATATCATCAATGATAAAATCGAGATAAAACAGGATATCGATACGATGCTGGCCCAAAGGAAATTTGAGCGGAAGGTGCTTAATGTAATGCCGATTCTTATGGTGGTTGTGTTGTCCACCAGTGCAGCGGACTATATCGATCCTGTTTTTCATACTATTTCAGGCAGGATTGCAATGAGTGTATCTATATTATTTATAGCAGCAGCTTATTTCGTTTCAAAGAAGGTAATGGATATCAACCTATAGAATACCCATGGTTTTTACATCATCCTATAGGCGGCTGTGAAAAAAGGTATTCTATAGGTTTTGCTACACCGCACAGAGTGCTCCATGAGCGGCCCGCAAAAAAGAATACCTATATTTTTCACATCCGCCTATAAAGGGCGAGAGAAAGAAAAGTCGGCTAGGAGGACAGTATGAGACTGATTTTTATAGGATTGCTTTTGTTGCTGGTTGCACTGTATTTTATTTCAAAATCGAGATACTCTGACTTCATAGAGCCTTTGGATAAAAAGGCATATCCTTTTAAGGAACTCTTCCCCATACCCTTGTTTTTGCTGGAGAAGGGCAAATACAGGTATGGTACGAAATATGACCGGCTGGTACTTTCAAAGCTGGTTCAAACCGTGGAGCCCAAGTACTCCCAGTACTATCTGCGGATTTACTGGGCGAACAAGCTGACCTTTTTCCTCCTGTCGCTGCTCTTCGTTAGCTTTATCGGGGCATTTGGAAATGTGGATGCCAGCTTCGCGCTGTTTGCCGTGGCGCTGCCTTCCGGTGTAATCTATTTTGCCTACTATGACTTGAATGAAAAGGTCAAAAAGAGACGGATCCTTATTCAACTGGATTTCCCTGATTTCATAAATAAATTAACACTTCTCATTAATGCAGGCATGACCATTCAGAGAGCCTGGGAGAAGATCGTAGTGGATAACAAAAGGGAAAGACCCCTGTATGAGGAGCTCCAGATGGTGGTAACGGATATACAGGCGGGAAAGCCGGAAAACAAGGCCTATGAAGACTTCGCCAAAAGGTGCAGGACGCCCGAGATCACGAAGTTTGTGACTGTAGTGCTCCAAAATGTAAAGAAGGGGACCGGAGATATGGTTTCCATTCTCCGGGTGCAGTCCAACGAGTGCTGGGAGATGCGGAAGAATACGGCGAAAAGGATGGGAGAAGAGGCTTCTACCAAGATGCTTTTTCCCATGATGATTATGTTCATTGCCATACTCATCATCGTTGTGACACCGGCGGTACTGGCAATGCGTGGAGTTTAGGGGAATGGAAAATTGAGAATGGAGAATTGAAAATGAATGAAGGGGGGTGAGAGGTGTGTTGAAGCTGCTCAAGGATTTTTTGAAAGAGGAAGATGGATTGGGGACGGTTGAAATTGTAGTGATCATTGCTGTTTTATTAGGGATTGCGTTAATATTCAGAAAACAAATTAATTCCTTTGTGAATCAGGTGTTTGATAAGATTTTCTCTTCTGCCGGTGAGGTAATAGATAAACCTACAAATACGGACAGAAACATCACATATTAAGAAGAAATAAAGAAGGGGGAAAGACCTCAAGATGAGGTCTTTCCTGAAGCTTCTCACGAGGTGTTGTATGAGGTCTTTGAAGAATAACAGAGGCAGCATGACGATAGAAGCGGTGTGGATTGTCTCGACACTTATACTGATAATAGCAGGTATTGTATTTGCCTTTATGCTAATGTATCAGAAAACTCTGCTGGCGCAGGCTGCAACGAATGCAGCACAGCAGGGCGCGGAGATCTGGGCGGACCCGCGCAGGGATATGAGCCGCGGTTTGACCGGTGAGGATGAAAAATTAAAACTCGGCGAGTTATATAGTGCTCTTGTTGACTTTGGAACGGAGTACGAAGCAACGCTACAGGTGTTGGAGGATGCGGGGAAGGCACCGGAGGAAGGAAAAGGTGCCCAGGAGCAGAAATTCAATAGAATCAGGCAAATGGTGTGTGATGAGCTCTATAGGGGGCTTTTAAAACCGAAAGATACAAAGCTCAGGATCGATTTTGGCAATACAGTGCTGGAAAGAAAAATTACGGTTACCATCCAACAGGAGATTAGAATACCTTTAGGAGGAATCATGAACCTTTTCGGAAATAACAAAACCATTACATTGACAGGAACTGGGACTTCCGTTGTGGCGGACCCGGCTGAATATATAAGAAATTTGGATCTGGGACTGGAATATGCCCACCGGGCAGCAGATGCAACAGGGCTGAAGGAGAAGCTTACAGCGCTGAAAGATCGTTTTATAGGAAAGAGGTGAAGGTGTTGAAATTGGCTGGAAACTGCAAAGGGAGCATCACCATTTATCAGTGTCTTATCTTTACCGCGCTTCTTATATTGTGCGGAGTTCTCATTGATGCCGCGAGGATCATGGTTGCAGAAAGAAAAGTACAAAGCGCTCTGAATACGGCGGTGAGATCATCCTTGGCGGCTTATGATGAAGATATCGTAGGGGGATACGGCATCTTTGCAGTAGATACGCGGTCGGAAGAGGGCAAAGCAGAACTGGATGCCAATTTTAACAAGTATCTGAAGGCAAATTTATCTCCGAAGCCTACATCCTACCAGTTTATAAATTATGATGTTGACTGGAATCATACGCAGCTTGTAAGCAGCGGGAATTTACTGGCGGGGAACCCTGACCCCCTTAGGGAACAAATACTGAAGTATATGAAATATAAAGGGCCTATAACTGCTACGGGAAACATCATTGAGAAGCTGACCTCCTCGGGAATTTTCAAAAAGGCGGAGTTTTCAGCCAAGGAGAAGAATGCTCGTGCCGCGCGGGGAGCACTGGAAAAGAAGGCGAAAGAGGTCAATGAGGGGACAAAGAAAGTCAATGAAGCTGCAAGCCGGGCTGCTGCCCTGGACGGACGGCAATATATCGATGCCTTGAAGAATCTTCGAGGGCAAATCGGGGCAGCGGATAAAACGGCGGCAGAGATTGAACCCGTGTTTGAAAAATATGGGAAGGAAAAGGAAGCTGCTGACACCTATGCGGGAGAAGCCAATAAGGATAAAGTGCTGCAGCAGGAAGGTGTACAAATCAAAACCGGGGAGAAAGAATTTACCGGTGCGCTGGAAGAAAGCCGGAACACGAGAAACAGCTTGAAAAAGGCAGATGGAGAGTTGGAAAGCCTTATCAATGCCATAGAGCCCCTCCAGAACCGGATGGATACCCTTGAAGCACAGAAAAGCGGATTGGAGAGCTCCAATTCCTTCTTGTACAGCAGGATCAGCAGTCTTTCCATGGAAAAGGACAAAGACCAGGATGAAGTTCAAAGGCTGCAAATGAGTATCGAGGAGAACAACAGAGCCATAAGCCAGCTGCAGGCTGAAATCATTGCTCTTCGGCAGAAAATCCGCGATATCCGGGAGGGTGCCGCCATCACAAGGATTGAAGGGATGAGCCTTCCAAACAGTGAAGTAGACCCGAAGGAAAAACCGGTGGGTGAAGCGGATAAATCCAAACTGGAAGATTTGAAGTCCGCTTTGGAAAAGTATCTAAAGGATAAAAATATCGATCCGGGATGGCTGATTTCCCCGGAAGAATTCAAACAAGCCGGAGGCAGGGAGAAAGCGGCTTATGAAGAGATGTTGGCCCAGGGCATCGGAAGCAAAAAGGTATTGGGCAGTGAAAAGGATGAAGATGCAGCAGAGGCAGAGAATAACAGCATTCTGGAGTATATGGATACTTTGTATCGTGAGGTTGTACTCTTTTTTTCAGAGGGAGGCCAGGCATCCGTTGAGAAATTATATATTACGGAGTATGTCATGGACAAGTTTACCTATCACACCTCGGAAACCGAGCGGGATCACTACCTGGAAAAAGGAGAAGTGGAATATATTCTATGGGGAGGGACAAACCAGAACGGTAATATTGCAAAGGTTTTTACCAGCATCGGCTTTCTCCGTCTCGCCATCAATTCCATTGACTACTTTGCCACCAGCAGTGTGCCGCATCCGGTTTTACGGTTGGTGTATGCCATCGGAAGAGGGTTGATTCAGTCCTGTGTGGACACCTATAAGTTGTACCGGGGGGAAGATATTTCTCTGTGTCCTTCCCTTAAAGGGAAACCGGTTACCTTTACCGTGAATTATTCGGATCACCTGCGAATTTTTTTACTTCTCCAGTCGGTGAAGGATGAGGAAGGCTTGCTGAACAATGTGCGGCAGCTTATGCAGGTGAATATGAAGCAGGGTACCGATGGGGAGAAGTTCCGGCTGGGTGATTATGAATCAAAGCTCACGGCAAGGGCGGAGGTTCGGATCAATCTGCTCTTTCTCCCTATGTTTCACCTGGATAAACTGAAAATCAAAGGCTTTGAGGGTGGGAGCTATGTTGTTACCCGAGAGTCCAGGATGGGGTATTGAAGATGAACAGGCCGAAACGATATGGAAAAAATGACAAAGGCTCTCTTACGGTGGAGGCGGTACTATCGCTGCCCATATTCCTGTGTTTCTTCATGCTGCTGCTGTTCTCCATTAAGATTGCGGTTATCCACATAACACTGGATTTTGCTGTCAATGAGACTGCAAAGCAGCTGGCTACGGCCGCTTACCCCGTGACTTTTTTAAATGAGATGGAAGATGAGGCTTTCAGTGATGCGGAAGAAGGAGGCATTCCTTCCCTCTCGGAGGAAGGTGCCAAAATTAAGGGCTATCTGACCGAAGAGAGCTCCGGGCTGCTTGAAAAGCTGATGAGCGGAGATTTGAAGGCAGACGATATCGCTGATGCCTTTGAATCCATTAAAAACAGTGTGGTATCGGATTACACCTCCGGGTTAACCCAGTACCTGCTTTCTTCCATCAAGGACGACTACTACGTGGTGAAGGCTAGAGTGAAGTATAGGGCTGTTAACCTTTTGCTGGATAAATTTCTAAAGGGGGGCTGGGTAGAACGGGAAAAGACGGAAATCCTGTATGTAGAGCTTCCGCAGAGTGATACGGAGTACCGGTATCGTGTAGAAGAGAAGAAGGATGCGAGCTACACAAAATTCTATGAGGAGCTGGGATTTGATCCGGGGCAGGATGATGTAGTGGTGAGCCTGCAGTACAAAACCCATATTCCCGTTCCTTTCTTTGCGGACCGGGAACTGGCCTATCGGTTTACAGCGGTAGAGAAGGCCTGGATCCACGGCGGAAACGGCGTTTATACGGTACATCCGAAAAAGGAACAGACGGGAGGAGAAAAAGAAGGAGAGAAGGAAGAGAATGCTTCTACCGGCACAAAAGGCACTTCCAAAGTAGAAGAAAGTTATAAAAAGCTTCAGCAGAGTACAGTGTATGTTACCACGAAGGCAGGGAAAAAGTACCACAAGGCCGGATGCATGCACCTGTCAAAACGAAGTACGATCCCTCTCAAGATGGACGAGGCACAGAAGAAGGGATTTACGCCATGCAAAAGATGTTACGGAAAGTGAGGAAGGAAAATGTTGACGGCACAGGATCTAAAGGAAAGATTCCAGTTTACCTATGAAAGCGGAATTGCAGGAAGCTATCTGGTGATTCGCGGAGATGCAGGGGAAAAGCTGCACAACTACCAGGTAGATATGATTGCCAGTAACCCCAGAGAAGGCATATTACCGTTGGATGTGAGGCAAAAGGACCAATCACTGGGGTTCTATTATAACATAACCTCCAGGCAGTCTCTGGGACAGTTCTTAAAAAGAAGAAAGATAAGGGAAGAGGAATTTGTACGTATACTGGAGAGCATGACCCGGACACTGCTGGAGGCGAGGAATTATCTTCTGCGGGAGAATCTTTTTCTGCTGGATGATGAATTTATGTATGTAAACCCCAATACTCTGGACGTATCGCTGGTATACCTGCCTATACAGAAGGAAACTGGTGGGGAGCAAACCTTCAAAGAGTTTCTGGTGAAGCTGATCATGTTTACCGTTGACATGGAAGAGGTTGGAAATGGGCTTTTGCAGCGCATACTGATTGATGCAAAAAGAGAAGCCTTCAGTATAGGGGATCTTCACAAATTGCTGCTGGATTTTAAATGCAAAGACATAAGCACCCCAAATCAGGAGGGAGCTTTAAGGGTAGAAAAGAAGCCTGCTGATATCCTTCCAAAGCAAATGTTCGCATCGCTGGCACTTCCAAAACAGGATATGAACAAAAGGAAAGAGGAAGCGGATAAGGGGACAAAGCTTAAAATACCTCCCATTATGACGCCGGAAAGTAAAGAAAAAACTGAAACCCGGGAGAATAAAAAGAAAGAGGCCAAAGCGGCGGAAAAAAGACTTCAGTTAGGATATAAAACACCGGTGGTGCCAGTAGTGGTGCTATTACAGGTAGTGATTGCCGGAATCCTGATTGCAGCTGTAAATTCCCGCGTACTGGATTCGCTCAGTGAAGACACTACGACGACCTATGGAGCCTTTGCCCTCATTCTGGGAGCTGTGGACTTCCTTCTTCTACGCAAGCTGCTGGACCCGAAAAACAGGACCATAGTGAAAAATCCAGCCAGAGTGGTAGCGTTTCCAATGAAAAAGCCGTTAAAAACAGTTCCGGAGGAAACAAATAAGGAGAAAATACCTCCAGCGGATGTTGGGAAAGTAGAGCATAAGGAGGAAGTGGCTGCTTCAGCGGAATTCAGGGATGCAACAACCCTCCTGGGATTTGGAGGTAGCGGAACCGTGCCTTTAGAGCCCATGAGCCCAAAGCCTCCCTATCTGCAGCTGGAAAAGGATGGAGCGGAAGAGAAAATCATCCTCGACAAGCCTGAATTTGTCATCGGGAGGCTCAAAGATCAGGTGGATTATGTTGTAGTAAACAATGCCATAGGGAAGATGCATGCAGAATTTATTCAACGGGATGGAATGTATTACATCAAGGATTTAAACTCCAGGAACGGAACCTTTGTAAACGATGTGCGCATCGATAGCAATATAGAGTTTGAAGTTCGAGACAAGGATCAGATTATATTGGCCAACAGCAGATTCCTATTTAGAGATGGTGCGGCAAAATAGGTACAGTAAAGGAATGGCAGGGGGTGGAAGGAAATGAAAGCTGGAGATATATTTGACGGTAAATATGAGATTTTGGACATTTTGGGCAAGGGCGGCATGGGGACGGTATACCTGGCACGGAACATAAAGCTGGATACCCTGTGGGCCGTCAAGGAAATGAGCAAAAGGAGCAGCATGGGGACGGATTTGCTGGTAGAATGCAATATGCTAAAGCGTTTGAATCACCCTGCCCTTCCCCGGATTTTTGATATTGTGGAGAATGAAGAATGCATTTTTATCATCGCCGACTATATTGAAGGTGTCTCTCTGGACAAGGAATTGGAGCGTGGGGTATGTTTTGAGGAAAAACAGGTAATCACATGGACGAGACAAATCTGCGATGTCCTTGCCTACTTGCATGGATTTTCCCCTAACCCCATTATCTACCGGGATATGAAGCCGTCCAATATTATGGTAACCCCGCAGGGCAGCGTGAAGCTCATTGACTTTGGGATTGCAAGAGAATACAAGAAGGGATCGGACAGCGATACCCTGTACATAGGAACCCGGGGGTATGCGGCACCGGAGCAATACGGAGCCGCACAGACCAGTGCAGTTTCAGATATTTACAGCCTTGGTGTCACACTGCACCACCTTCTTACGGGCAAGAATCCCAATACCCCTCCTTTTGAAGTGAAGCCCATACGGGAGTACAATCAAAATCTTTCTGAAAAGATGGAAGAAATTATCGCACACTGTGTAAGGATAAACCCCCATGAACGGTATCAATCCGTTTTTGAATTATTGCGTGATCTCGACGGTCTGGAAGAAGGGTTGAGAGAAACGGGGGAAAACAAACCGGGTGTTTACGGAAGTATGAAAACCCGGTATGTAGGCTTTAAAAAGCTCATACTGACAGTGGTGGATAACACGGAGTTCGCTTGCGAAATGGCCTGTACCCTTGCACGGATGACGGAATTTAAAGTGCTGCTGATGGACCTGGACAGGCGTTCAACCAAGGTGAACTTTTATCTGCGCCTGGGCCAATTACTGAAGGAAAGAGCAGAGAAGGGGAAAACCGGAGATGAGCGGTTTGTAGAGGCTTTGAGAGAGAATCAGCTTAACTTCGATGCCTTTGAACGGCTTTGTATCAAGCTGGGGGACTGTGGTAATCTGTACATCCTTTCAGCTGTGAATAGTTCGGAAGAGAAGGAAACATTTTCTGAGGCGGATATAGGGAAAGTGGTAGAGGAAGCCTATAAAAACTACGATGTAACCGTTCTCGTAACCGGAAGAGGATTTTCGGACCCGGAAATAAGGGTGGCCCTCCAGAAGTCGGATTACAATATTGTCGCGGCCAGGGCCAATATGGACGTTCTTTTGGAATTCCAGGAATATATGGAGTATTTCAGGCGGGAGTACAATGTTTCTGCAAGAAAGGTACGGTTTATAGCCTGGGAGTACAGAGAGGGGGTTAATCTCCCTGAAACCCTGGTAAAGCAGTTCTTTGGTGATCAATGTTATGCAGGCAGACTGGAATACAATGCGGAACGGGAACGGTGCAAGAACCTGGACGCGGCTCCTTATGCAAAAACAGCATGGAAGAGACACCGGGATGAATATAGAAATATTTTTGCCTGCTTTAGCATATTGCCGGAGGTTCCTTTAGGGGAACGGATGAAAAATAAAATCGGAGGCATTTTCAAGAGAACCGGCCGGAGGGACATGATCAATGAATAAAAGAATTATTATTAAAACCACCCTGATCTGCTTTGGGATTTTTATGATTCTCACTGCGGGTGTAGTGTGGGGATTGATGGGGAAATATGAGTTCGATAGGGAACGACGGTACCAGGTGGTAGTTGCAAAAGTGCCCATCCAGCCTGGGAGCATCCTCAACGAGGATATGCTGGGGCTTAGAACCATAAAGGAATCCGCCTATAACAGCCGCATGATCACTGACCCGGCAAAAGCAGTAGGGACAAAGACTGCAGCCTTTATCGGGCAGGAGGATTATATACGAAGCTATGAACTGCTTCCCAGGGAAAAATGGTATGACGAAAATGAAAGAGTGATTGTACTTCCCATGGAAGTGGAAGAACGCCTGGCGAACCTGATAAAAAAAGGTTCCTATATCGATATAAAGATGGCGCCCAAGGACGTAAAGTCCATACCCAAACGGGTACTCTCCAAGATAAAGGTAGAAGATATCCTGGACGAAAACGGAGTAAGCCTGGGGGCCAACGGGGCTAATAAAAAGGCCTTTGCGAGGCTGGTGCTGGATGATGACCAGAGGAATAAAATCTATGTGGCCAGAGAACTGGGCAAGCTGATGTTTGAATTGTACTGTGATACAACCCAGAATCCTCCGGAAGAAGAGTTTCAAATTCCGGAGGAATACCTGGGAAAACCGGCAGAGAGACCCAAAGGCCAGATTTCTGCGGATAAACTGCCGCAGAAGACAAATTAAGGAGGAATGTTCTATGGGGAAAATCGTAGCTGTCTGGTCCCAGGGGCAAAAGTCCGGTAGAACCGTGCTTTTGTACAATCTAGCCAGCCATATGGCTGAGAAGCTGGATGAAAAATTCAAAATACTGGTATGCTGTGCGAATTTGGCCCGGGGAAATCTTATGCACCTGTTTAACATCCCGGAGAATGAATTGAATCTTGAGGATATTGTTAACTTTAAAATTACCTCCGGAGGCGATATCAATATTTTTGAAGCCATGGCACGGAGGGACAACGTCTACTTTACCGGAAGCAGAAAAACCGGAGGTACGTATGCAGCTAGAAATATATCGGCCTATGAGGAACTCCTCCGGGACTTTAAGGGGAAATTCGACCTTATACTGGTCGATACCCTGGCAGGGAAAGAGAACATTTTGACCAACATGATTCTGCAGAAAAGTGATTTTGTATTGAACGTCCTGTGCCAGGATCGGGAGAGCCTGGATGGCAGCATGTTTAAAACGGAAAAGGACCTGGCCTACGTTGTTAACTATTATCGGGATATATACCCGGATACCAGGGAGTTAAGCTCTCTTTACAAACTGGATAAGCCCGTTTTTACCCTGCCGCCCTGCGATCAATTGCAGGAAATGAAGAACAAGGATAAGCTGGCGCTGTATAGGCAGCATGAGACGCAGTACAACAGTTCCCTGAAGGAAATTACGGCCTTTATGGCAGAGACACTGGCGTTACCGTTGGATACGGAGCCTGCGGGAACGGGAAAGAAGAAGGGTTTTTTTAAAAGCATGATCGTGAACATGCTGGGGGAGGCCTATGAGCAGCACTGATGCTATAAAACTACAGGAATTGATGCTGCTGGTAGACGAAAGAATGAACACAGCCAGAGTTGCCGGTACAGCAGATAAGAGCAAGAGTGAGGTTTACTATAAAATATCCGAATATGAGCAGGATCTGAAGTCCATGGCAACCCAGGGGAAAGAAGAGGCCCGGGAGTTTACCCGCAACAGGATCTGCTTCATCCTGGCGGAATTGAAGGAACTCATCCATCGGGATAATATTGATGATATCCTGCGGCAGTATCCTGTAAACTACTATAAAAATATCTACTCGGGAGATGAAGAATATCCCAGGAAACCTATTGATGAGGAGATTGAGGAGTACTTTCAAAAGTATTCCGTAAATCAATACGACAGTTTTGACAGAAAGCTGCAAAAGCTGGCACAGATATGCTACCAGGAATTGTATGGATACAGCATTCTGGATGAGCTGGTTTTTGAAAGTGATTTCAACGAGGTTGCCTGCAACCGGTATGATTATATATGGATCCAGTACAAGGGGATCAAGAGGAGGATTCCCAACCCCCAATTCAAATTCAGCAGCGAGGAGTACTACAGCCGTATCGTGGAAAACAGGTTGGCAGCGTCCTCCCGGGAAGAAATGAATGCGGGGGAGCCCATCATTTATGCAACACTATTGAACGGTTTCAGGGTAACAGCAGCGCGACCTCCGCTGTCCAGGTATTTTATTGTGAGTATCCGGCTTTTTGTGTATAAAACGGTTTCACAGGGGAAGAAGAATAATTTCTTTGGACGCAAAAGTATCCAGGAGCTCAGCAGAGGCAACAGCAAAAAGGTAACCTCCAGGGGCGATAAAATTTACGATGTACTGGAACTGCTGATCCGAAAGGGTAGGCGGAACATCGCCATCATCGGCGAACAGGGGGCTGGAAAGACCACCGCCGCAGACGAGCTGGTGATAAAAAACCTGGATGATGACCTGTCCATTGGGCTGGCGGAAAACATTCATGAGCTTAACATTTCCGGCAAATACCCGGAGAAGAATGTGATTGAATTCCAATACGGCAAGGACTTCACACCTGCGCAGATACTGGAGATGTTTTTCCGGTTTAACAGGGATATCATTATCCTGGGAGAGGTGCGAAGCCACCTGGAGGCTTTTGAAATGATAAAGGCCATGGTGCGGCAGGCCAGAGGAAGTTTATTTACCTTCCACTCCAGCGGTGTACGACGAATGATTCATGACCTGCGTCAGCTTTTGATGCAGACCGGCTACTATACGGATTACAGGGAAGCCCAGTTCGATATTGCAGATGCCGTAGATCTGGTGCTTCATGTGAAATTGGACAGGGATACCGGAAGAAGGTATATTGCCAAGGTTTCGGAGATCGTGGCACTGGAAGCGGAGATGTCCTATGCGGTGAGGGATCTGTTTTCCTACGAAAGGGAGAGGGATAAGTACCTGGTAAACCGGGAGGGGGTAAGCTCCCCGATGATAGAATCCTGCCTCGAATATGAAATGAACCGGGCGGAGGCCGAACAGCTGAAGGTGCTGTTTGTCATCGGGGAAGGAGAAGAAGGTTTGTATGAATATATGTAAGAAGGTGCTGGCGCTATGCAATATACGGACCGGATAGCGGAAACGGCTGTCCTTGTGCTGGAAGTCGTCCGAAGTCACCGGGTATCGGCGACATTTCTAATTGTGGGAATTATGCTGCTGTTTGCAGGGGTCGGCATGAACACCTACAACATAAAAAGCAGTTTTCTGTACAGGCCGGGGAGAGGCGGAATCAAAGGCGGAAATTCAAAGATGGCCGGTATTCTGGATCGGATGACGTCCATACAGCCATTGAGAATGCTGCGGGAGGATATAAAGCTTCAATTGTCCATGGGACAGCTGGAAGCGGAAAGGGTAAAGCTGTGCTCAAACCTGATTTTATTGGGCTTAGTTTTCCTAAGTATTTTAAATATATTTCTGCTTCGGAATGTAGGGCAGCTCTGGTATGTGAAGCTTCTCCTGTTTGCCATTAGTGTCTTCCTCCCCTATTATGTTCTTACGCTGGGCTTTGACCTGTACAAGCATTATATAAGCCGGCACATCCCCCAGATGATTGATGAATTCCGGAGTGCATTTATAAAGCACAGGAAGGTCAAGCCTGCTTTAAAGGAATGCTGCAGCTACATCGACAAAAGCCTTGCAAGAGTGATGCTACGTACGGCGGAGGCACCCTACATCGAAGACAATTTGATGCAGCTCAGGGACAACTTTAACAACATATGGTTTAACGTATTTGTTGCTCTGATTATTAACTACAAAAGCAACGGAGGAGAACTCATCGATCAGCTTTACAGGCTGAATAAGACCATGACACGGTACAACAACATTGAAAAAAAGAAAAACAAACGGCTGATCTGGTACGAATTGTTTGCGGTAGCTGCTTCCATTTTCAGTATTCCTGCCATCTTCTGGCTGAATACTGCAATTCTGGGGAACGATGTCGGGGTGCTGATCGATGCCAGATCCAATGTGATCATTTCGAGGATTATTGGGTACTCCTTGTTATCCTTGGTTGTGGTGCGGGTACTGCGAAGGCTGTAAGGGAAATTAACCCTCACTCTCCAAGACCCCGATTTGTCCACTGAGGGAGTGGAGTGAGACTTGGGGACATTCCCCGATGGTTCATCAGGGGTGTGTCCTCATGTATCATGGAACGGAAATAGCACATAAAAGCAGAAAGGAGTTGAGGTCACATGCGCACAGTATTGATTTTATTAGGGGTATGCGGGCTGCTGCTGCTTATTGCAGGCTTGTTGATCAGCATCTACCCCATTAAATCCCAGGTTTTTCGTCAGCGGAAAAAGATTACGGTGGAAGCATTGGCAGACAGCCGGCTTTTCAGTTTCCTTACAGGCTGGATAACACGGAATGAAAACAACAGTATTTACAGGGCCAGCCGAAGCCTCCTGCGAAAAGCGGAATCCGGCATGAAGGTCCGGACCTTGTACTTTTATAAACTGGTTTCCCTTGTCATCGTAAGTCTGGTGCTTTTAACAGTGCGGTATACCAATATCGATGTCATGAAGATTTCCATTATCTCCAAATCGTCGGTAGACATCAATCTCTTTGAAACGGCCCGGGCGCAGGACTATAAATACAATTTTGCCCTGTATAAGGCTGTTCTGGGCCGCATCGGAGAGAAGAATATGGAACGGATGGATGAAAGCAGGAGGCTGGAGACAGTGAAGTCCGCCCTGGCGGATGAAATGGCGGAGGAGAACAGGGAGGCCGTGGAAGAGAGGGCCAAGGCCATTGTACGGACCTATAACAGCGTAAATGGTCTTCGCATATTGGACCTGAAAACTGCGGCCTTGATTTTGGGTTCATTTTTCCTCCCGGAAGTGGTGCTTTTACTGCGAAGGCTCCTGTTGAGCAGTAAATACAGAAATGAAGTGGTAAAGCTGGAAAACATATTCGAACTGCTGGGAAGCATCCGTGGCTTTAAAACCATCTACATACTGAAGGAAATGGGGAATGCCGCCAAAGCCTGCAGCAAGCAGCTGAAGCGCTGCGTGGGGGATTTTCAGGCGGACCGGGAACAGGCGCTGGAAAATCTGCGGAGCTCGGTGCAAAACCGCAGATTCTCAAAGTTGGTAGATGTCATCCGGGTCTATTCCATGGTGGACAAAGCTGTCGCCATGGAAATCCTGGAAAGAAACAAGCTGGAGAAGGAAGAGGAGATGCTGCTGACGGCAGAGGAAGACGTTGATATCGTAGATGTAATCGCCTTTGTCAGTGTCACTCCCATCATTTTCGAGCTGGGAAACCTGCTGATGAAGCCTATGCTGGATATGGTTTTTCAGGCTTTCAATGTTTTTTGATGGTAAGGGAGGTGCAGGCGCGATGCGAAAAGTTATCCTGTCCGTTATTGCCCTGGCCATGGGGCTGGCTCTGGTTTTGGCTGTAATTGTACCCACAATGAGCCACACCAGGGAAACTGGAAGAAGTGCATACCAGAGGGGTCAAAGCATTGGCCCGGCTGTTGAGCAAATATTAAAATAAAATTGAGGGGAGTTTTGTCGTATGAAGAAAGTTGTTATGTCAGTTATTGGCTTCGCCATTGCCATCGCACTGGTTATTGCAATCTGGGTACCGCTGGCGACGCATGGAAGAACCACCGGTGTCAGCAACGAAACGAGATTTGATAGTGTAGAAAACAGTATTACCTCATTAGCCACGCCGATACCGTAAGGGGGTAGACCATGAACAAGGTTATAATGTCAATTATCCTTTTAGGCCTGTGTATCGCCTTAATTATCGCAGTAATCGTCCCGGTGTGTACCCAGATCAAAGCTACAGGCCAAACATCCTACGAAGCGGTTAAAAACATGAACACCAACATTAAATAGCCCCATGAAAGAGAAAATGGGGTGTGCGGGAACGTGCGCTCCATTTAGGTGTTCTTGCGGAGAGGTCAAGATGAGCAAAATCTATGCGTTTTTAATTCTGGTCCCCTTTATTGCATTGCTGTTTTTTAAAGGGGTACTGTTTTACGAGTATGACACAAAGGAGCGGTACATAAAGGACCTGACCGACAGTATCGCCTACAAGGTGAAGATTACCGGTGTTCTGACACCGGATGAGTATAACGAGTTTAAGACAAAGTTGGGCACACTGTGGAAATTTGACGACCTTAATGGTAGTATATTGTTAAAAAGAGGAAGGTATGTAGATGGAACCGTCACTGACTGGTCCGCTTATACGCCCAATACCCAACTGGGTAAAGGAGAGGCCTTCCTGGTGTACGTAAAATCCTCCCAGCCCTCCAACTACTCAAAATTGCAGAATGGGGGTGTGGACCCTGATCCTTCGAAAAATCTGTATTATGTCGCAAAAGCCCAATGCAGGGTCGAATACGACAACTAGGGGACAGTTAAAATATAACTTCCGCTATCGTTGTGCTATACCCTGCGTGGACAACACGCAGGGCCCGCACAAAAGCGGAGGTAATATTTTAAGTCCCCCCAGGGGTTTGTGGAAAGACAACCGGGGAGGAGCTTTTGGCGTTGTGATGATGGGGCTTGCCGTTAGCATTGCAGCCTTGCTGGTTCTGGTCAATGCCGCTGACTTTGCCCTCTACTCCTATAAGCGGGGCCTTATCAGCAAGGCCATTGATTACGGGGTGTCGGCGGCAGTCCAGGAAATCGATGTGACAGCCAGTAAGGAGGGTTTGGCGGAAGGGTTTGATGAAAATGGGAATCTCAGCATGGATAACATTTTCCTTCATGAGACCCGTGCCGATAATGCGTTTTTCAGTACCTTTAAAGAAAATGCAGGAGTGGATAGAAGTGAGATCAGTACACATGCACTGATTGCCATTGTGAATCCGCTGGATGCAGGAATGAGCTATAAAATCAAGTTTAATGCAGAGAAAAGGGAAGGAACCTTGACCGAATCCAATGCCCTGCAAGGGATACTGAATGCGAATGTGAGTTCCTTCTGGAATACAACCGATCCCGAGGCGGACAAGCATGTGATCTATGTAAATGGGAATACAAAGACCACACAGTTTAAGAAGAGGCCCTATTATCTGGTTTTCATCAAGGATTATGAAATTGATGGACTTTTCCGTAAAAGAACTGCTACCTTTGTAGGCTTCAAAGGGGCCAAAGTGGAGAGAAAGAGCCCATAAAACTAGCAAAATGAAAGGAAGAGATGAAATGAAGAAAGTTATAAGTATTGCAGTAACAGCCGTACTGGGGTTAGCCGCACTGATGGTGCCTGTAAGCATGAAGGCGGAGGTCATTGAAGGGGTGAATGTAAAGCTGGATGGAAAGTTAATCGGTTTTCCTGATGCCCAGCCCTATGTGAATGAGGATGAAAGGACCCTGGTCCCTGTAAGGTTTGTGTCAGAGGCTATGGGCTGTAAGGTGGAGTGGGAGGAGTCCCGGGAGCTGGTGACCATTACCAAGGCACCTTATCGGATTTTGCTCAGGATCGGGGAGAATTCGGCTATTGTGAATGATGGGAAGAGTGATGTGAAGAAGGAGTTTGATACCCAGGCGGTATTGAAGGGGGATCGAACTTTTGTGCCGCTGAGATTTGTGTCCGAGACTCTCGGAGCCGGGGTGGCTTGGGATGAGGTGAATAATACGGTGATATTGAGGAGTGATGGGACAGTGGAAGTTGTAGCAACACCAACTCCAGCACCGACTCCAACACAAATTCCTGCGATACCCATACCGACTGGGGAACCAGGTCCCAATAATGCAATACCTGGAAATCCCTATTACATTTATGGATTAACAAAAGACGATTTAGACCGGTTTGTTAATTTGCAAGGACTACTAAAGTATGATGATATTATATACATTTCTGGTGATGACAACGGTACTGACTCTGGAAGGCTAGACGTGGGCTATGGCTGCTATAACCCTTATCAAAAGAGATACCAGGGATATCTAACGGTGGATGCAAGAGAAAGCGGTTTTATGTGGAAAATATCTATTTCTAAAAATGGAGATAAGGAAATCCAAAGATTAAAGGAAGTTATTAATATTGCTGTACCAGGGACACAGGATTTCAAGGACTTTGTTTTTAATTCCATGTTGGAGTGTAAAACAACCGGAAAGAAAACACTGGAATATGGGGGCCAGAAATTTTTTATACGCGGTGATTATACTGACCTGACTAGAACAATATGGGGAGACGAATCATTTTTTGTGACAGCTTGGTGGTGATGATATGTTCTTAAAATATAAAAAATATTTTAGCTTTTTTATATTTTTATTTTTCCTTTTTTCACTTTTTCCCGCTACAGCTTATGCTGCCTCTATGACAATAATAGATAGTTCGGGAAGGACGATCTACAATGGAGGAAGTATTCATTACACTGGAAGTACAGCAAATTTTACAGTACAATCATCTGAGGCAGGCTTTAATTTGTATTACGATAATAACTTTTATTCCTATACATCTGGGTCAAGCATGAATGTTTCCCTATCATCTCCTGCTGGGCCGATAACTATAACTATGGAGGATAAAGTAGGAGCAAGGACTTCGGTAATTGTGAATTTTTACAAAGATACCATTATAGATCCAGATGCTAGTCTTTCCTATGTGTCTGTTCAGGCAAAAATCGTTAAAATAGATGGCCAAAAACAGGATCCTAATATTATAGTAGGGTATGATGGTTATGGAAATACAGGAGTAAATAAAGACCAATTAGCAAATGAATTTGATAAATTAGGTAAAGGGCCAGGAACATATCTTTTGGAAGGAGAATTACAAGTAGCTGTATTTGTAAACGGAGCACTAGACGGTTACTACTGGGCAAGTGATTCGAATTTGTATTCAAATTATAACTGGGGTACTGTGGCAGGTGAATTGCGGGATAGGAGAGATTGGGCAACGACAGAGTATATACCAGCTAAAGCAAAAGGTTCCTTCACGGTTCGCCATAAGGATGTCAACTCAGTCGCAGAAATCGCAACGGCAGAAATAAACAATAATATTACTCTTCCAGGTAATCCGACCGCACAGCCAGTGAGCGTATCCGGATATAAATCAACCCCGGATAAATACATCTTCGGGTATGGAAGCGAGGGGGATGCAAATAGTCAACCTAAAAAGGACTATATTAGTCCTATAACAGCCAATTTGAAAGATACTCAACCAAATAGCTATGTATACTATTACTATTCGCCAACTGCAACCCCCACACCCACACCACCCCCAACAGGATCAAAGCCCACACTTGGCATTGATGCAAGCCCAAAGAGCGTAACTATAGGGCAAAACTACACCGTGGTTGATCATTGCGGATTTGCGGCCCCGGCGACAGGAATTGCTCAGTGGACCGTCACTGAAACTTTCAAGGCAAAAGGCAGTAGCACTGAAACCTTCCTTGTTACCATGAAGCCTATAAGAAACCCTAACGAGTTTTTTAAGTCTTACACGAAAAACCAGGAAGGCGAGTATACCTACTATATTTCAAAGGTGGTTGACAATAAAGGCAACTCCACTGACGGTACGGTTTCAGTAACAGTCAAGGTAGAAGCAGCTGCTCCGACCCCGACCCCACCCCCAGTGAATAAACCCCCTGTTGCCATTATTAGCTCTGCCGATGAAGTGATGGCTGGCGATGACATAGACATAGACTCCGATTCTTATGACCCGGACGGATACATAACCGACTACTATTGGTCTGCACCCCAGGCTCAAAAGCCCATTATAGGTTTTGGTTCGACTACATGGTTTGATACACCCGGGAATGTCAGTGTATACCATCGGGTAACGGATAACCACGGGGCCACGGACTCTACTTCAAAAACTATCAAAGTACTTCCTCCCGTACCAAAGGCACAGATTGACGTAAAAGGAAGGCTGAAGGAAAACTATAAAATTACAGTGGATTCCACGAAGAGTGTAGCTTCAAAGCGGTACCCCATAGATCATACAAAGACAAAATGGGTAATAACTGCTGTCAGTGGCTGTACCGATTCCGACATAAAGTACCTGGGAGGACTCATAGGAATGGCACAAAAGGACTTCCTGGTAAAGAAAGCAGGGCGGCTAAAAGTAACTCTTACCGTAACGAATACCCTAGGGCAGTCGGATACCACCTACACCCTCGTTGACGTGGCTCCGAATCTTCCACCGATGGCCCAACTGATAGTTCCTGCAAGGTCTATCCGGGAATATACAGATGGTCAGGGCAGAAGGTACGGAGAAACGACTGTCTATGACACGTCCTACAGTCCGGATGGAGATAAAATCTATCTGCGAAAGTACTACTGCCGATTTGATTCTGATAATGACGGGGATTTTGAGGATGAAACGCTGGACATGTTCTATCAAGGAACTGCCGTAGAAGCTATAAAGAGATATTACAGTGACCAGGGGCAGGGGGTAGGAAAAGCCCGATATGACATTGAAGTAGAAGAAGATTTGATGGAACAGGATGCCTACGGGAATTACATCAATACCATACCTGAATTTATAACAGCAGCAGATATAAAAAGAGCAAATACGTTTTATATTAAATAGGGGGAAAATATGAAAATAAGCAACAGGGCTAGAAGGCTTTTATGCCTCCTACTCCTGCCAATAATGCTACTCACAAATATGGCAAGTGTTTCTGCTCTTTCTCTCACCGATTTAATAAATAATAGGGATAATATCGCCCCTACAGCAAGCTTTAGTGCTGTTAGCAAGAAAAAAGTGGACGTAATTGTTATTACGGACTATACGGGGGAAAAGCTTGGCAGACTTCAAAACTCCATATCCGAATTTAAGGCTACCAATGCCGGAAGGTTTGATATTCGGACACAAGTATCGGGCAATCTTCCTAAAATGGATATGGGAACCCAGGCAGGAACATTCAATAAATCTGTCTACGGTATAGTGGGAAAGTCTCATTATAAGGGGAAATACAATTTAAACATTATGGGCGTCTATATGACTCTAAACAAGGATGAAGATTTCAATGTTTGTTTTAACCCTATTTATAGGTTGCCTGGTGAAGCGCCCCCACCAGCCACACCTGTGCAAGCACCTACATCCGTATATAGGAGTACTGTGTCAAGAGACGTGAGCGGTACGTATCGTACCTTTGATGTATATAACTTCTCTGGCCCAATTACTTACGTACCATATGGCATACCCTACGATGGGTCAAGATATGATGAAATACCTAACATGAATTGTACATGGTTCCATAATTCCTATTCCGGTCCGACATCATCTGGATATCACGATATGTTAACACCATATCCTTTTCAATTTACATTTGAGCCTAATGTTGCCTTTCATAGATATGAAAGTACCCCGTGTACCAATACCGTAAGATCATGGAACTTGTCACAGAGCGAGCTTATGGCCAGACAGGACAGCAAAGCATTCTATATCCTTGCAATAGACGGAGCCAGTACGGATTTTTATTCAACGGCTATCTATAACGCAACGAATAGCAGTAACTTTTTGTTTGGCAATCTCCGGAGTGATAATCTAGGGAAGTATGTTAAGGACTCCAATGGTATTGTACTGGCAGCGACGGACCCTAATATTTTAGATATAAACTTTGGAACTGTAAAGGCTGAAGCAGACTTTGCACATCCGATTTACATCGGTGACGATGATGAAGGTAATTCCATGTATACATACCCCCGTATATACAAGAATGAGCAGTATAAAATGACCTTTTCGGAAAGTACTTATAATACTTCCATTCAGAACCTCACACTGAACCAGCTCATTACACAAAGTGCTTCCGACTATAGGAAATTTGACAAAAACGATGTAGACGGGGCCGGACTTATAGAGAAAATTGACTACTTCATACAGCCTCCGGGGGACAAGGTCGACCTGGTGATCGCCACGGATAAAGACAGTGCCACCACCGATGCTTTTGAGAGTCAGGTAAGATCAAACGCAGGTGCAGGCGTGGATATAAAGACCTTCAGGGTGGATGCTGTCAATAAAACTGTGGTAGGGCAAAGAATCTATAGAAGCTTTAAAGACAATTTTTCGTTCAAGTCAGGCTACGTGAGAGTCGGGGACCGGTTCAATAATCTGTGGTACAGCCTGGGAGACTTAAATCAGCCCGAGACGGCGGCCAATATAGTAAACTGGAACGTACAGGACATGGGCAATTTTGAAATCAGGGACAACTATAATACTTATGGCAATGGCCAATATGTAATTGATGCGGAAGGTAACTTTTATACCAATAATTCCAGGGTGTTGGATTACAACAATAGCCGCGGAAATTTTAAGTTTCAGAAGATTACCGATGCAGGCAGCCGGTATAACGGATACTATCAACTCATCAGTCCTTACCGGATAAAAGAATTTAAAAGTTATTTTTTACGGTATTACACCGGAGGAAGTTCAGGACACACTGCTCTGTGCTTTTTGACGGAGGACAACAGGGTTATTGTCCTGCACTATACCTGGAATCCATATAGTTATCTTTATGCCCAGGTGGAGGTTGCAAGCAATGTAAAGCAAATGCTAATCAAAGATGAGTACATATACTGTATTACCTACAGTGGAGACATTTACAATTGGAGGTATGATCCCGCCTGGGTTGCTAAAAGGGAGCTGCCAAGGAAAATAACAAAAAATAATGTGGTACTGTCACAGGATAACAAGCTCTATACCTTTAACAACTATCTTTCAGGAGGAACCCCGCTTGCTTCCAATGTAGCGGATCTGGCCTATGACAATCAACTCAACCGGATTGACTATACCACTTATGACGGAAAGTTTTCCTATAGCTATACCTATGAAAGCGGGACGGATGATAATGGAGACGCCATCTATTCCACGGTGCTGCAGGAAAGGACGGTTCCGTTGGGACCTGCCGTTAAGGCAACGACAGACTCCGAAGCTGCCAATAAGCTGATAAAGATAACGGATCATTCCGTTGTCAGGCAGGATAAAAACGGAGATTTCTTAGATACCAATTATGAGGATTTCCGGTACTTTGAAGATTCCGAGTCAAACTTTCTAATAGATACAGATGGAAACGTTACCATAAAAAACAGGAGAGAAAGCGTCGACAAGTTGGGTACAAAGCTGAACAGTGCCATTGCCAGTCAGATTGTAATGGAAAAAACCATAAATGTGGAGTCCATAAGTACCGCGGCAATAAAATCAGCTGCCTTGAGGCCTGAAGCAGACAAAATTTTTGTATATCTATCCGATCAGTACCGGTATGCAACGGGTTTAGGGTTTGGGACGTATTATCCCTGGGCCGGATTAAACCAGGATACTATTAACTACTTGCAGGACAACAAGTTTGCGGTATATTTTGTTACACCCAAGCAGGCCATGGGAGGGAGATTCAGCCCGCCCTACATACGGCAATTCACCCAAGAAAAAACAATAAAGGATCTATACGGAGGAAAAGTAAAGGATTCTTTGCGGTTTGATAAACAGGAGCAGTTTATAGCCTTTTTCGGCTCCCGGTATCCTGGAAGCGTAGCAGAAGATCCCAATGCCATTTATCTGGTTCAAGGAGAAGACAAGCTTTCTTATAGCATTGTATACGATGATTATGAAATAGACCCCATGAACGCTTTGCACTGGCGCTTTACCCATGACCCTAGTGTCTTTGAGAACAACCAAGGGCAAAATCCGTCTTCCGGGCAATGGTTGACGAATTTTACCGAGGAACCTTCCCAGGTGGGCAGATATATGATAGAATGCCAGGCCCAGGACAGGCCAATTTCCGACGGAAGATTCTCGAATTATTGGTTGTGGAGCAGAACTTCGGACCCTACCAAAGTCTATGTACATCGAAGGCCCGTTGCAGACTACCAGATCATGTTGAGTAAAAACGGAACCGGATATAATACCATCATTGTAGACAGTTCCTATGACCTCGATAGAATATCTACACCGAATAAGGGGATTGTATCCTGGAAGTGGAAGTATCGGCCTAAGGGCAGTACGGAATGGATTTATGGACAAATGCCATCATACATTGAAAAAGGTCTTCTCTACGAAGTCTCCCTTGAAGTACTGGACCGGCAGGGTGCATGGAGTAAGCCCGCGATACGAACCGTTGATACTACAAAAGTAAACTTGACACCGCTGGTAGATGCGGACCCTAAAAGTACAGGATGGATAAACCAGAATGTAAATGTAACCGTCACAGCAGATGACAACGGCGAGAATGATTTCAACCGGGTTTCTTATACCACCACGACCGGGACAACGGAGCCGGGATGGTTTGACGGTACCATGTACCAGAAGAGCTTTCCACTAACCTATTCCGCAGAGGGAATCTGGTATCTCCATATGCGGGTATGGGATAACGCCGGCAATACCTTCTACCGGTACCGGGGGCCCTACATGATTGACAAAACCCCTCCGGCAGGTACCGCAATTCCATACAGCCAGGCATGGACAAACCAGGATGTCAGTGTAAACTTTGCGCCCTGGGATAACCTGAGCGGAGTAAAACAGTGGCGCTACCGGACCTCCGATAATGACGGTGCCACCTATGGTGCATGGAGCGGATATGCCTGGGGGCCGACAGCGGGGGCCATCCACTTTACTTATCAGGGCCTCCACAAAATCCAGGCTGAGGTCATCGACAATGCAGGAAATATGAACTATGTAAACTCCGGCACTTACCTGATCGATAAGGTAGCACCGGTGATTACCGCGAATCCTCCCTCCATTCCGGAAAACATTGGCCCCGTAACGGTGAATGTATCGGTAACAGACAATCTGAGCGGTGTCCGGGAAACGAAGTATTGCTGGACCCAATCGGCAGACAAGCCGCTATCGGGCTGGCAGTCCACAGCAAGTGGAAGCTTTCCGACCGTTCAGGACCAGGAAGGTACCTGGTATCTTCATCTGGAAGCCTGGGACAATGCCGGGAACAGTTCCTACAGCTGTGTAGGGACCTATACGGTAATCTATATTGAAATGTATGACTTTACCGTAACCATGATACAGGATACGGCATGGAGGGATTATTATTTTGACAGCAGGGATACCAACGGCGATGGAAGTGTGGACACCTATCAGAGCCGGAGCGGGACGGATATAAAGACGCAAAAAATGCCTGTAAACTATAACCTGAATGGATACCGACCTGTAAACTACCCGATAGAGAGTGTAAAAGCAGGTGTTAAGGTGAAGTTCTACATCAGGGCCAGAGGAGCCCCGGACTCGCTTATTATGAAGCCGCGATACTTATTAGAGAACGGATCGGGAATTACCCACACGGAGGATGTTGTTCCTGTGGATAAAATCGGTGAAATGTGGTCCTTTGAGTGGATCATTCCGCTGGAAACAAAACAGGATTCCTTTATCTGCTTTGACGTACTGGCTACAAAGAACGGAAAGCAGTACGGGAACAGCTACTGGAAGGATACCTGGCAGATGGGGAACACCTCCAATGCAGTGTTCTACATACTGGGAAACGCATTGAAGGATTTAAAGTATAATCAGAACCATTAAAGGTTTTTGCAAAGTGGGATTGGATAGAAAGTAGTGAAATTGATAATTCCCGTTTCGTGCGACAAGGGGACACACCCCTGATAAAACATCGGGGAATGTCCCCT
>JAEZXR010000008.1 GCA_023419605.1 Bacillota bacterium | reverse complement strand
AGGGTTATACACTATTAAAATATCAATGTTCGGCCCTTTATTGGGTTTGTTTCTTATGCTCATTTTTATTTTGCTAAACACCTAAATTTTTTTATTAAAAAACTATTGACTTTAACTAGCTGGTCTTGAAAGCGTGGAAATCACTTTACCTTTCATTTCCATTCCCTCGTATACGGAATAGTCGCAAGCGGAGTGATGCTCCTTTACTTTCCAGACTGTTTCGGAATCAAAAATTACGATATCCGCATCCGAGCCCGGAAGAAGTGTCCCTTTCCGAGGATATAGTCCATGTATTTTCGCCGGATTTATAGTAAACCTGTCAATGATTTTATCTCCAAAGAGGGTGTACATGGTACTAAAAGAATGTTCAACGCCCCCGATACCCATAGGAATTTCGCAGGTATACCCGTGCAGCTTATTACTTTTGTTAAAAGGGCAATGATCCGTCGCTATAACCTGTACACTTTCCATGCTGCTCATCAGCTTTTCTTTCTCTTCGGCTTGTCTAAGGGGGGGAGTCATGGTGTACATCCCACCGCATTCCGTACAATATACACTGGAATCAAACAGGTAATAATGAGGACAGCTTTCCAGAAAGAGACTTTTTCCAAGAACATCTGCATATTTATCCTTCAATTTCTCTACCGTACTTCCACAGCTGGTATGAACAATATAAAGCCTGCCCTCTGTAGCTCTGGCTATTTCAGCCAGCCTCATGACCTGCTCGATCTCAGCTGCGGCAGGTCTGGAAAGTTCATGTGCTTCAACTGCTATTCCTTTTCCCTCCCGGACCTTATTCTCATCTTCCGCATGTACCAGCAAAAGAATTTCCTCATCCCGGGATATCTTTAAAATCCTTTCGATGTATTCCTCCGATGTTCGCCGGTTGGTGGAGGAGTAGGCTGTGAAAACCTTTATTGAAGGCATTCCCAGAGTCCTGGCTTTTTGCACCAAGGTTTCCGGTTTCTCCAATGGATTGGCCAGTGTCAGGTGGAAACCGTAGTCCAGTACACTGGACGCAGCCAAATTCATCCGCTGTTCGAAAGCAGCCTCTATTTCTCCTACCGTACGTATGGGATCCAGGAAATCAATGTATGTTGTGATACCTCCAAAGGCAGCCGATATGGAGCCTGTTCTGAAATCATCCACGGAAGAAAAGCTCCCTCCCTGCAGCGCAAAATGAACATGAGGATCAATAAAACCCGGGAGTACATACCTCCCACAGGCATCGTATTCTTCTTTCGCCGGATAGTGCACCCTTGTAATTTCAGCAATTTTACCCTCAGCAATATAAAGATTCCCTTCTACCCATCCATGCTCAGTGTATATCCTGCCATTCATAATTCCCCCATCGTACATAAGGCAACACCCCATCTTCGAATAAAATTTAATCTATCTATATACATCATTACAAAAGCTTTTGCGTACTTGTATTTCCTTACATATGTCGCGAAAATTCGGTGAATTCCTTGTAAAAGCATTTTCACGATTTATATGCATCAAAAAAGATTTACGAAGATTTTATCGCCATCCGCAATCTCTTTGCCGGCACTTACACGAATATATCCATCCGCCTTTACGATCCCATTCATCATAGATGAGTTATACTGAATTACAGAGGCGAAAGCTTTTTGTTCATTCCCGGTGATCCGTACAAGCACCAGGTCATCCCGGTTTTCTCCCGCCTTATAACGACCCCGGAATACAGCTTTTACCCCCTTTTGATTCAAGGTACTTCCCCATATTTTTCCCAGCAAGTATCTACCTATTGTTTGATATACCATAAAGGCCCCGGCGGGATGCCCGGGCAGACCGATTACTGCTTTATTCCCGATTTTAGCCAAAACAGTGGGTTTACCTGGTTTGATGGATATCCCGTGGGCCAGTATCCGTGCTCCTTCCATAGACTCCAGGATTTTAACCGTTAGATCCAGCTTCCCCATGGAGCTGCCTCCTACGATCAATACAACGTCTGCATTTTGAACCGCTTTTTCAAAAATATTCTTTAAAATATTGAAATCATCCCGGACGATTCCGTAATTCACAGGCTCCATGCCGTCTCTCATAATGAGTGAGTATAACGTGTAGGTATTAATATCTCTTACCATTCCCAGCGGAAGAGGGACTGAAGGCTCGGAGATTTCATTTCCTGTAGATATAATGGCCACCCTTAATTTACCCTTGGTGGCCACTTTCATTTTACCGATGGAGGCTAAGGCGCCAATATCCTGTGGTCTCAACACTTGTCCCGCCGGCAGCATCCGTGTTCCCTTTTTTATGTCCGCCCCTTTGGCAAAAACATTTTCTCCCGGCTTGAGCGGTCTTTTGACTAGAACTCCTCCGGGCACCTCCTGGGTGTCTTCCAACATGATTACACTGTCTGCATTTTCAGGAAGCATCCCCCCTGTAGGAATATAACAGGCGTTTCCTGACTCAAGCGCACTCTGCGGAGGTTTACCTGCCTCAATCTCCTGACCCAATGCCAGCTTCACCGGCCGGGCCGGGTCCGCACCGACAGTATCCTGCCACCTCACAGCATACCCATCTACTCTTGAGCGGTCAAACCCTGGAATATCTTCCGAACAATAAACATCTTCCCATAGAACGCTTCCAATGCTTTGTAGAATTCCGGTTTCTACCGGTTCCCGGGAACTGCAGGAGAAATTTTCATCGATACGTTGCAGTACTTCATCGAAATTGACCAATTTGCTAAACATAGGCTCATCCTTTTCAAAAAATTTCCTTGCCAGCTGCAAAGCGCATCCTGATATGATTTGAATCTCCGGTATAGATGAATTTTTGCAGCCGTTCCAGGAGAGTCATTCCCTTCTTTTCATCATCGCCGTCATCAATGACCAGGGCATCAAAGTCATACCCCTTTTCAAAGCTTCCAACGTCCCCAAAGAACCTGCCTCCACCTTTTGTAGCCATATAAAAGACCTGGCTCAGAGTCAATGGCTTGTATTGAGAATCAAAGACATAATTGATTTTCGATAGTTGAATGGCGCGAACCATGGACTGAGCCATGGACAAACTGTGTCCTGCGCCTACATCACTGCCCAAACCGACTTGAACACCGCAATTCAGCATTTTAGCCGACTGCATGATACCGCTGGCCAAATTCATGTTGGAATCCGGACAATGTACTGCAACAACTCCATTACTCTTCATACACGTGATGGCTTCTTCCGTCAGATGAATGCAATGGGCCATAAGGGTCGGGGTCTGACCGAAAAGCTGATGGTGGTCGTATACATCATGATAATCCAACTGGTCGGGAAACAGATCATTGACCCATTGTACCTCACTCAGGTTCTCGGAAAGATGGGACTGCACAGGCAGATGATATTTCACTGCCAACTCACCCAGCCCTGTCAAAAGCCTTTCGGTGCTTGTGGGTGCAAATCTTGGGGTAATGATGGGTTTTACCAGGGGATGCCCACTGCAGCTCGCTATAACTTCCTCCGTATCCTTCAGGGATGTTTCGGTTTCCTCCCTTAAAAAAGGAGGACAGTTCCTGTCCATATTCACTTTTCCTACATAGGCCCCGATTCCCTTCTTTGCGAGAATATCAAAGAGCTTTATCGTACTTTCCTTGTATATGGTGGCAAAAGCCGATACTCTCGTAGTTCCCTGTCGCACCAGTTCGCAGGCAAATCTTTCATAGGCTTCTACCGCATACTCAACATCACCATACCGACGTTCCTCCTTAAAAGTATACTCATTCAACCACTCCAGAAGCTGCCGGTCCATCCCCAGTCCTTTTTGATAAAACTGAGGTGCGTGGGTGTGAAGATCTACAAATCCCGGTATAACCAATTTATCTGTGAAATCTCTGATCTCACACCCCTGATACTTTTCCGGAGGGTTTTCGAAAATTTCTCCCACCTTTCCATTGTTCAGTACCAGATAGCTATCCGGACGGATTTCAAATCGATCCGGTTCAGGCGTATATATAAAATTGCTTTTGATTATACATAGATTGCCCATACACTTACTCCTTTATCGAAATATCCATAGGAGGCTAAGAAAAGAGGTATTTTTGCCGTCAAAGGCGTTCCGTTCTCAACAGGTTCCAACACCGGTGATTTGCGGGTTTTGTTCCAAAGGCCCTCTAAGCATTCCTTTCACCTGTTCGCGGGTTAGCCCCCACTCTGTCTTGCAGCCTGTATATCATTGGAAAGCTGTAGAAGAACTGTATAAACCCTTTCTAAATCATGCTGAACCTTTCCTGCGTAAAACCTGGCATTTTCATTGGCGATATTTTCTGCTTCAACTGCATAGAGAAAGCTTGTTTACAATTCTTGCATTTCTAAAACCACCTTACCATACGAATCTCCTTACTTGATTCCCTTTAATCCCGTCAGTACCTTTTCCGGCGTGATCGGCAAACTGGTAATCCTGACACCGGTAGCATTGAATACGGCATTGGCGATGGCGGAGGGCGGTGTGTCAATTCCGATTTCACCTGCGGATTTCGCCCCGTAGGGTCCTGTAGGCTCATAGCTATCGGCCAGTTCCACCGTTAATTTACGGATATCCTTTCTGGTAGGCACTTTATAATACATCAAGTTATTGGTCATGAGCTTTCCAGAAGCAGTATGCTTTACGTCCTCAAACAAAGCCAAACCGATTCCCTGCGCCATACCACCCTCTACCTGTATTCTGGCAAGGTTTGGATTGATGGCAGTTCCACAATCCGCCACCACAACATATTCAATCAATTCAACCTTACCGGTCTCCAAATCGACTTCAACCTCTGCAAAGCCTGCCGCATACGGCGGAGGTGATTTATGTCCTACATAGGAGCCTACCGCTACCAGCTGGCGCTGCTCGCTGTTATAGTACAGTTTATTACTCATGTTATTGAAGGGAATGGATTTTCCAGTCGCCTTTGCTTTTACCCTTTCGCCGTCAAATTCCACTTCCTCGGTGGTAACACCCAGTCTCCGCGCTCCCTCTTCTTCGATGAGCCGTTTCATTTTTTCCGCAGCGTTTTTTACAGCATTTCCCGAAATATAGGTTGTGCTTGTAGCATAGGCTCCGGTATCAAAGGGAGTCAAATCCGTGTCGGAGGAATAAACGATGACTTTATCGGTAGATACACCCAGTGTTTCTGCCGCTATTTGTGCAAGAATGGTATCACTTCCCGTACCAAGATCGGTAGCTCCCACCAGTAGATTAAAAAATCCTTCATCATTGAGCTTGATAACTGCGGACCCCATATCAACAAAAGGAATTCCCGAACCATGCATGGCAATGGCCATACCGACACCTCGTACCTTCGAGGAGGAAATTTGTTTTTTGGGGTATTTTTCCTTCCAATTTATCAGTTCCATGCCTCGCTTGACGCAGTAATCCAATTTGCAGCTTTCAATGATCATTTCAAAGCCGTCTCCACCTTCTCCCATGGCCTCGAACACCGCGGAGGTCTGCCCCTCCCCTATCATATTCATCTGCCTCACTACTACCGGGTCCATCCCCAGGGCATGGGCCAGTTTATCGACGGTAGATTCCAGGGCAAACTGGGCCTGGAGTGCTCCATACCCTCTGAAAGCTCCACAAGGAGTCATATTGGTATATACAACCTTTCCGTCAAAGTTGATAGCTTCCACTTTATTATATAGTGGAAGGGATTTTGAGCCCGTTACCATGAAAGTTGTCATGGCATGTTCTCCGTAAGCCCCGGTATTGGAAAGAATCTTCATTTCAACGGCTTTCATCTTTCCGGTTTTATCGGCACCCATGACCATATCAAACCGCATGGGATGACGGCGGTAGGTAGACTCAAAAACCTCCTGCCGATTATAGGTCAATCTTGCCGGCTTTCCGGTCTTTAATGCCACTGCCGACACAAAGAATTCTCCATGAATCGCCTGCTTTCCGCCAAAGCCACCCCCGATCCGAGGTTTGATCACCCGGATTTTGCTGATGGGAAATCCCAAAGCATGGGAAATGATTCGCCTTACGTGGTAAGGCGTCTGCGTAGAACTTACGACTACCAGTCTTCCCTGATAATCTACCGATGCAAAGGAAGTATGGGGTTCCATCATCACATGGGCCTGAGCCTGCGTATAGTACCTTTCCCTCACCACTACATCACATTCCGACAGGGTCTTTTCAAAATCTCCGATCTTCATTTCAAAGGAGGTAACGACATTCCTTTTGGGTTCATATCCAAATCCAAACATGGCATGGGCCTCCGGTTCGGGATGAATCACCGAGGGATTGTCTTCCGCCTTTTCAAAGTCAAGGACCGGTTCCAAAACTTCATACTCCACCTTGATAAGCTCCAGAGCTTCCAATGCAGTCCTTTGATCCACTGCCGCCACAATGGCTGCCTCGTCCCCCACATACCGCACATATTCATCCAGCACAAACTTATCATGGGGCGAAGGCTCAGGATACCCTTGTCCGGCCCTGGTGACTGCATTCCTTGGAAAATCCTTATGAGTAAGGATACACTCCACGCCTGCAAGTTTCAGTGCCTCTTCCATATCGATGCTTTTAATCCTGGCAAAGGCATGCGGACTTCTCAGAACTTTTACCACCAGTGCATTTGCGGGGGCCAAGTCATCGGTATAAGCCGGCTTTCCGGTGACAAGCCCCATACCGTCTATTTTTCCTATGGGCTTATTAACCTCTTTCATGCTTCCACCTCCAGATATTTTCTAATGGCCCGCAATTGCCCTACGTAGCCTGAACACCGGCAAAGGTTTCCTGCCAGGTAGTGATTGATCTGTTCATCCGTTGGGGCAGCAATCCCTTTTTGGGAGAATTCATTTTTCATGGCAATAACAGTGAGTACCAGACCTATGCTGCAAAATCCGCATTGATCCGAGCCTTCTCCTACCAGATATGCGCCGAATTTTTTCGCTTCCTCCTGGATTCCCTCTACCGTAGTAATATGGTGCCCTTCTGCCCGGGCTGCCAGCATGGCACAGGAAAGGACCGGAGAACCATCCATCAAAACAGTACAAACACCGCAGGAAGTGGTATTGCAGCCCCTTTTTACACTTAGATATCCATTTCGCCGGAGAACATCCAGAAGATATTCATGAGGCTCTATTTCCAGCTTTTTATCTAGCCCGTTGATCTTTATTTGAATCTTCATTGCGCCACCCCCAGTACTGCTCTTTTGACAAGAACCTTGCAAATTTCCTTTCTATACTCTCCCGACGCCCGGATATCACTGCCAAAGGCCAACTCTTCCGAAGCAATTTCTCCCGCTTTTGCAGCACTTTCATCGTCTATTTTTTGACTGGACAGGTAGTCCATGGCTTTCCCGGATAACGCAGCGACGGCAGGTCTCACACCTATTGTTATTTTCCAGTCCCCATTCAGTACCGACGCCGCCGCATCCAATATGGCAAAATCCGTAGCGGAGTTTCTGAGAGTCCGGAACGCAGCCTTTCTACCATCATCCATGATAATAATTTTTTCGATAATGTCCTTTTCCGCTGCTTTTCGTCCGAGAAATTCCTCCAACTGCATTCTTCCGCCTCTATGCAGGACCACATGGGTATTCAGGACAAGGAGGGCCGTGATAAAATCGGAAAACCCATACCTTCCGTTCACACTTCCGCCTACAGTTACCATATTTCTGAATTGAACTCCTAAAATATGGGATACGGCATAGGGAAGGATTCCATTAAAAGTGCCCTCTAAAAGTACACTGGTCTCTATGTCCCTGAAGCTAGTCATGGCACCGATATGGATTTCGTTTTCATGCTTCTCTATATATTTTAAGCCACATTCGGAAAGATCCACTGCAAGACCTATTTTTTTTGATCCCAGCCGCAGGTAGGTGCCTCCCCCCAACACAACGGCATCCTTTCGTTCTTTCAGAAGATTGTAAGCTTCTTCGACACTGGAAGGTCTGACATACTCATTGATTATAAACATAAACACCAGTCCTTTTTCTTTATCTTTACTACGTTTTTCACGTCAACTCATTCACAAGCTCCAAAACCTTATTCAAATCCGGTTCAACCAGCCGTAAATCTACAAATCGTTCTACCGCTTTAATGTCCTTCAAACCGTTGCCCGTAACAACTACGCAGGCAGATGCACTATCATCCAGAGCGCCCTCCCTGACCAGCTTTTTCAAACCTGCGTAGGCTGCAGCCCCGGCCGGTTCACCAAAGACTCCTGTTTGAACCGCCATTTCCCTGACGGCTTCCATGATTTCCTCATCACTGACGGATATAAAATCACCTCCGCTGGCAGCTACGTATTTGCAAGCCTTAACTACATCCCTGGGCATTCCCACAGAGATACTGTCAGCGACTGTTTTGGCCTTGATATCACAGGGAGCATAGGGCTCTCCTTTTTCAAATGCAAGCTTGATGGAAGCGGACCCTTGTGCCTGAACACCAATGATCTTTGGAATCCGATCAATAAGACCCAGCCGGAAAAAGTCGTAAAACCCTTTATAAAAAGAGCTTATGACCGTTCCATCGCCGACCCCCACCAGCACTACATCCGGTACTCTCCATTTATTTTGTACAATAATTTCCAAAGCCCCTGTCTTCTTTCCTTCCAGGAGGTGGGGATTGACGGCGGAGTTTCTGCAATACCAGCCTTTCCTTTTGCCTACAGCCAGGGAAAGATCAAAGGCTTCATCATAAGTCCCCTTCACAGGGATCACCCGGGCGCCATAGGTAAATAACTGCGCGATTTTGGCCGCGGGAGCGCTGGCCGGTACAAATATATAAGCCTTCAGGCCTGCCGCTGCCGAAATTCCCGCCAGGGAGCTGGCCGCATTTCCGGTAGAGGCACAGTAGACGGTATCACAACCCTTTTCAAAGGCTTTTGTCACTGCCACTGCCGAAGCACGGTCCTTAAAAGAAGCAGTAGGATTACTGCCGTCAAACTTGACCAAGACTTCCTTTAGCCCCATATAGCCCTGCAAGTGATACAGCGGTGTTCCACCCACATGGAGCGAGGTTCTGTAGGAGTCCTTTTCCACCGGAAGCAGCTTTTCAAATTGCCAAAGGGGTGCATACCATTCAAAATCGCTTTTTTTCACTGTAATTGAGGAATAATCGTAAAGTACTTCCAATGTCCCCAATCGATCTCCACAGTCCTTGCAAACATAATCCACTTCTTCCGGTGTATAAATTTTCCCACAGCTTACACATCGCAACTGATAATGCATCTTTATCACCTCTCTACTACTCCATGGATGGCCTTGACAGGGCATCTTGATTCACACAATCCACAGCCAAAGCACTTGTTCTTATCTACACAGGCTTTTTCCTTCACTTCCATAGCAAAGTAGGGACACACTTTCTCACACAATCCACAGGCTGTACACTTCCCGGCGTTTACTTCCGGATAATCCGGATCAAATGTAACCTCTTTCCGGACCAACCGCGTGGACACAACTTCTTCCACACTGGAAAACCCGTACTTTTCCAGGGCCCCAGGCAGATCCTTCAGAAGCTTTCCGTATAAATCCTTTCCATATAACAGAGCGGAGGAAAGCATCTGCACTGCATCGGCTCCTGCCAGGAGAAATTCAATGATATCGTCGGCAGTCCGAATTCCTCCGACGCCAATGATGGTAAAATCAGGTATCGCTTCTCTTATCATATTCACCAGGGCTAATGCTACCGGCTTTATCACAGGTCCGGAAGTCCAAACCTGCCCTGCATCATTTCCTACCGGAGTACAACGGTTTTTTATATTGATCTTCATCGTAGGCCCCAGAGAATTAATCGCCACAATGCCCGATGCCCCATTTTCCTTTGCTATCCGGGCAAAGCCCACCGGATCCGGGATATGGGGGCTCATTTTCATATACACAGGCTTTTCTGTGCGGCTTCGAATGGTTTTTACCGTTTCGCCAATGGCCTGTAAGTCTTTGCCAACGTAATGCGTGGAGATTTCGAAAGCATCCGCATATTCATCCAGCATCGGGATTACCTTTTCCATATCCTCCCGGGTATACCCTGCACTGATAATCAAAGGGACATCGATGTCCTTCTTTACCTGCGGAAGGATATGGTTTACCCAATGCTCCAGAGAATGCTCCGACCAAAGTTCTGCATTCATCAGCATGTCTTTTTCTCCGTAGATGCAGGGCCTTGGTACCTCTGCCGCCTTGGTGGAGATGGTCTTGGTAACCATGGCACCCACTCCCTGAGTCCACAAATACTTCATTTTTTCCTCATCTCCCACAATGGGACCTGAAGCCGGCATCAATGGGTTTTTCAATGTTATACCGGAAATTTTTGTATTTAAATTCACAGGAATACCCCCTATTGGATCTTCTCCCAAACTTTTTTTGCAATCTTTTGTGCGGCTGGATACACAGCTTCCAGTTCTTCACGGATCTCATAGTCCTTCATAACAAATTCTCCATCACACAATACCTCTCTCGGATGAAAATGGTCAAACAGCCCATAAAATACATGTCCAAAAGCATTGTCAGCATTCATGGGTGTCGGAGCCATATAGGGCACGGCGATCATATCCGCTTTGCAGCCTTTCTCGATCCTTCCGATTTTTATCCCTAGCATCCTCCCTGCAAATTCATATCCATTACGAATCACCTGCAGCAGGTCTTCCAGAGAAAAAGCCAATGGATGTTCCTTCCGATGCTTCATACCAAAGGTCAGGTTCAACATTTCTCTGGCAACGTTAAAGCCTAATCCGTCATTTCCAAGGAGCACCTTGATGCCATGCTCTTTAAATCTTTCATAATCAGGAAGACCGACGGCATTGTTCATGTTGGAAGTCGGGTTTAAAGCTACATAAACTCCTGCTTTGGCCATTATCCCCGCTTCCCTTTCATCTACATGAACACAGTGAGCAAGAATCGAATTCCGGTTCAATAGTCCAAAGTCTTCCAGCCTCTCTACCACCCGCTTCCCGTATTTCTGAAGGCTATCCGCTTCGTCCTCCGGGGACTCTGCCACATGAATGTGGATGGGCATTCCCCTCAGACGGGTGGAAACCTTCTTCAAGGTTTCGTCAGAAAGACTCATGGAAGCATGCATCCCAAACATTCCTGCACATTTCTCCGAGTTCACAGCAGCAAAAGATAGGTTTTCCTCCATGCACTCGTCTGCATCAAACCGGTCGCTGGTCTCAAAGCAAAATATCCCTCTGAGCCCGGCGTCCTCACACACAGCCTTTTTCAACCGGTTGAGGGAGCCCCTTATTTTTCCGCCGGCATGATGATCGATGACGGTCGTAACACCGTTTTTAATGAACTCAGCACTGCTAACCAGCCCGCTGTAGTACACCGCTTCATGGTCCAATGCTGCATCCAGCTTCCACCATAGCTGTGTAAGAATGTCCTGAAAGCTTTGCGGATGGAAGGGTACCTGCATGCCTCTGGCAAAAGCCGAATACATGTGGGTATGCCCTACTACCAGCCCCGGCATCACCAGGGCATTTTTCATATCGAAACACTGCTTCGCACCTGGGAAAATGTTCATGGGGCCTACTTCCTGAATTTCCTTGTCAAACAAAATATAGCCGTTCTCCCTGTAATTTTGAAAATCATAGATATTCGCATTAATCAAAGCCTTCATGCTGCGTCTCCATTATCCTTTTCAGACTATCCCGGTGTTCTTCCCTGTAATTTGTTATTCGCCGGTTCATTTCGTCCACTTTTTTCTGCTGCTCTTCCCAATATTTCTGGCTCTTCTGGGCGTTCAGCTCTTCTACGGTTTTTCCCTGCTGCTCTACCCAGGTGAAGTACTTTAAATTGTGCCACCGCTGGCGGTTACAGGTGTCTCCTTCAAAAACGAAGGAAGGCTCCTGATAATGGAATATCCTCTCGGTTCTCGACTTGGCTTCCGACCGGTCCAGCTTGCCCAAGCTTTCATCCAGCTGCTTCATAACAGAGCCATACCTTGACAGGCTGTCGGTGGCAATTACGAAGATATTATCCTCTGCCCCCATTTTATAATGCTTTGCGGTTTTGATGGCGCCAATCACATTGCAAATGCCTGAAATCCCAAACTTATCCGACATAAAGTCTACCATGGGACTGTCCACGAATTCCTTGAGGAATTTTACGCCTTCCGGGTCTGAAATAACCTGCAGCATCCTCTTGCAATCCATATCATCTAAAAGAACGACGGCATCCGTATTCATAACGTTATGAATCCATGTCACATGCTTGTCACCAATTCCCTGGATATCATGGTCCCCATATCCGTTGAGGACAAGGGTCGGGCATTGGATCGGTTCGATTGCCACTATTTTTGCCTCAGGAAACTCCTGCTTTACCCTGTCCCCACTGGCAATAGCCCCAGCCGAACCCACAGCCGCTACCACGGCCGAGATCCTGCCATTTCCGATTTTCTTTTCCTTTATCAGCTCCACCATAGTGTTTCCTGTAACATGATAGTGGAACCTGTAATTACCAAATTCCTGGAACTGGTTCATAATTCGGATTTGTTCAGGATTCTCCCCGGAAAGCTCCTTTGTTTTGTCGTATATTTCCTTAACGTTTGATTCACAGCCACAGGTGGCTATAACCTCCGAGCCGTAACTGCGTATCAAATCAAATCTTTCCTTGCTCATCATTTCCGGTAAAACGACCACCGATTTATAATTCATCCCTTTGCTGACCCAGGCCCCGCCGATTCCAAAATTGCCCGTTGACGGCCATACCAGTGTATTTGTTGTAGGGTCAACCTCCCCGGTTACGGTTTTTTCCGCCAGAATGGAGTAGGTAGGCCCTACCTTGTGGCTTCCTGAGGGAAATTCTCTTCCGTATAGAACGATAATATTCGCCGCTACGCCTGTCAGTTCTTTTGGCATTACGAAATGATATACTTCATTGTTTTCATCTCTCCATGTAATGTTGTAAAGGTTGATAGGATGCAGTGGATTTATATTTTTTGCAGCGATTGCCTTTTTCCGGATCTCCGGGTCTATTTTCCACGGATGGAGCATCTCTTCGAAATTTGGCCCCATAGCTGGAATTCTTTCCATATTCCCTTCCCCCATATATAATTAATTAAGTCATTCCTGTTTCATGTGTTTGTGTCCGTTCTTTCCGTATCTGACTGCCTGCATTTCGGACAGGATGGATATTGCGATTTCATGGGGAGCATCTCCTCCCAGGTCCAAGCCTGCGGGGGAGTAAAGATTATCCAGGTCCAGATTTTCTCCAAACTCCTCCTTTAACCGCTGAATAAAATTCGCCACCTTCTTCCTGGAGCCCAGAAGTCCGACATAAGCCGGCTTCCAGCCACTTTTGTAAATTTTATCAAGTACGGCATAGTCGGTTACATGAGAAGGCGTAGCGATAATTACATAGCTGCCGTCCGGCATACCCTCATCCTTGAGCATATTCTCATAATCGGCCTGCACCATTCTGTTTGCCCCGTCAAAATTTTCGAAAA
Organism: Bacillota bacterium; assembly: GCA_023419605.1. Taxonomy (GTDB): domain Bacteria; phylum Bacillota; class Clostridia; order Acetivibrionales; family JAEZXR01; genus JAEZXR01. The sequence goes on along the minus strand of JAEZXR010000008.1, from coordinate 60,786 downwards.
TACCGTCCCGGTGATCCAGTACGGTAATATAGTAATTTAAATTTTTCAAAAAGCCAGTAATGGCCTTCCCTACATGCCCTGCCCCAAAAATATACGCATGGGCACCCGGACTTATATGTTCATAGAATAAAGTCGTATATCCACCGCAGATCATTCCGGTATTTTTTGCATCCTCACCACCGTTATGCCCCAGATCGTACTTTTCCAAAAGACATCTGCGTTCCTTCAAAAGTTCCTGCGCTTTGGCGATAGCAACCCTCTCTATGGATCCGCCGCCCACAGTGCCGCAGTAATAGCCGTCCACCGTCACCAGCATTTTCCCTCCAATGGCTGCCGGGCTGGACCCATCCTTTTCGACACAGGTAACCACCACACACTCTCTACCTTGTTTTTTCAATGCTGCAATCTCTTCAAACAGTTCAGTCACCCGTAACACCTCCTCTTTTTCCGGTATAGCACATTTATCTTTCTTCTCTGAAATAAGCGATTCCAATCCCTTTGGGCGGTGCATTTTCCTTCAGCTTTCTCACCGAGGTGATGATAAGTATTATAATGGTTACAATGTAGGGGATCATGGTAATAAAATACTGAGATATCTTTATATCAAAGGCTTGCAGCCTAAAACCAATGATATCCAACCCCCCGAAAAGATAAGCTCCGAACGGAGCCTTAAAGGCATTCCAGGATGTAAATATGACCAGAGCAACTGCAATCCAGCCTCTGCCCGCAGTAACATTGTCCTGCCATGCAGGAATATATACCAGCGACAGATAAGCCCCACCCAACCCGCAAAGGGCTCCGCCGGCAAGGTTATGTGCATATTTATAGAGCGGTACATTGATACCGGCAGCATCCGCCGCAGAAGGGTTCTCACCCACAATCCTCAAGTGCAGCCCCGGCTTCGTATAGAACATGTAAAAGCCGATGCCAATGGCCATGACATACCCCAGATAAACAAATGCATCCTGGTTGAACAGGATCGGCCCGATCCAGGGAATATCCGCCAGACCCGGAATATGAAACGGTTTGAAAAAGTTTTTGATGGCCTCCGGACAGACTTGGCCCATCAGCTTTTGACCTGCAAAGTTCGAAAATCCCGTCCCGAATATAGTAAGTGAAAGACCCGATACCTCCTGATTGGCTCGCAGCGTAATGGTGAGAAAAGCATAGATCAGTGATCCGGCGGCTCCTGCTATGGATGCTCCCAGCAAAGCCAGCATGGGGTTTGAGGTAGAAAGCCCTATGCTGAAGCCTATAACGGCTCCCATCAGCATCATCCCCTCCACACCCAGGTTCAAATGCCCGGATTTCTCTGTTATGCTCTCCCCCAGTGTTGCAAATAGCAAGGGGGTACCTGCCTGGATCGCGGCATTTAAAAATGATATAAAATCAAAGCTCATTCCAATACCCCCTTCATGGATGACTCACTCCCATAGTTTTTCAATACTACCCGATACCGAATAAAAAATTCACTGCCCAGAACAAAAAATAAAATCATTCCCTGCAAAATCTGTGCCGCTGATTGGGGAATCTGAAAAGCGGTCTGTATAAAGGAGCCTCCCTGCACAAGAACTGCAAACAGGAGGGAAACCAGAACCACAACCGGTGCACTGAGCTGTGACAGCCAAGTGGTGATAATTGCAGTATTTCCTATACCTCCGGAAACTTCCACCGACAGGGTATTACTGACTGCTGACGCCTGCAGCATCCCTGTGAGGCCGCAAAGCCCCCCGCCCAGCAGCATGGCAAAAAGGATAATGCTCTTCAGATTCATTCCCGCATACCGTGCTGTATTTTCACTCTCTCCTAAAACTGCAATCTCAAAACCCTTTTTGGTATGATGCAGAAACACATGAATAATGACAACAAGCACCAGTGCGAGAATCCATCCCATATGAATCCCGAATACTTTGGGAAGAATGGCGTTATCGGTAAAATTCGGCACCTTGGGAAATCCGCTGGCCTTCGGGTCCTTCCAGGGCCCATATTGCAGGTAAGTAATCCACTTCAGTGCAATATAGTTCATCATAAGTGTGAAAAGTGTCTCGTTGGTGCCAAACCTGGATTTAAAATAGCCCGGTATCAATGCCCATATGCCCCCGCAGATCATACTGGCAAGCATCATAAGAATTAACAGCAACGCCCGGGGCATATCCGGAAACTTTAATGCCATAAAGCTGGCCCCAAAAGCTCCCATCAGGATCTGCCCTTCCGCTCCGATATTCCAAAACCTCATTTTAAATGCCACCATAATCCCCAGGGACGCTACCACCAGGGGTACAGTTTTAACAATGGTTTCATTGAAACGGTAACGGGAACCGAAGGCACCCTTCAGCATGGCCCCATATACCTCCAGCGGATTATGCCCCAGCAGGAATATAAAACCTGCCGAGGCAGCCAATGCAAGTACTACAGCCGCAACCCTGAAAAAAACAGCCTGGAACCCGGTCAAATCCGTCCTTTTTATTATCTTAACCAATGGCCTCACTCCTTTCAGGCTCTCTCTGCATTTGTCCTGCCATCATCCACCCGATCTCATCCTTGGTTGCTTTTGCTCCGTCAACGATACCCGTAATCCTTCCGCCGCAAAGTACAAGGATCCGATCGCAAAGTTCCATGAGTACATCCAGGTCCTCACCGATAAAAAGAATCCCTACACCTTTCTTTTTCTGCTCATTCAACAGGTCATAGATGGTATAGGATGCGTTGATGTCCAATCCCCTGACCGGATAGGCCGTTATCAGCAGATGCGGATTGGAATCGATTTCCCTGCCTAATAGCACTTTCTGTATGTTCCCTCCCGAAAGCTTTTTCACAGGGTGGTTGAAACCGGGTGTCTTTATTTCAAGCTTTTGTATCAGCTGTTTTGCTTTCTCACGCAAAGGCTTTCTATTGACAAGCAAACCTTTTTGATTCTGGTATGCCTTCAGAAGCAAGTTATCTACCATATCCATAGAAGCAACCAGCCCCATGCCGAGCCTGTCTTCCGGGATAAAACTTAAGGCAATCCCTTTTTTTATGATTTCCCTGGGCGAGTTTCCAACAATACTCTCCCCCTCATAAAGGAGTTCTCCCTGAGAAATGGGGCAGAGTCCTGCAATGCTTTCGCAAAGCTCCTTCTGTCCGCTTCCGGCTACTCCGGCAACCCCTAGAATTTCACCGGCATACAGCTCAAAGCTGACCTCATCCAGGTCCCTGACTTTCTCTTGATTTACTACGGTAAGCTTTTCGGCTTTTAGCAAAGTTTTTGTTTTTTGTACCTGAGGTCTGTGAATCGATAATTCAACAGGTCTTCCGACCATCATGTGTGTGAGCTGCCTCGGATCGGTTTTTTCCTTATCTACCGTTCCTACGGTTTTTCCGTCTCGAAGGACAGTAATCCTGTCGCTGATTTCCATTACTTCATGGAGCTTGTGCGTGATGATGATGACTGCACAGCCGGCAGCTTTCATTTTCCTCATGATCTGGAAAAGTTTTTTTGTTTCCTGTGGCGTCAAAACTGCCGTGGGTTCGTCAAGGATCAGAATATCCGCGCCTCTGTAGAGTACCTTCAATATCTCAACCGTTTGTTTTTCCCCCACCGACATATTGTAAATCTTTTTATCCGGGTCGATTTCAAGCCCGAACTTTCTGGATATCTCCCCCATCTGTTTCGAGAGCTTCTTTTTTCTGATAATCCAATTTCCGCTTGTCCCTGCGATGATATTTTCCTTTGCCGTCAATATATCCACCAGCTTGAAGTGCTGGTGAATCATGCCGATCCCTGCTTTGATGGAGTCCTTGGGCGAAGCAAAATGTACCTCCCTGCCATGGATATGGATAGAACCGCTGTCGGGGGTATAAATCCCCGACAGCATGTTCATCAAGGTACTTTTACCGGCACCGTTTTCACCCAGCAGTGCATGAATTTCACCCTTATAAACCGTTAGGTTGATGTCCTTGTTCGCCACGACCTCACCAAAAGCCTTGGTGATTCCTTGCATACTTACAAATACCTGATTCTCCATATTTTCACCTTATTTTTTAGTTATTTTACCTTCGACCCCTTCAACGAACCAGTTCATATTCCACATTTCCTTGTCCGTCATCTTCACACCTTCCGGGACTCTGACGACGCCATCCTGGTCTTTGATCGGTCCTGTAAATACGTCCCATGAACCGTCTCTGATCTTCTTTTCCATTTCCGCTACTTTTTCCTTTGCGCCAGCCGGAGCGTTATCCGTCAACGGAGCAAGGAAGACAACGCCATCATTCATGCTGCCCCAGTAGTTTTCAGACTTCCATGTACCCTCCATCACTGCCTTAATTTGTTTTACATAATACTTGCCCCAATCCCAAACCGGTGCAGTCATATATGCTTTAGGAGCTGCGTTTTTACTATCCGAATGATACCCGATGGCAAAGGCCCCTTTTTCTTCTGCTGCTACCTGAGGACCTGTAGTATCCTGGTGCTGGGCGATAACATCACAGCCTTCATCCAGCAGCGCTTTGGCAGCATCCTTTTCCTTTGCCGGGTCATACCAGGTATTGGTCCATTTTATGATAACCCTTGCATTTGGATTTACAGCGCGAACGCCCAGGGTAAAGGCGTCGATTCCTCGAATAACCTGTGGAATATCAAAAGCAGCAACATATCCGATTTTATTGGATTTGCTCTTCATACCGGCAACAATTCCCGAAAGGTATCTTGGCTGATAGATTCTGCCGAAATAAGTGGACATATTGTCAAGTTGTATATCTCCGGAAGAATGCATGAATTTAACTTCAGGATGTTCCTTCGCTACTTTCACCAGGTAATCCCTGTAACCGAAGCTGATTCCGAATATGATATTTGCTCCCTGGTCGATCATGTCTTTTGCAACTTTTTCGACATCCGGTCCTTCAGGAACGGATTCCTTAAAAATGGTCTTAACTCCCTGGCTGCCTAATTCCTTTTCAACATATTTACGCGCTTCGTTGTGCTGGTAGGTCCAGCCGCCATCTCCAGCGGTACTTGAGAAGATAAAGCCTGCGACTACCGGCTTTTGGGCCGGAGTTGAATCCGGTGCTGCCTGTGTCGTCTGCTGCGCTGTATCCTTTGTTACAGTTTTTTCTGAGCCGCTGCATCCTGCAAGACTCAGTGAAAACATCAGGGACATTGCCAATCCCAATATAATTGACTTTTTAAACATAGGGTAACCTCCTATAAGCACTAAACTATGAATATTTCTATATAATGAAACAACGTTCTTTTGCATATATGCTCCCGGGAAATCTTACATGGAAAGAATGCTTTTCTTATATAACGGCTCTGCCGATACCTTGCCATTTATTTTTACTTGCTTCCAACTTTTCCAATAACGCCCTCTACGAACCAGTCGTTGCTCAACTGCTCCTGGTCACTCATGGCCTTGCCTGCTTCGATTCGCACTTTTCCGGTCTGGTCCTTGATGGGGCCGGCAAATACATTAAAGCTTCCGTCCAACATCTTCTTCCTTACTTCTTCCACTTTTGCCTTCGCTTCCGCTGGTGCAACCTCCGTTAATGGAGCCAGGTCTACGATTCCTTCCTTCATATGGCCCCAGTAACTTTCCGCTTTCCAGCTTCCGTTCATCAGGTCTTTCACCTGTTTCACATAATAGGGGCCCCAGTTCCAGACCGGTGCTGTCATGTATGCCTTCGGAGCCGCATTCCTGCTGTCCGTGTTATATCCGATGGCCCATACACCTTTTTCCTCTGCTGCCACTTGTGGTCCGGTGGTATCCTGATGTTGAGCGATAACGTCACACCCATCTGCAAGAAGGGCTTTCGCAGCATCCTTTTCCTTTGCCGGGTCGTACCAGGTGTTTGTCCAGGTTACCTGAACCTTTGCATTTGGGTTCACGGATTGTACTCCCAGAGTGAAGGCATTAATTCCTCTTACCACTTCCGGAATATCAAAGGCGCCAACATATCCGATCTTATTGGTTTTCGTCTTTAAACCTGCTACAATACCGGAAAGATATCTGGGCTCTTCGATTCTTCCGAAGTAGTTGGAAAGATTGGTTCCCATCTTATATCCGGAACAGTGAAGGAACTTAACATCCGGATATTCCTTCGCTACCTTTTCCACATAGTCCATATAGCCAAAGCTTGTTGCAAATATAATCTTGGCACCCTGGTCGATCATGTCTTTCATTACTTTTTCCACTTCCTGGCTCTCAGGAACGGATTCTTTAAAAATGGTCTTTACACCTTGGTCCTTGAGCTCTTTCTCTACCTGCAGACGACCTTGGTCATGAGCATAAGTATAACCGCCGTCACCGATAGGCCCGGTATAAATGAATCCTACAACAATGGGGCCTTTGGCAGCCGTGGATTCCTTAGCAGCCGGAGTTGTTGCAGTCTCTGCCGGTTTAACCGCATCGCCGGATGCAGTTTTGGTTGAACTTCCACACCCTGTGAGCATTAATGAAAGTGACAGTACAGATGGCAGTACTGCCGAGACCAATTTTCTTATCATTTCAGTATCCTCCTTACCGTTACTTAACTTTTCAATTTTTTATATAAAGAAACTCGCATTTTATATGCATGACCGCGGTTTTCATCTATAAATATGATAGTTTCCCATATGCTTTTTGTAAGCAATGAATTGAATTAAGGTTTATTGCAGTATTCCTTTATAAAATGCTCTAAAAGTCTTAAAGAGGTTGTCTTTCTGTAGGATGCTGTCGATCTTTGATCATCGATCGGCTTGATGTGAGAAGAATACAAATCAATCAATTCCGGAATCCTCTGCTGCACCTTTGCAACATTTTCTCCGATCATTCGCTTTTCAATATCCTTATTTCTTACAACGGTGGGTGCTACTGCTCCAAAAGCGGCTCTCCATTCTTTGACGACTCCATTGTCTATTTCCGCCAATCCGGCGAAAGAAAGTTTGGAAAGAGCGTCTGCTTTTCTTGTGCCTACCTTCTTGTAGAAAAGTACAGGATACTCCTTCACAGGGATTTTAACAGAAGTTAGGATTTCATCCGAATGTAAGTCGATCTTTCCCGGCCCTTTGATAAAGCTTTCAACCGGTATTTCACGACTGTCCGCCTTACTTTTCAATACCAGCGTTGCTCCCAGTGCATATAGAGGAGGGAGTGTATCCCCTGCGGGGGATGCATTGCAGATGTTCCCGCCTAAAGTACCGCTGTTTCTTACTGCCGGTGATGCCATGACGCCTAAAGCGCTTTTCATTACTTCCGGAATACGAGAGTGTTCCAGTACTTCCGTCAATGTTGCAGCTGCACCGATTACAAGAAATCCTTCCTCAAGCGCAATCCTTTTTAGTTCTTCCAGATGCCCGATGAAAAGGACGGATTTCTGAAAATCCAAGGGGACCGACGGTCCACGTTTATATCGAACCATCAGGTCGGTACCACCTGCAAAAACTACAACATCCTTTTTATCTCTTATGTCCAGTGCCTCCCGGAGGCTTCCGGGGGTAAACGCCTCTACCATAATCCTTCACCTTCTTTTGAGGCAATGGTAACCGCTTCGATAATCATACCGTAACCGGTGCATCTGCAAAGATTTCCAGATAGGGCCTCTCGTATTTCCGGTTCATCCGGAGACATATTACTTCTCAGCAGCGCCTCTGCTGCCATTATCATTCCCGGTGTACAAAAGCCGCATTGGACTGCACCGGCCTTTTCAAAAGCGGCTTCCAGTACTTTGAATCTTTCTGTCTCTCGAAAACCCTCGATAGTGATGACTTCAGCCTCTTCAACGGCACCTGCTGCGGTAATACAGGAGTTTGCCAGTTTTCCTCCTACCAATACGGAGCAGGCACCGCATTCGCCTTCTCCACAGCCTTCTTTTACACCGGTTAGGCCTAATTCCTCTCTCAACACATCAATCAATCGCAGGAGGGGGTCCGTAATTACTGAGACTTTCTTCCCGTTTAAAACAAATTCAATGGCTTTTTTCATTGGAAACCACCTCCAGAAGATATTCAGGTGTTACCGGCAGCCGATGGATTTGAATATCCATGGCATTGGATACGGCTGCTGCAAGGGCCGGTGCCGCACCGATCAGTGTAAGTTCCCCGGCGCCCTTGGCCCCAAAGGGTCCGTCCTCATAAGGGTTATCGATGAGTCTGGATCGAATTTTACAAAAGTCCGCCGAGGTTGGAATGATATAATCGGTCATGCTGCTCTGAAGGATTCTGCCGTTTTTACTCTCCATAGCTTCCAGAGTTCCATATCCCAAACCCTGCATAACCCCGCCTTCAATCTGTCCCCGCATAATTCTCTCGTCAATGGCGGTTCCGACGTCAAAGACTGCCCACACGCCAGTTACATCAATTTGCAGGGTCACAGGGTCTACTGCTACCTCTACTACGTTGACCCCCCAGGAATAGGTTGGATATGCATCTCCCCGGAAATCCCTATCATCCCATTGAATTCGTTCCGGATGCCTATACCTCTTTTCAACCTCCACCCCTCCTGGTTCGTTCCACCGGTGCTTTAGCTCTTTCGCTGCTTCCTCCAGAAGCTTACCCACAATCATAATGGTTCTGGATGCTACAGTAGGCCCCGAATCCGGCACTCTGTCCGTGTCGGGATTCTCATAATCGATGCAGTCCAGAGAAATGTCCAGAACCCTGGCTACAATTTTTCGCAACGTAGTTTTGAGTCCCTGCCCCATATCCACATTGGCTACCAAAATCTCTACCCGGCCGGTTTCTTCTGACTTTCGCAGCTTTACAACCGCCTTGATGTGATCCCTTTCACCGCTCCCTGTAAATCCGCAGCCATGTAAAAACAAGGACATACCGATTCCTTTGTACTCTTTCGTTTTACTTTCAAAATACTTTTTCATCTTTTGACTATAGCCGGACATTTCATCCGCCGCAGCAATCATTTCAGGCAATTTTACTTCATGGGCAAAGGTTCCGGAAGTAGCTGTCAGGTCCCCTTTTCGTACCATGTGCATTTTCTTATATTCCAGAGAATCGATGCCTGCTCTCTTTGCCAGGCTCTGCATATGCATTTCGATTGCAAAGAATGCCTGGGGTGCTCCAAAGCCTCTAAATGCTCCATTGGGCACCGTATTGGTCGCTACCACACGTCCACTGACCTTTAAATTCGGAATACGATAGACCCCCGTAATATTGAAAGTTGTTCTTTGCAGGACAACATTGGATATTCCTGCATAAGCACCACCATCCAGCAGTACGTCGACTTCCATGGCCAGAATTTTTTTATCACGCCCCAAGGCTGTTTTAAACTTGATCCTTGCAGGATGCCTTTTCGGGGTGGAAAGCATATCCTCTCCCCGCTCCAGCAGCAGTGCTACAGGCTTTCCGGTTTTTAACGCCGCGAATGCCGCATGGCCTGCAAGGAGGGACGGATAATCTTCCTTTCCTCCGAAACCGCCTCCCACCGTCATTTGAACGACCCTCACCCGGTGTTCCTCCCAGCCCAATCCCTGGGCGAGGGCGCCTTTTACATAGTAGGGGCACTGCAAGGACCCGTATACTGTGATCTTTTCATCCTCATACACCCCAATCATAGCTTGTGGCTCCAGATAAGCCTGCTCTTGATAGCCGGTACGGTATTCTTCTTCAATGAATTCAAGAGCTTCCTTACGTGCTTCTTCCGGCTCTCCTTTCTCGTAGGAATAAGCTGCAAAACAGTTATCACCGCCAAAAATAGGACCGTCCACACACTTTTGGGCATCTTCCATTGTTAAAACGGGTTTAAGCTCTTGATATTCCACTGTGATTTGAGAAAGGATTTCCTGTATTTTTCTTCGATCCGGCCCCACAACCAGGAGGATGGGCTCCCCTACGTAATTTACAATACCCTCCGCAAAAAACGGCTGATCGTCAAAAATCTGCTTCACTCTGTTTTTACCGGGTATATCTCCTTTATCTACGGTAAAATATCCTTCCGGAAGAGGCGGAATATGGATGGACAGTATTCTGGCCCTCGCCCTGGAGGAGCGAAGCGTTCTGGCATATAACATTCCTTCCAGCTTTACATCCCCCGTATATTTCACATAGCCGCCTGTTTTCTCCTTGTTATCCACCTTTTTTACCGGAGTGCCGATCTTCAATCCAGTCATCCTTCTCACCACCTCTTGAATATATTATTGAAACCTCTGCTGTCAGCTCTTGTCCGACCGGAGTCCCAGCAGTTTGTAGTAATCGTCCATGGTATCCACATCCATCAGAATTCCCTTGTCGTTAACCTCTACCAATGTAAAACCTCTGCGGTTTATGAAGTTTTTCAGATTTGAATCCTCTGCTTCCTGAAAGATTTCCTTTGCCAGCTTTCCGCTCATTAATACAGGATGGCCCTTTTTTCCATTAAAAGCGGGTATAATGATTTCTCCACTTTCCTCAAGCATTTTCATGCAAACGGCTTGATTGATCAGGGGATAGTCTCCGGGCGTGAAAAAGAATCTTTCCGCTTTTACCTGCCTAACACCCTCCTTGACCGAGCTGAACATCCCTTTTATATACTGGCTGTTATAGACCATCTGAACCTTGGAGTAGCGTTGCGTGATCCGTTGAACTTTTTCATACTGATATCCACCGACTACATAAATCTGCGTACAAATATCGTAAAATCCTTCAATGCACCGCTCAAGAATTCCTTTTCCTCCAAAGTCCAGCTCCATTTTAAATGTACCTGCCCGGCTGGAAAAGCCTGCCGCCAGTATCACTGCTTCAAGCTCCATTCAAATCACCTCACTCTCGCCTTTAGGGACACGCCACTTTGATTCCGGATTCGTCCGGCAGGGAAACCGCTCCAAAAGCCAGGCATTTCAGCCAAGTGCCGCATCTGTGCGTATCAGCTTTCCTGCTGCCCTTCTGCAAGGAACCGAATCCTCCAGTACAACCTGACCGTTCACCAGTACATACCGGATACCTGCGGGATATTGTACCGGATCCGTATAGGTTCCCCGGTCTATAATATCCTCCGGACTAAATAGTACGATATCCGCTGCCTTTCCTTTTTGGAGCACGCCCCTGTCTGAAAGGCCGAAAACTTTTGCTGCCTTGTAAGTCATTTTGTAAATCGCCTGCTCCAGTGTCATCACTTTCTCTTCCCTCACATATTTGCCCAGAACTCTCGGAAAGGCGCCATACGCTCTGGGATGCGGTTTTCCTCCAAGCAGTCCGTCTGTGCAAACATTCTGCTCAGGACGGCTCATAAACCGCTTGACACCTTCTTCCTCGCCATAGAAATCAACCATCCCTACAGCGTTATTCTCCTCCACCAGCAAGTCAAAAGTTGCCTGCAGCGGATCCATTTTGCGTATTTGTCCAAGTTCTATCAGGTTTTTACCGATGAGAAGGGAATTCTCTTCGTTTGCTACGCTGGTGATATAAATTCCATCCAGTCCTGCAAAATCTATAAAATTGTCCCATCCCGGAATCCCTTCCTGGATATCCCGGATAATTCTTTCTCTTGTATTTCTATTTTTAAGCCTCTCCACCAGTTTACCGGCGCCACCGTCATGGACCCAGGGAGGAAGGATCACTCCCAGCATAGTGCTTCCTGCCGTGTAAGGGTATTGATCATAGGATATTTCCAAACCATCCCTTTTTCCTACTTCCAGCAGTTCAATTACCGCGTCGGTCTTATCCCAGTTCTTCCGTCCACAGAGCTTGAAATGCGAAAAATGTATTTTAACTCCCGTTTTTCTTCCGATATCCAGGATCTCCTTCATGGAGGTAAGGATATCATCCGCCTCACTCCGCTGGTGAACTACAAAAACCCTGTTGTATTCGGCGGTCACTTTGCACAACTCTGTCAGTTCCCTTGCGTCGGCATAGGCACAGGGAATATAAATCAACCCGGTAGATAAGCCAATGGCACCCGTTTCAAATTCTCTTCGCAAGATGTTCTTCATCATTTCCAGTTCGGAAGGCGCCGACAGCCTGTTATCCAGTCCCATGGCCTCCATCCTTATGTTGCCGTGAGGTGCAAGATAGCCTTCATTCAACTCTAATCCTACGGCTTCCAGTTGTTTAAAATATCCTGCCGTAGTCTTATAACTCCAGTCGATTTCATTACTATTGCCATCCAATCCGGCAAGGTTCTTTCTCCAGTCATCGATATATCTGAGGGGAAGAGGTGCCATGGAGATGCCATCCTGCCCAAGGATTTCCGTAGTGATTCCCTGGTGTATCTTCGCATCAATGTACGGATCTACCAGCACCTGCAGATCGGAATGGCTGTGGGTATCGATAAATCCGGGACACATCACCATCCCCTCTGCATCAATCACCCGATCAAACTCCCCCTGGATTCCGGGACCTATCTCCCTGATCAAACCCTCCTCAATGAGCAAGCTTCCGTAAAATCCACTTTTTCCCGTACCATCCATTATGGTTCCGTTTTTAATTAAAAGTTTCATATCCTTCACCTACATACATGCACAAAAGCTTTATAGCCTTTCTCTTATACGCTTGTATTTCCTTACTGCATATCGCGAAAACCCGTTCGTTTCTTGCAAAATCCTTTTCATAATTTGATTTACAGGCGGATGTGAAAACTTGGGGGTTCTTTTGTTCAGGCCGCTTGCAGTATGCTACCTGTGGTATGGCGTAGCCTATAGAGCCCCTTTTTCTTAGGCCTCCTATATTTTCAAGATGCTGTCCATAATGCCGTAGTATCCCTTGCATGCTCCCAGTAATTGATCCACCTCAATATACTCATCAATGGTATGAGCCAGAGTTTCCTCCGAAGGGCCAAAGCCAATGGTCTTAATTCCTGCCTCTCCTGCATAGTGGCTTCCATTGGTACAGAAAGAATATTTTGTGATTTCCGGCTTTAGTCCTATCCTTTTGAGTCCCTGGATACAGCTTTGTACATAGGGGTCATCCTCTTCATACAGCCAGGCAGGGAAAAATCTTTCTGCCTCAATTGTATTTCCCGTATAACAATTTTCTGAAGCCGCAACAAAGGATACCTTTGCATTAAACTCCGGCTCTTTTTCATGCAACTCTGCAATCACCTGTTTTACAGGTTTCAGAACTTCTTCCGGCTTTTCACCTACCAATAACCTGCGGTCATAAGTGGCTTTACAATAGGATGGAACCACAGATGCTCCGGGATAAGGAGAAGAGATGATGTCTGTAAGTACCAGAATTCCTTTTCCTAAAAATGGATGCTCACTGTACTTCAGCTTTTTTAATTCTTCGATCAGTGTTGTCATCTGATAAACTGCGTTATTTCCTTTTTCCGGACTGGCACTATGCGCCGGTTTTCCGAAGGTTTCAACCACAATTTCCGCTCTGCCTCTCTGTCCCCTTTTCAGGTTGAGTGCGGACGCCTCGCCGATGACTACATAATCCGGGGTATAGCTGGCTGTGGTCTTCCTGGCTGCAATCCCTTCAAAGCATTCTTCCTGCACTGTTCCTGCAACCACGATTTCCCCGGCGAATTCCTTTTGGGTATCAGCTGCAAAATATGCTGCGGCGCAAACCATGGATGCTACAGCCCCTTTCATGTCCGAGGTTCCTCTGCCGTATATTTTCCCTCCATCGATTTCCCCTCCGAAGGGGTCATGCTTCCATACTGTCGGATCCGGTACCGGTACCGTATCGATATGTCCGTCAAAAAGGATTCTTGGACCCGGTTTCCTGCCTCTGATAACTCCTATGATGCTTCCGTACTCATCCACTGAAATTTCATCGTAGCCCATCCATTCCATCGTTTTATGCAGATAATCCACCAGTTCTTTTTCATGACCCGAATAGCTTTTGATTCTCACCAATTTGCGGCAGGTTTTGATAACCTCTTCCTGTCTTTTTATATCCAGCATCTGCCTCACTCCTTTAAGGAATAATAACCGTCCCAAACAACCTTTCTATAAATCCCCGGGTCTGTTTCTCCCTCCGTACTGATCAGGAGAACTCTTGCATTGCGGTCCAGCCCTAAAGCATTTTTTATTTCTTCCAGCCTTCCGCTCCTCATAATTTCGCTTAAAAATCCCGTGGTGACAGCGCCTGATTCACCCGACACAATGGTTGGGTCCTGAGGTAAAGGATTTGCAAGAATCCTCATGCCCTGCGCTGCAAAATATTCCGGAAGCGAAACTGCCATATCACAATTCTTTTTAATAATTTCCCAGGCCAGGGGATTTGGCTCTCCGCAGGCAAGCCCTGCCATAATGGTATCCATGGCACCATCCACTACTTCCATCTCCCCTGCTTTCAAAGAGCGATAGATACAATCTGCCTTCCGGGGTTCTACTATCACCATCGACGGCCGCTCTACACCAAACGCTGCTGAGAAAAATCCCAGAATCGATCCTGCCAGAGAGCCGACACCGGCTTGTATAAAAATATGCGTCGGTTTATCTATCCGCATCTCCTTTAACTGGTCCAATGCCTCAAGTGCTATCAGTCCATAGCCCTGCATGATATGCAGAGGTATTTCTTCGTAGCCTTCCCATGCTGTATCCTGGACGATTTCCCAGCCGTTGACGGCTGCATTCTCAATCGCCATTCTTACCGTGTCATTATAGTTTTTATCCGTAACAATAACTTTTGCTCCCAGGGCCTCGATGTTTTCTATCCGCTTTTGCGCCGTCCCCCTCGGTACGTAGACAATCGCTTTCTGATTCAGTTGTTTTGCCGTCCAGGCAACACCACGCCCGTGGTTTCCATCCGTTGCAGTTGTAAATACAATTTCCCCGGTTTTCTTTTTTGTTTCCCCTGACTTTAGTTCCTCAAAGCTTATGTCCTGCAAATCCTTGCCTAGCCTTTTGGCAATGCACCTTGCTACTGCATAGCAGCTCCCTAGCACCTTAAAAGCATTTAATCCCATCCTTCGGGACTCATCCTTGACATAAATCCCTCCTACTCCCAGATATTCAGCCAACTGCTGTAAACTGTAAAGTGGAGTAGGCTTATATTCATTAAACTTGCTAAAGAAATCCCTTACCTGCTCAATATTATCTTTCGTTAATGCTTCTGACTCATAATTTTGATCTCCACGACATGAATATTCATTCATCACCCAACCTAGCTGTTCCACCATCACTGTAATACCCTTCCAATTAATCTGTAAATCTGTCCCCATTGACAAACAAAATTAAGTTTTCAATCTCTTGTAAAATCCAATGCAGTTAGTAAATCAGGAAATTCAAAAGCATAATTTCCTATACATAAACAAAAACGGCGTAAAAAGGACTATAACACCAACCGATGGGTGTGTCCTATTTACGCCGTTGTTATTTACACCAGTTCAATCCATAGGAAGTTTTGTACCGCCATGGACCATGAATCCGATTAGCAGGGTCTTCAAGGACCTTGCTTATATCATATTATACATACTGGGAAGCCACTGTCAAGGAATTTGTTTAAAAAATGAATTATTACGATTACATTTTGATCTTATTGTATTTTCTGATAAATAATTCTCATTTTGAGAATTATTTATATTGCTTTGTTTCCAGAATTCCATGCCTCTGAAGCTTCCTGTATAGTGTCGCCGTACTGATTCCCAGTTCAACTGCTGCCCTCTTTTTAGCATCCGTTGTACTTCCAAAAGTATTTAAAACCTCCAGTATGGCGTTTTTCTCCATCTGCTCCAAATTAAACCGACCGGTTCTTGACTCCACCAATTGGTTCCGTACCGCTGCAGGCAAGCTCTCCACGCTGACTATGGTCCCACCCGCCTGCGTACTGACGATGAAGCTGACAATTCTTTCGATTTCTCTCACATTCCCCGGCCAGGAATATTGTTTCAGGATTTTGAGAACATCCTCCCCGAGGCGGACCTCTTTTCCCTCCAGGCTGCAGTACCTCTCAAGAAAATAGGCGACCAGCAGCATAATATCCTCCGGTCTGCTTCTAACCGGCGGTATGTGTATGCTAAAGGTAATAAGAGAATAATAGAGATCCTTTCTGAATTCTCCACTCTCTACCTTATCTCTCAAATCTATGCTGGAGGTGGTAATAAGCCTGACATCAACCTTCTTTTTATCCTGAGAAGCCTTCATCAACCTGCTCTGAAGTCTCGGAGGGAGGTCACCGATATCATCCATAAAAAGGGTCCCCCCATGAGCCAACCGGATCTTTCCCAGGTAATCTCCACCCGTAGATTCCGTACCCGAACCAAAGATCTCCTTTTCAAGGACATCTTCCAGGGTTCCACTGCAGATTACCGTTACAAAAGGACCTTCCCTTCTCGGGCTTTCGTTATGGATGGCTCGCGCAAATACCTCCTTGCCAATCCCCGTCTCTCCCCAAACCAGCAAATCCTCTCCGCTGGCGGCTAGAAGCCTTGCTTTTTCCTTTACCTTCAAAAACTCGGGATCATTACCTATAATATGCTCGAAACTGTACTTTTCCGGCCCATACATCTGGAGAAAACTCTTCTGAAGGGCCGTCACGTCCTGAAAAACAAAAACGGTTCCAACCTCCGTATGATCTACAAGAATCGGGTAGTTCCTGCCGATGAGCCTTATTTTTCTCGTTTTTACCCTTGCCACGTATTCAACCTCACCGGAGCCGCTGTTTTTCTGCTTTTGAATGGCAAACTGCTTAATTTTATTCATATAGACCAGCTGTTCCATTTTATTTCCCAGGATCTGCTCACATTTCATATTGATATGCAATATATGTTGGTTTTGATCGAAAACGATAACACCTTCGCTGATGCGGTCAAGGAGATTTTTCAAAAGTTCCAGTGAAAAAGCCTGCTGCTGAAAATTTCTGTACTCTGCTGCTTTTGCAGCAATCAAGCTTGAAATCTGTTCAAGAAATTCTGTATAGCTTTTTAATTTTTCAACGATCACGATCCTTTTGGACTCGTCAAAAACAGCCAGAGATATGACTCCGATTACATTCCTGTCCAACAGGATCGGACAGCAGATTTCAAACTTTTCCGTACAAACTTCTTTACTGATACAGGAAAAACAGACCTCGTCCTTTCCGGGGTTTTCCACCACCAGCATTCTCTTTGTTTGCAGCACCTTTTTAAATGCATTTCCCTGGTTATCAATGGGTTGGTTGATATTCCGCAAAAAGCGGTTGGTACCGGCAACCCGGATAAGGTTTTCATCCACAATATCTACATCCATTTCAAGGACAGTAGATATAACCTGTGCAAACTGCTGTACACTGGTTTTTATACACAATAATACCGAGCTATCCAAAATATTCCCTCCTAAAGACACTGAAATTCAGACATAGAAGTATTCCTCTTTTGCAAAGGCCGTACTGGATATATATTATACTTTCAGTGAAATTTAACATGACAAGGGAAGGCATCGGAAAAATGCCTTGAATACAAGTTTACAGGGCAATGGAAGGATCAATAAACGTAGATCCGTTCAATTTCATGATGGTGGGGAAATTATTAATAGACAAATTATACTTTATATTCTGAGGCTCCGCAAGTACTTCCAAACTAAAACTTCAATTTGTAATTTAATCCATCCTCTCCCTTAAGGACTTCTATCGTATCTCCCGCTTTCACTTCTCCTGATTTGAGTACCCTTGTGAAGATCCCTTCTCTGGGCGTGATGCATAATCCTACCTGCTTTTTTATATCGCAGGCACCATGGCATTCCTTACCGATTTGGCTAACCTCCTGAATGGTTTCTCCTATTTTTAGTATTGTGCCTACCGGAAGCTGATACAGCAGAATTCCTTCTGTGGTAATATTTTCAGCAAAGCTACCATTCACCAATCCTGTAACCCCTGCTTTTTTCATCTTATCCACGCTTTCCACTCCCAGTAAACTTACCTGTCTGTGCCATTTACCGGCATGTGCATCTCCTTCAAGACCATGCTCCTCTTGAAAAAATCCCGTTTCTACAGGCTTTTTTACAACACCCTTTTTTTCACTGCGATTGACCGCCACTACTTTCCCCATCATGCTCATTGCTCTTCCCCCCTTATATATTCGCCGGACTTACCGCCCACCTTTTTTACCAAACGTATATTTTCTATCGTCATCTCTTTATCTACAGCTTTGCACATATCGTAAATGGTAAGTGCTGCTACGGACACGGCCGTAAGAGCTTCCATTTCCACCCCTGTTTTCCCCATGGTTTTAACCTCGGCTTCAATTTGTATTTCCTGATCCTTTATGTCAAAGGTTATATTGGCCCCTGAGATACTGATATTATGACACATGGGAATAATATCACCGGTTTTTTTTGCACCCATAATGCCTCCCACTTGTGCAATGGAAAGAACATCCCCTTTTTTTATCAGTCCTTCCTTTATTAACTCTATAGTTTCCTTGCTCATTTTTATCGTCCCTCTTGCGATTCCAATCCTCTTGGTATCCTCTTTATCTCCTACGTCTACCATGCGCGCTCTTCCGTTTTCGTTAAAATGCGTAAACTTCATTTTTACCCTCCTATCTCTACCATATTTCTATAGGCATATTGCCGGTATTCCAACTTATGGGCCTGGGGTTTTTGAAATATTGCGTTTCGAATCATTTTCTCTATATCTTCTCCTTTTCTCAAGGGCTCTTTTATATTAATTTCCTCGTTTGAATGGAGACAGGGTTTTAACCTTCCGTCAGCAGTTAACCGGACTCTGTTACAATATTGACAAAACTTGCAAGACCTTGCGCTGATAAATCCTATCCTCCCCTTTGCGTTGGGTAACCGGTAATAGGCTGCCGGAGAAGAAATATCTTCATTTGGCACCGGCTCTAACTCTTTTACTTTGTTCAATACTTCCGTAAAGGAAATAAACTTATCTTCCGACCAGCTGCAAACTTCCCCCACGGGCATCAGTTCAATAAACCGGACATCCATCTCTTCATTCCTTGTAAGGTTAACAAAATCCTCTACTTCATTATCATTAAATCCCCCTATAAGCACCACATTCAGTTTTATCGGATAGAGCCCGGCTTTTTTTGCTTCCTCTATACCTTCCAGCACGTTCCTGATATTTCCTCCCCTCGTAATGGAAAAGTATTTCCTTGCATCCAGAGTATCAATACTTATGTTTACCCTGGAAAGCCCGGCGTTTTTCAATTGCTTTGCATAGTCCTTCAAAAGGATCCCGTTGGTTGTCATGGCAAAGTCTTTCAGGTTTTCAAGGTTCCCCAACTTTTCAGTTAATGCCAATATTCCTTTTCTTACAAGGGGCTCCCCGCCGGTAATTCTTATTTTATCAACACCTAATGCCACAAAGTGTTTTGCTATTTGCTCAATTTCTTCAATGCGTAAAATATCTTCATGATTAATTTTCCGAATGCCGTTCTCCGGTCTGCAATACTTGCACCGTAAATTGCATAGATCGGTTATAGAAATCCGGAGATAGCTAATTTTCCTTCCATGACGATCCTCCATAGTCAGATCCCCTTTCGAGTGGTTTGTCCGATGTTTTTAAATTTACAGATACTGGTGTAGTATATGGGGGTAAGAGATTTAAAATCAATTGTAGCAGAAATGTTCGAACTTTTAAAGCATCATATTTAACCATTTTGCGTATCTATTTGCAGGATTCTATTATATAGATTGCTTTTTATACCGTATATTAGTATAATACCGTTAACAACTTTTTGGAGGAATAAATCATGAAGATAGGCATAATTACTGCCTCTGACAAGGGTTACAAGGGCCTGCGTACAGACGAAAGCGGTCCCGCCATTGCCCGGATCATGCAAGAGTACGGTGCCCGGGTACTCGCTGCTGAAATTCTACCCGACGATATGCAAATGCTCAGTGATACAATGATTCATATGGCGGATGTCCTCGACTGCGACGTCATTTTTACAACAGGTGGTACAGGGTTTTCACCAAGAGATGTGACTCCGGAGGCTACCATGGCGGTGTGCCAACGGAATGCACCGGGTATTCCTGAAGCAATGCGCGCCGGAAGCCTCAAAATCACCGACCGTGCCATGCTTTCCCGTGCCGCTGCCGGCATTCGAGGGGCAACACTTATAATAAACCTCCCCGGCAGTCCAAAGGGAGCAACGGAATGTCTTCATATCGTGCTTCCCGTCCTATCGCATGCTGTTGAAATTTTGCGCGGCGGTGGAGAATGTGCTGCTCCTGTTGACCGTTGATCGATAACCGAAGTGCCGGAAAGGCTTTTTATTTGTTAAGAAAACCTTGGATTCAACAGCAGCCGTTCTTGACATGCCTTCCTTTTTTCTCTTCTTGACAAAACGTTGCCGGATTGTTATGATATCAAACGTAAGGTGTAAAAATCAGTTACTCTGATGTAGAAAAATCACCTTTTCCATTGAAAATACGGAGAGATGTCCGAGAGGCCGAAGGTAGCTGACTCGAAATCAGCTGTGCACGAAAGTGCACCGGGGGTTCAAATCCCTCTCTCTCCGCCAAAAATAAAGGGTTTGTGAAACTTCACAAACCCTTTATTTATTTCAATAGTTGGATTCAGGGTCGCCATTTTCCGAAAACTCCTGGCTCGTTATCGGCTTTATACCCTCCAGTTCAAACTTCTCCAAAAGACGATTCCATTTCTCTTCCGCGAGTAAAACTATACCCTCTTTAATAATAGAAACGCCGTACCCCCGTTTCAGGGCACCTTTCGCTGTAAAATAGACGCAACCTGCAGCATCCAGTCCCACAAGATACAGCTCCTTCACTTCATGCTCCTTCAAAAACACTTCCAATTCGGGATTCGTAAATGCGTCCGGCATCGGCTTTGTGAAGGAATGACAGGATACGATATTGATGCGCTTATCGAATTCGGTTCCAGGCCTTCCTTTGATGGCAGTTCCGTGTCCAACAAGTTTGGAAAATGCTTTTCCGGAAAAACTATCAAATTCCTGACGGATGTATAGGATAAGGATATCCTTTTTGGACGCCTCCTCAATGAGTTTATTTACGGTTGTAATCAACCTCGCGGAGTCTTTATAGGGGAATGGAGGTTTCGCAGTTGTCCCGGTATAGTCCTCCTGGATATCAATGACAAGCAATGCCTTTTTATAGTTATTCGATTTCATATCTTCCATAATCAACCTTTCCCTTTCAGTAGATACGTAGTGCACTCAGCATTATTTAGTAATATTTTACAATACAAATACGTCGAGTAGTTAGAGAAAGAATTGTTATAGAAAAATACTCCATAGCATCCTGCTTATAAACTGTAATTCCTAAAGAGTATACGAATGGAATAAAAATACCGTAATGGCTCCTCGTGAGCATTTCCGATTCTTTCTATCCATCTCCCATAACTTGTAGTTGGAAATAGCAAATTTAAAAGTTTCTTGTTTAAAGCTGAAACACTGGGGTAGAAATATAGTACAATCCTTAAGGGTTAAAGAAAATGCTAATGAAGGGACTGAGTCCGCCAAAGACATAAGATGGGATAAAGACCACGGTTAGGGAAAGCACGAGGAAGTGTAATTGAATAGTAGCAAGTATCAAAACTGCTCAGCTGAGGCAGGGTAACGGCCGGATCAATAAGTTGGATATCCGGCCGTTATTGTTATCTGCAAAGCCATCGGAACCATCGCTTCAAGGTCTATCTATCCCAAATCCTACAAGTATGGTATCATCGCAAGCGCTTTTTTCCTGAGGGCGAGAAAGTCCGCCTTTGAAGGGTATTCCAGGTGAAGTGCCATTCCCCTGTCAATGGAGTATAACGCCGCCTGGGGCATCCTTGCTTTGATTTGGGCATCCGCAAGGTAGTACCAGTAAAATGCTGCTCCCGGCATTTCCTTTACCTTTTGCATATAGTACAGCACTACTTTTCTAAAGTAATAAGGGTACACATTTTCTGCCGGCACCAATGCATTACCCTTCCATCCGTACACTTCAATATCGTAAGCCTCTCCCGTAACATGACTCCACAATGCTATATACGTACCTCTATATGGGGTATGATTTTCCGGCGGAATAAGTTCAATCCTGCTATACACTTTGGACACAATTTTCTTCAGCCTGCTGTTTCTCACGGAATAGATATCCAATCGGCTCCATGCTGCCCCGATCTGCCACCCTATAAGGATTTCTTTTTTCCCATCACCCGTAATGTCCGCCAATGCCAGGTAATTGACGCCGTATCCCGGTCCTTTTATCCTACCGAGCTCACGCCATTGGTTGTTATCTCTTTTAAGAATAAGTAAATAAGGTGCCCCCTGCCACTGATACGCCAGTATAATCTCCATTTGTCCGTCATTATCCAGGTCTACCGTTTGAATTGGGGTAGAAATGAGTGGGTACTGGGCAGCAACCAGTTTTGCATCCGCAGGTAAGTACTTTCGTAAAAGTGTAATAATGTCCACAACTAGCACCCCTTTATCCTCTTTATGAAAAGAACTATAGCAAACATTGCTATAGTTCTTTT
Source organism: Bacillota bacterium (assembly GCA_023419605.1). Lineage (GTDB taxonomy): Bacteria > Bacillota > Clostridia > Acetivibrionales > JAEZXR01 > JAEZXR01. Next base: position 38,516 of record JAEZXR010000008.1, on the reverse strand, counting down.
CATACTATGTTTCTTGCACACATCATGTTACCAAAGGAAAGGTATCGCCACATAATTGTTCATTCCGTGAATCCTCTTCCCTGCATCCCTTCGGCATTAAGAAACAGCGCCATTCCTGTCTTCATTTTTCTGAAGTTCATCTTCTCATAAAAAGTTTCTTTACCCGGTGAAACATATAATATGAAATTGCACTGCGGAAGACGCCTTACAATATTGTCTACAACCATTCTACCGATTCCTTTACCCTGATATTCGGGGAGTATGGCTACATCGTAAATTGCAGCCTGGTAGACTCCGTCCGAAATCGCACGGCCAAAACCAATCAGTGTGTCACCATCGAAGATAAACACAACCGTATGGCTTTTTTCAAAAGCCTTTTTATGCACTTCTCCTTCAAAATAAGCCATTCCAACTTTTTTTAGGGTCTCCGCTACGTAATTCCAATCTATATTTACACAATCATATTGAATGCTTATATTCATATTTTCTCCTCCTAACGATGAATTTTTTATACGGATACATAGGTATTTTGGAACAAGATGCCGCCACCCCTTATTCTTCGCCAGGAAACCGTAGAATTCCCTTTGATAGAGCCATACTCCCGGATACCCGGCTATTCTCTACTCCTCGGAAGCAACCTTCATCTCCTGGCTTTTATCGATTATTAAATTATATGTCAGACCGCCCAATACTAACAGTCCTCCAATCAACTTTCCAACAGAAACTTTCCCTAATGTAAAATAATCGATAACAATTCCTACCAATAGCTGGCCCAGAAAAAGGAGCAGTGTTAAATAAAATGCAGAAATCTTCGGTGTGATATAGTTGGATAACCCAACGACTACAACACCTGTTGCGCCGCCCAGGTAGGCCCACCAGGGTATTGATTTCAATGTCACGGCAGACATTCCCAGCGCCTCCCTGCTAACCATCAGGAATATACCTGAGAAAATCAATCCTACTACATAGTTAAAAAAAGTCCCCTGGAAAGTCCCAATCCTATTGGCCAGATTGGAATTAATGGTTCTTGCTACTACCACGGAAACACCCGCTGCTACTGAAATCAGTATATAGATGACCATTCGTAACCCTCCTTTAAAAAACAGCCATTACCACAATTCCCAAAGAAATAATGAGTAAGCCCACGATTTTCTTTTTCTCAAATTTGATTACCTTCATTTCCAGCAAACCGAAATGGTCAATGATGATGGATGTAAGGGATTGTCCCAGCAACCCCAGCGCGAGGGGGATGGATACTCCAAGTGCTGCAAAGCTCAAATTGTTAAAAAGAACGGTAAAAACACCGATAGCACCTGCACTATATAAGTACAATGGAATGCCTTTCTGAAGCTTAAATTTTGATTTCGTCAGCAAAAGAACCACAATAATAGAAAAAAGGCCCACCATATGAATGATTATGCTGGAGGTGTAGTTGCCGGTGGCATTTGATAAGACACCATTGAGCAATATCATCATAGAAATTAAACCACCGATAAAAATTGAAATTAAATTATACATTGCATTCCCTCCTTATGCTTTGTATATAATTTACCATGGAATAGTTGAAATCAGCTATGACATATGTCATAGTAAAGTAAAGAAACTTTAGCGTCCGTTACCCATAGAATGAGCTAAAAAGGATAAGATTATGAAAAAAATAAATGACCTTGCCATGCTGGACAACTATATAACGAAGCATCATATTGTAGAATTTTTCAATAAGGATATCACGCCCTATATGGAGCTGTTCCTATTTAAAAGAAATGAGTATATTTGCAGGGAGGATGAAAGTATTTATTACCTCTTTTTCCTGGTAGAAGGAAAAGCCAAGGTTTTTACTACACTAAGCAATGGAAAGTCCCTGCTGCTATGCTTTTATGGCCCTCTTCAACTGCTGGGAGATGTGGAGATGATCAAGGTACAGAATGCCACTTCAAATGTCCAAATTATCGAGGACACCTATTGCATCGGCATCCCCTTGGAAAAGGTTAGGGAACTATTATTGGATGATGCTAAATTTTTGCGGTTTATTTGCGATTCCCTGGGTGGAAAGTTAAACCGGTGCTCCAAAAACAGCTCCATCAACCTGCTTTACCCCCTTGAAAACAGAATCGCCAGCTATATATTGGCAACCGGTGTGACTGTTAAAGGCAATGGAAAAAGTGTAATGGTGTTTGACGAAAACCTGACTCAAATAGCAGAGCTGTTAGGCACCAGTTACAGGCATCTTTTAAGAACGCTCAATACGCTATGCTCCAAGGGCGCTATGGTGAAGAAAGACACCCATTACGAAGTCACAAACGAGCCAATTTTAAAGAGCCTTGCGGCAGACTTGTACAAATAAAACACAGTAGCCCATTCCCAATTTTTAGGAAATAATATTGAAATTCATCAATGGTTATTGTAAATTTCTTCTATTTGTTGTAAAATATATACAAGCGGTTTTACGTCAACACACCATTGTCACTCCCTGGAGGTGAGATGCAGAAATGCGTCATAAAGGAGGTGTGTCCATGGAGACTTTGGCTGAAATCATTAAAGGCATTTCCAGCATCGTCGTGGCTCTTTCACCCATTCTTCTATTGTACGCAAAAAGAAAGAACGCCCCAAAGAGACGTTCAAAATCGCTACACAAAAGAGAGCATTAGCTCTCTTTTGTCATGTCTATAATATTATATACACTATAACTTGTCAATGTAAACATTTTTTCTCAATTTTTTCTCGTTTACTGCATAAAATAGTAAGTACCTGTTGATAAGTTTTGAATTTTCGAAAAGTTGTCCACATTATGTTAATAACTCTGTGTATAACTTTGTGGAAATACTGTATATTTCCTGTGAATTGTCAATCGCTTTTGCTCTCTTTTTCTGCTTAAAACCGGCACCTTATGGCTTTATATTAAAATATTAATATTCCATTCAAATATTGATATAGGTCTCTGCATCAACAAATGATATAATAAACATGCGTTACAGACGTTCAAACTCGTGGGAGGTGTTTTTGATTGTTACCGAAATATAATTATATTCCGCCGGAGAACGGCTATCCTGAATGGAATAACAACCCGGAAATATTCCAGGTGAACCGTATGGATGCCCATGCCACCTTAATGCCCTTTACCACTGTTGAAGAAGCTTTGCAGGGAGACAGGCAGGCCTCCTGCTACTATCAATCCCTGAATGGCAGCTGGAAATTCAGCTTTGCAGAAGTTCCGGAAAACAGAATCAGGAACTTTTATGAAACATCCTATGATTGCAGCCATTGGAAGGAAATTAAAGTACCGGGACATTGGCAGCTGCAGGGCTATGATTATCCACAATATATCAATGTCCGTTATCCCTGGCACGGCAAAGAAGATATCCTACCTCCACAGGTGCCTGTAAAATACAACCCTGTAGGTTCCTATATCAGAACTTTTACCCTGCCTGAAAGCTGGAAGGGCCAGCCCGTTTACATCAGCTTCCAGGGTGTCGAGTCCGCTTTCTATGTATGGGTGAACGGCGATAGAGTAGGCTATAGCGAGGATTCTTTCACTCCTGCGGAATTTGATATAACTCCCTATCTCATAGAAGGCGAGAACAAGCTGGCTGTGGAAGTCTACCGCTGGAGTGACGCCAGTTGGCTGGAGGATCAGGATTTCTGGAGGCTTAGCGGTATTTTCAGAGATGTTTACCTATATTCCACTCCTGTACATCACATCTATGATTTTTCAGTACATACGGATCTGGACGATGACTATGAGAATGCACAATTGAAAATCAAGACAAAGGTAGTTAATTACTATAGAGGGAAAACAGGCCGGATGTCTGTGGAAGCAATGCTTTATGACAGAGATGGAAAGCCCGTACTTTCAGCACCCGCTATCACGGAAGTTTCCATAGATGGGGACTATGCCCGTGAAGTCCAGAACTCCCGGCTTATTGAAAAGCCGCACAAGTGGAGTGCAGAGGCTCCGTACCTTTATACCCTGGTGCTGTCCCTGAAGGACGAGAATGGGACCCTCATAGAAACGGAAAGCTGCAAGGTCGGCTTCAGAAGGTTTGAAATCAAGGATGGCCTCATGAAGATTAACGGTCATCGTATTGTTTTCAGGGGCGTCAACCGGCATGAATTTGATGTGGAAGCCGGCCGTGCTGTCACTCTTGAACATATGATAAAAGACATCAAGCTGATGAAGCAGTATAATATCAATGCGGTCCGTACCTCTCATTACCCTAATCATCCACAGTGGTATGATCTATGTGATGAATACGGCCTGTATGTCATCGACGAGACCAATCTCGAAACCCACGGCACATGGTCTTATGACAGGGACAGTCTGGATACTGCTGTTCCCGGCAGCAAGCCGGAGTGGACAGGCGCCGTCCTTGACCGGTGCAATTCCATGCTGCAGCGGGATAAAAACCATCCTTCGATTATTATCTGGTCCCTGGGGAATGAATCCTATGGCGGCGATAACTTTATCAAAATGCATGACTTTCTGAAAGCAGCGGACCCTTCCAGGGTGATCCATTATGAGGGTATCTTCCACTTCAGGCGCTCCGAGGCCGCTTCCGACATCGAAAGCCAGATGTATACCCGCCCTGCGGATGTTGAAAAATATGCCAAATTCCATGCTGCAAAGCCTTTCATCCTTTGTGAGTACAGTCATGCCATGGGAAATTCCTGCGGAAATCTCTTCAAATACTGGGAGCTCTTTGATAAATACCCCATCCTCCAGGGAGGTTTTATCTGGGACTGGATCGACCAGGCCATTAAGACAAAAACCCCCGACGGAAGAGAGTATTTCGCTTACGGCGGCGACTTTGGAGATACACCCAATGACGGAAACTTCTGCGGTAACGGCCTTATTTTCGCGGATAGAACCGTCAGTCCCAAAATTTTTGAAGTTAAAAAATGCTATGAAAGCGTGAAGTTTGAGGCAGAAGACCTTACAACAGGCCAGATAAGGATAACAAATAAATTTCTTTTCACAAATCTCAGGGAGTTCGATCTGGTTTGGAGTATTGCGGAAAACGGAACACCAATCGCCCATGGGCACAGTGCGGCGGATATTGAGCCCGGCACTGCTGGAATGGTCACGCTCCCTTATGCGTGGCCCCACACTGCCGCGGCAGATGCGGAATTCCTCCTTACGGTGAGCCTGGTTCTCAGGGAAGCAACTCCTTGGGCCGAAAAAGGTCACGAGATCGCTTTTGAACAATATGTGCTTCCCGTGGAAAAGGTACAGTCTCCGGTAACCCTCCAGTACCCGGAACTGACCCTGGAAGAGGCTGCTGACAGGCTGCTCCTCCATGGACCGGAATTTTCAGTGGAATTCAGTACCTCCAGCGGGGATTTGATTTCCTATCGCTTCCGGAATGTGGAACTGCTTCATGCGCCTTTCGTCCCCAACTTTTGGAGGGCCTGCACCGATAACGACCGGGGAAATAAGCTGCCGGAGCGGTGCGGGACCTGGAGGAATGCAGGCCAAAACAGGAAGCTTACTGCCTTATTCATAGAAAAGCAGGATAGCCGCGCCACTCTTCGTGCCGAGTTCATCCTGCCTACAACAACACCGTCGCTTTGCAAGGTCGAATATCAGGTGTATGGAGACGGTACCATCCAGGTAAGGGAGGAACTGCACCCGGGAGAAGGCCTGCCCGAAATTCCGGAGGTAGGAATGCTGGTTCCGTTGGATGGAGCCTTTGGAAACCTGGCCTGGTATGGAAAAGGCCCCCATGAAAGCTACTGGGACCGGGCAACCGGTGCAAAGACCGGCCTTTACACCGGTACTGCGGCAGAACAGCTTGTCCCTTATTTGAAACCGCAGGAATGCGGCAATAAAACGGAGGTTCGCTGGATCACACTTACCAACTCCGAAGGCATAGGCATCCGGATTTCCGGGCAACCGACAGTAGAAGTCAATGCCCTCCCCTATACGCCATTGGAATTGGAAGAGGCGGACCACGCTTATAAGCTTCCGGAGTACGGCAAGGTGGTCTTACGGGTAAACCACAGGCAGATGGGTATCGGCGGGGATGACAGCTGGGGCGCAATTACCCACCCGGAATTTACGTTATACGCAAACCGGAGCTATTCCTACTCTTTCACATTAAAGGGTATAAATATAAAAACGGTATAACCCGCAAATAAAATTTTTCTAAAAAAGGATAATGGACTTGAAATCGTACAAAAAGTCCATTATCCTTAGTTTTATAATACATAGTACTACAGATCGGTCACTGTAAACTTAGTGATTTCCGGTTAGGATACGAGCTGTGATACGTGCGATTATCCTAACCGGATAAAATCACTTTTACAGCGGCCGATCTATACGAATATGAGGTGTAAAAAATGCAAAAAGAGATTATTTTTACGGACAAGGCGCCTGCCGCCATCGGTCCTTATTCACAGGCCGTGAAAGTCGGCAATATGCTGTATACTTCGGGAATGATTCCCATCGTTCCCTCTACAGGGCAAGTGGTGGAAGGCGATGTCTCCGCCCAGGCAGAGCAGGTCCTGGTCAACCTGAAAGAGCTTCTGGCAAGCAAAGGGGCGAGCATGGAGGATGTAGTTAAAACCACTGTTTTTATAAAAAACATGAATGATTTTGCTGCCATCAACGAAGTGTACAAAAAGTACTTTACGGCAAACTTTCCTGCAAGGTCCTGCGTGGAAGTTGCCAGACTTCCCAAAGATGTTCTGGTAGAGATCGAATGCATTGTGCTTTTGAAGGAGTAAGCTGGCAAAAAGGCTTCAGAATAGGTATCCTATTCTGAAGCCTTCTATTTTTTCATATGGAATTACACCTGTCAACTGTAGTCGGATGCAATCCCCTGTTACCTATATGAATACTCACTTGTTTGGCTATAATTCAGAAGTACCATGGCCTAAGCCAATTCCTGCAAGTACCTGCTTTATTTTTTTGCCTTTTTACTTGCATCATACGCTTCCTGGGTAACTTTTACGAACTCATCCACTTTTGCGTTTTTCAGTTCTTTTACATAAGCATCCCAGTCCTTGTCAATATCCAGGGTTCCGGTGATGAACTTCACCTGAAACGTATCCGCTACTTTTTTAATGCTGGTTTTCAAATCTCCGGATTTTGCAAGCTGCTCTTCCGTGAGGAACATAAAGGGAACTGCTTTGTTAACGGCATAAGGGGCATACTTCGTTTTTGCTTCGCTGTATACGATGATGTCTTTTTCCTGCGTAGCCGCTATTTTCATCAGATAATCCAGACCTTCATAGGTTGGGTAGGTCAATGACCAGTGATGATTGGTTTTTGTACCGCTCGGAATGATACGTTCGACTTTTGCCGCGCTTCCATCCAGGGCTTTTGCACCTTCAGCAGCTTTCTTCCAGCCGGTTCCTTCTTTGCCCAAGCCTGCATGGTATTCGGAATTGAGCATGCCTTCATTATCATAGAACCAGTCAATCCAACGAATCGCAGCCTCAGGAAGCTTGCTGTTTTTCGTGATGGCAAAACGTCCCACCAGTACCTGTGCTCCTCTGTCGAAGGCCTGTCTCAAGCCTGTGGGCCCTTTGAGAGGGGGTACGTTTACAAAGTCCTTGAACCGATTGGTGGTAGAGCCGGCGTCAATGGTAAAGTGGCCCAACGCATAGGAAGGTGCAGCACCCAGCTTGTTGACGGTATCGTTTTCCGTCAATGCCATAAGCGCTTTTCGGTCCTGAATGAAGGAATCCTTTGCGATAAGGTCTTCACTGTAAAGCTTTCTCAAATATTTCAAGCCTTCCTTATATTCCGGTGTATCACCGATAAATTTCACCTTGTCGCCATCCATCATGAGGTAGTTTGACCGGTCATAGAAGGTGTAGGACATCATCAAAAAGCTTTCCAGTTCGTTATTGGCATTTTTATCTCCATTACATGCAGCCAGTGGCACTTCATCGGCTTTACCGTTGCCGTTGGGGTCCTTGGTTTTAAAGGCCTTCAGCACCTGGTAAAACTCTTCTGTTGTTTGTGGCATGGACAGTCCCAATTTATCCAGCCAGGGCTGGTTAATCCACATCTTTTTGGGGTAAGCCTGCTGGGCGCTCTCATTTACCGACGGCAGCGCATAAATGTTGCCGTCGGGAGTGTAGGCGCGCAGTGCTGCCTCCGGCTGCTTATCCAGCATGTTCTTTACATTGGGTGCATATTTGTCAATGAGTCCGTTGAGCGGAACAAATACGCCCTGGGTTCCAAACATAACCATCTGGCTCTCTGTGAGGCCTGCATTCATAAATATGTCAGGTAGATCCGCAGTGGCCAGCTTCACCTGAAGCTTCTCCTTTGCCGCACTTGACGGAACGGCCTCCCACTCAACATGGATATTGGTCTTCTCTTCGTACCACTTTGTAAAATCATTTGTCTCATAGTTTTCCACAAACGTGTCATGCGCGGTAAAAACCTTCAACGTCTGCTTATCTTTTACGATAGGGAAAGTTCCAGCTTTGGAAACCGTTGAATTTCCTTCTGCCGTAGTTCCAGGTTTATTCCCGTCTCCCGGATTCTGCTTCGAACCACATCCGGTAAGCGCCATTGACACTGACAGTGTCAGCGCAAGACCCCCTAGTACTGCTTTTCTCATAAATACCCCTCCATTTTTTCTTATATTTTTATAACAACGGAAGAAATTGCGGAGCAATTTCAACACACCCAGGTTGCATGGGCGAGCAGCAAGCTTTGCTTGCGACCAGCCGTTTCAACGAGGCGGGAGATATGCTCGCCGCCTATAAAGTTAATTGATACCCGCCACCTATAGAGGTGGGGAACATCTTATGCCTCGTTATAATAACGGGAAGCTTTTCTTCCCTCATGGGAAACTACTCTTATCATTGTCCGCTCTTTTGCTTTATTCTATTTGCTGCCTGTTTACCCGGCGGATCTCTCTTTTAACGATAATACTCTACCCTTATTATCCCTTAATTGAGCCGATCATGACACCTTTTACAAAATACTTCTGTACAAAAGGATACATAATAAGCAGCGGAAGGCTGGCTACAATAATCAGCGCATATTTTAACAATTCATTCAAATAGAGCCTTGCGTTTTCATCCGCCATGCTTGTTGTCAGATCACTGGCTGTGTTAAGAAGCAGGATCTCGCGGAGTACAATCTGAAGCGGATATTTTTTCGGGTCTGAAATATAGAGCAGCGCATCGAAGAAACTGTTCCAGTGGCCTACGGAGTAAAACAGCGTCATTACCGCCAGAATCGCACCGGACAGAGGCAGCACGATGGCTGTCAGGAACTTAAAGTCACTGCATCCGTCGATTCTCGACGACTCCAGAAGCTCATCCGGTATATTGGTTTTGAAATACGTAGTAGTTACAATTACATTGTACACACTCATGGCATTCGGTATTAAAAGCGCCCAACGTGTATTGATGAGCCCCAGATTATTGATCAGAAGGTAGGTGGGAATCATTCCGCCGGAAAACAGCATGGTAAAGGTAAAAATCATCATAATCTGGTTTTTGCCGCGCAAATCCTTTCTTGAAAGAGGATAGGCAGCCGCTACCGTCATAACGAGGTTAATGACGGTTCCTGCCACCGTATAAAAGATACTGTTCCCATATCCCGTCCATACCTTCGCGTATTCAATGACCGCCTTATAGCCTTCCAGACTGAACTCCACCGGAAACAACCAGACTTTTCCCGCCATGAGCGCCTGCGGAGAGCTGATGGAAGCACTGAATACATAGATCAAAGGATAGGCGGTAGCCACTAGAAATATGAATGAAAAAACGATATTTGCTACATTAAATATTCGATCTCCTATAGAGTCCTTAATTAACTTTGAATTTTCCATTTGATTTACCCCCTGCATGCATTACCATAAACTGGTCTCATTTACTTTCTTCGCAATTTTGTTCACCGTGACAATCAATATAAGTCCGATAATCGATTTAAAAAGTCCTATGGCGGTGGCATAAGAATAATTCGGTATGCCGGACGTCAACCCGACGGTGTATACATAGGTATCGATGACATCCGAAGCCTCCAGGTTCATCGGATTTTGCATCAGAAGAACCTTCTGGAAGCCTACGTTCATGATCTTTCCAACATGCATGATAAGGAGGATGATAACGGTAGGTAGAATCCCCGGTATGTCAATGTGCCAAATTCTTCGTACTTTTCCTGCTCCATCCATTATAGCCGCTTCATGGAGTTGTGGGTCAATACCGGCTAATGCCGCTAAATATATTATCGATCCCCATCCGGCTTCCTGCCATATGCCGGACCAAACGTAAATGGATTGGAAATATTCGGGTATTCCCATGAAGTTAATGCGCTCTCCACCCAGCATTTCTATAAAGTTATTTACGAACCCTGTCCTCAGAGACAGCATCTGGGTCAGTATACCCACAACTACAACCGTTGAGACAAAGTGCGGCGCATAGGTAACCATTTGTACAAGCTTTTTATAGTAGCGGTTTCCCAAATAATTCAAGCACAACGCCAGCATAATGGTCAGTGGTGTAGAAATAAGAAGATTGTACACACTTAACGTAAGGGTATTTTTAAGCAGCAGCCAAAACTGGTAGGATTCGAAAAACCTTTTGAAATGCGTAAATCCGGCCCATTTGCTGTTTGCTATCCCCAGTGCAACATTGTACTTCTTGAATGCAATCTGTATCCCATACATGGGCATATAATGAAACACGATTACATAAATCACCGGCAGCAAAAGCAGCGTATAGAGCTGCCAGTTTTTTTTGAATTCACCTGCAATGTTCAACTTCCTTTTCGTAGGCCTTTTTATGGCCATACCTGCGTCTACTTTACTATTCATACGATCTCGCCTCCATACAGATAAGAGTGGATGCATCATTCCTTACTTTATAAATCGCAGAAAGAATTTCACAAAGCCTGCTTTTAATCTCCGCGATAGAATAGGATGTAAAACCTTTTATGCGTTATATATGGGTGGCTGTGAAAAAAGGTATTCTATAGGCTTTGCTACACCACGCGTGGTGCTCCACGAGCGGCCCGCAAAAAGGAATACCTATGGTTTCACATCCTCCTATAGAATACAAAAGGATTCGATATTTTTCTGCCTCACACTATACCCTGATTGTAATGGGCGCGCAATGGAATGTAAAGGTACACCTCTCCACCGGCTGTAACTATATTAAGAATGCAGCAGGTACTTTTCTTTTTGAAAGGTACCATACTTAACATCGCCTGCGGACGCCGGTTTTCCGCCTCTCCCGCAAAAAGAGGTACAGGGCGCAAGCGGCCCCATACCTCTTTTATATTCCTGTCTGCCAGTCCTCATTATCCTTTTCGCAGTTCCGTAGGGAGTATCCCCTTGGACCGCTTAAAAGCTCTTCTAAATGCGTGGGCACTGTTATATCCTGCCTGAAGGGCGATTTCCTCCACCGACAGCTTGCTTTGTGTAAGCAACTGACAGGCAGCCTCGATTCGAAGTTTTTCAATGTAATCCGAGAAATTCTCGCCGGTCTGTTCCTTAAAGAAGTTGGATAAATACACTTCCGAAAGGTCAAATTTTGCAGCTACAAAAGCCAGGCACATTTCCTGCTTCCTGTAGGTCTCCTGTAAAAACTGTACGATTTCATCCTTTAACTGGCTGTTCTGGCTGAGCTTTTTGCTGTCAACCACACCGCATATATAGAGCAACGCTTCCTTCACTATGGCAAATGCATCCGAAGCAGTATTGCTGTGTTTCATTTGCTTAAGCATATTGTAGATGCTGTAGATTCCTTCATTTTCCGATAAGGAAATTTGGCTCAGGATCTTAAAAATGGTACCTCGCATTTCACTGTGAAGATTTTTCACCATATCCCAGGTAATATTGTACTTTTGGAAGTTTTCCCTGTATATGACATCCAGTATTTTTTCCGTCTCCCTTTTATTTCCTGCTTTCACCTGGTTTATAAGCCTTTGCTCCAGGTCGATAGGGTAATAATATACCCACTCATCATGGTCAATTTCACTGTACCACGATATTCCATGGACACAATCCGCTTTCCCATGTCCTAATGCATGCCGGGCTTCACTAAAGGAATAGTAGATATCCGAGAGGCTGCCGTAGTAATTCCCTGCTGCAAAATCCACCGATACCCCGTATTTGTTTACCAGGGATTCGCTAAACGCTCTCACCCGGTCCTGCAGCTCCTGTTTGCATTGCTGTTCATCTTCCTGGGGGTAGGCCAGAATAAATGCCACTGTAGACTCGTCCACATCAATGGGATACACTTTACTATGGCCTTCTTCACCGAAGCTCTTTAAAATTTCCTTTATGACATTGAGCTCCTGCAGCGTTTCCTTTGAAAAAAGCCCGTAATACCCTTTGATGTATGCCATTAACACATTAAACCTGCTGCCCTGCATTTCAAGCCGTACCTGCTGGAGGGTGGAGTTAAGCTCCTCGCTGCTTGTCAATTCTCCCTTTACAAGACGCTGAAGAAAAACAGCCTGCGCCAAAGGAATGTTCTGCTCCAGTTTCTGGCTCAGCTCAATGTCGTTCTCCACCAGCTTTGAAACCGCGGAACAGAGATAATTATACTCATCCACCTCTTCGGAATGCCCCCCGCTGATACGGGTGGAAAGTATTTTAATCACCTCTTTGATGGGCTTTATGTTCCTGTAGGACAGGAAGTAGGCAACCAGCATACCGATAATAAAACAAAGAAGTATGGCGGTAATGGTAATATTTCTTATATAAGTAACCTTTCCCATTACAGCAGAGGAAGGCAATACCGCAACAAACCTCCAGCCGTACATCGGCGATGTGGTATAGGAATACAGCAGGTCCTGGTTGTTTACCTTCCGCTCACTGTATCCTGTAGAATTCACAGCCAGTATGTCTTTCGGAAGCTCAACAGCAGAACCGTTCTTTGAGGCAATGACTTTCCCTTTGTCGTCGACAATGTAGACATCTCCGCCACCCTCGGTGTTAATCCTCCCCAGGGATTTGAGTACCTCTTCCTCATCGATTAGGATCATTACCGTCCCCAGGGGTTGTTTGGCCACTTCCAGGGGCATGGACTGCAAATAGGTAATGCATCTGCGGGTATTTCCATCCGTATAAACCTTGGCCGACGGCAGGATATCCTTGTTATGATACTGTTTCAGAAAAAGCGCTTCCCATTCTTCAAACTTCATATTCTCATGCCGGTAAATCCACCCGTAAAAATTCGGTAAATTATAGCTGCTGGCATCACTCAGTACGATTTGGGTACCCGGCAGGATTACATAGAATTTTTTAATCAGGTCGCCGGTTACTGTTCCCGGCGGTAAATTGCTCCACATGTCGAACAGTTCGAACAGACTGTTTACCTGTCGTCCATCCAGAGGTCCCTTCTCATACAAAAGGGCCTTTAGCTTTGTATCGAAGGCCAGGCGTACGGACAATGAATTTACCTGATTCAGTCCTTTTTCCAAGCTGTTTCGGCTTTGCTCCAAGAGGTTCAGGTTCGCCTCCAGCGCATCCTTTTTCACGATCCCCACACTCTGGTTGTAGATCAGAAGCGTGACGGACAAAGGAATGCTGAGCATGATAATGTAAGAAATCATAAAACGTATAAAAAGACGTTTTTTTTGTACATTCCGGATAATACTCAACGGTATCCACTCCTGTCTGCATTCGGTGGTAAACCCACTATTTTAAATTGTACCACAGATGGGACGAAAACAAAATACCCTACATCCGCAGAGGTCTTCCAACCCTGGTTTGAATCCCCCTTAACAAGGTATGATAAATTTTTATCAATATCTATGGATTTTCATGGGATATTCTGCTATAATGGATTCGTACTCTTAATTTTTACATAAGACAGAAATTATAGCATCAACTGGCTTAAAGGGGAAAGTAAGGAAATCGGATCTTTCCTGTGCATAATGAATTACCATAGAATTCCCGTGATACCTGCGCGCACTGAAGCAGGTTAAAACAGGTTGTAGTCCTGCAAAGGGTTTCAACATATATAATTTATTATAAGGGGGATCTTCACATGAAAAGACTCATTGCTGTAACACTCGGAGTTTTGTTGCTCACAGGCTGTGCAACGACAGCAAAATCCACAGGCGCAGTTAAGACAGGACTCGGTAACAAGGTATCCATCGCAAGCTCGACCAGTGCCACTGCCGATAAGTCCGGTAACGCACAGGTTGACACCGTAATGGCGGCAGTTTCTTTTGACGCTAACGGCAAAATTCTCACGGTAAAGATCGACAACGCTCAGACGAAGGTAGAATTTGATGCAAAAGGTGCAATCAAGTCAGATCTCAAGGCAGAGCCAAAAACAAAAGTTGAACTTGGCAAAGACTATGGTATGGTCAAGCAGTCCAAGATCGGAAAAGAATGGTTTGAGCAGATCGCTGCTTTGGAAAAATGGATGGTCGGAAAAACTGTTGACCAGGTTAAAGCCATGAAGGTTAAGAAAGTGGATGACAACCACCCTAGCGTTCCTGACGAAGCCGATCTCAAATCTTCAGTTACAATCAGCGTTCAGGACTACGTCGCAGCTGTAGAAGAAGCTTTCAAAAACGCTAAATAATTATTTTACATTTGATAGTGCAATTGAAACCCCTTCACAAAGCGGAGGGGTTTCAATTCATTTATACCCTAATCTTTTATAACATCGGAATAAGGAGTATAGACTGTGCACCACCCGTACACAGGTCTTTACTTTACACAAAAGCTTGTTATATAATCCTGTTAGGGGTTAAATACAGGTGGCTTTGAAAAGGCTATTTCACAGGTTTTGCTGCATCATATATACTCTGCCAGCAATCCGTAAAAAGGAATGCCTATATTTTCACATTCACCAATGGATAGAGGTGATTTTCTGAAACGGTCCATATTTGTACTGATAGTGATTCTACTGTTCACTTCCGGCTGTACTCCCGGAGCGAAATCCAAATCCGGCAAGTACGACAAATACAGCTATGAGTTCTACGGCAGCTTTAATACTATGATCCAGTTTATGGGATATGCAGAAAATGAAAAGCAGTTTGAAGAGCTGTCTAAAAAGGGTCAAGCCCGATTCGAGGAACTTCATAAGCTTTTTGACATTTATGATGACTTTGAAGGTGTTAATAATATAAAGACCATCAATGACAATGCCGGAGTTAAACCGGTAGAGGTGAAACAGGAGATTATCGACCTGCTTCTGTTTTCCAAAGAGTGGTATACTAAAACCGGAGGTACCTTTAACATTGCCCTGGGCCCTGTTCTCTCCATCTGGCATACCTACCGGGAAGAAGGGAAAAGAGATCCGGCAAATGCGAAGCTCCCCGATATAGAAGCCCTTAAGAAAGCAATGCTAAAAACCGATATCACAAAACTGGAGATCGATGCCTCCAAAAAAACGGTCTTTCTGCGGGAGCCCGGCATGAGCCTGGATGTGGGAGCCGTTGCCAAGGGCTATGCTACAGAGGTGGTCGCCCGAGAGTTGTCCGAAGCCGGATACACTTCCTTTATTGTCGATGCCGGAGGGAATGTACGCGTTGTCGGAAAACCGCTGGATGGTGTTCGGAATAAATGGGGAATCGGCATCCAGGACCCCAATGAGGATGCCAAGGTACCCACCAGTGCATCCCTGGACATCGTGTTCATGACGGATGCTTCCCTGGTCAGCAGCGGAGATTATGAGCGATATTATGAGGTCAACGGAAAGAGATATCACCATATCATTGATCCGACTACACTGATGCCGGCCAATTACTATCGTTCCGTATCCATCCTGACCAGGGATTCCGGAGTGGCGGATATTTTGTCCACTGCCGTATATTTGCTGCCCTACGAGAAGAGCCGGGCACTGGTGGAAAGCCTTGAAGGAGTGGATGCCTTCTGGGTCATGCCGGACGGCACCATGAACGCTACCGACAACATGAAGAAGTCCTTGAAAAACATGGGCGGAGCTACGAGCACACAATAAAAACTTAACCCTCACCCCAAATTGGCAGAGGGGAACCTCGTATTGCTCCAAAATCGTTAGTTTTATTGCGTTTCAACATCCTACAAATGTCTATACGGGTAGTTTAAGGAGAGTGCCATCGATGGAAGAATTGGATTTGGAAACCCGGAAGAAGAGTCTCTTGGACCGGATCAGGAGTTTTGATATGAACAAAAGTTGGATGTGGCTGCTGTACCTTGATTTGGTTCTGCCGCTGTGCCTGTTCCTGCTGGCCTATGTCTTAAATGCGCTGGGAACGGGGTTTTTCCTTTCAAAGCTGTTCCACACCTATAATTTGTTTGTCATTAACCTCATTCCCAACTTTACCAGTTTTACCGGGATTCTTGGATTGATACTGCACATAGGGGTTATAGCGTATGCACTGTGGAAAAAGGATTGGCGGGATGCGCTGGTTTGTGTGGGCATTACTGCACTTGTTTTTCTTTACTTTTTCTTTGAGGTTAATTACATCTTCACCTATATGCTTAAATTTGTATAGCAGGAAAGCCAAGGCAACGAGCCTTGGCTTTTTCATATGATAAGTTTTTCACTGCGGATGGATTTTTTATAACAACGGAAGAAATTGCGGAGCAATTTCAACACACCCAGGTTGCATGGGCGAGCAGCAAGCTTTGCTTGCGACCAGCCAGGCTGCATGGACGAGCAGTAAGCTTTGCTTACGACCAGTCTGTTTCAACGAGGCGGGAGATATGCTCGACGCCTATAAAGTTAATCGGTACCCGCCACCTATAGAGGTGGGGACATCTTATGCCTCGTTATATTATATGGCAAGCATTCCCATATAAATTTTTGTTTCAAACCATAATTCCCATGGTAGATATAGAGTACCCTCCTTACTGTTTGAACCAATACAGTAACGGATATGCACTTTCAGGATAGGGAACACAGTTACGAAAATAAAAGGTAATGCAGTTATATCGTAATAATTGCCAAAGCTGCTCAACAGAAGCAGGGTAACGGTCGAATAACCAGGTTGGTTGTCCGGCCGTTATTGTTGTATGGATTTATCCATCTGTCCATTATCCATGTAGTCCTTAATGTCATTAAACCATTCCTGCAATTTTCCCCTTAAAGCTTCTTCCGTAATAAAGAGGCTCAACCAGGCAGGAAGAGCTGAATAAAGCCGGTCCAAAACAAATTCAAACCGCCTTTGTCCTTTCTGCGTGCCGGTAATCAGCTTCTCTGCCTGAAGGATCAGCTGATAGCCCAAGGCCCGGAGCTGTTCCCACCTCCGGTTAATGACCAGGTATAGGACATAACCGAAAAATACTGTAATAAGGATTAGGGTAATGCCGTCGGTCAATAGTAAGTCTCTCATGATATACCCCCTATTTTTTTGACATTTCTTTTCGCAAATGATTTACCAGCGCGATGACCATTCCTTCCGTCGCAGGCTGTTCCAGCAGAGCTGTGTGGTCACTCAGCAGTATTCCTGCCGCCCGGAGCTCATCATGGTCCTGCTGTGCCCAGTGTCGTGGAGTTGTTTTCGGAGCTTCCACTCCCAGATAGGCAACCACGGCCGAGGAGATCGCTTCCGCTTCCCGTTCCAGCTTTTCCGGTGTGTCTACTGCTTGTACATCGGAGGTGTCCAGGAAGGCATATTCGGTGATCACTGCCGGCATCACAGTTTCGCGGATCACGCAGTAGTAATCCCCGTTGGCGCCTTGCCGGGAGAAAATTCTGCGGCAGTTTTGGCCGGTTTTGGAAAATTCCCCTCCGATGGCTTCCGCCAGGGCTTTGCCCTCCCCGGCATAGATGCTGTGGATCACCTCGTACCCGTCTCCGCCTCCGGCATTGTGGTGGATGCTGATGAAGTAGTTGGCGCCCCAAGCGTTTGCCGTACGGCAGCGCTCGCTGAGGTCCACATAAATGTCGGTTTCCCGTGACATTTTTACTTCGATGCCCTGTTGTTTTAGTAACTCGCTAAGTTTCAAAGCAACTTGCAGATTCAAATCCTTTTCAACAAAGCCGTTGGCTGCCGCACCGGGCTCCGCCCCGCCGTGTCCGGGGTCGATGAAAATTTTAATCCCCATAGTCATATCACTCCTCATTTTCCTAATAGTTTAGCCGCCCCTATAATCGTCCCAAGAATAGTTATAGCAGTCGATAATGTCTTTATAAGCTCTAATATTATTGGCTGCCATGTTTTAGCTGCACTTTCCTCTTTCGGTGGAGTTCCACCCTTTTTTAATTCAGATTTTATTTCCTGCAAGTCCTCTTTGATATCCTTGACATACACCTTTGTCTCGGTTTGCCCCTGCTCCAGAATGCGGATTCGTTCTTCATTTACACATCGATATTCGCATGCTGTACTCAAATTAAGCACCTACTTTCTCACAAAATGAAAGGGCCTCCGAAGAAGCCCATAAAAAGGCACTCTTTGGTGCCTATTGCATGAAGGTATGTCCCTTACGCTATTGTTACAATTAAATCCTGCCTATTTTCTACTGCCAGTATTGCATCAACATCGGCTTTATATTTTTGGAAGCGCGTTTGATTGAATATTGCTGCATAGTCCATAGCCCCGTCCATAATTCTCAGGGTTAGGTATATCGACACCCTACTCCCTCCTTTTTATTGCGGTATTCCGTTGACCAGTATATCGTCCAACGCTGCTAAAGCAGTGTTTAAACGCTATTCTAAAGTCTTGTATCTTTCCTCCAGGGTTGGAGGCCCTTCATAGGTATACCACATTTCCTTTGTTTCAGGGTTAATGTGAAGGGTTGAGTTTTTCCCAATTTTGTGCTCTGCTGGAGGAACTGATTCAACAATTATAGCCTTGGATAAAGCTTCTGCATCCAACAGTCCGTCATTGTAGCCTATTACAACAACTACATGATCAGTGTCTGTTACTTTTTCTGTGAATAGATACATATTAATTCCCCTTTCCATCATAAATATGTTCCCCTCTTATATCTTCTCAAAGTATTGCTATAAAGATTATGCCATACAAAATCCCCATTAGGATAAATACAACGCCAGGACAGTGGAAGATACGAATTCGAGTCAGGCCTATTAACACCGCTGTATTTCAATAAAGTCCCGTTTATGTCTATTATTTTGTAGGATGAAGGTAGATATGAGCCTGACATCAATAAAACTCTATTGTTCGGCAAGGACATAACCACATCCGTCATACCATCTAAAGGAGCAATTTGTACTTCCCCAGAAAAATCTACATTGGGAGTTCTAAAAATACCTACTCCTGACTTAATGTACACATAGTAAGACCCACATTTTTTGTACCTTACAGTATCGTTGGTATAATTGCCCATAGACAATATATTTCCATTAATATCAAATCTAAATAGTCGATACGTATCTGCAACACTATCCCAAAATGTCGCTGTTAGAGTTCCATCAGGCATTAATCTCAGACCGTCACCTGATGTAGCCTTATAATCTGGATGTATTCCTGTCATAAGGATTGTGGTTATACCTCCAGTGGTTGGGTTTATCTTGTAAAGGTTTCTTTCCCCTAAAGATAATACAGTACTATTGTCACCGGTAAATTCTAGCCCGCAAAAAAAATTGCTGGAATTTATTACCCATGATAAAGCGCCATTGCTTGCTATTTTTGCCATTTTACTAACATTGTTTATAACAATATATACATTATCATAGATATCTGTTTTTATTATGGCTGAGCCGCTCATGAGAGAACTTATTCCAGTTATTGGTACCGCCCATATGGTTTGACCTGTAGCCCCGTTAATCTTAACTGCATTATAATAGGTTGTAGGATTGTTACCATCGTATCCAATATACACAATATTTCCATCACTTAATCTAGTGTACAAATCCCTAGATACGCAAGAAATACGTTCCCATAACATTTGTTCAGAAAATCCGGGTATATCGAAGTCAGCCGCATAATCGTAAGCCCCAACCAAATTAAGTACTTGCGCACCCTTTTTGATAACAGCAGGAGTTAACCCGGAATTCCATTTACTTATAGGCCCAAAACCGCCACCATTAATTTCATTCAGGTAATACCCTGTCTGCGGCCTAACATATATGGCCCCGCCACCATCAGCCCTCATTTCAACTGCCTCGGTATAATTACCGCCATTTGCTGCAAATGTTCTATTCGGCATAGTTCCATCTTTCTTTATTCCATCATCATAACCCGAAAAACCTTGTACCACCATAGCTGGATCAAGCCATGCATCAGAAGTTAACAAACTCAAAGTACTATCCCACCAACCGCCAAGCTCTTGTACTAAAGCATCCATAGTGGCCTTGTCTGGCTCTTTGCCAGTCCCGAAAACTTGGGTAAGGTTAATAAACATTACTTGTTTAATTTGTGCTGCAGCCCATCCACTAGCTGCGCTGTCATCAAAAACAAGATTACTGACAGTGGCTCCTGATGGCATAATCGCCCATCCGCTTACAAATTGCCATGAACCAGCAACTGGTACATTTGTTACAGCCAAACCTTGCGCACTGGCTTGCTCAAAATATATACGATTACTGGTAGCTCCATAATAACTACAGCAAAAGTATATAATATCGTTGACAGCCGGCATTGGGACTGATTGTATTGCGCGCCCCCATTGCGCAGTTGCGGTTCTCACTAATATATTACTAGCTGTTGATATATTAGCATTAAGCGAATTCCAACAGTTTACTCCATTTTGAAAATTGCCGTTCTTTACTAGGTTAGGGGGTTTTCCAACATCACCTCCTTCACCCTGTAATATAAAATTTGTGCCATTATACCTAAAGGTATAGATGCTTCCGGTCTTCAAGTTCCCAGCAGCAACATCATTACCATTACCCTTCTTTATAGCCTTAGCACCCAATCCATTCACATTAATACTACTGGCCCCGGTGTTATCCGTATTAATTTTAACCACCACTGCCATACCCTCTGTATAAGCTGTAGGAACTGGGTTCAATGATACCGCATATGCATTTGCTGATCCTGTGGCCACTGCATATCCAGGTTGGCGTACATAATCCGCCATGTGCGTGCTCATAACAGCATCCGCCTTTGCCTGTGCACCTGCCGTAGTTTCCTTTGCATTCCATGCCGCCTTTTCCGTATCACTTACAAAACGGTTTGCTGCATCCTGGGCAATAATGCTGGGCGAATGGGTTGCCGGGTGAACATAGTTATTGGCCCCTACCGCTATACCGTCTAGCTTTGCCTTATCTTCCTTCGACATTCTGCCATCTGCTGTCGTCGCCGCCTTTTTTACAACCTCAGCATCCAAAATGTCCATATTCCCATTGAGGTCCGCAATATCTACGACATCGGTCCCCTCCGGTTTTTTCAAGCTTAGATTCCCTGTGGTTCTCATATGTTTCACACTCCTTTGTAAACTCGTAATTCATCCCATGTTTTTGCCCCGGCCTGATTCCAGAGAAGATTCTTTACCCTATCCCACCAGGTATAGGTATACTTAAAGCTGTAGGCCAAATGGGAAGGTTTGATTTCCTCTATGGCCTGGATCAGTCCTTCCATATTCGGCGGAATTCCCATGGTTCCTACAAACTGAACCTCGAATCGATGCTCCGCAGGATATTCAATCACCTCGACATCTCCTCCGGAGAAAGCCGTTGCTACACGCTGGATCATTTCTTTTGTTGTCGTACCGGCTCCCCTGAGCTTGGCAATGATTACTTCTCTGCGCCGCTCATAGGCTTTACTGACGTCTGTGGCTAAGCCTAACTCCTTCTCCCAGATGTCCAATCCCCAGGTTGCTGTCTGTATAAAACACTGGTTCAGCAAGTCGTCCATGGTATACCGGAAAGCTCCGGTTTCCTTGGCATTTGCCCCTTGCACCGCTTGCATTTCCAGCAGTTCATGATAACATTCCGGTAAATACTTCATCAGATTGGGGATATAGGGTTCTATGCCCTCTTCCGGCGTGGTATCCACGCCATAGGAGAGCATGCCATACAAAATACCGTTATCTCCCATTCATTACACCCCCAAATTCACAGCACCAAAAACCGGGACTTCCTCTGCCGAAAGTGCCACGTTGGCGGTACTGCCGTTCAGCTTCAAATTTGTATAGTCAATGACGCCGGGAGTACTTAACAGCAAAGTACCGATTTTAGCACCGCTTATATAAGAAACTTTGAAGGTAGTTTCCTTCAAGTACTCTCGAACAGCTTCCGCAAATGCATTCTGAACCGTCGATAAGGTAAACCCGGAGGCCAGAACCACCGTTGCGGTAACTTCGATGGATTTCTCCACACCCGCTGCCACCGTCACTTCCGCCCCGATGGGATGTACGCCTTCAATGTATTGGGCTGTCGCTGAAACAAGCGCCGTGCTAGCAGGCTGTTTCTCCGTGTCTATAATGAGAACCTTCACTGTCCCGGGTCCATTCCACAGCGGGAATACCTTTGCATCGCCTACCCCCGGTACTTCTGTGGCCCACTGACGGTACTGGTATGCATTGCCGGATGTAGCCGGCTGGCGCACACGGAGCTGATAGCGGTTCAATAAAGATGCGTCTGTTTCCGTATCCTCTCCGGGAATCAGAACCTCTGCCAGCTCCGCTTTCGCCAATCCTTCCACATAATCAATGGGGAGCATTAACCCGAACTGGCGGTTGCCCGCACTTCCCGGCGTTTCACACCGCATTTTATACCGGCCTTTCTCCATACGCTCGAAAACAGTGTAATTCAGTGTATCCAGACTAAATCGGCTATTCATAGGGATGTCTATGGGCTGATTCTGTGCATTCACAAACACGCCTGCCCGTAGGGCATTTGTCGCCTTTTCCCGGGTTATTCCCAGTTCTGCCGTCCTCTTTTCCAGCCATTCTCCACTGGAGGTGCCTGCAAAAGACAACCGCAGTACACCCTCTAATATCCTGTAGGCCTGTGTCAGTTCTGCGGCGGCAGGAGCCAGTGCGGTATAAATGATGCTTCCTTCCCGTTTGTCAATATCATTGGGAACTGTCGCCAGCATGCGGCTCAAAATGGCTTCATAGGATTGATTCTCAAACATTCACTTCCACCTCCGTTCTCCCTAAAATGGTGATTACTTCAAATATAATTTTCAATGTATTCTCCTGCTTTTCAAACCAGAAATTTTCAACCCCGGTGATTCGATCATCCTGTAAAAGAGCCTCGGTGATGGTCCTCTGCAGTTCGATTTTTGCAAACTCCAGGTCTTTCCCTACAATCTCTTTCAGTTCTACTCCATAATTCCAGGAATAAATGGGATATTCGAAGCGTTCTGTGGAAAGGCATAATAAAACCGCCTGTTTGATGGCTTCCAGTCCATCCACATACCCACTGATTCTTTTTTTCCCCGGATTGATTCCATAGGTTTTGGAAGGAAGGACAACTTTTTGCTGTCCCACAGGAGGCAGCGTTCCATTATCCGGTGTAATCTTCACCCGGCAGCACCACCTTTCCCATGACGACATATTCGCCATCCGATACTTTTAAAAGGAATACCCGGCTTCCTTCTTCCAAAGTCCCTACATGCCGGAGAACCGTCAGGAACTCATGGGTCAGATAGAACTTCGGATCGATTTGTACCGTAAGCGGGCTTTCCTGTACAACAGTTCCGTAATAGGCCGAAAATGGCATATAGGCGTCCAGGGTATTCTTTACGATTCCTTTGATTGCTTCCAGCATATCTGCCATAATTACACCATCCTTATTGTTAATTTCATCGTATAATCTTCATTCTGAATTTTATGGGAGGCCTCCTCCACCAGACAGTACTGCTGCATGCCCAGTTTGGGAATATGAATGAACACGGAGGTTCCCGCCCTCACACGGGGATCTCCCAGCGCATCGATGTCAAAGGTCCGCTTTTCCTTGCCTTTCAGCTTTGAAAGACAGTCCAGCTTCTGCTGAATCTGTGCTGGATTCATACCACTATCCACTTCTTCATAATACTGCAGCAGGCCCCACCGGGAGATCTTCTCCGAGTCCTTAACGATATAGAGTTCCTTCTTCTGCTGCTCCTTGTTGATCCGCACCAGCTTGAACTGGTTATAAACATCGGATTCGATGGATTCTGCATAGGAATATTTGTTTAAAAAACTCCTGTCACCGATGACAATGTCCAGCTTCATCTCATTAATATCCTTTAATTCCAGCTTCCCGGCATTGTCATATAAAATATAGATATTCCCCGTAGAGAGCAGGGTTTGTGAAAGAGCCCAGTCCATCATATCCATGAGCTTTTCCTTTTCCCTTGCAATTTTAGGAATTACATACCCCGTATTGGCTACATTGCCAAGGTTTAGTTGAAAGTTGTCCGCCAGGAGCTGTAAAAACTCATCGGCTCTCATATTGGTTCGGATATAGGTATCGGAATACATGAGAATCCGCAGCTGGTCCTGTGCTGTTATGCTGTAGGCTTCCCCATTCTCGTCTTTTATGGAAACTACATTCCCGTAGAAAATGGTGTCGCTGTCGATCTGCAGCCGGACAATGTCTCCATTATTAATCTCGAAGTCCCGGGATGAAAAGGGGTCGCCGGTTGGAAAGGAAAAGTCCAAAACGGAAGCTCTGCCCTTGCGGGTGGTTTTCCAGCTCAAGCTGTCTGCATCAAGCTTATGGGTGATACCCTTTTGATTGCTTACCAGTAATTCAATATCCATATCATCCCCCCACCGGAAACCGTATTACCTCACCCGGGAATAATACCCTGTCCGGTTTCATGCCGTTAAAGGCTGCGATTTCCTGATCCCGGTCCCCATTGCCAAGGATTTTTTTGCATAGGTACCAGAAGGTATCCTCTCCGCGTTTCACTGTATATTCGGCTGGAATCGGTTGATCTGCGGGCCGCCCATTTGTGATGGTGGTACCATTTACAGGATCAATGATCACCTTCCTGGGTCCATAAAATTTGTACTGTTTAAGTGTTAGTTTATATTCCACATCCCCTGGAGCCCCTGCCGCTTCCTTATAGCTAAAGCTTTCTACTGAAACGGCCCAGCTCAGCGGAAAGGCTATACCCTCTATAGTGAGCCGTATAGGCCTCTTGGTTTCTATCCACTTTTTTAAGGATGTAATATAATAGGAAGGAGTCCCTGGCTCTACTTTACAGAAGGGGTAATATTGTCCGGGAAAAATAGAAGATATCGTAATTTCCGGGAGCTTAAACCCCTTTAGTATGTTGACTTCTCCCAATCCCTGCACATCATAGGTCTTGGTATCCCCTTTCTCTTCCACCTCGAAGCTCTCCGGGTTTACAGGCAGCTGAAAGCCTTCCTGAAGGTTGTTAAATGTTAAAAAGATTCTTACTTCCTCCATACCTATACCTCCGCCAGTAATGATCCTGATATTTGCGCTTGGCTGTTTAAGGCTACTGCGATCTTCCCGATCATACTGTCCACATCTACTTCCTGGTTGATGTCCCCTGTCTGCACTTGAACCGTAGGAGTCAGCGTAATGTTTTTCTGTATGCTTTCAGCCTCTGCCAGGTCCACCATTAGTTTAATATCTTCACTTGTGATCTCAACCGTGTTATTGATATTATCCACTTTATCACCAAGCATCTCAAAATTATCCTTCTGGTTACGATTCCAGTTATTTAACAGATCATCAGTTCCAGGCGTTTCAGGACCTTTTTGGGGGGAAAGTAATTTATCGAGGCCAAAAGTGGCTTTAACATTATCCAATGAAAAGTCCTCTATAAACTTCTGTCCTGATTCCTTAAAGCTTGAGAAGTCAGCTTTAAACTGAATTTCCTCTATTTTTTTTGCCTCTATTCCTAGTAGCCCGCCAAAGAATCCAGAAACTGTATTAATACCTCTAATAGCGCCATTGATAAAACCAATAACTGAATTAACAGCGGACTGTGCCAAATCTACAATAAATCCAAATGCATCTGCAAATACAGTTTTTACCCCTTTGGTCATTACTCCAAAAGCCGCCAATGCAGTAATTATTCCTATTATCGCTGCTATAACAAGAGTAGCAGGATTTAATTTCATTACAAAGTTGAACGCTGCCATGGCTCCTGCCGCTATTTGTGTAGCTATGGCTACAACCTTTTCTACTGCTGCTACTGCTATTGTTCTTATCTGTAAAATAAACATCGCGGCAGCAATGCCGAGTATAACTGGAAATAGCCCAAGCAGGATTACACCAAAATTTTGTACCAGAGCAGCAGCAAATTGTAGAATTCCACTCACTACACCAAAACCTGTTCCTAAATTATTAAATAACCATACTGCCGCATCAGCTATTATAGTGAATCCCTGACTTAACGTATCAAAAAATGGCTGAAACTGACCACTGGTAAATGCCTGGTTTAGTGCGGTTATAATAGGCATAAGACCATTGATGACCACCCCTCCTATTTGCTCAAACCCAGATAAAAAGTTAGTTTTAAGGGCTTTTATCTGTACATCCGGAGATAGATTAAACTCCTGGAGTCTCTGATCGGTAAAGCCTTTTTTCGATAGCGCCTGATCAAATTTGCTGGTAAATTCATCGAGGCTTTTTGAAGCTTTTAAAATTTCTATATCTGCCTTTCCGAAGCCAAATTTGCTGCCGAGCGATTTAAAATCTCCTGACATGGCTTCTCTTATTGCCGTTCCAGCCCCCTTCATGCCTTGGCTGGGATCTGCCATGGCCAGCCGTTCCGACAGGTTGGTAAGTGCATTCAGTTTGTCTGTATTCTTGGTAACTTGCATGAACTGTCCGGAAACTCCTACAAATTCCTCCATGCTGTAGGCGCTTTTATCTGCTTGCTTTGCTAAACCCTCAAAGTAGGCTTTTCCTACTTCCTTGTTACCCATGATGGCCTGTATACCGGAAAGCTGTTTTTGTGTTTCCAAAGCTCCGCTCAGACTGAGACTTCCAATTTTTTTTATCGCCTCTGCCCCCATACTGACAGCATTGGCTTTGAGGGAGGAGAAAAACGATTTTCCCTTTGATGTGGTATCATCCACTGTTTTTTTGGTCTTCTCCATTGTTTCCTCAGTTTCCTTTGCCATGTTTAGAACAACCATCATCTCGGGTTTAATATTGAGATTTTTGATGACAGTTTTATTCCTGCTGAAATCCAGGTTTGCAAAAAGATTCATGTTTTGGGACGGGCCCGCTACACGGTCCTGGACGTACGGCACCAATGCACGGTTTTGGTTATACGGTACTATGCTCATGTTTTCTCGAATGGCCAGCGCTTTTTGTATTGACATATTTCACCTTCTTTCTTCCATGCCGCATTTCGGATACGTTAAAGAGCAACTTCCACTTTCTCATCTCCCCTATGCTTCCATATAGGCACAGCGGAAGTTCCTCTTTAGGATTGGCGAAAATATAACTTCCACTATCATTTTGCTACCCCCTTCATAGGTGCTATGGCGGGCCCGCAAAAAGTGGAAGTAATATTTCCGCTTCACCTTAACAAGTTCCTTATTTCATTTGCCTCTTCCGTTCCGCTTCTATCATTTTATCGATACTTGCCATGACAAAGGCTTTCTCTGCCCTTGGCAAATTCGCGAATTCGGAAGGCCATTTTTTTAAGCGATGCAGGGCGAAGTGCGCGTATACGGCTTCCGCATCCCCCTGCTGGATTAGTTTTTTGCTTCTTCTTTCAATTCCTGAAGCCCTTTGTCAAAGCCGGAGATCTCGGAAACCGCCTGGGAGAGGACTCCGAATTCTCCTGCCAGCAGCATTTTCTTTAAAAGGGTATCTGCCCCCATGACTCCGTAGCTGGCCTGGAGCTCGGCATCCTTTAAGTCCGGATATACGACAGCCTCCGCCACCAGCTTTGTTATATAAGCCTCATTGTCCGTTTCTACACTGGAAGCACCCCGATGGGTGACCTTCCGGGTACAGGACCTACGGATGTTCTCATTTTCCGCCTCCGTGATGGGCCGGATCTTCCAGGAAACCGGATTACCTGTTTCATCCTTAAACCTTTTGGAAACAACTACATCCTGTTCCTGTGCTCTTTCCGCATTTTCAAAAAGAAATGCCTTTAAATTACTCATACCCTGGTTCCTCCTTACCGCAATGCCGGTGCTTTAAATTTGTCCAGAATGACCACGTCTTCAAAGGTAAAACTAATCTCTTCTTCCAGGCCTTCTGCACCCACATCCAAACTGGCCATAACAACTTTATCCAGATTTACGCCATGAAGCTTCACTGTCTGCTTACCGATGCTGGATGCAGGATCTTCGTTGACGATTTGAATGTCAAAGTATGCGTCTTTGCCTGTATTTATGTAGTCCAGCATCATTTCCCGGAACAAGCTGGTGATATAATAGATGGTCATGCTGCCGGTACCGTTCCAGCCTATGGCTTTGTGCTGTGTTGCACGTTTTCCCAGGGTTTTCACCTCGGATTTCTTTTTCTCTACCGTAGCCTCCAGCTTCTTAATGTAGAACATTTCTTCAATACGTCCGTTAATGACGGCAAAGGCTTTCCCTTCCTGCCCGCTTATGGTATCTGTTGCCTGTAAAAATCCCATTATTGCTCCCCTCCTACTGTTACAGTGATATAGATTTTTTCAATCGCATCCACCGGTTGAATATGTAAATTTACTACCACGGAATCAATATCCGTCCCCGGCAGTACTTTTATATCTTCCTGCGGATCCAGGTTCTGTATAGCCCCAATGGCCTGCAGACGGTTCAGATAATTGATTAATTCCGACTTGAAAAGGTTTCTTCCATCGTCATTATTGCTCACTTTGCCGATATAGAAGCTGGCAAAGATATCTCTTATATCGTTTTCGATGCTATCGAACAGCCTTACGACCCTGTTCTTTGAAAACTCTTTTCCCTTTTCCGGGGTGAAGGACACAAAGGTGTTGATTTCCTGTTCTACAATGGCCCTTCCCTGGTTCTCTACAAAAACAAGCTCACCGCTTCTAAGGGCAGTCTCGATCTGGCTGTTTGTGAAGCGTGTATCCACATCCACCGCATCATCGTAAGCCGAGTACGTCAAGGACTGGCTTACCTCCGCACCGGCTACGGCTCCGGCAACCCATGCCGTCGCTTTTACCTTGTCGATGACGGTACCGCTGGAAAGAATAACGCCGTTCTTTACGGATAGAATGCCTTCGGAGTCGGCAGCCGGATAGTTTGCCAGGACCGCCTGGACCTTCTTTCCCTCTTGTTCCCTCATACGTTTGATGAAGGCAACAGTCACCGCCTTGATTTCAGCATCATCCACCGGTAAAGCCATGGTATTGAAGTTCAACGGCTCTATAGCTGTAAAGTAATCTGCATAGTCGGCAGCTACAGCTGTACCATTGGCTCCGTTTGTTAATGAAGTTCCCGCGGCTGCAGCGATGCTTCCGGACCCGGAGAAGTCTACATAATCATTGAATTTCAGTTCGGATATGGCAGCGACTGTTTGCCTGTCCACTTCTTTTCCATTCAGGTAGGTACTAACATCAAACTTTGTCGTATCGTCGATGTTCTGCTTCACGCTGCCTGCGATTTGATTTCCTCTGGTTCCCGTATACTTGGCCGTAAAGTTAATTCCGCCGATGGTTGCTGCAGCTTTGACACCTCCCGCATTAACCCTGTAAAGAATTACTTTGTTTACTCTTTTTAGCGCTTCTCTTAAAAGAATCAGGGCTGAATCCGTAATGGGATATCCCAATACCTTTTCGAAATTTGTCTCGAAATCCACTTCCACCGGTGTCTTCTCCGGCCCCCAACCCAATACTACAGGCATTGTCACTGTGCCCCTGGTTCCAGCAGCCCCCTGTGGCTTGCCCTGGCTCTTAATGTTAATATATACGCCTGGTCTGACCTTGTTTTGAACTGTCCATGCTCCTCCTGCCATAACTACTGTATCCTCCTTTTCATAAAATCCTCAATCATGGTTTTTGCTTCCTCCATACTGTACATCTCTCCGTCTTTGAGAAGCACCTTCAGAATGTCCTTTTCCATGCCGGAAAAGCTTTTACATTCTACGATTTGCTCCTTTGGAAAGCCCGGAGCTTCTTTCTTATTTTTGCTCATTCCTCACGTCTCCTTCCTTCTTCCACCGGTTCATCTCTTCGAACCGTCCTTCGGGCACGCACCCCTTGCAATGATTTTCCGCACTGCCTATGAGCCTGCTTCCCTGTTCCTCCGACAGGTTCAGGTTCCTCAGCAGTTCTTCCCATCAGCCCACACCATCGCCTCCTTTGCCTTTGCTTTTTCCCGGCCGTGTCTGCCAGGTCCTGTTGTTTTACGCCGACAGTACCGAAACGGCAGTAGGAGTGTTCATGGCTCCCTCGGTGAGGAGCTCTGAAATAACTCTCTATCTATAGGATGAAAACCGCGGTAAAATCAACATCGGATGTTGACTTTTCTAAAAATATTTTTTACTTTTTTCAAGGTTTTTTCTGACGGTCTTCAGCATCCGGTAGATGTTCTGCCGGCTAACCCCCAGCATGGAGGCAATCTCAGGCACCTTTTTTCCATTTTTGTAGTAGAGTTCCATGACCTGTTTTTGCTTTTCGGTACATGCCATCTCCAGTAATGCAGAAAGCATATCCTTCATTTGCTGCCGTTTCCTTTCATTCGTCCTCATATTCATGTCGTGAGGGTCCAGCGTGTAGAATTCTTCGGGACTTCCTTGCATTAAGTGTGTACTTTTCACTTCTCCACCATCCCTTGTCAAAATAGTGCTCGATCTCCTTCGTAACCTCTTTTACATCATTGAGTATGCTTCGCAAATCCGTAAGTCTTTTGTCTACTTTCACAATACCCGGGTCTTTTTCCGGGTCCTCGGCATGAAAGACCAAACACGCCCTCATTATAACCAGTTCCTTTACTCGCTCATTTAAAATCTCCATGGTCTTCTTATATTCTTCAACAAGTTCTTTCACACCGAATCCCCCTTTTTTACTCTGCCGGTATGGCGGCAGTAATTTTTGCCTTCTGCCCGTTTTCTCTTTTTCAGATTTTCAGCCAGCCTCAGCCTTTCGTGTTCCTGAGATTCCTTCTCTATCAAGCCTTGTTGTATTTGGAAAGGCTTGTCCTTATTCGGTACAAGTGAATAATATCATATTCGCCTACAACGAACAACCACGTTATTCGTTCATGACGAACTATATAAACAAACCACATTTCGTTTTCACCGAATATCTTTCTGTTTTGGATTTTTTCGTTGACACAGAACTTTTACAGGGATATAATTATTCTGTGACAAAGAACATTAGAAGGTGTGATGTGTTAAATGCTAGGGGATAATATCAAAACGATAAGGAAATCAAAGAAGATCAGTATTAACCTGCTTTCCAGTATTACGGGGATATCACTGGGCTATCTCAGTGATCTGGAAAATAATAAAGCCAGCAATCCTACGATGGAAAAGCTGCAAAAAATAGCGGATGCTTTAGAGGTTTCCGTGGATGAGTTTATAAAGCCGGACGAGGAATTATCTTCTACGATTGAAAAAATAACCTTAAATAAAAAGGATAAAAAGGATATCCGGGACGTTCTAAATCAAGTGGAGCAGCAGTTGCTGACTGCCGAAGGCCTTATGTTTGACGGAGAGCCGGCATCGCCGGAAGCGGTACAGAGTTTACTGGATGCCATGCGCGTGGGGATGGAAATCGCAAAGCAGAGGAACAAGGAAAAGTTTACGCCTAAGAAATTCAGAAAGTAGGTGCACTATTTGGATATAAAACAACACGTATTGAAATTAATAGATAAATATGGCACCAATAGCCCTTACGACCTATGCGATTATCTGAACATTATACGTGTAAGGCAACCGATGCACCCTGATATTCGAGGTTGCTACCAATATTTCAGAAGAAATAAAATCATTTATATAAATAGTTTATTGCCCGAAAAGGACCAGATTCAGGTTTGCTGCCATGAATTGGGACATGCCCAGCGCCATTCAAAATCCAACGTTATTTTTTGGGAGACAAAAACGCTGTTCATAAAGGACCGCTTTGAGATTGAAGCCAATTCCTTTGCAGCAGAGCTCCTGATCTCGGATGAGGATATCAAGCAGTATTTTGGTTCCGGCTATAACATAGAGCATATTGCAAAATCCTTAGAAGTAGACCGGTGTTTTGTAGACCTGAAAATTAAAAACTTGTGCAGGCGGGGCTAGAGATAGCCTTTTTCAATTGCACCCGCTATGAGATACTCTCTTTTCCATAGAAGGAAGGAGCGAGGTAAAAAGTTTTCCTTCATACAGACAACACCTCCAAAGCAAATTGCAGTTTTCTGCTATCTTGCTTTTGGAGGTGTTGTTTACTCCGACCCTACCTAAGAGAGTATTATAATAGCTCCGGGGCCAGTAGATGTATTATTTCCGCTTTTCCTTAATATACGATATGGTTTGCAACCTTCATCCGGTTATCCGCCCCGGCAGTTCTTACACAGACCTTGCCCAGGTCGTCAGTAGCAGGAGCATCCGACCGGAAGGCATAATTATTGGCAATCTGGATCGCAGAACCTCCTGGGGGTGTTACCCATACACTATAGGTTTTTGCATTCAAGTCCGTAACCATCTTCACATGGTAGGTACTGTTTGCGCTGTAGGGTACTGTGGTCACTGCACCGTAGGCAGCACCGTTCCTTACGTCAAAGTTACCGCTGGTGTTGAAGCGGATGATCATGGCAAGGTTTGTTGCCGCAGTTACTGTCGTCGATGTATCGGCATAGCCCACCAGCCCGTCGATACCGGCTGCCAAAGCTGTCATGTCAAATTCAGTGGTACGTATGCCTGTGTTGGTGCTGCCAAGAGTATGTGTACCGGCACTATAACTCATGGTGGAATTCCACACCACCCCGGGTGTAGGAGTGGTTGTTGGGGTCGGGGTTGGAGTCGGCGTAGGTGTGGGCGTTGGTGTTCCATATCCGATATTCTCCAGCGCCTGAGGGCCCAGCCGGTCCAAAAGTTGTTGCAGATACAGGCTGGAAGGAGTTACAGGAGTCCCATGGGATTCATAGATTCCATCCGGGTCCTCGGGAGCACGGGATGTCTGGGTGCCAATACCGCCAATACTCCAGTTCTTCGTACCGGGTGCCTGAGATACCAGAAAAGAATCTGTCGTTACATTCCAGGCGACGGACCATCCCGTCGTCCAGCCATGACCGGACCCCATGGTACTTCTGTTTCTATAGACGATCCCCGGCGTTCCGGGCAAATTGCAGCTATCCGCCAGTACACCGGTAGTCCAGCGCTGGTGCGGGGCAATACCGTTACTCTGGGTGCCGGTAAAGTTCAATACCACGATGGGCCCTGTACCTCTTCCCTGGGTAACAAAGAGATTGGAACCCTTGCCGTTAGCACTGCACTTATTAAAGAAAATCTGCGTACCGGTGCATGTGAAGTCAGCCGGAAGGGCGCTGGAAGTAGATGGGACCGAGTGATTAATATGGACATTATCCACAGTAATCCTTTTACTGTCGGACCCAAGGCTAAAGTTGTTTACACCGTCTTGAATCTGGACATCACGTACCCAGGCGTCGATGATTTTATCCATGGAAATGGCTCTGTAGGCGGTAGCAACGGCTGGCGCCTGAACCTTGAATTTCTCCAGGCCTACCTGCGAGATTCTGCCTGAATAGGAGTACTTGGAAAGGGTACCTACGGGACTGCCAAGGTATACGGCATCAAAGGAATCCGTCAGCGGCGCATCCAGCGTGATGGTATTCCCGGAAATGGACTTGATCACACGATCGGTATAGATTTGGGTTCCGGGAGCCAGCCAGGTCTGCGGCTGTCCATCCCTGACAAGGGTATCCATTCCCAGGTAATGAATCCACTCCTGGGTCACTGTACGGGTGACAACGACGGTGTCGCCCACACTAAAGCCGGAGGCACTGCTTACAGTAATGGTGTTGGTTCCTGACGGTACATAGGAGCCGGTGATGTTCACGGTGTTACTCAAAGCCCGTGATCCCGATCCGGTTGCACTAAAGAGCAGATAGTCGGCAGCCCCGGTCATTTTGATAACGGTACCGCCGCTGCCTGAACCACTGCCGCGCACTACAACACCGCTGGCGTTGATTGTCAATGGCTGGCTGACGTTAAAGGTCCCCGCTCCCAATTGGACGGCTCCACGGAATCCGTTCACCAGCGGCATAGCCTCTACCGCGTCGATTGCGTTTTGTATCGCTGTTGAATCATCAGCGCCGGAAGGGTTAACGGTGATGGTCGTTGCTACAGTGGGGATTTTAACACCTCCGCCCATATAACCGGCACTGGAAAAATCCATGATGCGGTTACCCTGGGCATCCTGTTTATACGCCAGTTTACCGTCTGGCCCCATATAAACCCAGGTGGAAGTCGCTGCAAAGGAATAGGAAGGAATCAATGCAACGAACACGAATACCAGAACTACAAGAAAGGACCGAGCCCGCATTCTCTTCTTTTTATTTAACATGCCTTTACCTCCTCCTATAAAATAATTCTTGCTTCATATAGTTCTCCTCAGTGACATGAGAGTTCAATTTTTCAGTTTTGCGTTACAGTAAAATAAACAAACAACACCTCTAAAGCTAATTACATTCTTACGCTATTCTGCTTTTAGAGGTGTTGCTTGTCTAATCAAATTAGGGTTTGTAGTAGTAGTAATCCTTCAGTAGTACTTCAATAATCCTTCAGTTATTTTTAATATACGATGTGGTTCGAAACCGTCATCTGGTTGTCGGCGGCTTGTGTTCTTACACAGACCTGACCCAGGTCATCGGTGGCAGGCGCATCTGTCCGGAAGGCATAATCGCTGGCGATCTGGATGGGGGAACCTCCCGGCGGTGTTACCCATACACTGTAGGTCTTGGCATTGAGATTCGTAACCATCTTGAAATGATAGGTGTTGTTGGCACTGTAGGGAACTGCGGTCAATGCAGCATAGGCAGCGCCGTTTCTTACCTCAAAGGTACCGTTGACATTGGTACGGGTAACCATGGCAAAGTTGGTTGCCGCAGTTACGGTAACGGAGGTATCGGCATAGCCTACCAGACCGTCGATGCCGTTCGCTAAGGGAGTCAGATCAAACTCAGTGGTGCGTATGCCTGTATTGGTACTGCCAAGGTTATGTGTCCCGGCACTATAGCTCATAGTGGAATTCCATACCGGCCCCGGTGTAGGCGTAGTTGTTGGCGTTGGTGTTGGAGTCGGAGTTGGGGTCGGCGTGGGCGTTGGAGTCGGTGTTGGGGTTGGGGTCGGCGTAGGTGTCGGAGTTGGAGTTGGCGTTGGATTTGAGGTATCGCCAAACACTCTGAACTCATTGATACTTGCCCAGGTGGTAGTATCATTGTAGCAGCCCGTCACCGTCAGTTTTACATACCTTGCATCGGTTCCTGTGAAGGTATCGGCGATCAACGCCCCACCGGTTGTATTTGCGGTCCTGTTCACCACCTGCGTATAGTTGGTGCCATCGGTAGAAACCTCTACCTTGAACTGATACGCACGATCCATATAGGGTACGACTTCCGTTCTATTGACATTGTATACGGAGCCCAAATCCACATTGATCCACTGTGGGTAGACCTGCGCGGACCATCTTGCAGCAGTGTCGCCATCCACGGCATGGCTGGCTTCGTTACCTACCTGCTCACTGGAGAAGGTTACAGGCCTGTTTAAAGCAAGATTGGAGCCTGCCGGCGGAGTAGGCGTGGGAGTTGGTGTTGGAGTCGTTGTTGGTGTAGGCGTCGGTGTAGGTGTTGCACCTGCGGGTATATACACCAGCTCGATCCCATTGCCTGTTCCCAGGTTCCGGGTATATTTTTTATCGGTCTTGTTATTCCAGTGTTCATGGACACCCAGACTCGGCAGCCGGGTTCCGTCAGGTTTGTAGACGGTTCCTGAAGGCGGGTTGTCAGCTTTGGCAGCTTCATGGAGGTAGTTGTCCGCGTTTGCAATAAGTCCCCATTCTGCATTCAGGAAGTCAAGCCCCACAGAGTCTATCGCTACAGGGTCCAGGGAAGCAAACATGCTGGAAGGCCAGTCGTTATTGAAGGGTGCCATGGCCCATTTCTTCGGTGCTGAATTGTGCAGGTCACAGGCATAGAGTCCGTCCATGATGTACAGTACCGTATTTCCTCCCAGGTATTTGCTGCCCATGAGGTCTACGATGGGGTTATATTTGCCCATGCCTCTATTCCAGTCACGGATGGCCACATGCAGGGCATCCGGCTTCCCGACGGTACCGAAATTGTTCTTCCCGGTCAGTGTTACTGCTGTTTGTCCGTCACTACCGCTCCAATTGCTCGAAGGCCTGGAGTGTCTTTTCAGCAGTGCCATGTTGATCATATAGTCAGCATTTGTTACTGCTGAAGGGAACTGGCGTACCGTGCTATCGGTAATTTCAGCAGAGAAGGCGATGCTGTTGGCAACCCAGCTTCCCCAGCTGTTGTATTTTACATTAGGGAAAGTAGCTGCACAGTAGTTTTTAACTGCACTGATATTGTCTCTCTGTGCATCATAGAGCGTAATGTTTGCCTGGGGAACCCCTACCTTGTTGACCAGCTGGTCCAGCAATGCATAGACCGTGTGAGGGGATGCATCCAGGGCATTGCTGCTGCCTCCGCTATTGAGGTTGATCTTCACGGCTATTTTCTCTGAAGTCTTGTAGCCTACATTTCCTTTACCCTTTTTAATATTGAGGTTTTTAAACAGTATGTCCCAGGACTCTGCCGCATTGGTCCCGCCGGATACTGAATTTACCACCTTCTCCAGCAGTCCGCTGATTACAGCCTGGTTGTTGTTTGCGTTGCTCCACCAGTAGTTGCTGCTGCCATTCCAGGAGGTTGCTGCCGGGTCATGGGCCCAGGCCACTCTTCCGGGGAAGATTCCTTTTGCCGTACCCATGGGTGTGTTGGGTGCGTCAATGGGCGTGAACTTGCCATTGGAGGCTGCAAAAGCACTGCCTCCGACCATGCTGACGTTCATGGTAGTCGCTACTAAAGCGACGATGATAAACCCGGCCGCAGCTATATACCTGTATTTCTTAAAGCTCTTCCCGGCCTTGAAAAATCCATATACCGAGACTCCCAGGGTGCCGATATATCCGATAAAGGTTAAGGCCATGGGGGCTGCTACCTTCATACAGGGATAGTTGGCTCTGCTGGGCTTTGGAATGACCCGTACCAGATACCAGACCAAAGCCAGGAACCCGGTAATGGGGAACAAATACCACATCAATTTGGACTTGAAATTGATGCCCACGATTTTGCCGCTTTTAGGGCAGGTTTTAAAGATTTTCTTTTTTAAACCTTTCAATCGGTTTCCCTCCTTCATACTTATAGCGTACTTTCGCCGTACCATTTACATGGCAGCCCGCAGCTTTAACACCGCCTGTAATAGCGCTGCTTTCTTTTTAACATACAGAATCACTCCTCTCTCTTTTTCTAGTAAATCATGGAGCCGGCTGCCTTTATTTATTAGGTATCCATGCTCCAAAATCACCTTTCCTCATGAGATTTCAGATCCGATGCTGTGTACATTTCGCCCAATCCATTTTTATCTATATATTTAACATTTTTCCATTAACAAAGTAAAATTGGCTTACCTGATGTGCATTTACTGCTATAGTGGAGTTTAGGTTTGTTATTTGTACTGTTTGAAAAGAGAATTATTTACGCTTACATACCTACTTCATTCGGCTTTACGGATAGGATTGGACAAAAGTATCTGTAACTAATAATTTACATCTTGTATGGTCAAGAATCAATACGCACTTCTTGACGGATACGCAATTCTTGAATGGCCATCTGGAAATTTATAGTATGAAAAGACCTCTCCAGACGGCACCGCATCTGGAAAAAAGTCCATATTTTATACAGCGTCTTCAATGAAATTGACCATTGATTTTTCATTATTACATTTTTGTGTCAGGAAATTTTTTAAACCTGTATGGATGACAGCATCATGCCTTATGGGGGCGTATCTGCTAAATGATTAGAATATAAAGATAGAACTCACATAATAGAATTTTGTTA
Organism: Bacillota bacterium; assembly: GCA_023419605.1. Lineage (GTDB taxonomy): Bacteria > Bacillota > Clostridia > Acetivibrionales > JAEZXR01 > JAEZXR01. The sequence goes on along the minus strand of JAEZXR010000008.1, from coordinate 723 downwards.
ATAAACTAAAATTTTGTTAATGCAATGGAAATTAGTTGAAATGGTTAGATTATTCATAATTGCAAATCAAATGTCGCTATTGAACACCAAATTCCACAATTTATTCTTTTATAAATTTTTTGTTTAAGCGTGTCCATTGGGGGTATCTATATAGTACAATCCTTAAGGGTTGAGGAAATGAAATAACTAATGAAGGGACTGAGTCCACCAAGAACGTAGGATGCGGACAAAGACCACGGTTAGGGAAAGCAAGAGGAAGTACAATTGAATAGCAGTAACCCTCAAAACTGCTCAGTTGAGGCAGGGTAACGGCCGGATCAATAAGTTGGATATCCGGCCGTTATTGCTGTCTATTTTCCGCTTATCGCCAGAAGTTCCAGCACCACTGCCCGGACAAGAAGCCGGAAGCAGTCGGCAAAGCCCTGCTCGTAGCAAAAGTCCTGGGCTCTGCCCTGCAGCAGGCTGTAAGCATCGTCATACTGGAAGAGTATTTCTTTTCCTCCACGCTGGATGTACTCTTCCAATCGGTGCAATATGTCCTCCTTTAGCTGCATCGCCTCCCGGCATTCCTCCGTGGCGGCAAATTTGGTTTCCAGCTGCCGCATCCGGCAGTCTTTGGCTGCCTCCAGTACCTTGGCCAGCCATTCTTCTGTTAAAATTTCTTTCATCTATATTCTCCCTCCTTCGTTTTTATGAGGGAGAAAATTAAAAGCGCACGTGAAG
>JAEZXR010000006.1 GCA_023419605.1 Bacillota bacterium | reverse complement strand
AAACGCAAAATCAATGAAATCAAAGAGGACCTCGAAAACTTGAAGCATGTAATCAAAGACTGTGAAAAGAAAATAGAAAGGCTTGAGGGTCTTATAGGGAAGGATGATTGTATGAAATTTTATGAATTTAATGATTATGGGTATTATGCCCTTATTGGAGCTGAAAATGAGGAAGCAGCAGTAGATTATTACAAGGAGGTTGTTTCTGATGTAGAAGAAGGGGACGGTCCTCCAGATGAAATCACAAAGGAGGAAGCATTTGCAAAACTTAAATTTGCTTGCGAATGTAAAGGAGATTGTGGCGGAAGTCTCTCTTCTTTTGAAAACAACACAATCGGTATCGAGCCTTATTTGGTATTGATTGACGGATGTTTGACATGACGTAGTTTTGCGATAATACGACACCTTGAAAACTAAATAATCCGCGCAGTGCTGCGCTGAATAACAGGAGGTAATTTATTATGAAGAGTAGTAAAGCCATGAATATAAAAGTTCGGCCTGTTACAAGAGCAAAGGTTTTAAGCGTGATGGAAGAAAATTTCAAAGTACTTGCAAGATATAAAAGCGTCTGCAAAAACAAAGGGTTGACGGAAAAGTCTATAATTCACATGTGTGACATAGATATGCGTCTCTTCTTAGAATTTATAGACCAAAAGCCACTTGCAGAAGTAACTCATTTGGATGTTGAGGATTTTCTAAGGCACTGCGCGGAAGCAAGAAAGAATTTGCCCCAGTCCCTGGGGAGGAAATATAGTTCCCTAAGTTCGTTTTTCAAAGCTGTAATAAAACAGGAGCTTTTACCAATCTATAAAAACCCCATGGATAGAATAGACAAACCCAAAAAGCGTAAGACGGTCCGGGAGCATTTAACCATGGAGGAATACCAGCAATTACTTGACTACGTGGATAGCATAGGAGACTTGCGAGGCGGAGCGTTAATAAGTTTCTTTTTTAGTTCGGCGTGTAGACTTACCGAGGGATGGCAACAGAACCGCAATTCCTTAAATTTTGACAAAAGACAATTCAAAGTACTTGGGAAGGGAGACAAGGAAAGAATTTGTGTTTTCTCGGAGGATGCAAAATCCCGGATACTTAAATACCTGGAAAGCCGAAAAGATGATAACCCAGCCTTGTTTTACAGCCGGATGAAAAACCGATGGGGGCAGCGGACAATACAGAAATATCTAAAGGATTTAGGTGTAAAAGCTGGGCTGACAAAGGATGTACATCCGCACATATTCCGTCACACGAGGGCCATGGCGTTGTTGCGAAATGATGTTCCGCTAGATAAAATTCAAAAGCTTCTGGGACACGAGTCGATCGCGACCACACAGATTTATGCACATACCTCTATGGACTCTGTGCAGGATACAGTGGATAAAATCGACTTGACAATCCACTAAATATAGCAAAATTGTAATATTAGCTAACAAATTTTATCAACCGGCAAAATGTTGAAAGGAGGGCTAAGTTTGCCTGAGAAAAGATACTACTGGTTAAAGTTAAAGGAAGAGTTTTTCACGGAGCCAGATATAAAGTTACTAAAATCTATGCCTAATGGTAAAGACTATGTAATTTTATATCTTCAACTCCAACTTTTAAGTTTAAGAAGTGAAGGAATATTGAGATACAAAGACATTATTCCTTACACCGTTGACATGTTATCGACACTTACAGATTCAAACGTTGATATAGTCAGATCAGCAATAAAAGTATTTGAAAAATTGCAATTACTAGAAATATGGGATGATGGAACTATTTATTTGTCTGAAATGCAAAAGCTTATAGGAACTGAAAGCGAGTCAGCGGAACGAGTACGGAGGCATAGGGAACAAAAATTAGCACTGTTACAATGTAACGAGCAAGTAACAAAATGTAACACAGAGAGAGAGCTAGAGAAAGAGTTAGATATAGATAAAGAGATAGAGATAGAAAAAGATGTACGTAAAACTACAACAGAACCACCCGTTGCCGGGTGCCCGCACGCTGAAATAAAGGATCTATATAATTCTATCTGTACCTCCTTGCCTAAGATAGTAGAAATTACCGAGCAACGAAGAAAGGCATTAAAAACATTTTGGAAGCAGCATCCCGAAATAGAATTCTTCAAGCAGTTCTTTGAAAGAGTCCAGGGCAGTGATTTTTTAACTGGAAGAGCAAAAGAGTGGGTTGCCTCCTTTGACTGGATTATAAAATCTTCAAATCGTCAAAAAATTTTGGAAGGAAACTATGATAACAAAGGCATTAAAAATAACAAAAGTGGGCTCCCGGTTAACATGACCAACTTCAAGCAGAGGGAATATGACAATGATTTCTATGACAGTCTATACGAGAACGGGTAATTAGAATGAGTATATATAATGCAAAACTAGCTCTAACACAGTGCTGGCGGTGCCTGGGATGCAATCGGTTGGAGAATCCAAATTTCACGGGAGATAAACATTGCAAAGCGTTTAAGGTCGCGGATGCGCCACAAGTAAAAATCGAACAGCAGAAAATCGGGGCGATAGGCTGGAAAAAGCCTTAGAAGGATACATTAATGCACTTACACTAGGAAAATGGAGAAAGCGGGGAATATGAATGAACGAGAAAAATTACACTGTGGATGAAATAATCAAAATCGGAACAGAGGTGGGGATAAAAGCAGGAATGGAGTACATCAGAAAGGAGAAGGAGCAGCGGAAAAAAGGTCGGTATGATAGGCGGTTAAGGAATACAAAACTCCTCCTTAGAGAGTATCGAACATTGAAAATTCACTCAAAAGATGCGATATATTCCACAACAAGAGCAAAAGCTATAGATATCCTGGACGAATTGGATAACTTTGAGTATGGCGATGAACTATATATCGAGTCGATCAAGAAAAGCAAAGAGCGAACGGCGGTTATTATATCACATATTAATCAAATGATGAAGATTTTCAAGCAGATTTGCGAGAACAGTAAAAATATTGAGGATGCCAGGAAATACAAGGTAATACATTCTCAATTTATAGCGGAGGAAGAAATAACCGTCGAAGAGCTGGCGCAGCAGTTAAATGTACACCCAAGGACAGTATACAAAGACATTGATAATGCTGTAAAAACCATAAGTTCCTTAATGTTCGGAATTGATGGGCTGAAAATGTTCTAGGGCAAAAACAGGGCAGAGACAGTGCAATGCACATGTGATAATATGATAGTGTCGAAAAGTTTGTAAGCAGCAATCACGTAAACATTTTGACCTCCTTTACTCGAAAGCCTGGGATAAATATATCCTGGGCTTTAGCTTTTTTGGAGGTTATTTAAAGACTGGAGGTGTAAAGATGTGAACAAAGTAGAACCAATTCGAGATGCGGATAAAGTACAGGACGTTCTGGACGCATTGAGAAAGAAGGATATGCGAGGGTACGTTTTATTCATGACTGGGATACATACCGGGCTTCGGATTTCTGACCTGCTAAACTTGAAGGTCAGAGATGTAAAGGATCGAGAGTATATTTCCGTTCACGAAAAAAAGACCGGGAAAGAAAGAAGGTTCACCATTCATAAGGACCTTAAAAAAGTATACAAGGAATATACGAATGGGAAAGAGGATTACGAATATTTATTCAAATCCCGCCAAGGCAAGAATAACCCTATTTCCCGAATGAGGGCATATCAGATAATTAAGGGTGTCGCTAGTCAAGTGGGCCTTGAAAAAATAGCAACTCATTCCATGCGTAAAACCTTCGGATACTTTATTTATCAACAGTCAAAGGACCTTGCAGCCATTAAAGAAATGCTTAACCACTCTGATATATCGCATACACTCCGATATATTGGGGTTATTCAGGAAAAAACGGATCGGCTTATGAGCCAATTAACATTCAAAAAGAAAAGGGGTGACGATAATGAGTAACCCGGTAAACGTTATAAGGGTGGATACACTGAATGAAAAGATGCAGGAATTTGAACTTGTAAAAAACACTATTTTGTATTGCCTGCAATTTCAGGAAGAAACGCCAAAGGACTTTATCTTCAAGAAATATGTGGAGGTTCAGAATAGCGTTCTGGTCGCAAGACATCTAAATGACAATGGGTATACGATTCAGGGAAGGAAATATATATCCAATGACATTGGGGATATGGTAAAGAAAGCGGATGAAAATAAACCCTTGGAACGTTTGGCAAAAGCTCTATACCAATACAACAAGAGCAAGATCACATGGAAAACAGTGGTAAAAGTTTGTATGGAGATTAAAGGAGTATGAATAAGAATGAAAAGTAATGAGGGACTAATTGAGAAACATCAAAGGTTAGAAAACATTGCCCTCCAACTTGTTGAAGTAATTGAAGGGCATGAACTGAACATTTTAGACTTCTTCGAATTGATGAAAATAACAGAAAAAAAAGTATTGAAGTCTACAAAAGTTTGCCCTTGATTTCAAATTCTTCGTCAGTATAATTTTCATATTCTGATCGTGCAAAAATATAGAGATCGAGTAAATTAGATAATTCTTCTGCTAAGTTTTCTGGATTACATTGATTTGAAAGCATACATTTTTCAAGTTTTGATTTAGCATACAAAAGCGACAAATCATGAATTATTTTATCTCTATCCAAAACAACACCTCCCCTCACCGAAATTCTACCATGGGAGGAAGAATAAAACAAGAAATCAAGAAGTGAATTTGTGAAGTTTACTCATTGGGTCTATGTAAAACTGGTGAATAAAATTTTCGTGCATTATTAGAAGAAACTCAGAAAAGGGAGTTATACACAATACTCTAAAGAGTTAAATTGTCAAATGTAGAGTAGTTGATGTCAAATGTAGAGGGGTATTTGGAGCAGTTATCAGACAAGGTAACATTTGAAATCTGCAAAGCCTTGATATTACTGGATTTCTTTTTTGAGTTAATGGATTTTAAAATGTGTTTTATGGTTTTGGTTAGGCATTAACAGCCTGATAGAACATGGGTCCTTCCCAGGGGGTGGGGGATATGCGGGTCTAGCGAAGCCCGATATTCCACCGAGTATAAAAAAATAAAAATAGGTAACAAGGAGGATTTTGAGGAATGCAGGCTAATGAACAGTACAAGGAAATTGATGGAAAACTATGCGTTTCCACAAATGAACTTTGTGACCGGCTGGGAATTGCTCGAAAGACATTGAGCGAATGGGAGGAAAAAGGGTGCCCCAAAGCTTGCCGGGGATGGTGGCCCCTGTGGGATTTATTAAAGTGGCGGGGGCTAATAGGTAATGGGGTGAAGTCAGAGGATGAAGTGGAGGGAATGTCCCTCCAGGTCAAGAAGCTAAAATATGAGGCGGAGCTAAAAAAGCAAAAGGCAGAGGAAGCCACTTTTGAAAATGCGGTGGCCCGGGGTGAATACATACGGAAAGAGGAGGCGACTGCGGATCTGCAGCGCTTTTTTACTGTTCTGAAAAGGTCCATGATGGGCTACAGCCGAAAGGTGGCAACGGAAATAGGTTCCTTTGTAGATCCGGGGGAGGCAAGGAAGATTGAAAAAATGATAACGGAGTTGACATTGGATGCGCTTGGACAACTACACATTGATGGAGTATACACGGCGACGAAAAAGAAAACAAAAGTATGAGTGGCCAGACTGGATAGCCAAGGCCCTCAAAATTTTAAAGCCTCCTGAAAAGCTAAACGTATCTACGTGGGCAGACAAATACAGGGTGCTGGATTCTAAAACCTCCTCAGAGCCTGGACGCTGGAACACGGCGAGAACTCCATACCTGCAAGGCGTCATGGACGCATTCAACAACCCGGACATTGAAGAGATCATATTCGTAAAACCTACTCAGGTAGGAGGAACGGAAGGTCTTAATAATATCTTGGGGTATATTATCGCCCAAGACCCTAGTTCAACCCTGATTGTTTATCCGCAACTTGACCTTGCGGAATATACCAGCAAAAACAGATTGCAGCCCATGATTGCCTTATGCGAACCACTAAAGGAACGATATCACGAGCAGGATAGCAAACTCCTGGAATTACAGTTTGACGGAATGTATGTGGTATTGTCAGGGGCCAATTCTCCTGCGTCGTTAGCATCAAGGCCTATCCGTTTCCTGCTAATGGATGAAGTTGACAAGTATCCAGCCAATGCAGGAAAGGAAGCAGACCCCAGGAGTCTTGCCAGGGAACGTACAAAAACATTTCCCAATAACAAGAAGATTTTACAAACTTCCACGCCTACATTCAAAAATGGCCCAATATGGCAGGAATGGGAGGCAGCCGACGACCAGCAGCGGTATTATGTACCATGTCCGCACTGCGGGCACTACCAGACATTCAGGTTCAAGCAAATCAAATGGCCCAAGGAAATAAGGGAACCGGAAGAGGCGCAGAAAGCTGCTTATTATGAATGTGAACATTGCAGCGGGATAATAACAGATGGTCACAAGCCTGCAATGCTGCGGGAAGGTAAATGGCAATCAGAGAATAAGAAGGGAACTAAGAAAACGGCATTCCATCTAAACGCCATTTATTCCCCATGGGTACGTTTTGGTGACGTTGTTAGCGAGTTTTTAAGGTCAAAGAATTTCCCCGAACTATTAATGAACTTCATAAACTCCTGGTTAGCTGAACCATGGGAACAAACGGAAGTCAAAATGAATTCTGACAAGGTATTAGAAAGACAAAGTGAATATGAGGAAACGGTGGTCCCTGATGAAACGCTCTTGATAACGGCGGGTGTTGATGTTCAGAAGGACCATTTTTATTACACTATTCGAGCCTGGGGAACTTCAATGACCAGTTGGAACATTGCCCACGGGCAGTTAGATACATGGGATCAAGTGGAATACATAATGAACCTGCCGTACAAGGATTTGAATGGAAACATCTATCAGGTTAATTTATGTGCCATTGACTCCGGGGATCGGACGGACGAGGTATACGATTTCTGTGTAATAAACCAGGAATGGGCAGTACCTGTAAAGGGTTCATCCACTCCACTACTTGCCAGGTATAAAGCCAGTATAATTGAGAAAGCGGACAGCAAGGCTTACGGAATGCGGCTGTATATCGTGGACGGTGGACAGTACAAGGATATGATTGCCGGAAGGATGCAGAGGAAAAATGGGCCTGGTAGCTGGATGGTTTACAAGGACTGTGATAAGGAGTATGCGGAACAAATCTGTTCCGAGGAAAAGGTTACAGTCAAGAAAAACGGCAAGGAAGTTAATACGTGGAAAACGAAAGGCAGCCATACAGCTAATCACTATCTTGATACGGAGGTATATGCGGCGTTGGCTGCAGACTTGTTGCAAGTCCGATATCTACAACCGGAAAACGTACAGCGCCAACAGCCACAGACCCAACCACAACAGCCCCAAGCGGGACAGGTAGAACAAGATAGCTTTATAAAACAGGACAATAACTGGATACGCCAGAGGGAAGGGGGGTGGATACGATGACGGCACAAGAGCAGCTTCAACAACTAAATAACGCCATAAGCACTATAGAAAACGGTGCCCAGGAATACCAAATCGGAAGCCGAAAGCTTCGGCGCCCGGACCTTTCGGTTTTATATCAGGAGCGACGGAGGCTGCAGCAAATGGCGGACCAGGAAGCGGCAAATGCGCCTCAGGGTGTATTTGTGGCAGTCTTTGACCGCCGGTGAAAGGAGGTGAAAAAATTTGAATGCACTTGATAGAGCCATTGGTCTACTAAGTCCAGAATGGGCATATAAACGGGCATCTTGGAGATCGGTGCTCGAAAGAAATTTCTACGACTCCGGAGGTAGCAATAGACCCAATGGACAGTGGACAACGGTAAACGCTACTGCAGAACAGACGGACCAAGGGCAAAGGGATATAATTCGTGCCAGGGCAAGGGACCTGGAAAGAAACAGCGATATTGCGGAGAGTATTTTAGGCCCCATGGAAAGAAATGTTGTGGGAACTGGCATCCGAGTGCAAGCGAAAGTACAAAAGGAGGACGGCACCGAGGATGAAGAATTAAACCGGAAAATAGAGGAACTATGGGAAGAATGGTGCCGAGCGCGTAACTGTGATATCACAGGACAACAATCCTTTACCGAAATGCAGGCCATGGCAATACGGAGGCTTGTTGTGGATGGAGGAATCATTTTTGTAAAAGTGTACACAAAAGACGGCATAGTCCCTTTTAGCTTGCAGGCCAGGGAAGTGGATGAATTAGACACTTCCATGAACAGTATTCCGGGGACCAAAGGAAACCGGGTGGTCAGTGGCGTAGAAATGAACGAGTACAACAAACCTGTGGCTTACTGGCTCAAAAAGTATACGCCGGACGGTTTCTGGACAGGACAGTCTGAGCGGATATCCGCAGAAAGAGTTATTTTCCCATGGAAAAAGAACAGGCCGACACAAATCCGAGAAATGTCCCCCCTGGCCAAAACTCTGCCAAGAGTGCGGGATGTTAACGAATTTGTGGAAGCGGTGTCCGTAAAGGAGAGAATATTGGCCTGCTTGTCTGTGTTTATTACAAAAGTGGCCCCTAGCAATCTTGGGAGAAATACAAAAATAGACCAAGGAAGCGGGTACCAAACAAAAACCATTGCCCCTGGAATGGTCTATGAGTTACAGCCTGGCGAGACTGTTAATGCTGTAAATCCTTCGGGGCAGTCCAGTAATGCAAAAGATTATATTTCCATCCAGCAGCGCCTTGCTGGAGCAGGCCAGGGGCTTTCCTATGAAGCCATATCTAGGGACATGAGCCAAGTGAACTACAGCAGCGCACGACAAGGATTACTGGAAGATCAGAGAACCTACAGCATGTGGCAACAGTTTTTAACGGAACATTTCTGCAGGGAAGTGTATACGGAATTTTTAATTTCTGCTGTCTTGTCAGGACAGTTGGAAATAAAAGATTTTTGGCAAAACAAACAGAAATACCTGCGGCACAAATGGATATCGCCGGGGTGGAGTTGGATTGATCCCTTAAAAGAAACCAACGCCAACCAAAAGGCCCTGGACTCCGGACAAAATACCCTGGAAAGAATCTGCGCGGAGCAAGGTTTGGACTGGAAAGATGTTGCAAAGCAAAGGGCCAAGGAAATAAAAATGTTTCAAGAGTTAGGAATTACTACAGGAGGTGAGGCAAAAAATGCCAAAGAACAGGCCCCTAGAGGGAATACAGCAACCAAGGGCAATTAGTAATATGGAAGTCCGGGCGGTTGAAGGAAACTCAAATCAATTAGAGCTTTCTTTTAGTTCGGAATTTGCCGTTAGTCGTTGGTATGGAAATGAGATCCTGCTACACGAAGAGAGCGCGGTGGACATGAATCGACTTACTAATGTCGGGACTGTCTTATTTGCCCACGGCAGAGATGTAAGGCACGGGAAAATGCCTGTAGCGCGGATTGACAGTGCATGGGTAGATGCTTCTCAAAAAAAGTGTCGGGCACTTATAACCTTTGACGAGGACGAGGAAAGCCAGAAGGTAAAAACTAAAGTGCTGTCCGGGTCCATCAAAGGCGTATCCTTCGGGTACAGCGTGAGTAGTTGGGAAGAGGTTGCAGCCGGGAAAATGTCAGCGAATGGGCGTTTTATGGGGCCTGCTTACGTAGCGCTAAAGTGGGAGCCTTATGAAATATCAATTGAACCAACCCCGGCGGATCCGTCCGTGGGCGTTGGAAGAGGTTTTGAAGAAAACGAAAATCAGGAGGATGATGAAAGCATGAGAAGAAATTTTAGAGGACCTATGTTGGCACCGGATACCGGAGCAGGAGGCGGAGAAAGAGGGGTCCAGGTGCCTGACGTATCAGCCGAAAGGGAAGCAGCTACCCGGGCGGAAAGGCAGCGCGTATCAGATATAAACGCATTGTGCAGAGATTTTGGAGTAGATTCAGCCCCATACATTGATGATGGAAGCACTCTGGACCAGGTTAGAAGTGCAGTGCTTGAAAAACTAAAGACAGAGAGACAACCGTCCAGGATGGGAGCCGGAGAAGTGCGAGTAATTGCAGAGGAAGCAGACAAATTCAGAAGCGCCGCAAGTGATTCCATTATCCTTCGAGCAGGCGGAAGCATTGCAAACCCGGCAGAAGGGGCAAGAGACCTTAGAGGAATGAAACTCCGCGACCTTGCCATTGATTGCCTGATCCGTGCAGGAAAGGTCAATGTTCACAGGATGGATGATGAACAGTTATTCAGGGAAGCGCTTACACCAGATGGGCAATTTGCCTCCATCTTGTCGAGTTCAGTAAATAAGAGCATGGCCACAGCCTATCGAGGAGCGCAAACCACCTACCAAACATGGACTGGTAGAGGCAGCAACCCTGATTTCAAGGAGGCAACCCACTACCAAATCAGTGAGGCTGGGGAATTGGTCAAAATGACACAATCCGGAGAATTTAAGTTTGACGAAATGAAGGATCGGGGAGTTTCCAAAGCATTAGCAACATTTGGGCGCACCTTCGGACTCAGCAGACAGGCGCTGATAAATGATGATATAGGCGTTTTGACGAAGGTCCCAGCAGCTTATGTAAGAGCTGCAGGAAGAGGAATCAATAAGCTGGTTTACAAAATGGTTGGATCAAACCCAACAATTTATGATGGAGTGGCTTTGTTTCATGCCAGCCATGGAAACCTTGGAACCCCTGGTAAAATAGGAACTCCAACATTGAGCGAACTCCGTATGCTTACCAGGAAACAGAAGAACCAGAGAGGCAAGGAAACTTTGAATATCAGTCCGGCGTACCTGCTTGTGCCTGCTGCTTTGGAAACCGATGCGGAAAAGATACTATTTTCTATTGCCGCACCTGACGGCGAACACGCAGGCGTTGCCAATGTATTTAAAAATTCTCTTACCCCCGTAATTGATGCTGAGTTGGATGAATACAGCAGTACAGCATACTATACGGCTGCTGCACCAGGGGATATTGACACTATAGAGGTAACGTACCTGAATGGCGATGATATGCCGAAGCTGGAATCTCAGGTGGGTTTTGATTTCCTCGGGATGCGCTGGAGGATTTATATTGACTACGGAGTTACCGTTTTGGATTATCGCGGACTCAGTAAAAATGCGGGTGTATAGTTTCTATGCACCCTTAAAATAATGAATGGAGGAAAAAGGACATGGCGAAAGGAACGTATATCCAGAAAGGTGAAATAATTGACTATACAAACAGTAGTGGAGCTGCTATTGAGTACGGCGATGTTGTCCCATTAGTGTCTAGGATTGGGATTGCCGCCGAAAACATTCCTATCGGAATAACAGGCAGCCTTAAAACAGAAGGTATCTATGAATTGCCTGCCGTTAATAATGCAGCTTTTGCGGTGGGAGATCCGCTGTACTGGGATGGTGCGGCTGGAAACCTTACAAAAACTGCAACGGGAACAATCCTGGCGGGTTGGTGCGTTGAGGCAAAAGCTACCGCAACCACTGTGGGAAAAGTAAAAATAGGGTAAGGAGTTGAAAGCCGATGGTAAAGCTTATTAATCCATTAAACCACAAAGGCGTGGTACTCGAAGCCGGGGCCGTAATAAGCCTTGGGGAAGAGATGGAAAAGGCACTTGTAAAAAATAAAAATGCTGAAACTTATGTACCGGAAACGCCTAAAAAGCCAGCAAAAGAACCTAATAAGGAACCGGGGAAAGAACCCGATAAGGGCCAAGGGAAAGAAGGGGAAGAATGATCCGGCTTATTTTCGGAAGGGTCAATGTAGAGGGTGAAATACATAGACCTCCAGAGGAATTGAAGCTATCCCAGGAAGAAGAAGCAAGATATGTGAATGAGGGGAAAGCGGAATATATAAATGAACCCGAAAAAATAAAAGGAGTGGGTAAACATGCCCGGATTCAAGGAACAGATGGCCCTTGACCGGGCTGTCTTTTTTAACCCGACTGAATTTGGAGAGCCACACATCATAAATGGGATTTCAATGACTATCATCCCTGACAATGACCGGCTAATGCACCGTAGCAAAACAGAATATGAGGGCGTCATTGTGGGCGATATCCTGTACTATGCGGAAGCGGCTAAATTTACAAAAAAGCCAAAGCCGGATGAAGTGCAGACGTTCGACGGAGTTCTATGCATGGTGTTTGACGTTCGAGAGGATAATGGAGTTCTTGAAATAATTCTCAAAAGGAACGTGAGTTGATATGGCTGTTAATTTGGTTGTGGACACAAAAGCCATAAATCGGGTTGCCATAGACCTGCGGGAAGTACCCAAGGAAATGCCTAAAGCAGTCATGCAAGCGGTAAATCGAACCGTAGACCATGTATATACTCATACCTCCAGGGAAGTGCGAAAAGAGTATGCCATAAGTGACAAGGACGTTAAAAGTACCTTGAAGAAGGTTAAAGCATCGTCCAGAAATGCAAAAGCCGGAGTAATTGCAACCGGGCGAACCCTTACACTGTACAACCACTTTCGCGTTACTCCAAAGCAGCCGAAACCAGGGGGACGGTACAAGGTAAAAGTGGCCATTAAAAAGGGTAAATCCCAGGAATTAAAAACAAATCCAAAGCCCTTTATAGCATCTGCAAACCGTTCCACGCAGGTATTCAAACGGGAGGGTCCAGAAAGGACCCCCGTTGTGGTTCTACGTAGTTTATCAGTTCCGCAAATGATTGCCCATAAAGACTCCTTCACCGAAGCAGGAAAAAGAATTCAGGCACTGGCGGATAAGAAACTGGACGAGAGAATTGAACATGAAGTAAACCGAAGAATGGAAAAATTACATGGAAGCGAGGCGGGAAAATGACAGAAAACAGAATCCTTGAAGAGCTTGCCAGCTTTATACGAACCCTGGTTGCGGATGAAAAACTGGAGAAAGCTGGCGGCGAGGGGGCAAGCGCTCTTGTTCCTCCGGTGGTAGTGGTTGGATATCTTCCCCCCAAAAATTACTTGCCCGAAGGGTACGACATTCCCAGTATTGTAGTGGGTGTAGAAACCGGAGAGGATAACGGGGAAGAGGCCAGTATAACTGTGAAACTTACCTTTGCCACCTATGATGCAGGAGAAACCAATGAGCAGGGAGAGCTTATCCCGGACATGAAAGGATACGTTGACCTCCTACATATAATGACAAAAGTTCGTATTGCCTTGCTTCAAACCATTGTAATTAATGGTGTAACGACGATTGAGCCACCCATAAAATGGGGAATGTACCAGGAACAGCCCTGGCCTTACTGGTATGGTTACATGACCTTTAATGCCCGGTGTGCTACACAGCGGATGCAGGACCAGGTTACTGAATTCCTGATGGAAGAACCGGCAAATATACAAATCCCTGCAGAGGGAATTTTTTAAGAATAGAAAGGAGTGGTTGATTTGGCATATACGCATGGTGTGTACGGTACTATTATACCGTCAAAGGCATCGTTTCCACCCAGCGGCGTAGGAACATTGCCTGTATATATCGGAACAGCGCCGGTTAATACACTAGTAAACCCGTCAACCAGGGTAAACGTACCCTTTAAAGTAAATAGTTTTGATGAAGCAGTGGCAGCCGTAGGGTATTCCGATGATTGGAATACCTTTACTTTATGTGAAGCCATTTATGCACATTTTAAAAACCCAACACAGAACATAGGGCCTATTGTCCTAATAAATGTGTTTGATCCTGCCTCCGATTTTAAATCTGGAACGGCCAGTATTACCCTTACAAATAAAGTGGGGTATATTGATAATGATAAGGTGCTTTTGGCCTCCTGTGCCGTCACTGGAAAGGTGCTGGGCACCGATTTTGCCGTAGAGTATGTGGAAGTGGATGGCCGTGTGAAAGTTAAATTTACGGACCTGACTTCTGGAGGAATTGCATCCCCGGTTAGTATAACTTTTAATGAAATGGATGCCAGTAAGGTTATAGGTACTGACATTGTCGGAGGAATGAACCCGACAACGGGAGTAAGGACCGGAATTTCCGTCGTTGACCTTGTATACCAGGAGTTCGGCACGGTACCAACAATCCTTGCGGCCCCTGGCTGGAGCCATAAACCGGATGTATATGCAGGGCTTGTGGCAAAGTGCCAGAATATAAATGGGCATTGGGATGCGGTTTGCGTCGTGGACATGGACAGTACGGCAGCCGGTGCGAAAACTATTGCAGCAGCCAAGACATGGAAGGTAACCAACGCCTATACGTCAAAATATGCAAAAGCTTGCTGGCCGAAAGCGAAGTACGCGGGGAAAACCTTCTGGCTGTCAACCCTCACCACCGTGGCCATGCAGCAGGTAGATTTTAATAATAATAGCATTCCCTACGAAACCCCATCGAATAAGGCTATTATGGCGAACGGCACAATCCTTGCGGATAATACTGCCATAAGTTTTGACGAGCAGCAGGCCACAGACTTGAATTCAGAGGGTATAACCACATTGGCCTATATAGGAGGACAATGGAGGCTGTGGGGGCCGCACATGGGGAATTATACCTATGCTGCAGAGGACAGTATCAAGCCGGAGGATTTATTTGACGCTTCGGTCCGGACACTCCAATATATAAAGAACAGTTTCCAGAAAAACTATGTGGCTGCAGTAGATAAACCTTTCAGCCGCAGGCAGATTGAAACCATTCTGGATGAAGCCCAAGTATGGCTAAATGGATTGGTTTCGGAGGGTGCAATACTATACGGAAAGATTTCCTTCAATGCCCAAAGCAATCCCAGTGGGCAGGTTGCAAGGGGGAATTTTATCTTTGATATCCGGGCAACTACAACCCCGCCAGGTAAAAGCATTACATTCCAAATTCAATATGATGCTGTAGGGCTTACCACCCTGACAGAATAAGGAGGTGAAGCGGTAAATGCAAAAGGGTAATAAGATAGTGAATTATAGCGTGTATGGTGAAATTAACAGGCGGCTGGAGTACTTGGATGATACAACCAGTGTGCAGCTCCCATCCTTCGAAATGTTATCCGATACCATGAAAGGCGCCGGGATACTAGGTGAAATTGATTGGCCCAGTTATTTAGGCATAGGGGCTGCCACCTTCGCCGTATCCATGCGGATTGATGGGAAACAGGCTGCATTCCTTTCGGCGCCTGGAAGCAAACGATTCGAGGTTCGCTGGGTGACGGACAAATTTGACGCTTCCAACGCCAAAATCGGCGTGAAATCCCATAAGGTTGTAATTGTTGGAGTGCCCAAGAAGTACGACCCGGGAAAGATCGAAACTAATGGAACCCAGGACGGCAGCAACGAATACGAGGTTCTTTATTACAAAAAGGTTGAGGACGGCTTAGAGATAATTGAAATCGACAAGCTAAACTATATATACAGGGTCAACGGGGTTGACTATGCGGCAGAAATACGGTCATTACTATAAAACTATAAAATTTATTACGAGCAGATGGGGCGCAAATAGTGCCCCATCTAGCATATAGGAGGATATTTTATGACAGGTAAAGTGAAATTATATAAAGTTGTTAAGGTAGATGGAAAGGAAACAAAGGAACTTGAATTTAACTTTGAAAATCTACCATCCAATGCAATATCAAGGGCAACAACTTTTTTGAATCAGCAGCGGTATGCCGTAGCTAATCCGGCCATGGACATTGAATTACACAACCTTATTTTCGGAATTGCTGCAGGGCTGGCCTTGGGGGATGCTTATAACCTCCATCCAAAAGATAAGATGGCAACGGCCATGCAATCCGTACTTTTTTTCAACGATACTTCGGAGGATTCATCGACAGAGAACAACTCCGAAGAGTAAAAACAATAATAAGTGTTGAGACATCTACAAGCTATATAGATTGTGACAAAATCCCACTCGCAGAACTGATTGAGTTCTATAATACGCTCGAAGAAATGCTCAAAAAGCCGGAAGGGGGTGGGCAGTAAGTGGCAAAGAATCTTCAAACGAACATATTAATCGGTGGAAAGGCCCTTCCGTCAATCTTTACTGCTTTTAACCTGGTTTCTTCAAAAATGGCAGGGGTACAAAATAATGCATCTACACTTGGAAAGGTGTCAAGTGCTGCAACAAGGGCAATGAATACCGCATTTATGGCCGTTGGAGTCGGGGCGGGAGCCGCCTTTGCTGGATTGACTGTAGTAGCAAAAAAGAGTATCGGCCTTGCTTCGGACCTGCAGGAAGTACAAAACGTTGTTGATGTAACTTTTGGAAAAAATGCAGATCAGATTAACGCATGGTCCAAAACAGCGTTAAAATCCTTTGGGCTTGCGGAACTACAGGCAAAACAATTTACTGGAACCATGGGGGCTATGCTAAAAAGTAGTGGTTTGGCAGATAAATACATAGTTCCCATGTCTACAAGCTTGGCAGGCCTTGCGGGGGATATGGCTTCATTTTACAATTTGGACCATAGTGAAGCATGGGAAAAGATACGTTCCGGAATATCCGGAGAAACGGAGCCCCTGAGAGCCCTCGGTATAAACATGAGTGTGGCAAACCTGGAGGCATTTGCTTTGGCAAAAGGCATAAAAACAGCTTACCAGGATATGGACCAGGCTTCACAAACTGCGTTGCGGTACAGTTATTTAATGGAGAAAAGCAAGGATGCACAGGGAGACTTTGCAAGGACCCAGGGAAGTTATTCCAACCAAATGCGACTCCTGAAAAACAACTTCGACCAGTTCACTGCAACGCTGGCAACCCATGTGCTGCCAACTCTAACTAAAGGCGTTCAGTATGCCAATAGCTTTATAAGCAGCATTGCCGATAATCCAGCAAAAATGAAAATGTTGGAGGATGGAATCACGGGAGCCGTAAATGGTGTTACAAGCTTTGTAACGGAGGCATTGCCAAAGGCCAGGGAATTTTTCTTTTTTGTAAAGGACAACTGGCCAACTATTGAAGCGGTGGCAAAAGGCGTTGGTTTAGCTTTTGCGACATGGAAAGTCGGGACCGCCGTCTATGAAGCATACACTGTATCAAAACTGCTTTATGGTGCCATAGGGACACTAGCGGTGAAGTACTCTGCAGCTTCGACGGCATATGGAGTATACCACGGGTGGAAATTAAAGGACATGGCCGACACAATAATACTACAGGGCATGTACGCCAAGGATGCTATTGTGATGGGCGCCAAAACCCTTGCTATGTGGGGAATGACTGCAGCAACAACAGCGTGGACCGCTGTAACCACAGTGGCAACAGCGGTAGGTACTGCCTTTGGTGCAGTAATGGCATTTATAACCTCACCCATTGGGCTTGTTATCCTGGCAATAGCGGCGTTGATAGGAATTGTTGTTTTGCTGTACAAAAATTGGGACACGGTTTCAGCCTTTATGGTAGGTATCTGGCAAAACTATGTAATGCCTTTCTTTGCAGGAATTGGAGAATGGTTTAGTGGAATATGGACAGGACTGGTTTCAGGTTTTCAAAATGCTTGGACCGGCATAACTGATTGGTTCAGGAACTTGTGGGAAGGTATACTCGGGATTGTAAAAGGCTATGCAAATATTTACCTAGGCATATTTAACTTCATCATTGACGGCTTGAATAAAGTCAATTTCACGGTGCCGGACTGGGTGCCGTTTGTGGGTGGAAAAAGTGTAGCAATTAACATTCCCAAACTTCCTACATTTGCCCAAGGAGGATTTGCGACAGGTCCCTCCATCTTCGGTGAGGTTCCAGGAGTAACAGAGGCAGCTATCCCGATAAAACCGGGGAACCAAAGAAGTATTGGCTTGTGGGAGCAGACTGGTGACATGCTCGGGGTATACAAGAGAGGATCGGCGCTGAGTCGCTCTGGAGCCGAAAAACAGTTCGTGTTTGCACCCCAGGTATCCGGTGGAAATGCAGAAGCAAACAAGGAAATGCTTAGAGAACTGTTCCCTGAATTCGTTCGGTATGTAAAGGAAAGTTTTGCCGAGGAAGAGGCCCTTGCACTTTAAAGGAGGCTATCATGGAGTACCAAAAATACTATATTTATAAGACATTACAAGGAGACACCTGGGACAGCATTGCTTTAGACTTTTACAACTCAGAAAGCTACTCTTCCATGCTGATGCAAGCCAATCCTGAATTAATTACTGTACTGATTTTTGATGCTGATACAGAACTGAAAGTGCCTATCCTGGAGAAGTCAGCCCCATCAACTTTGCCTCCATGGAAGCGGGGTGGGTAATATGAATATCCTATATGAAGGAAAGGACATTACCCATTCCGCGGAAGTGAAACGGGCCGATATTTGCGATAATGCAAACGGGGTGGCGGATTCTATTGACCTTATGTTTACAAACACAAAAAACCAGTGGAGCGACTGGAAACCGCAAAAGGGTGACAGTATTATAGTTAAGCATGAAGGATTTACATCGGGAAAAACATTCATAAGGGCCTGGGAGCAATGCCCCGGAGAATTCAGTATTAAAGCCACGTCCGCCCCATTAATCGCTAGGAGTAACGAAACGCGAGTTTGGGAAGGGATCAGGTTTTCAAAATTATCCGGTGACATTGCTTCGGCCCTCGGGCTGGAGGTTCAAATGTTTTCCGTAAAGGATTGGACCTATGACCGAGTTGAACAACGTGAGGAAAGAGGGTTAAAGCTCCTGCAAAGGCTGTGCATCCGTGAGGGCTATGCGTTGAAAATAACGGATAGTAAAGTTGTGATTTATGATGAAAGGACCTTTGAGCAGTATCCACCTGCAGCATCTATATACAGCCAGGAACTAATTGGAGATTACAAGTTTACCAGCAAAAGCGATAAGCTGTACGGTAAATGTATTGTAAGGTGCATGGCTAGAAATGGGCAGTTATTACAGGCTGAATATTCTGCACCGGGAGTTATTGGTGGAAGCTTGAAAATAACAGAGCAGGTTACAAGCCAAGCAGAGGCGGAACGGTTTGCAAGGGCATATTTACGCTATGCAAATAAGAATGAAACCATGGGGCATATATGCATAAGGCTGAACCCCAATATTGCAGCAGGGAACACAGTGGAAATTAAAGGTGTCGGCCTAGCGGATGGGATTTACTTTGTAGAAAAAGCAGTACACCGGCTGGCCATGGACAAAACCTTGCTCATGCTGCGTAAACCTTTAGAGGGTTATTAAGTAAGGAGGTGTGACGCATGCCAATAGCGGCATTTGGATATAAAGTATTTCAAGTCAGTGCATCCAAAGTATACACCTTTAGCGATTTTGCATTGTCAAGTACCCTTGAAACAGAGTCGCAAGAGGTTGAGGGAGCAAAACCATCCACGTACATAAAGGGGCCAGGGCTTGAAACTATCTCCTTTAAAGTTGTTGCAGATGCCAGCCTTGGGGTAGACCCGGAATATGAAATGAACGACTGGAGAGCGATAAAAGACTTGGGGCAGGCCTTCCCTTTTTCAATCGGCGGCAGGCCCCTTTCTAACAACCTATGGCTTTTAAAATCTGTGAGTATAAACAACACAGTCATAAATGGCGCAGGTAAGATTCTAAGAGCGACCATAGACCTTAGTTTTGAAGAGTTCGTAAGAATAGGCGCTAAGAAGGAAAAGGAAACAGCGGAGGGGGCTGGATTCAAGTCCGGGTCCAATTTAGTTGATATACTGATTCCTGATAAAGCCTCAGAAAAAAGAGAGAATCCCAATTTAGCTGCCTCCACACAAATCTGGTACAACAAGCAAGCAGAAAATTACGCATAGGAGGTAGATGGATGGAGTACGTAATTGAAACCGGTGGATCCAAGGCAATTAATTGGGCCGCAAAAGGAACCGACAGGGTTTTACAGAATGTAATTAACATTGTCCAGACCTTTAAGTATGAAGTAGCCCACGATAGAACCATGGGAATAGACAGTAAAGTTTTGCATATGCCTGCGGATAAGTCAATGGCCTTGGTCACCAATGAAATAGTAAACCAAATTAGCATTCGAGAGCCGAGGGCCAAAGTAAAGGGTGTGCGGTACGCCGGTATTGACTCACTGGGGAATATGCAGTACAAGGTGGTGGTTGAAATATGAGTGAGATTAATTTTGTTGAGGTGGATGCAAAAAGCATAGAGCAAGAGCTTATCCAGACATTTGAACAGGCGCTGAAAGAAACATTATATCCTGGTGATGAACGCAGGATATTTTTAATGCAGATGGTGCCCGTCTTGGTAGGGGTGAAAAATTCCATAAACGACTCAGCAAAGCAGAATTTACTCCGATTTGCCAGGGGGCAGGTTTTGGACGAATTGGGAGGGTATCATACACCCAGGCTTCAACCTCAAAAAGCTGTAGTAAACGTAGATTTTACCCTTTCAGGAGTTCAAACCAACCCTTTATTAATACCCAAAGGGACCCGGGTTACTCCGGACGGGGTATTATACTTTGCAACCACGAAAGACATAACAATCCCGTCCGGAAGTTTAACGGGGCCTGTATTAGCAGAAGCGACAGAAGCAGGAGAAAAGCATAACGGTTTTGCACCTGGACAAATAAAGTCTATCGTGGACCCTGTGCCTTTTGTTGCTGCAGTAACCAACACGGATACAAGCAGAGACGGGGCGCCTATGGAGGACGATGAAAGCTATCGGCAAAGAATCCGAATGGCGCCTGAGAGTTTTTCTGTGGCTGGACCGGAAGGAGCGTATATCTATTGGGCAAAAACAGCGGACCCGAACATTTTAGACCTTTCGGTTATTTCACCAACTCCAGGAACTGTTAAGATCACGGTATTGATGGAGAACGGAGATGTTCCCCATCAATCAACCTTGGACGCTGTTAATGCTGCTTGCAATGATAAAAAGCGTCGGCCATTGACCGACCAGGTACTTGTTCAGGCCCCAACGATTGTCAACTATAATTTGAACCTGACGTATTTTATAAGTTCGGAAAATGCCACGTTTGAAACAACTATACGAAGCAATATTGAGGGAACCGGCGGGGCCATTGAACAATACAAAACCTGGCAGGCCTCAAAGTTAGGGCGAGCAATCAACCCGGATTTTCTGCGGCAACTGATGTTAAATGCAGGAGCATGTAGAATTAACCTTACAGCACCTGTTTATACGTCAATCAATCCAAATGAAGTCGCAAAATGCACAACGGTAACGGTAAACTATGGAGGGATGATGTAAAATGAAGCTTGAAAATGTTGATTTGCTCTCTCTCCAAACATCAAGCATGAAGCAGGACCCCACAACAAAAGCCCTATGTACAGCATTAACCCCTCATTTCAGGAAGGTTGCAGAAGAGGCAAAGCTATGTCTTATCTATAACAGGGTAAATGAATTGGATAGCGCTGCACTGGACGAACTGGCATGGCAAATGCATGTAGACTGGTATGACGCAACCCTGGACGTGGATAAAAAAAGGCAATTAATAAAAACAGCGGTAGAAGTTCACCAGTATAGAGGAACCCCATACGCAGTGGAAGAAGTGATAAAAACATACTTCGGAGATGGATATGTGCAGGAGTGGTTTGAGTATGGGGGCGCCCCGTTCATGTTCAAGGTGATATCTGCAAACCCTTCCGTAAATGGAGAACAAACCGAACAATTTTTGAAGGTCTTGAACTCGGTGAAAAACGTTAGGTCCCACATGGAGGGGATCGTTATAACTTTGGTGGGTGAAATGGATAGTTATTTTGCAGGAATCGTCCACACGGGCGACAAACTGGAGATAAGGCAGGTGGTAGAATGAGCGCTTTTGGAGGAATTAAATTTACAAGCAGAGGAATCAACCTCCAAGCAAAGGCCCAGGCAGGGACACAATTAAATTTTACGCGTTTGGCTGTGGGTGACGGGGATTTGGGAAGCAGCCAAATTTTTGACCTCACGGCATTAAAGCACGAGGTAAAGTCATTGCCAGTAAAGAAATTAAAAACACTTTCCGGAGGGAAAGCGGTTGTTGGTGGGGTTTTATCGAATGAGGGGCTAATGGCAGGATTCTATTGGAAAGAGGTCGGAGTATTTGCCCAGGACCCGGATTTGGGAGAGATATTATATTGCTACGGTAATGCCGGTGCCAATGCAGAATATATTCCTGCCGGGGGTGGACCGGACATTGTAGAGAAAACACTGGATATCATTACAGTGGTAGGAAATGCAACAAATATAACTGCCTCCATAGATCAATCCCTAGTATATGCCACCAAAGCCGAACTCATAGACCTGGAAGGGAAGATGGACAGCCGCATAATGGTTTCCGTATCCAGCACCCAACCAGACACGATGAAAGCTAATGACCTATGGCTCAAGATATTATAAAAAGTGAGATGGTGCAACTATGATACAAAAATGCATTGTATCCTCCCTAAGTTCAAATGGAAGGGCAAGAGTTTATTTGCAGGATATAGGTTATGTGTCAAATGAATTACCTGTAGCAAGCCATATAACAGTGCAGCCCAATGATTTAGTAGTAGTTGCATTTTTCGATAATGGCATGCAGGACGGTATTGTTATTGAAAACTTGTCAAGACCCGGCGGACAGCAGCCACCAGGTCAAGGCGATAAAACCTATACCCATGAGCAGATCATACCAGTAGCAATGTGGACCATACGGCACAACCTAGAGAAATACCCATCTGTAACGGTGGTAGACAGTGCCGACAGTGTAGTAATGGGAGACGTGCAATACACTTCTCTAAATGAAATAAAAATAACATTCTCTGTTCCCTTCTCAGGTAAAGCATTTTTGAACTAAAGGAGGATGAATAATATTGAGGTATTTAGCTAATGTGGACCTATGCAAAAATGAACTTCAAAACGCGAGGATTCAGAACCTCGCGGCTGCCCCATCTAATCCGGTGTCTGGCCAATTCTATTACAATACTACCGATAATAATTTTTACGGATGGAACGGCACTACTTGGGTGAATACAAGCCAGTATTTTAGTAATGCAGCAGCCTTGGCAGCCACCACAGCATCCTACACTACAGCAGAGCAGACAAAACTGTCCGGTATAAGTACGGGGGCAAACAAGGCAGAGCAGAGTTCCACCAATGGAAACATCAAAATTGATGGCGTAGAAAAAACCGTTTATACCCATCCCGGGACAGGGACCAACCCACATGGCACCACTAAAGCAGATGTCGGCCTGGGGAGTGTAGAAAACAAATCCTCCGCAACAATCAGGGGAGAGTTAACCAGTGGAAACGTAACTACAGCCCTGGGATTCACTCCGGTAAAAAATGGGGGCAGCACTCCGGAATTGAAAGCTGGAACAGAAGCTACACGGCCAGCCGCAACCGGCAGTGGGATGGTTTATTTTGCAACGGACACGCAGAAAATATGGAAGGATACAGCGGCTAGTACATGGACACAAATGGGCGGGCAAGACCTTCCCATTGCATCGCCTACCATATTGGGTGGTATAAAGGTTGGAGCGAACCTGTCTATCAGTACAGACGGCACGCTAAATGCAAATGATAATCCAGCAAGCTTTATACGCCGCCAGGAACGTTTTACGGTAGGTGCAGGACAAACAACCTTTACCTTAACAAAAGGGCACTACGAACCGAATACAGGGGCAATAGCGTGGTTTTTGGATGGAAGCAAGCAGGATGACGCAGCACTGACCGAAACATCATCAACAACTATAAATCTTCCTTCTGGATTGCCTCCGGGATCAGAAGTTATGTTTGAGTATTACGAAGTAATTAACTGGCATCCCTTTCCTGGGCACGCCTCAGAGCATCTGACCGATGGAGTGGACCCCATACCTACAGCTACAACCACAGCAGATGGGTTACTGTCCAAGGAAGATAAAAACAAATTAAATACATTAGGTACTGCAGCATATAAAAACACAGGGACCGCAACGGGCAATGTTCCTATTATTGGCGCAGATGGTAAACTGGATGCGGGTATAATGCCAGCTATAGCTATATCGGATACTTTTGTTGTAACATCCCAGGCAGCTATGTTGGCATTAACTGCCGAGGTGGGTGATATTGCAGTCCGAACAGACTTAAACAAAAGCTTTATACTTAAAGCTGCAGGAGCATCCACGCTGACCAACTGGCAGGAGCTATTAACCCCAGTAGATGTTGTGCAAAGTGTTGCAGGTAAAACGGGTGCTGTTACGCTTGTAAAGGGAGATGTGGGACTTGGTAATGTGGACAACATCCAGCAGGCAACAAAGGTAGAATTTAATACCCATGTTGGGGACGCGGTAGCACATATAACGTCTGGAGAACGTGCCGGGTGGAATGCAAAAGCAGCTAAGTACGCCGCCAATATCGGGAACGGCTCTGCTACAACAATAACAGTAACGCACAACCTTGGAACCATGGACGTTACCGTCAGTATCCGAGAGACTGCCACGCCCTATAATGCTGTAATCACAGATTGGCAGGTGGTGGATAATAATAACATCAAACTATTATTTGCTGCAGCTCCTGCTGCTAACCAATACCGGGTGGTGATTACTGGGTGAAAATCTTCGGGATAGAATTTAAATTTAACGGCTTTGATATATGGCACACTGGAAATTTTGATCCTAACACAAAAGTCAACAAGTCCGGAGATACAATCACCGGTCCATTGAATGTTAATAATGCATTCTCTGTAAATGGATATCGACTTGCATATCTACCTAGCAACAATCCAGAGAATGGGGCTTTAAACCCCTTATGGTACGCACTTCGGATAGGCAAAAAGATATATACGGATGAAGAGTTTTCAACCGGAACTAATAGCGTGTCTGTATACAACAATTCCGGAGGAACAGGGGTTTCGATCACCAGGATTGACATGACTTCGGCACCCAACAAGAGTGGAAAAGTACTTGAAATTCGGCATAATGGTGCGGTTACATCCCCCACATATGGTGGTTTTTATCAATCCATTAATTCCCGGGTGAATGGTGTTTTTGCACAAGTATTTAAGGCAAAATTACCTGTAGGGTATGCCCTTAATACGGCGTCCAATTCGCAGGGAACCAATTCTACTGAATATTGGTTGACTAATAATGTTGGGACAGGAAAGTGGGAGACATATGCGCGTATAGTCTTATGTGGAAACACAGGTACATTCAGTAATGGGGGGCATGTGTATATATCTGGCTCACCAGCGCCGGCAGCAGAAAGTAACCTGGTTTGGTACTTGGCAAGCTGTACCCTGTATGATCTTACTGATTTAAAGGATAGGTATTATACAGATGCGGAGAGCGACGCTCGTTTTGCTCCTATGATCCACACTCACACCAAGGATCAAGTAACTGATATGCCAACAGCATTGAGTCAGTTTACAAATGACATTGGTGCCGGTGGAGGCGTAAAAATTACAACTAGTTCAATAGCTCCCACTTCCCCTAGTCCGGGAGATTTTTGGTATAAAGAAATATAGAGAGGATGGTCCATAATGGCAGACAAGAATTTTCAAATGACGCAAAGGAATGCAGCCAATACCGGCTGGGATAATTTATTCCCTGTCACTAAGGTAGATAATGTAATGGATGCTTCGGGCAACTCCCACATGGCTGACTATATCCGCCAACCTGGGTACGGCACAACAGGCGGCAGCGCGAATGCATACACTCTTACATTAAGCCCAGCGCTTACGGCTTATGCAGCCGGGGTGTGTGTGGCAGTAAAAATCCATGCAGCCAATACAGGCAGCTCCACCATAAACATTAATGGATTAGGGGCAAAAACCATAAAGGACAGTAAGGGAAATGCGCTAATATCAGGTAAACTGAGGCTCAATGGTGTGTATACATTACGGTATGATGGAATGGATTTTATACAACAGGGTGAAGGGGGTGAGTATGGAACAGCAGTAGCTGCAGAAGTGTTAGCAGGTAAGACAATTGGAACGGATGCTGGAATTGTAACCGGAACCATGCCAAATAAAGTAGGCAGTAGTACAGTAATAACTCCATCAGGTTCAGACCAGACGATACCGCAGGGGTATTATGGTGGTGCGGCAGGTGACGGAAAGGTTGCGGCAGTTATTGTTCCTGTAGCAAATGTGTTAAGTGGAACCACTATTGCAGGGCAAGCAGGGACTATGCCCAACAGAGGCGCACCAGCTTTTACACCAGGGACAACAGACCAGGGTATTCCTGCGGGGTACTACTCCGGTGGTGTCATTAAAGGGGACGCGGATTTAATTGAATCTAATATAAGGCAGGGAATTGATATTTTCGGAAAGGTTGGAAGCCTTGTCCCAAATGTTCCGTTTACTATTACTGCAAGTGATGCGCCCTTAGCGAATATGTATATCCAACAAAACAACTACGTAAATAGTACTACACCCCAACAAATTGGTGTTAAATTTAAATCCATCAACATAACTGGTACGGTTAGAATTAGGTTTAAGCTTGGGGCGGAGGAGATAGAGGGACAACCAAACTCGGTTGCATATGGAGCCGTTTTTAAGAACGATGTTCAAGTGGGGGCTACACGCAGTAATAGCAACGCCGCATGGATAACTTTCACCGAAGATTTTGCATGTGCTGTAGGCGATGTATTTTCGATAAAGGTATGGAAACAGAATCCAAATGGTGGTAATAATGGTGCTTACGGGTATGACCCAGTACTTTTTGCGAATGTAAGTATTCCAAGTTATTACCAAACTTTAGCATAAGGAGGTTTTTTGAAATGAAGTACAAATTTCAGTATAGCAATGACATAGAGAGACTTACATTGATACAACAACACAGTGATAAACGTCTAGTAGAGGAGCAGAATATAACGGAAGGAAATTTTTTGGTATTCGAGGATAAACAGATAGAAGTTCCTGCACCTGTTGTATTGCTTGATCGAATCAAAGCTCTGGAAGATCAAAACCTGGTATTAATGGATGCCCTTGCAACACTCTATGAAGATATTGTACTGGGAGGTGTAACAGGTGGTTGAGTTATATTATAACCTTGTGAAATCAGGGAAAAGAACAATTGAACAAGTCCCGGAGAAGTTTAGGGCAGAGGTCGAAGCATTGGT
The DNA here is from genome assembly GCA_023419605.1 of Bacillota bacterium. Taxonomy (GTDB): domain Bacteria; phylum Bacillota; class Clostridia; order Acetivibrionales; family JAEZXR01; genus JAEZXR01. Next base: position 19,876 of record JAEZXR010000006.1, on the reverse strand, counting down.
GAGCGCCAGTGCTTAATTTTTTGATAAAACTGATTACAGGAGGTGTAACCATGGTTGATTTATATGTGGCTCTTATTGTAGCCGGTCGGAGGACCATAGAACAAGTCCCAGCTAAGTACAAGGATGCTGTATTAACAGATTTAAAAGCGCTTGGGGTAGATGGTAACGGCGCCCCGGTATAGGCACTATAGAGTGTCTTTTTTTATGGGTTTCTTCGGAGGCCCTATTATTTTTAGATGGGTAGGTGTATTGATGGACAAAAGCATTGTTTTTCCCCTTATAGCTGCGATGAGTGCAATCTGCAGCATTTTATTTGCCTACATCGGATATTCCAAAGGGGCGCAAAAGGAGAGCAAGGCAGACGGCGCCCAGGATGGAGAGTTAAAAGCCAACACGGAGTATATTAAAAAACGTATTGACGATGTGTTGCTGGAGCAACGGGACCTTAATCGGACGGTCAATAGCCATGCGGAAAGACTTACCAGAGTAGAGGAAAGCTCTAAACAAGCCCATAAACGGCTTGACAGGTTAGAAAGGAGTGAAGAGCAATGAGCGATAAACTTTTAAATCTGAACGATACTATAGCCTATGTGCAGTCCGCCGAGATAACCAGGCCTACAAAGCAGGTACACATTCACGGAACCTGGTCGCCGAGTCATAAAGATTTTACAGGAACAAACCACCTGCAGCTCCAGGCCAACATGCGAGCCTACCACGTCAATACAAATAAATGGAGAGATATCGGACAGCACTTGACTTTGTTCCCGGATGGAATGTTTGTGACGGGCCGTGATCTAAATGAAGATCCGGCAAGCATTGTCGGGTGGAACGAAGGTGCTATATGCATCGAAATGCTTGGAGATTTCAGCGGACGCGATCCGTTCCAAGGCACGCAGGCAGAATCGGCGTTCCGTATTGTTGCTGCCATAGTAAAGCACCATGGTTTACCGTGGGATGCTGTTAAATTCCACAGGGATAATTCGAACGCAGGGAATCCAACATGCCCGGGAACCTCCATAGATAAATCCTGGTTTATTGCAGAGTCGCAGGCACGGTATAAATGGATGTATCCGCCTACGCCGGCAGAGACAACAGAAACGGCAACCTATTGGAAAAAGAAATATGAGAGCCTGCTAAACCAGTATTACAGTATGCGCCAGGAGATCCTTAATGTCACAAACAAATACGTATAGAAAGGAATAGGTGGTATATATGGATTATAGTGTATTTTTAGACTCTAAACTACTTATTGTGGTAGCCGCATTGGTGTTTATAGGAGCTGTTTTGAAAGATATCAAAAAGCTTCCGGACGAATTAATTCCTGTAATATTGACGATTGTGGGTGTTGTAATGTCGGTCTTTCTTCTCGGCAAGTTTACTGCAGAAACAATTCTACAGGGTATAATAGCGGCGGCAGCAGCCATATATGGCAATCAAGTTTTTAAACAGACAAAGAAACTCAATTCGAAAATTGAGGATAAAGTAAATAACACAATGGATTAGTAGTAAATGCCCTGGCTTCGGCTGGGGCATTATTTTTTTGCCCATATATTGTGCAAGTTTGCTATATAATGTATAATGATGGAAAAATTGTACAGGGGGAAGAATTAATGCAGAAAATTCTGAGTTTCATTCCAGGGTTCAGAAGTAAGAAAATTTGGAAAATGCTAATTGCAGGTCTGTACTACCTTTTTTGTTTGACATCGTTAACGCAAGGGCTGGCTTTTTTTATTTTCATGCTATGCTGCCCGTTTTTCATTTTTTACCTAATTGATTTTGCAAAGCAAATGAAAAACTTTAAAAAGGCAAATGAAGGGGTAAATGAGGAAAGAAAGAGTTTTAACGATGCTGCAGCCAGGTTTTTATTATCCGCTGTAGTGTTTGCGGTGTCTTTGGCTATCATGGGCGCAAGCGCAGACAAAAAACAACAGGTGTCAAAAATAAATGCTGATTCAACTCCGGCACCAACACAGAAAGCTACTCCGACACTGGAGCCAACAAAAAAACCGACACCAACTCCGGCGCCTACACCCACACCGTCCCCAACACCGCAAAAGAAAGCTGAATTCAAGGAGATGGAGGTTACTAAAGAAAATGTGCAGGCTGCTATAGTTGGAATTGTGGGTAATGACAAGCTAAAAGGCGTTGAAATAACACAAGAAAAGGGATTAACTATAGTTGATGTAAAATTTAACCCGGGTACTGTTTGGGACGAAAAAATGCTTGTACGAACCACAGCAACCACGGCTGTCAATGTTATGGAAGTCCTCTTTACAAATCCTAAAGTGGATAAAGTATGGGTATGGACCCAAACCACCATGATAGATGCAAAAGGAAATGAGGAAACCCGGGATGCAATAAACGTATCTCTCACAAAAGAAAACGCAAAGGATATTAACTGGCCGAAATTCAAGCAAATGGTGGCCGGAGACTATAACGCTTTATTTAATATAGCAGATTCAAAATATATTCACCCAGGCATACAGAAAAATTTAAAATAAGAAATATGTAGGTCAATATAAATAACGCTCCTTGCCACGGTTGGGAGTGTTATTTATTGCACAGTTTAAACCTTTAATGCCCTGGATCATGCCAGGGTATTTTTACGCGTTAATAGCCTTAATTCCGCTCGTACAATCTGTACAGATGTATTTTCCTTTGTAGATGGTTATCCCGTCAGCATTGCCACAGAATACGCACACAGTCGGCGTGTGTTTTCTTATAATAAGGGTCGAACCGTTAGGGATTAACTCAACAGAATCTTTTTTCCTGAGTTCCATAACTTCTCGCAGTTCCCTCGAAAGAGTTATCCGCCCAAGCTTATCAAGTTTTTTCACAATACCTGCTGATTGCATACGCTAACCTCCCATTATATATAATTCGATTGGGGGCTATGAAGTATTCGGAAATCTTTGCATACTCCAGATTTTATTGCACAAATTATTTATACAAAGGCAGTAGGCAGGGAGGAGAATTTACGATGGGTGGGTTTAAATTTGTGGTTGCAGATGTAACAGATATTGATATTAAGATTTTTGAAAATATGGATTCCTACGCAGCATATAAACAAATAATTAATACTGCAAAATCAATTACGACCGATACAGAAATACCAGAGCCAAGCAAGATGCTATCAGCTTTCTATAAGTCCGGATATTTCCAAGTCATAGACGATAAACTTATATTCTGGGGCAAAGCTTTGGATTTGGCTACGGATCATAGTGCCGAAAATCAAGAAATTTTCATTTCCCAGGTACTACATGAACTCCTTATCTATAGAGGGCAAAAAGGCCACAAATATATAAGCGAGGCCATAATTATCGGCTTAGGTGATCCATCTGCTTTAGAGAGCATTAAAGAAAATGTCTATTCTGTGATCGCAAAACGGTATAATGTTAAATGGCAAAATGTAAAAAAGCTAATTTGGGATGCTGTTCAATTCTCACTTACGAGAGCCCCGATAAATGTTTTGAGGGAGTACTTCGGGTATGATATTAACCTTGAAAGGTTCAAGCCAACCCCAGCAGAGTTCATACAAACACTGTGTAACTATATAAAGCTAAATATGTAAAACTTAGTAAATTACGTGATTTTTCGTAACCGATCACGTGATTTTTCGTAACCAGCGAGACAAACTAAACATTTGTGTGCTAGGATTAATTTAACGGCGCCGAATAATTACATAAGGGTGATTGTATTATGGGAGATACTAGCGAAGTGTTTAATCTTTATAGCTTTAGTGAACACAAAAATATTTACAGCAACGCAAAGCCTGAAAATGTGACGGTAGTAGTCTGTAAAAACATAACCAAGAGGATACAAGTTTTGAAATACATATCAGGAATAGACACATTCAATAAGATAGTTTACGATATTGAGTAGGATGAAAAATTCATGCCTAAAGCGTGCCTACGAAACAATTAATCATCTCAAAAAAACACCAATGCAACTCAACAAATAATGACGCCAAACACAGAAAAAGTGCCTATTTCACAAATAGGCACAAAAAATACTAATGCTAATACAAAAATTGTATAACGAATTCCTAAACCGCAGGCCGGAGGTTCGAATCCTCTTGGGTACACCAGTAAAGCCAAGGCTTAGCGCCTTGGCTTTTGTGTTTTCTTCGGGTTTATTCCGCCAATTTTCATGGTTCATTTCTCTAAAACCATTTCCGGTTTTGCCTGTCTAACCTACCGCAGACATTTTTAGTGACCATATTTACTCGGAATTCTAGCCTAAAACTTAAATCTAAATTGCTCCTTACGCTGTTTTACGCCCTTTTCCTTTAATTATGTCTCTCCATAAAGGCCTTTAAAATCAGTGCTAAGAGACTGGTTCACTTTTATACAGAGTTTTACAAAAAGGGACAAGTACAGTATAATAATTATAGAACAAACGTTCCGGATGCCAATTATACTTTACAAAGAAAGGAATGGATTTCTAACAATCGAAAATTTCTAATTTCACTTCAATACCCAGGAAGGAGCCCCTACAGAGTACGAAATTTTTAAAAATCTGATGATACCTCCGTGTATATCATTTCAAAAAATCCTAAAAATCAGATAGGATTATCTACATCTATGAAAAAGCTTCATAGAAATAAAATAACATGGAGGAATTTACTATGGAATATTCAAAAACAAAATCAAAAGCCCTGTATGGATGGAAAGGTAAAATGCTCTTGGCCTTATGCTGCTTGTCAATGCTGCTGACGTCTGTGTTTGCGGCAGTCACAGATCCCGGGACAGTACATGCCGGTGGCTTTACAGTAACTGCAGTCTCTCCTTTGGAACAACAGTTGAAACTGTCACAGCCATCCTCCATAGTACCGGGAGGACGTGGATATATGACGCCACAACAGGTAGTCGTAAAGGATCCGGCAGGAAGACCGGTCTCTAATGTCCCTGTTACCTTCGAAGCCACTAACACCAACTATATAACGGCTGTTATGAGAGGATCCAACAAAAATACCATAACCGTAATTACAGACGCAAACGGAATTGCCTCAGCGGCTAATACAGACAGCTATGCCTATGGAGAGGGATTCCAGGTATACTCGACGATGCCAGCCCTCATGCAAACGCTGCAAGTAAAGGCAAGCGTTCCGGAAATGAATACAGTAACCTTTAATGTAAAAGTGGCAACTGTAGGATACGGAAAATAAATCCCCATAACCATTGGATAATTTGCCCGCTTGCGTGTAAATAATTCAAATTAGCGTAAATAATTAATATACATACGAGGTATCATCAGATTTTTAAAAATTTCGTACATCCTTACTACCCTAGGCTGGAGCTTAGGGTAGTATTTTTATCTGGGTAGGATAATCCATAAAGCTGTCAAAGTAGCAATAAGAAGCCTGGGTAATGGAAACGGGCAGCAATAACGGCCGGATATCCAATTTATTAATCCGGCCGTTACCCTGCCTCAGTTGAGCAGTTTTGGTACTTACTACAATTCACTTGCGCGGCCTCTTACTTTCCTAACCGTGGTCTTTGTCCACATCTTACGTTTTTGGTGGACTCAGTCCCTTCGTTTTCCACTATATGGCTTATGCCTTAGTAGGTCGCTTTTGTTTGAGAAAACGTAATAAGCTTTATTTAGGATAAAGTTAGTTTTATATCCTATTGACAGTATATAGTAAAGGTGCTATAGTGATTGTAGACCATGTGGTCTAGACCGAGTGGTATATAACGAAAAATAGGAGGAATAACAAAATTGAGGGAAAAGTCTTTTGAAAGAAAAGCAGAACTACTCGAGGCAGCGTTAGATGAATTTATTGTAAAAAACTACGAAGATGCTTCACTAAATAATGTGATTAAAAATGCGGGCATTAGCAAAGGTACTTTTTACTACCATTTTCAGGATAAGCAGGCACTTTATTTATTTTTGCTGGAGTCTTCCGTAAAAACGAAATGGGAATTTGTGAGTAACAGGACTAAAGAACATTCAGAAGACTATGAGAAAAAGGATATTTTTGAGAAGTTTAAATTGCAGGCAAGGATTGGTGCAGAATTTGCTGCCACTTTCCCCAAGTATCACAGGTTAAGTAAGATGTTCACGAAAGAAAAAGGTAATAAAATATACGAAATAGCAAAGGATGTATTAGGAAACGGTACGGAAAAATTGCTTGAAGAAATGATAGTCAAAGCAATGGAAAATGGAGACTTCAAGAAGGAATTTTCTAAGGACTTCATCATAAAAACAGTAAGCTACATGTTTATTCATTTCGATGAGATATTCTATACGGAAGAGGATTTCGAGCTTGAAAGAATGCTTAAGAACCTCGATAATTTCGTTGATTTTATGAAAGGTGGTTTAGGTAAATAGGATATTTACCTAAATATGAGATAGGAGTGGATCATATGAAAAACATTGGATTAAAACGTTATGACAAAATTTTAGCTTTAACCTTTGGAGTGCTTACACTATTGTTCCTTGTTTTGGCATTTACGAATAAAAGCTTTTTCAATTGGGCTTATGAACGGCATCAAAACCAATTAAGCTGGTATATTAGACCATTGTTCCTTATACCCTTTTGCTATTTTGCATACAAAAGAAGTTGGACGGGCATTTTTGGAACACTTTTCTTTCTCTTAACCAGTATGTTCTGGTTTCCAAAGCCTAACGCTGTGAGTGAACAAGTAAGACAGTTCCTGGAAATGGAAAAGGAATGGTTAAGTGGTGATTGGAACTCTGCTAAAATTTTGATGACACTTCTTATACCCATTTCATTCACTGCTTTGGGAGTAGCTTTCTGGAAGCGTAGTTTATGGTTTGGATTATCAGTGGTTATTTTTATGGCTGTGGCGAAAATGATTTGGAGTGTGGCATTTGGCGGAGAATCTGGGAAATCCATCTTTGTACCTGCAATCATTGGTCTGGTGATTTGTGTTGGTTTAATTTATCTAGGGTTTAGAAAACTTGAAAAAAGGAAAAAATGAAGCCAAACTCCAGAGGAGCTAGTATTGGGAAGGACCATGCCCATAATCTACCCTGCGAAAAGGAAATACAGGCTTTAAGCCTGTATACTATATTCAGGTATTTGCATAATCCAAGAAAACAGTTCAATATCCATGTTCTCTTTAAAATCCTTCGGTACGGGCTTTATTATGCATATACGGCTTTTCAAACCGTTGATTCCAGGTTCCTTGTCCGATGTAAAGAACATGGTTGAGGATGAACTATTGTTATGCACAGGCCTTTCATCCAAAAACTCTTTAGAATAGAAATTAAGCTGTATATTATCCTCCGATTCATACTTTATTATTGCCAGGTCCATGCCTTTAGGACAGGTTTTTTCTACACACTTGAAGTACTGTTTTTTCATTTCTTCAATTTGTTGCGCACTAAACATTTTCATTTTTTCACTACTGAAATGATGTTCTGCCTCCTGCCAGATATCATAATGTTCTATGCTGTCAACGAAGAAAAAGCGGTCCTTTTCGTTTATGGAATCATAAAAGGAAAATTTTTGACCCTTTTCCATGTTTCCGAACTCCAAATGTAGAGGCTGGTTAATAAGCACCTCCTTAGAGCTTCTAGCGACTTTTAGAGTAATATCCAATTCCTGTGACAAATCAATCTGAGGAAATGCTTCGCCCTCATTTTGTTCGTATGACGCTATCATCATATCAGATAAATCAATTTTATCAAAAAGTGCTACAGACATGCCGTTTTCAACAAAATGTTGCAACTGCATATAGGCGCTATTGTTGTTATCACGAATGCGATAGGCAGAGGAGGATGAAAAGGTCATCCTTTGTCCTTGAATTATAATCTCAGGAAAATGGACATGGGGAGTGTGATGAGAACAAATATTGCTAACCATCTCTTCCCTGTTTGTAAAATACTCTCTTCTTTCTCCTGGTTCATCAGTAAGAAAATGTGGCTGATGATACATTACCCATAAAACGTTTTTATTTCCCTGTGATGTGATGCTGACTAGTATTGCACTATATCCGGCAATTTCCACTTTCTTGTTTATAAGGATTTCCTTTTCGGGTAAAAGCATCTGTTGTTTTAGTATTTCTAAACGCATGTTGTATTACTCCCAACAAAATAGTAATCGCATCTATACAAATTCGGATGGAACTTAGCTGATTCGTGCATCGTAAAAGCCCTAGAACCGTTGGCTGTACGATGCGCAAATCAGCAGTTACCAATCGGATTGTATATAGTACACCTGAATAAAACAAGCGTGTACTATGCCATTAAACTAATACTATATTATGGTAAATTATAAGTCAAGCAAGTGACAGAAATTTGTGATATAATGCAAATGCTGTAATTTTATGAGATAATCAAATTGCTTGGGGGGTTAACATACAAAAATGTACTTGTTGTAATAAAAGGTTCAAATGGAGAGGCTGTTTTAATTGGATAAAATATAAACAATAAATCCATATCCCTGGTGAACAATTAGGAGATACTCTTCCAAAATAGAATTACCAAATCAAGGACAGGGTTATATTTATAAAGTTTGTAATCATGTACAAAAAGGACAGCAATAACGGCCGGATATCCAACTTATTAATCCGGCCGTTACCCTGCCTCAGCTGAGCAGTTTCGGTACTTACTACAATTCACTTGCGCGTCCTCTTACTTTCCTAACCGTGGTCTTTGTCCTCATCTTACGTTTCTGGTGGACTCAGTCCCTTCATTAGTTATTCTATTTTCCTCAACCCTTAAGGATTGTATTATATAGATACCCTGGGGTAAGAGGTTTAAACAGGAAATTTTTATCAATAGGGCTTTATTTAATCTGAACCTATGGGCAGAATTGTTTTAGATTTACTTTTTTACAAACAAATATTTATTATCAATAGATTATGGTATAATTATAGAAAAAATTGCCTGATAGAAGACGAAACAAGAGTTAGGAGTGTGTGTAATGGGGTTTTTAAAAGATCTGTTTAAGCAAATGAGGGAAGAGGCAAATGAATGGAAAAGAAAAAAAGTAGAATTCAAGGAAAAGCTTAAAAACGGTGGCCCGACTATTGGGATGGATGTATGTAAATACTTGGGTGGTTATCCCGGTATGCTAAAGGAAATGAAAGGGGCCATAACCATAAAGAAGGAAGGCTTTTTCTTTGAGGTTTTTAATAATATTTATACTATTATGATTCCTGTTACACAGATTCTTAGCGTGGACACGCAGGGATCAGGCAAGACGGCACGCCTTCTAATTACATATACGGAACATGGGTTAATAAGCACGATTTCCTTTGAAACAAAGGATGCACAGATGATTGAGAACGCTATTGCTAAAATTATACAATTATATGCACGGGAGTACGAAGAATCACATCCGGCAGGAAATCAGGAAATGTATAGTGGTGGTGTCGATATTCCGGACCAAATTAAAAAGTTATCTGAACTAAGGGATCAAGGCATCCTCACGGAAGAGGAGTTTCAACAAAAGAAAACAGAACTGTTGGCTAAATTATAGGATTATTTTACCTCAGCCTGATAGATGAAGATTTCAGGTATTACCAAACCGGTATCAACTGAATGGTGAAGTATGGTCAAAAATAAGCAAGGGGCCTAAGCCTCTTGCTTATGGAATTATGGATGTGAAAAATGAAACAAAAATTTATACTCATTACGGTAACCTTATTACTAGCTATTACTGGCTGCAGCCAGAAGCAGGAAGTTTCTGACCTGCCGTCTCAGACAACATTAAGTCCAAATCAAACTGAAAAAAAATCGGAACTTCCTGTGTTTGTTGAAAATGAACTGCTGGATGGAGATATCTATAATTTTGGTTGGATATGGGAGAAAGAAGCTCTTGGCTTATTGACAAACAAAGGTATGCAGTATATCAAAGTACCCATTTCAGAAGTCATTGTTTTGAGAAGTCTTGTGTATGATCACGGACAGATTTATGGTTGCTATGACAATAAGCAGGATAAGAGTATTCTATTTCATTTTGATAGTCTGACACAAAATTACCGAATAATTAAAAATGATTTTGCAGCTGGATTTCAGTTTGAGTATATCAACAAGACTATTATGGGGATTTGTGGGAAAAACGAAATATGGTCGTTGAACATAGAAAATGGCCAAGAAAAAAAGACACATTTTCAACTTGAAAATACGCATACGCTCCAATCAGTTTTCTTTTATAAAAACGGATTTATTATTGATTGTTCAGTAGAATCACAGGGCAAAGCTAAAAACAATGAAGCTTATATCACCGACTCAAATGGGAAAATCATCAAAAAAATTAACAGACAAGCATCCATTTATTTCATCAATAGAGCAAGCATATCACCTGATAGTTCAAAAATGGTATATTCAATTGGGCAGACTGGAGATCATGTAGAGCTATATGACTTTAACCGTGACCAGTCAGTGAAAATGCCAAAATCAATGTCGGTTGGTCAATGGAGCGAAGATGGTAATTGGTACTATTATGTTGAGTATAAGGGAACAAAAGATGACAGATACAAGTATGCGCTAAAGCGTATCGCTTCTAAGGACTTAGTCCCTAAATAAGGAAAATGGCGGAAAGCTCGAGTAAATGTATCATAGCTGTCAAAGCCATATTCGGAAGCTATCTCTGTCAGGCTTTTTTAGTTGATACGATTTCAAGTGCACAGTTCGCAATCTTTCGAGTCATAATGTAACGTGATAAGGATATACTGGTTTTTTTCTTGAATATTTCTCGGATATGACGATAAGAAAAATTCAAGGTTTTTTCAAGCTCTGCAAATTCAAGCTTTTGCTTTATTCGTTCTTCTATGAAAGTAATAATTGCACAGATTTCAATTAAGTAATCCAAATTCTGCCCTCCTTTTGGATTTTTTTCTTCCGGAAGTGATTATATTATAATGCAAAAAGAATGCCATTGCTCGACGTTTTTGACATTCTTTTGGGTTATGATATTTGAAAGGTGAATTTTTCAATTCAAACATTATATTGAAAAATATACAAATGATATATAACTAAAACATAATTTTCCTATACTACATAATCTCAAATAAAGGGAATCCTTATTTTTTTGAAAAAAATCAATAATACTAGTGTCAAATTATTGCATATTATGGGAATTTATTATAAAATTGTATATTATATAGGACTTAAGCCCTACATAGGGAGAGAAAAGATATCTCTTTGTTATGAAATGAATGAAGATAGGACCGTGTGGGAGAGTGAAATCATGGTAGATACTACAACTTTAATTGAGCTAATAGAAAATGACCATGAATGTGAATATCTAGATTTTAAGGCTGAACAGTATAAAAAGCATGCGAAAGAGGATCTGATAAAGGATATTATGGCAATGGCAAACTCCCAGCACAATGGCAATAAATATATCATTGTAGGAATAAAGGATATACCTGGAGAGCAGCGCCAGGTTATTGGCATTCCTCCATTAGAATTTGTAGATGATTCGGAGTACCAGCAACTAATAAAAAACAATATAGAGCCGGATATAAATTTCCGCTATTACCCATTTAAATATGAGGAGAAGGTAATAGGAGTATTTGAATTAACTGATTGTAGCAATAAGCCGTATATGCTTAGAAAGCAGCTAAACAAGTTGCCAGTTGGATTCTGTCTTGTTAGAAAAGGAAGCCACCAATGTATAGCAACCCGAAGTGACTACGACTGGTTCTATTTGCAAAAAGAGAAGTTTGAGGTGCTTATTCTGGAACCTTATATGAGTTCAATAGAGAAAGAGTATGGATCAGCGGACCTAAGGGTTACGATTCGCAATTTATCAACAAATCCAGTTACTATAGTTTATGGAATTGTTAATGTTTTCAATAAGGAAGGGGTTAAGCTGATTTCCCATAGAGTATATGGGCTAGACAAGCATGTTGGCGCTGATTTTACTCTGTATATGCCTCCGAAATCTGAAGTGACCGGTTACTTATGCTTAGGATTTGAATCGTCAGATTGCATAGTTCTTGATTTAGATGAGTATGGGACGACTGACGAGAGGTTTGTGCTTGAGTTAATATTAGTAGATACTTTAGATAATGAATATGTAGCTAAAATTGCTAATGCAATGGTATATGCAAGGGGGAGGGTTCTTTGGAAAGTACAGAAGAAAAGAGACAAGAGGTAGGAAGTGCGTAGTTCCACTGAAGGTTATTAAAAAGAGAAGAGATCTAGAGGAAAGTAAAGAGTAAGGCTAATAGGGGGGTTCATAAACAGGATAATGAGCTGGCGTATGAGGTGTTACGGGAGCTTGTCTTAACAGTCTGCCAGTGGACCCGTCCCCATGACATATTATAGATATAGAAAATAAAGCGGGAAAAAGTATCGAAGTATTGCATTGAGTAGATATATATTCCTTTATTTAATAATAACTATACATAATTTGTAGGGAGGTTACATGAAAGTTTTAATACCAATACCAAGTTTAATAATCGATAACGCTATGTTACTAGGAGATATTATTTTAATTCCACATGAATATTTTGAAAGAGACGAAGTGGAGTATGACACAAAAGTTTTTGATGACACTAAAATAGCTGAGATTGAATCTATTATGGATTTTTGTAAAGAAGAATATGAAACAGAGTGTTATAAGTATACATTAGCAATGTTTGAGTATGATTTTACAGAAAAAGAATATTGTAACCCTGTTCCAGATGAAGAGTTTGTATTACTCGAAAAACTATGTTATAAGGTAGACCGTGCATTAGATTTTATACGCCTTAATTATTGTCAAATCGGTTCTCAAGAGGCAATGCCTGGTATACCCGGCATTGTAAATGGCTTTAGGCGGGGTGTCGTAGTTGATTTGGGAAGTAATAGATGTCGTGGTATTTTAGGAAGTGTATATAGCTTATATATTCAGCCTGGTATTGGATGCTATGGAGATATTAATAGTCCTGAAAACGATGGTCCAGATATGTATAGATATCTATTTTGCAACAGAAATGATGAGGTATACATCAATTGTCGTACAGCACTTGCACGGATAAACGAAGCTATGTATATGAATAATTTAAACTCAGCATTTGTTTATCTAATGAGCACACTAGAGATGTTAGCCAGTAGAGAATATTTAAACTTTAAAAATGTAAAGTCACGTTTATTACCTTTCCTAGCAAGTAGTAAAAGTGAATATCATGCTTTAAGCGAAGAATTGTGCCATATTTCTGAAGATATTAGAACGGAAATTGTCCATAACGGTAAGAGCATCTTCGACCTTATGGAAAATGAGCGTAAAGCAAAGAAGCTATTGTTTAGACTAACTAGTAAAATCGTTCTTTATTGTAAAGAAGTAATAGAAACAGGTATTATAAGCTTTGATGATCTAGAAATAGAACGAGAAAAGAGAAAGAAAGCACTCGGAATATAGCTATAGATACTAAAACTTGATGACGTGGAAGTACATCAAGAATGGGAGGATGAACTGATAATACGAAAGGTAAATAACTGAAATAATTTGATGTAAATATCATTTGGTTATATTGGTTGTCAGGGGAGGAGGTAATTATTTACATTCGTACATAGTTACCCTCTTTTTATTTAAAACATCATACTTCAAGCTGCAATTATAGATGCCATAAAGTGTTAGTTCACTGCCTACCATAAGCAATATAAATTAGGATGCTATTGGGAGCGTTTAATTTTACAAAAATTGCTACTAAATTGCACTTTACTATTGTAAAGTCCCTCTCCAAAATATATAATTTTATATAAACACAAGAGCATTTAGCAGTACTCTTATTTGTTGTTATCTTAGAACCAAATACTTCATATAAAGCATATTATGGGGGTAAACATGCAAGAAGACTTCTTAAAGGAAGAATACAAAGGAAGTTGTGGGGAATCTGTTGAATTCGTGGGGTTATCGTTTAAAGATAATAGTTTTGAAGGTTACCTGCACTCGAAAGTTAAACCCAAATTTGATGATACAGAATGGACGGATATGCTGGTTAAGGAGTCGGTTGAACTCACAGGGTTTTCAGCCGATAATCTTGTTGAAGTGTTTGAAAACAGAGAAATGTTAAACGAATGGCGGATTGGAGAATTGGTAGCAGAATGTGTACTTGAGGATAAATTTAAAGTGCGTTTTTATTACAATTCGTCTAGGGATGCAAAGAATTTGCGCTCTAATTTAACAGGGGCAGACCTCGTGGGGTTCTGTGACATCGATAATGAAGTTTGTTTCTTATTTGGCGAAGTTAAGACATCAAATGATACGGATACGCCTCCACAAGTGTTATATGGTAAATCCGGGATGATAAAACAACTTGAATCTTTAAAAGATTACAAAGAAAAGCGGCATGAACTAGTTAAATGGATTGCCAGCAAATCCATTGTTCTAAAGGGTAAATTTAAGGAAGAATACGGGAATGCTATGTGTACATATATTAAAAGTGGCTGGAATAAGGTTCGCTTAATGGGCGTATTAGTAAGAGACACATGTCCAAGTGATAGAGATATAAGAAGCAGAGCTAGCGCATTAAATAATAATGTGCCAAATCAAATGAGTTTAATGCTTGTCTCCTTATATTCAGGCTTTGCAATGAATGACAGTGCATGGGAAAATGCTATGAATCGGGGTGAATAGGGTGAAAGTTAAGAAGCCAAATCATTGGATTCTTGATAATTTAGATCAAACTGAATATGATATGGCTTTTGAGATAGCTGATACCCGATTAGTATTTGATTCACTGGGTAAATATTGCATTTTTGGCGACCATTTAAATAATGCTCATGACGAAAATGAACATTTGCAAAGGGTTATTGAGATATTGGAACTCTCAACGATTGATTATAGCAGTGAATTATCTGAAATAGAATCTAAAGATAAGAATGAATTATATGAGATGTATCAGCACCTATTTTATTTGATGAGAGTTTTGCCAGTACCTGGTAACTGTATAGAAAAAATAAAATTCATTTATAAAATTATTGCGTACTCGTATTTAGGTCAAAAATGGGAGTCTGGCAGAAGATATATAATTGAAAACGAGCAATTATGCTTAATACAAATAGAAGATAGTGACACGTGGGACATAAAAGTATTCAAGAAGGTTTATAAAGCATTTTTACATTTGATTAGAAAAAATAATTGGAATGATTTGAGTGTAGCAAGCAAGCTTATTGCAGAACTAAGGGATGAGCAGAGCATCTTTGAAAAACAATATCTTTCGGGGATATATACGCAAAATCTTATGGGAAGCTCTTTAGAGTTGGTTGGATTATACCACCTTGCTAAAGCAGTTGATATTACTACACAGTTCATGCTTGGTGGAAGGCCTATTGAAATTAGAGAGCAACTAGATTTTCATTTTGAGAAAGCTATTGACGCAGCAGAAAAGTGTTCAAATATAGAAATGAACTTAATATTGAAATTACTATACGATACTATCAAACAAATGGTAATTAATTCAATTTGGATGGTTACTCAGCGTGTAAATTCGAGGGTGACGAAATTTGTTAATAGTATTACACATTCTAATAAACCTGTTTATGAGCTTTTATATCCACAACGATTAGCTGTGTTGGAAAAAGGCCTCTTAGACCCTGCGCATAAAGCGGTAGTCGTTGATATGCCAACCTCAAGTGGTAAGACATTAATAGCTGAATTTAGGATATTACAGGCATTGAACCAATTCTCAGATGATAATGGATGGGTTGTATATGTTGCACCTACCAGAGCTTTAGTTAACCAGATAGCCACTAGGCTAAAAAGGGACCTAAGTCCTATAGACATTAAGGTTGAAAAGATGAGTGGCGCAATTGAAATTGATGCATTTGAAGATAACTTACTAAAAAGTAATAGTAAAAGCTTTGATGTGTTGGTAACAACACCTGAGAAACTAAATCTATTAATTAGAGAAGATGTAGAAAGTAAAATAAAAAGACCTTTAGCATTGGCGGTTATTGATGAAGCGCACAATATTGAAGATGAAGCTAGAGGATTGAATTTAGAGCTTTTAATGTCAAACATTAAGAATGATTGCCCTAGAGCAAATTTTTTGCTGCTGACACCTTTTATACCTAATAGTGGTGCAGTTGCGAAGTGGCTAGATCCAGATAGTCCTAATGATATCAGTATTGAATTGAATTGGAAGCCTAATGATAGAGTGATTGGTGCTATTTATCCAGACGGTAGAGGGCGGAACTGGAAAACATATTTTGAAACATTGCTAACAAGCAATGAAAGAATAAAAATTGAAAAGAAAATACTTGTAAGTAACGATTGTCCTTTGGATATGGCTAGAAGCAATTTAAGTAAGACAACACTTACGATGGCCGTGACTAAACAATTAATTGAACGTAAGGGAATTTTGGCTATTTGTAGGACACGTGATCTTTGCTGGGACTTTGCTACGCAACTTGCAAACGAGATGGATATATGCAGTCCTAACGAGGATATTGAATTGGTAAAGAGGTTCGTGGCTGCTGAACTTGGAAATGAATTTTCACTAATCCCTTTACTGGACAAAAGAATAGGTGTACACCATTCTGGGCTACCTGATGAAGTAAAGTATTTAATGGAATGGCTCATGGAGAAGGAATTGCTTAAAGTACTTGTTGCAACGACAACCATAGCGCAAGGGATAAACTTTCCTGTCTCAACAATACTTATGGCTTCATACGCATATCCATGGACAACGGAAATGCCTGTGAGAGATTTTTGGAATTTGGTTGGACGTTCAGGTCGTACCGAGCAGTCCACGCTTGGTGTTGTAGGCATTGCTATTGGTGAGAAGGAGAACAATAAAGCGCGAGAGTTAAACAAGCTTAAAACATTTATTTCTAAATCTTCGGAGCAGCTCGCTTCACGATTGGTGTACATGGTGGAGGAAACTATCAAGATTGGAGAGGAGTTTGATTTAGCTTCGCAATTTTATAAACCAGATTGGTCACAGTTTCTCCAATACATAACTCATATGTATAATCAATGCGATGAATTAAATGAGTTCACTGCTAAGGCTGAGACTTTTTTAAGAAGGACGTACGGGTATAATTATATAAGCAACGATAAAAAGAAAATATTGATTGATGCTGTAAAGAAGTATGCTAGCAAACTTAATAGTAATAAAGGCTTAGCTAAATTATCTGATTCTACAGGGTTCTCTTTTGAAACAATAAATAATACAGTGATGGAAGTAAAGAAACTTGGTCTAGGCATGCAGTCATGGAATAGCTCAAACCTCTTTTCAAAAGGAGGCTCTTTAAAGAATTTGATGGGGGTAATGCTGTCAATACCGGAAATAAATAAAACGTTAAAAGATGCAATGGAAAAGGGAGGAAAGTCTCTTGACAGAGACACCCTTGCTAATATGACGAATGATTGGGTGGCAGGTGAAGAAATAGCATCCATAGCAAGTAAATACTTTAATGACAATGATGCGAATGTGACCTTGAGTACATGTTGTAATGCGATTTACAGCAAACTGATTAACTCAGCAACATGGGGGTTATCATCTTTACAAAAGATGCCAAATTCGGGATTGGACTTTGATAAACTGAGTGAAGAAGATATAGTAAAATTGAGAAACATACCTGCGATGATATATTACGGAGTTAATACAGATGATGCCATATTAATGCGTATAAATAATATTCCAAGAAGCATCGCTCCTGAAATGGGAAGAAGATTTAAAGCTAAAAAATCAAATATCTATGAATCGACTTCTACGGAAGTAACTGATTGGCTCAGGAGTTTACCAGAACATGATTGGAATAATATAGTTCAAAAGAAACAAGTTATTACAGGCAAGGAGTACAAAAAGGTATGGCAAATCCTAAATGGTGAAGCGTGAAAGCTCTAACATGAGGAATAAAATAGTGCAGAGGAGAAAGGACTTTTGTACATAAAAATTAATTTAAACTTTTAAGTTAACGTAGGAGGAAGTCAATCATGGATATTGCTAGTGTCATTGAAATGTTTATATCTGAGAATGATGGTTACAAATACAACTTGAATAATTTTGTTAGTTACATTAATGATTATAAAAAGTTACCTTTAGAGGGGACTGTATTGGGTGGAATTACTACAAAAGATATAATTGAAAGCTTAGAATATAATATCAATAGAGACCAATTTAAATCTGTTTCTATTGCACAAAAGTACTCTGTGGCTGTAGCGCAGTTTTTTGTGTATGCAATTGTTAAGGGACACATAAAGAATAAAGACCTTCTTGAGGAAATATCAGCCCCTAAAATTGATGAAAAGTCATACTATAGCAGAATAAATATCTTTATAAGTAAAAATCGAAAATTGAATGAGAAGGAACCAATAACGGTATTTTCTTCTGAAGTTATTGGTGACCTTGTAGAGGATTGTGATTCCTTTATAGAGAGAAAAAGTATACATAAAAATAAAAAGGGATTTGAAAAGTTAGTGGCTGCCCTAAGCATAAAGATAATATTATTAACGGGTATTAAATATGGAGTTGCAAGGAAAATTAAATTAGAGGATATAAATATATGTACTAACGTGGTTAAAGTTAATGGATTTAATATTCGATTGCCATTGAAACTTAGTACACAACTTCAATACTATATGAAGGTAAGAGAAGAGCTATCACTTATAGATTCAAAAGGATACTTATTTGTTACCTATAATGGAGAAGCATGGGGGGAAAAAACAAGCTCTTCAAAAGTACCAAATGTACTAGCGCAATGGACGGGAAGAACCGATACTACTGGACTCACAAAATATGGCATAAATAATTTAATAAAAGCTGGGGTCAATGATAGTGTGATTACAAAACTCACTGGGGCAGAAGATACACTTTTAAGAAGTTGTATTCGACTTGACGAAGATGGTGAGGGTGAAAAATGGGATAAATACATTAATTCAAGAATCACTAATATAGACTTTTATTATACTTTATAATTTTGTTACACTAATTAATAAAGCAGTAATAGCATTTTAATATTTATGACTAGTGAGTTCCTTAGTCTAATGAAAAGCAGTGAAAGAAAATTGTATTGGTTAACAGAGTTAGACGGTAAGAATGATAGGCAAACAATGGCTTACATTGGCTAGCAGGCAATGATGTTTAGAGGGGCTAGAGGTTGCTTTCAATAGTTTAGCCTATGGATCAGAAGGTTGCGGATTCGATCTCTGCTGGGCGCGCCGCTAACGATGAAAGTCTTAAATTTCAACGATTTAAGACGTAAGGCTTTTTTTATATGGTGAGATGACGTCAATCTAATTTTTTGAACTTTTTACCTAGTCAGAGGGATGCCGTCAGACCCGTTTCAAGCGAATCAGAGTGAACGCTATTCCGCTGTAATTGCTCGTTTTGATATATTTTCATATAGGGGACGGAAGTCATAAAGCAACGAATCAGTATGGCAAAATTTACGCATGATAAGGTGAGGAAAGATGAATCTAAGGTGTTTGTCACGTTGTGTAAAGTAAAAAACCTCTCGGAGAGAACAATCAATCGTATTCTACGATAAGAACATGGGTGCATTCGAAAAGTTCCAGGAGTCGAGCACGACATAAAACATTGAAAATCAGCCAGGGAAAGAGTGCGACGTATCCGAGTTGATCCCTCTGGAAACTGCCGATTTGGAAAGCATGCAACCAATAAGTTCACCGTAAATCTACCAGCAAATAAAATTTATCTCCAACAGATAACAAACCTATTGCAACATTTCCCAGTAAGGTGATATAATGTAAACACGAGAAAATTAAAAGTGCCGTGACCGTCCAGTGCGGCAACACCGGACGGCTCATGCAGGTACATACACTACCAACACGTGAGACATTGTCTCCACAGCACAATGTTATTATAGTACAACTTTGTCTTTTTTACAATAACATTTAGCGCGCGTGTTTGGTTATACCTTCACGTGCGCTTTTAATTTTCTCCCTCATAAAAACGAAGGAGGGAGAATATAGATGAAAGAAATTTTAACAGAAGAATGG
>JAEZXR010000142.1 GCA_023419605.1 Bacillota bacterium | reverse complement strand
AAAAAGAGAAAATATTAAAACACTTCACAAAATTACTAAACAAATATCCCAACAACTACCTAGAGGATAGCTATATTTTGAGATTTTAAAGGTAAAAATTATATTTGAAATTAGGAGTAAGATTATGTCAGAAAAATTTGATATGTATGGCTATGATGAAATAGCTACAAATGTATTTAATAGAATATATCCTGTATTGGCAAAACAGATAGTAAAAAACACTGAGATAAAGAGCGGAAAGTGTATCGACTTAGGATCTGGTGCAGGACATTTAGGTATAGAGATTGCTAAAATTACAGATATGGAAGTTTATCTTTATGATATAAATGAGGACGCAAAAGATATTTCTTTAAGAAAAATAAAAACAGAAAATTTAGAAAATAGAGTAGTTCCAGTTATAGGAGATGCAAAAAATATGCCTTTTAAAGATGAGTCTATAGATTTAATTGTAAGTAGAGATTCTTATAAGTTTTGGGACGATTTAGAAATGTCTTTTTTTGAGATATATAGAGTACTAAAAAAAGGCGGAAAAACCTATATTGGTGGAGGTTTTGGTTCTTTAGAGTTAAAAAATAAAATCGAAGAAACTATGATAAATAGGGGAAATAAAAAGTGGAAAAAAGGTAAAAAGAGAATATCTGCTGAAAAATTCAAATCTAAATTTATAGATATATTTAAAAATATAGGCATAGAAAATTATGATTTTAAAATAGATGATACTGGTGAGTGGGTAATTATAACGAAATAAAAATTAAATAGTTGTAAATTATTTTGAGACCTTTGGATAAATTCTGGGGGTCTTTTTTTATTTGAAAAAGTTTATTGATGTCTAAATATTTTAAAATAATTTTTGATATTAATACAATATAAACTAAAAACGCTTAGAAAATAAATTTATATGTTATTTTTATATCTTGACTTTAAATTTTTCTAATGTTATTATTTTAATTAGTAATTAATAATGATTATCATTATAGATAGAATAATTTAATAGAGAGGAGGTTTACATATGAATTTCAATATAATCAAGATTGTTTATCTTTTTCTTGCTTTTTTCTTTTTAGCTTTAGGTATTGTGGGGATAGCTTTGCCAGTACTGCCGACTACTCCTTTTTTACTTTTAGCTTCTTATTTTTTTGCAAAAGGCTCCGATAGGTTTAATAGATGGTTTATGTCTACAGATATATATAAAAATCATTTAAAGGAGTTTGTAGAAACTAAGGCTATGACTTTGAAAAAGAAGTTATGCATTTTAATACCAGTTTCTATAATTTTATTGATAACATTTTTTAATATAAAAAATACTCATGGAAAAATAGCGATAATCTTGGCTATAATTTTTAAATATTATTACTTTTTTAGACATATTAAGACTATAGATAAAGAAAAGGTAAAAAGTAATTAGGAAGTGAGAATTTGAAGATTATCGAGGACAGAAAAACTAAATATAAAAATACAATAGATACTATGATAAAAATCTATTGTAGAGGAAATTGTAAAAGTAAAGAGCTCTGTGGTAATTGCAGAGAGCTTAGAGAGTATGTGTATATGAAAATCGATAGATGTCCTTTTTCAGATAAGAAGATTTACTGTAAAAATTATACTGTTCATTGTTACAGAGAGGATATGGCTGTAAGAATAAAAAAGGTCATGAGATATTCTGGGCCTAGGTTATTATTTTACCATCCTTTTATGGCAATAGATCATATGATAGCGGACATTCGATATAAAATAAGATTGAGAAAAGGAAAAGATATATGTTAAACAAAAGACTTATAGATATGCTGGATAATTCAAAAAAGTATATTAAATTAACGGTACTTATAAATTGGATAGCTTTAATATCTAATGTATTTTCAATATTTTTTATAGGTATATTATTAGAAAAAGTATATAAAAATATATGGACTATGTCTGATATTAAGTTGACCATAGCTATTATAGTAATTTCTGTAATTATAAGAAGTATATGTAATATGCTTTCTACGAAGACTTCTATGTTGGCTTCTGTCGATGTAAAGAAAACTTTGAGAAGTAAGATATACGAAAAACTTTTAAATATGGGGCAGTCTTACCACGAGATGATTTCTACATCGGAAGTAGTTCAGGTATCGGTAGAAGGTGTAGAGCAGTTAGAAACCTATTTTGGAGGATATTTACCACAGCTTTTTTACAGTTTACTAGCACCGATAACTTTATTTGTAGTTTTGTCTTTTATAAGTTTTAAGGCGGCCTTTGTGCTTTTGATATGCGTTCCGCTAATTCCGTTATCTATAATTTTAGTTCAAAAATTTGCTAAAAAGCTTTTAAATAAATACTGGGGAACTTATACGAATATGGGAGATAGCTTTCTTGAAAATATTCAGGGGCTGACAACTTTAAAAATTTATCAAAGAGATAAGGAAAAATCCGATGAAATGGATATTGAAGCTGAAAAGTTTAGAAAGATAACTATGAGGGTTTTAACTATGTAGTTAAATTCTATTAGCATTATGGATTTAATAGCTTTTGGCGGTGCAGCCTTTGGAACTATAATTGCAGTGTTGGAGTTTAGAAGTGGAAATATAGGCCTTGCTGGAGCTTTTATAATTATAATGTTGTCATCTGAATTTTTTATACCTCTTAGATTGCTCGGCTCTTTCTTTCATATAGCTATGAATGGTATGGCTGCTAGTGAAAAGATATTTAAAATTTTAGATATGGATATAAGGGAAGACGGAGATTATGATATTGACGATATAGAGGAAATAGAATTTAAAAATGTCGATTTTTCCTATGACAAAGAGAGAAATATAATAAAGGATAATTCTTTTGCTATAAATAAAGGTGAACTGATATCTTTTGTTGGCGAGTCGGGAAGTGGTAAAAGCACTATAGCTAAGCTTATCATGGGGATAAATAGAGGTTATAGTGGCGATATTTTTATAAATAAATTAGATTTATCGGATATATCTGAAAAAAGCATTATGAAGAATATAAC
>JAEZXR010000136.1 GCA_023419605.1 Bacillota bacterium | reverse complement strand
TAATTTTGTCTTCATCAACTCAATTATACAACACTTGCGGGTCCTACGGGACCCGCATTTTACTATTTTCAGGCAAAAAAAGGACTGCTGCGAAACCGACTTACTCAGTTTTGCAACAGCCCCTTTTAATAATAAGAAACATGTTTTATGTATACTTTGCCAGTCAAGCATTTTTGGAAAACACATAAATTTGGACACTTCCCAAAAGCCGACTTTTTCACCAGTCCCGGACTGTCTCCTTGTTCCTGTTGGAAAATTGGTTTCTAATTCTGCAGAAGTAGAGGGAAATTTCTCTCCTATTCTGCATCCAATTATGAGCAGTCTCCTACTGTTCGACTACTCCGAAGTCATCCACGTAAGCATATGCAGTACCCGACGGCTTGTATGCATATATTGTCGCACCGGTAGTGCTTGCTCCCGTGGTAAATGGAATGCTTACCATTGTCCAGGACGTGCTCGTTGATGTTACATAGGTGTCTGTTCCGCCAAAGTTAGTTACACCGATTTTAATCTGTTCTCCGGAATCAACCTTCACCCATGCGGTACAAACGTAGCTTGTATTGGGACTTAGTCCGGACAGCACCTGCTGAATACCGTCTTCACCGGTCCCAAGCCTCACACTCTTGGAACAGCTTCTTGGAACCGACACACTTGCAGCAGTTGCTGAATATGTTTTAGTCCAAGGCGAAACTACTCCGTTTTCAAATCCCGCTTGTTTAACATTATTATCATAAAGGACATTAACACTGTCAAATGTGGGATTTGGAGGTGTTGTAAAGTTATGCCCCGGAGTCCAATCCGTTCCGCCATACTCATAAGCACCGATGTCAGGTGCCGAACCCACGTAGCCGTCAGTTATTCCCGGTATTACCACTCCGGCATTAATAGCCGGTGAAGTAGACTGTAACCTGAAATTGTAGGAAGCTGGGCTCACGAACAAAGGATCCGTTCCTGACTTTATATTATTTCCCTCCGTTTGGGTTCCCGGCAGTGTAAAAGCAGTAGTAAATATATTGTTGAAAATTCGGTCCCCGTACATATCGGTAGAAAAACTGCTTCCCCAATATCCAACATTTCCGTTGCTATAGGTTGTATTATTATAAATCAAATTGAAATTGCTGGGTGTATTTAGTCTTATTCCCGTGTAGTTACCCCATACAACATTGTGATGTACAATATACCCCTTGCTTCCATTATCCAAATAGATACCGCTGCCGGAGTAGTTTTTCGCTAAATTATCATGTACATAATTATGGTGGATGACTGTACCTTGTCCATCCCAGGCAAAGTCATAGATACTTCCGCAATCCTTTGTAAGCTTTCCTGAATAATAAAGGTTGTTGTATTGGATCCGGCTGTTTTGGGTAGGCATAAATATAAGATACCGCCCTGCATTGTAGACCGTGTTATGGCTTATAAGATGATTTGCGCCTAGCAAATATATGGCTGGAATATCTGCTGCTGAATAATCTGCTTCATGAATAAGATTATTAATAACTTTGTTCCCCGTCCCTTGTATGCTTACCAGATTACCGGAACTATAAGTTAATGTACTGTTTCTAAGTTCATTATAAGTGCCTGACATAAAGATTCCTGTACTGTATTGGCCGGTCACATCGGTATCGTGGCTTATATACTGTGCATTCATATTGGATACCTTACAGTAATTTGAGGCGGACATTTTGATGGAAGAGGCAAAAATATTGATTCCGGTTATATTAATGTAAGAACGTGAGCTTACATCAAATGCATAGGTTCGCTTCTTAGCTTCAACGGCTATGGTATTGGGATTTACTCCGCCAGGTGCCCATAAATAGAGCCTGCTTGTACTGCTATCATAGTACCATTCCCCTGGGCTGTCCAAATCCCGCAAATCTCCGGTAATATAATAATTGTTTCCGGCTGCCGGTGCTATACCGATTGCATTAAAAGTTATCGAACCTACAGTAGAGCCGGTAATAGTGCTGGTATAGGATTTATAACCTGTTCCCGGCACACACCAGAGGGTTTTTCCAACCCAGTACCCTGCTGCCTGAGTGAGATCTGCATCACTGATGCTTGTGGTTGAACCGGAATCAACCGTGCCAAATGTCGGGTTTAACGGATCAAGCGCCGTTGAATTTGGCCACCTTGCCTGGAATTGCATTTGCCCGTTTACAAAAATCTGGTCTTTTGTCCCTAATGACCCGGTCATGGTTGCATAGTATATGGATCCAGAATAATTTGTCCATCCGGTAACCGGATCAGCACCGCTTACGGTTACTGTCTCTCCGGCATAAGCCTGAAATGTTATCGGACTGGTGGATGTTCCTGACTTTGAAAGAGTAACTGTTTCCCTGTATGTACCTCCCCGTATTATACAGGTATCGCCAGCTGCCATAGTATCTGCCGCTTTTTGTATTGTTTTCCATGGGTTTGAAACAGTACCTGTTCCAGTGGTGTCATCTCCTGTAGTAGAGACATAATACGTCGAAGCGGCTCTCACTACCCCGGCATCCAGGTTGAAAACAAGCAAATTCAGTATCATAATCATCCCTAAGAGCAAGCTGCTTTTTTTCATTTTCATACTTCTACCTCCTGAAATTTGATTCTTTAATACACTGTGTACATTAAACCGTACTGACCACTAAATACTTATGGATTATGTCTCAAAACATGTGTTTTCACCTCCCTCCATAATCCTAAATTCTCTTACTATATCCTGGTTAATCTTAGAATTTTACATTTTTCAAAATAGACCGCCTGGGTGATATATCCATTTATGCACATAACTGAATATAATGCCCTCCTTTTGTCAGGACAGTAAATTGATGTAATCATCACTTGGGAACTATGAGACTTGATTGCTGTTGATAATTTTTGGAGTTTCATGGTTTTTAATGGCTTTTTTGATAGCTTCCATAATGAATGTCCGCTCAAGAGTGTCCCCTAAGGCGTAGCCAACGATATAACGAGAATACCAATCCATGGTGGCAGCCATATACATGGAACCATATTGCATCCGATAGTACATGGCATTTACAGATCAGACCTGATTTGGGCGGGCAATGGTTTCAACTCCCAGCAGGTATGAATAGACATACTTGCCATGTAGTCTATTACTCCGGTTATGATAAACTATTTTCCAAATCAATTCTAATTTTGTATTTTTCACCATTATACTTCAGTTAGATAAGGATGTGAATGACACTTTATTGCTATTTAGTATCTTTTTTTATGCATTTTGGCGTGTAAATCACAGCCTTTAATAGAAAAAAGCAAAATATTTTACATTATATGTAAAACTAAACACTTAAATTTAGTTCGGCAGCATATAAAAACACAGAATATCTGTAATATCCAGCGTTTAGAGAATATACTTCAATATGGATGTAAGCAGCAATAAAAAAGTGCACCAGGCAGTCTTCCATTAATAACGAGGAACTACATAGAGACGTGTCCTGTGATTACTAAAGAGGGAGTAGCATAAAGCTTCTTTTCAATTCGACGGACGTGTCGTAAATACAGGATTCTGCGGAAGCTCTGTATCACGCATTAAAAGAAAAATAGAGGTTTCTCTTCTCAGCTTTTCAGGAAGATAGACCTCTATTTTTAAAATTAACTTTAGAAAATCCAATTAAGGTGTATTACTACGGATTAAATGTAATAGCTTCTTTTCAGCACCAATCAAAAGCGATTTTGTTACCTCAGTATCAAGGTTTTGTAATTTAGCGATCTCATTTATGGTTTTGGGGTTTGTACCTACTCCGTACCGGTTAGATAACAACTCTTGTTCTGTTTTGTTAAAGTGGTTAAAGTACCGGTTTATTTGTTCGGCAGTAATTATATTCTTTAAGTTATCCATATTAGTATGTTTCAACATACAGGTCTGCCGAGTAGGCTGTCCCTTTTGCATCCGTATGCTGTGGTGCAGTACATAGGAATGCATTTCTGCTCTTCCAGTAACCCGTTGTAGGTTCTCTAAAAACGTAAATAGGAGTTGCAACGGCAGTGCCAGTAGCATAATAGGTGGGTTGAGCAGCTTCAACTAAATAGTAGGTCCCTGTCCACCATAATAAAGCCATATCCATCTGTGAAGACACTTCAAAATCAGTATAGATTCTACCGTAATATCGTACGTAAGTTCGATTGGCATCAGTTCCTACCCATGATTGTACACTTGCTTTAATGTCTGGAATTTCAGAAAGTGTTGGAACCGAAGCCTTATCCTGGTTAACATCTTTCTTTACAGGAACAGAAACGTTATACTCGGTACAGGTGTCTGTCCATTCAACGCCGTCCTTATCAACTTCCTTTTGTGTGAAAGTACGAACAGATAAAACTTTTGCGTTTTTCAAATCGATTTCCGGTGTTAAGGTTTGCTTTTGCTGGCTGAGAGATTCTGTTAGCTCATGCTGCGGAATGCTTTGGCCAGAAAGGTTTTCACTAGCATGAACACATACTATAGAGAACATCAGGCACATCAGGACAACTAAAGATAAAATTCTTTTTTTCATAGAAATTTAACCTCCGTATCTTTTGTAAATTTATTCCATATGATACACTAAGTTTATAATATTGTCAAGCGTCAATGAAATAAAGTGGTGTATACAAATTGCAATCAAAACTTTTCCTAAGATTAGTACTCATTTTGCTTATACAACAGTGTCTGCTTATAAATAAAATATACAATCCAATATGTAAAAATAATACAAAAAATCAAAAGATAGGCATGTTGTTGTATTCCTCACTTTAGTCTATAATCATACTGTAATTTAAACTATTGGGCTGCTTGATAACTTACAGGTTATAGTTATAGGAATACTATGGAAGATAAAATGGCTGTATTATCCCTACGAAGAGCGAGTGTGCAGAATAATTATTCAAACACCGATGCTTTGATCCTTGACAAGTTAACATCCTGGCCTATAAGCTGGTAACAAAGGTTATACGCCGATAGGGGTTCATTAAGTCCACACACCTTCCCGGTCATCAATATTGCAAATTGATTATCTAAAATCTCACCCTATTTAATCCTGTAATCAAACCTCATCCATACCATTTATCACCGTATGCAAAAAAATTCTCGTACTCGAATAGCAGAAAAGATACTGTAAAACGCAGGAGAATTCCTGTGTGCATAGAAGTTGCCGAAATTCAATATTCCATGTTTGACCCTAAAATACATAATAAAGGAGGGATAGGTCTATACAAATTCGGATGGAACTTGGCCGATTCGTGCCTCGTAAAGCGCTGGAACTGTTGGCTGTATGATGCTCAAATCAGCAGTTGCCAATCCGCTTATACTTAGTAAAGCTTTCTTAAAAAACATTAGTAGAGGAGGATTTACATGTTTAAAATGAAATGGCTCAAGAAAAAGGGGCTCCTGGCGGTTGTATTATCGACATTTTTTACCTCCACACTTCTTTCACCCGGTGTTCTTGCTGCAGACCTGACGAAGGATAAAACCGTGTATACGGTAGCCACTGCCCATCTTGATACGCAATGGAACTGGGATGTAAGAACCACAATAAATTCTTATATTCCAAAAACTCTGGTCAACAACTTTGAATTATTTGAAAAATATCCTGATTATAAATTCAGTTTTGAGGGTGCATTCCGGTATGCTCTAATGAAGGAATATTTCCCTGTTCAGTACCAGCAGCTTAAAAACTACATACAGCAGGGCCGCTGGAATGTGACGGGTAGTGCGTGGGAGGCAGGAGATGTTAACGTACCTTCGCCTGAAGCACTTATGCGCAATATCCTCTATGGAAATGGCTTCTTCAAGAAGGAATTCGGCAAAACAAGTACCGATATATTCCTCCCCGATTGCTTTGGCTTTGGATATGCGCTTCCATCCATTGCATCCCATATGGGACTGACAGGGTTTTCGACCCAGAAATTAACCTGGGGTTCAGCGTACGGTATTCCTTTCGATATTGGAAAATGGTATGGCGTAGATGGTTCCTATCTGATTTCAGCCGTAAATCCCGGAAGCTACAGCTCATCCATTTCCCAATCGGTAGCTACCGATCCCACATGGGTTAACTATGTTAATTCCCTGGGTAGTAAATACGGGATCTATGCGGCTTATAAATATTATGGGACCGGTGATACCGGCGGATCTCCTACCGATGGTTCTGTAAATATAGTACAGCAGGATATCAATAATGGTGTTAATCCTACAACGGGCCTTCAGGTGCTGAGCTCACCCGCAGACCGGATTTTCAGAGATTTGGCAGCGCAAGGACTGGTTGATAAACTTCCTTCATGGAATAACGAACTGGTAATGAGTACGCATGGAGTGGGCTCCTATACCTCGAGGACCATATCCAAAAGGCTTAACAGGCAAAATGAACTTCTCGCAGATGCAACGGAACGGGCCAGCGTCATGGCAGACTGGCTTGGAGGAGCACCTTATCCGAAACAGCAGCTGGATACGGCCTGGCAGCGTTTTATTTGGCATCAATTCCATGACGACATTACAGGAACAAGTTTGCCTTCGGCCTATATGATCGCCTGGAATGACTATATTCTATCGCTGAATCAATTCTCCCAGGAACTCACAAATGGAGTGGGTGCAATAACCCGTGCAATGGATACATCTGCTGCCGGCATTCCTGTGGTAGTATACAATCCGGTTTCAAAGGCACGTAAGGACATAGTAGAAGCAAAGGTGAACTTCCCGTCAGGAGTACCCTCGGCCGTAAAGGTATATGATCCCAAGGGGAATGAAGTGCCTTCACAGCTTGGCGCCGTGGATGGAAACAGTGCAACGGTATTGTTCCTGGCAGATATGCCTTCGGTAGGATACAAGACATATGATGTAAGGCCTTCCGGCTCACCCTGTACAATGTCAACAGGATTAAGGGTGACCAACTCAACGTTGGAGAACAATTACTATAAAGTGGTAATTAATTCCGACGGAGATATCGCCAGTGTATTTGACAAAGTAAACAATAAAGAGCTTTTGTCAGCCCCTTCGAGGCTGGAACTGCTGAATGATAGCTCAACATCATGGCCGTCATGGGAGATCATGTATAATGATGTAGCCAGCGCTCCAAAGGCATACGTAAGCGGGCCGGCAGAGGTTAAAATAGTGGAAAACGGGCCTGCAAGGGTTGCACTCCAGGTCACGCGCAAAGCGTTAGGGTCCACCTATGTGCAGACAATCCATCTGACTGCGGGGGATGATTCACAGCGTGTGGATGTGGCCAATAATGTTAACTGGTATACAAAAGCGGCTAATTTAAAGGTGTCTTTCCCCCTCGCAGTTTCAAATCCCAACGCAACCTATGACCTTGGACTTGGTACGATTCAAAGAGGAAATAATAAACCGGCTTTATATGAAGTACCGGCGCAGCAGTGGGCGGACATCACGGATACAGCAGGTAATTATGGTGTAAGCATATTGAACGATTGCAAGTATGGCTGGGATAAGCCGGCGGACAATCAGCTCAGGCTTACATTGATACACACGCCTGTAGCAACCTATGGCAATAATAAGCAGGATACACAGGACTTTGGTGAAAACAGGTTTACTTATTCCCTATACGGTCACACCGGAAACTGGGTTAGCGGTCAAACCGTAACGCAGGGAGAAAGATTGAATCAGCCTTTGAAAGCATTCCAGACTGTACCGCATGCCGGAGATTTGGGAAAGGCTTTATCCTTCTTACGTGTAAGTAATCCGAAGGTAACTGTTAAAGCAGTTAAACAGGCGGAGGACAGTCGGGAATACATCGTCAGGGTGCAGGAAACCAGCGGAAGCCCAGCCTCAAACGTTGTTTTATCCATGGGGAACGGTATAGCAAGCGCCAGAGAGGTCAACGGTGCTGAAGACGCGGTAGGTCCGGCAGTAGTCCAGGACGGAAAACTAGTATTTGACATAGGTACTTATAAGCCCAAGACATTTGCAATAACACTTTCGGCACCTTCTTCGGCCATAAGCGCGCCTGCCTCGGAAACGATCGCACTCCCTTACAATCAGGATGTGGTTACTTTCGATAGCAGCAAGACAGATGGTGCACTGGATACACTGGAAAATTCAATACCTGCTGAACTTCTGCCCGATACCATTACAAGCGGTGGAATACAGTTCCGGACAGGTCCAAAAACAGACGGACAAAACAATGCGGTAGCCTGCAGCGGCCAGGAAATTTCAGTACCTGCCGGTTATAAGCAGGTGTACTTGCTGGCAGCATCCACTGCCGGTGATGTAACAGACACATTCAAGGTTAACGGTACACCGGTAAATCTTACGGTTGAGGACTACAGGCAGTATGTAGGGACATGGGATCTCTACGCAAATGGAGTTTATGGTAGTATTAAACGGGATGCGGCAGCATGGGTGGCAACCCATACTCATAATCCGAAGGTCACAACACCTTCATCTCCCGTATCGGTGCCTGGCAACAGTGCCTATGATTTTGATTATATGTTTAAATACAGGATTGATTTACAGGAAGGTGCAAATACAATTACACTGCCAAACAACAGTAATATTCTGGTGTTTGCCATGACCGCTTCCAATAACGGCAACGATGATACCGTACCGGCAGGAGTTCTGTATGATGAAAAGACTGCACCGGTGATGTATCCGCTTACAGTAAATAACGGAACCGGGTCCGGGTCATATCCGGAAGGTGTAAGTGCAACGGTTTCCGCCATAGTCCCTGTAGAATACATGTTCAAGGAATGGGAAGGACCGGTGGAAGATCCGAAAGCAAGGACTACTACAGTTGCTATAGGTACACAGCCCGTAACAGTTACGGCAGTATTAACCCATATTGGAACAGACCTGGCTTTGGGTAAAACTGCAACAGCCAGTTCGTCCGTATCGGGAGAAGGTCCGCAAAAGGCGGTTGACGGTTTAGTATCAGCCTATTCGGGCGGCAGCAACAGTAAATGGTGTGCGACGGGTTCCGGCGACAAGTGGTTGAAGGTCGACCTGGGACAGGAATATACTATAAACCGATGGGTAGTGAGGCATGCCGGCGAAGGGGGAGAAAGCGCCAGCTGGAACACCCGTGATTTCAGATTGCAAAGGAGTTCTGACGGTACTAACTGGATCGATGCGGATTCAGTGACCAATAACACGGAAAACATAACCGATAGGGTCACAAATCCTTTTACCGCAAGATATGTAAGGCTTTATATAACGAAACCTACAAATTCATCGGACACTGCTGCGAGAATATATGAGTTCGAACTATATGCCGACCATCTTAATAATTTGAAACCACTGACCGTGAATAACGGGACCGGAAGCGGAAGCTATCCGGAAGGTTCGGTCATATCAATTTCAGCGTCTGTTCCTCCAGGCCACGTATTCAAGAAGTGGACCGGTCCGGTAGCAGACCCGTATGCAGTTGACACTACAGTTACAATAGGCGCAGAACCTATGACAGTCACAGCAGAAGTAATTAAGTTAGGTCCCAATGTGGCCTTGAAGAAAACGGTTACGGCCAGCGCCTATGTTACTAATAACGAAGCACCAGCAATGGCGGTAGATGGCATTGGAACCACGAAATGGTGCCATAATACCGTTAATTTCCCGAATAAATGGCTGGCAGTCGATCTAGGCCAGGAGTACAGCATCTATGGGTGGATTGTAAAGCATGCAGGCTTCGGCGGGGAAGCCACAGGGTACAACACCAGAGATTTTAAATTGCAGAAGAGTTCCGATGGTATTAACTGGACCGATGTGGATTCGGTTACCGGCAACACCGCAAGCATAACCTACAGGTTCCTGGATACCCCATTCACTGCAAGATATGCAAGGCTTTTAATTGTAACGCCCACCAATAACTCCGATCAGGCTGCAAGAATCTATGAGCTGGAATTATATGCTCCGCCCTTTGAGGTGAATCTGACAGCAGCCAGCACCACATTGGAGAGAAACCAGAAGCCTGATAGCACCTTGAAGGCTCTGCGGCCGGACGGTGAGGCTGCTGATTTGACAGGCGGTAATGCTAAAATTGAATACGTAAGCAGCAGACCAGATGTAATAGCGGTAGAAAATGGTGTGATTACAGCTAAAAATGTTGGTACTGCAGAGCTTTATGCAGCAGTGACACTGGACGGTATTAGGGTGAAGTCCAATAAAGTTACCCTCAGTGTTACTACAAGCCCCAAATCAATAAAAAGATTGATCGACGGTTTTGTAGTGTCCAAAGACCTATCCGGACCATTGGTTCCTCAGTTGACCAATAACTTGGAACAGGCAAGAAAGTTCTATGAAGGTAAAAAACTTAAACAGGCTGTAAAGCACATGGAAGACTTTATAAAACACCTGAATAATCCGTCTATGGATGGCCGGATATCCAATAAAGCAAAAGAAATCTTAAACCTTGACGCAAAGGCTCTCATCGGGATCTGGAAATCAAGTGTTAATGAGGCTGACGTGTCTATAGATGAAAGCAAAGGTAATATAGTCACAGACAGCACAGGTGAGGCAGCAACAGAGTGAACAGTAAAGTTTAATCCTACAATATGTTCAATGGGTAATTCCTGGGTGGTAGTAGTGCCACCCAGGAATTATGTTGTAAACCAGTAGAGGATAAAATACTATGATTGATTATAGAAAATAATACTTACTGTAGGCCGGAAGGACAATTTCGAGGATGATGCGCATTTTCTTACGGTATGAAGATGCAAGAAATATTATGAAGAAGCTGTGTAAAGTAACCCAAAGAGAAGGATATAGCTTATCCGTCAGGGAGATTGAGAGCTTGACGGATATAAACAGGGGGGCTATTCAGAATTTGACAGCAGCTCAAGCTTACTATACATAAGCTTTAAAGAGCTGGGGGAAAAAAATATAATTTTTAATACCATAGAGTGAAAAAGCAGGGGGGGTTGCAATACGGTTATAATTCTATAATAACAATTTACCGTAAATCTCTATCATTAATTCTTCCACCTGCTTGTAATCCGGTTCTTCAGGAAGAGAGGTATTCGCAGCTGCCGATGTAAAGTGCCTTTCATACTCATTCACCATTTCAAATACCTCATTATAACTATATTTTCCGCTTCGTATATCCAGAAAAAGTCCGCGTTCCTTTTCCCTATAAGTGTTGACGCCCTTACCCTCGAGAATTTCCGTTCCTGTCACCAGAAGGCGGATTAAGTGCATGGCGTATTTGTTAAGATGGACATTCTAGATTATATCATATCAATAAATCTAGAGAGTAATGAAAATTTTCAAATGGAATAGGTTGCAAACTTTTTGTCTGTAACTAAATGGATAATGTTATTCAAAAATGAGAACAAAGAGGTGTAACTATGTTACTTACAATTACTTATACTCAACCGCCTGCAACGGATTTAGGGTATCTATTATATAAGAATCCGTCAAGGCCGCAAACATTTGAGTTGAATCACGGAAAGACACACGTTTTTTACCTGGAAGCCACAAGGGAGAGGTTTACAGGCGCGGATGATTGATATCGACCCGGAAAGAAACGTTCGCTGGCTCTTAGAGAGTTTGCACTTGGAATAGAGTCGCTTGAACGGTTTGTAAGGAATGAACCACTCTATAGAGTGCATGAATGTGTATTCGGAGTGCAGGCGCTTGAAAGTGAGCCGGTAGACCCGAGACTGTAGGCTTTCAAACTTCCGAAGCCTTTTTTGCCAGGAAAGATGATGAATGGCTTGGAGAGAATTCCATTATTTATAATAATTAAAAGATTAGTAGGAGGGCTTTACTTGCCCTCCAGAAACCAATGCGCATCTTTCCTGAATAGATATACCTGCTTATTACGAATCTGGCAAAGATAACGCCATCCGAAGCCGTCCGTCTTAAGACTGCTGGCTTTTTGCATCTTAATAACCCTGTCAACCGGGTAGAGAAGGTCGTTCCAGGTTAAGGCTTTTGGAACCATGGTTCCATCTATCCGATTCAGAGCAATTACTTCTATCGGTATCAAGGACCCGTCTTTATTGTTGTCACTGCTTGCGGCTTCATTCTCATATTGCTTTCTTTCAAATCCGAATGGCATAAAATCCCTCCAAATGCAGAACGGGTGTTTGTATTATTATATGCCTATAATAAGCATTTTACAAGTGAGTTTTTTCCATTTCCCAAATTGATTTTATTTTGCTTTTTCAGAGAGCTTGTTTTGTTATCTCTATAAAATTTATAAGAGTAAAAGATTTTAAACAATTTATGAAATTATTTTATTCAAAGGTTTTTATAAAATAGCTAGAATTAACGTAGTGGACATCAGCAGAAAAAGCTTTGAGGAGGAAAATTTAAAAGGTTTTATAGGATGTAAGACATTGAAAATCCTGCATATGTTGATGGGCAAGCCTTTTAAGGGCGTGTATAAGCATTGGCATTTATTGCTGCGTGGAACGATATAAAATCTCAATGGGGGTTGTGGAACGATGATGAAAAAGCAAACAAACACGAAAGTAATTTATCCTTATAGTGAGTGGGAACTGGTAGAAGAAAAATTTTTGCCGGAAAACAATTACCGGAATGAAACCATGTTTTCTCTGGGGAACGGATATATAGGTTTCCGGGGGAATTTTGAGGAAGGATATAAAGGTCCTGCGGGGACGGGACTGGAAGGTACCTATATCAATGGCTTTTATGAAACTGAAACCGTTAAATATCCCGAGATTGCCTATGGATTTCCGGAAAAGAGCCAGACCATGCTGAATGTAACCAACAGTAAGAGTATTAAACTTTTTATAGAGGATGAAGAGTTTAGTATGCTGGAAGGAACAGTGAAGGAATACAGCAGGGTGTTGTCCTTGAAGGAAGGGGTGCTGACCAGAACGCTGGTATGGTGTTCACCAAAGGGGAGAATAGCGAAAATCAAGATAGAAAGACTGGTTTCCTTAAAGAACAAGCATGTTGCGGCAATAGAATATGAGATCATTCCTGTAAACTTTGACGGAAAAGTCGTGCTTATATCGGCGCTGGACGGGGATGTGACAAACCTTACGGCGGATAATGACCCCCGCGTAGGCTCAGGGCTTACGGGGAGAGTACTGAACGTCAAAGACAAATGGGCGCAAGGAGACTCGGGAGGAATCGTCCAGGGAACGGTTCATTCAAAGTTAACGCTTGCCTGTGCCATGGAGAACAGACTCCAGACGCAATGCAAATTTACCTCGGAAAGTATTGAAAAGGAGTTTTCCGTTGCTACGGAATACACAATTGAAGCAAAACGGCGGGAAGGGATCAAACTTACCAAATATATAGCGTACACTACCTCCTGGGATTTTGCGGAGACTGAACTTCCGGGGGTCACCGCCAATATTGCTGCAAATGCGGCTAAGAGCAGCTTTGGATCGATGAAAAAGGAACAGGCAGATTCTTTAAGAGAATTTTGGTTTACGTCGGACGTAGAGATCAAAGGGGATATCGCTCTCCAGCAGGGAATCCGGGTGAATATCTTTCACCTGCTTCAATCGGTGGGAAGAGACGGAAAGACCAATATCGGAGCAAAAGGGTTGACCGGCGAAGGCTATGAAGGCCATTATTTCTGGGACACCGAAACTTATATTCTTCCATTCTTTATATACAACAACCCGGAGATATCCAGAAAGCTTCTGGAATACAGGTACCTGACGTTGGACAAAGCCAGGGAAAGAGCAAGGCAGATGGCGCATAAGCGAGGCGCGTTGTTTCCCTGGAGAACCATCAATGGAGAGGAATGCTCTACATACTTCCCGGCGGGTACGGCTCAATACCATATTGATGCGGATGTGGCTTTTGCCGTCAAAAGATATATGGAGGCTACCGAAGATGATGAATTCCTTGTAAACTTTGGAGCTGAAATTCTTATTGAAACAGCCCGGCTATGGGCGGACCTGGGGGAATTCATACCGCATAAGGGGAATAAATTTTGCATTAACTGTGTAACCGGGCCGGATGAATATACCGCTATAGTGAATAACAATTGCTACACAAATCTCATGGCAGAGGAAAACCTTCTGTACGCATGCAAAGTTGTAAAATGGATGAAGGAAAGTAAAACGGAGGAGTACCACATGCTGGCTGAAAAAATCGGGCTGGAGGATTCCGAGCTGGAATTCTGGCAAGAAGCGGCAGATAAAATGTATATTCCTTATGATGAAGAAATGCAGATCTATTTGCAGGACGATGCTTTTCTTGATAGAGCTCCATGGGATTTTAAAAATACTCCGGAGGACAATTATCCGCTGCTTTTGCATTATCACCCCCTTGTAATTTACAGGCATCAGGTGTGTAAGCAGGCGGACCTTATACTGGGTATGTTTTTTTTAAGCAACAGGTTTTCCCTGGAGGAGAAAAAGAGAAGTTATGACTATTATGAGGGGATTACAACGCATGATTCTTCCCTATCTACAGCCATTTTTAGCGTGATGGCCAGTGAAATCGGATATCATGAAAAAGCATACAGTTACTTTATGGGGACAGCAAGGATGGACCTGGATGATTCTCATGGAAACACCAAGGACGGTATACATGCCGCAAATATGGCCGGCACCTGGATGTGTATTGTAAATGGATTTGCCGGTATGCGGGTATTTGAAGATGTTTTACACTTTACACCCTATCTTCCTGAGAACTGGGAGGAATACAGCTTTAAAATCGGGTACAAGGGCAGGCTGGTTAAAATTACTGTAAACAAAGGTGGGACCGAATATGAGCTTCTTAGGGGCGATGCGCTTACCATTACACATAACGGAGTTCAAAAAACATTAGAAATGCAATAGGGGGACGGCTATATGGAAGAAAAACAAACAGATACGATAAAGGCAGTTATTTTTGACCTGGATGGTGTCATTGTATCTACGGATGAATGTCACTATAAGGCCTGGCAGAGAATGGCGGATGAAGAGGGGATTTATTTTGACCGTACCATTAATGACCGTTTGAGAGGGGTCAGCCGGATGCAATGCGTTGATATCATTCTTGAAAAAGCATCGAAGGAGTACCCTACGCAGCAGATAGCGGAAATGGCAGATAGAAAAAATAAATATTACAGGGATCTTATCCAGTGCCTTACTCCGGGGGATATTCTTCCGGGTGTGGCAAAGCTGATGGATACGTTAAAAAATTCCGGTATAAAAGTAGCCATTGGATCCTCCAGCAAGAATACGGCTTTAATTTTAGAGCAGGTCGGGCTTAAGGACAGCTTTGAAGTGGTGGTGGATGGAAACTGCATTCTACGGAGCAAACCGGACCCGGAGGTTTTTCAAAAAGCGGCAGAGCTTTTGAACGTTTCCCCTCAAGAGTGCCTTGTAATTGAAGATGCCGATGCAGGTGTTGAGGCAGCACTTTCGGCAGGGATGAAGGTTTTAGGGGTAGGGGCCGCATCTGCAAATAAATCTGCGACACTGAGGCTTACCGATCTTTCAAATGCTTCAGCAGATTGGATTTTAAGTGCTTAAGCACTTTTGGGGTGAAAAGGGGAAAATGTTCGAGCCTGCTGCAGCATGCATGTTAAAGGTATAAGAGGTATAAAACACCTGTTATCGTACATATTTAGTATGAAAGCATTTATCGTAGTGTAGAGGATTGCTCAACAACCATATACATGCTAAATACAATCAGCTAAGTTCCCTCCGAATTTGTATAGCTAAGGCTCCAAGTGTTTCAGCAGGTGCGGATTCCAGTGGGCAGTTTATCTTGATGCTTATATAGTTTACAATAAATTTAACTTGTTGTGCTAGTTTTGCTAAGGAAAGCGTCATTCCAGGCTGCTTCAATAGCAACGCTCAGACGACTTTGAGGGAAATGTCTCTAGGGCGCGAGCGTAAAGTCGCTTCCCTTAGTGGTATTCCTCAATGAATTGCTGCGCAGCGAATCAAGGTAGAATATGCCGCTGATGCGGATATTCGTTGGTCAGTGAAGCCACCTTCCATGAAGCTTTCCTTGCAACTAGCACAACAAGTAAATTTAAGGTAACTATAAGTAGATGAGCACCAGCCTGCATATCTCTATAATATTCAAGCTGCTATCTAATGAATC
This sequence comes from Bacillota bacterium, assembly GCA_023419605.1. Lineage (GTDB taxonomy): Bacteria > Bacillota > Clostridia > Acetivibrionales > JAEZXR01 > JAEZXR01. Next base: position 3,106 of record JAEZXR010000136.1, on the reverse strand, counting down.
GGATGAGCTAATTTTACTCCGGTAATCTGTGCCATATCCTGAGTCATTGCAACCAGGTCTTCCTTTGACAGTTTTTGTATGGAATCCTTGCCTAGACACCGCAAAGCAATATCCATTTCCTCTGCTAGTGCCTTTAAGAAGTTACCCGCACAGTCGGCCCCCTCTTTTACATCGAATAGCTCCGTATGCTTACCGTCATACAGATATAAATCGGTAGGGCTGGAACCTGGGGGCAGACGGTTAAACTGTGTGTAAGCAGCAGCAATATCTACCGGGTAGCCTAAATAAAAGGCGTCAGCTCCGAGCGCAATAGCTTTCAACATGTCGGCAGAATCCCGGAAGCCGCCTGTCATTATAAGAGATACATTGTCCTTAGCACCCTTCTTTTCAAGGTATTCAACTGCTCTTACAAGAGCATATAACGCGGGAATACCAAAGTTATTGATGGTAATCTCTGCACTTCCTGCAGTTTCTCCTTGGGCACCGTCTAATACAATAGCATCCACTCCGGCATAAAGCAGTTTTTCCAAGTCGGCTTCAATATTTCCTGCTGCTATTTTTACGGCAATTGGCACACCACCTGTTAATTCACGAAGCTGGCTTACCTTGCTCTTAAGGTCTTCTTCATTGTTTATATCTGAAAAGCGGGTAGGCATTACAGCATCCTGCCCCTCTTCAAGTTTTAAATGTTTTCTAAGTTCGTCCCCTATAAGTTCGTGCCCTATACTATACCCGTCTCCAGCGCTGGCCCCCTGACTTATTTTAATCTCAATCATATCGGCTTGTTTCAATTGTTCAGGGGCATTTCCCCAACCGGCACGGTTATATTGAACTACATAAAGCTTTGCGATTTCTCTTTCTTCTGCCAAGAAACCGCTTTCCCCTGAGTTAGTCGCTGTACCTACAGCTAAGGATGCCTCTGCCAACGCCAGTTTAACCTTCATACTAACAGATGACCCATAAGCCATAGCAGCGATCATAAATGGTACTGGGAGCTCCATTGGTTTTTTTGCTCTCTTGCCTATGGTTACTTTTTTATTAAGTGGTGTACCGTCAGGAAGTGGAAAAATGTTAGGTAGGAACATGAGGTCCTGAAAGTCTCTAAAATTCAGAGTGGAACCGAGGGGTTCACTTAAAGGTTTCCCGTTTTTAGCTCTTTCAGCAATTCCCATAAACTTAATAAAGGAATAGTTATCAACAGAAGTCGGCAGTTTCACCATTTTCATGTCAGCCAATTTCTCCAACATTTGATCTGCTAACCGGCTATATAAATATCGCATCAAAGACATAAAATCACCCTTTCATGTATAAGACTACTGCATCTGTAATTACAAATCCCGCTTTTATCCATTATGTTACACTCTTCCCAAATAGTATTCCTAAAGGTCGATACGAATATTCTGTACTAAGGGAGCAAACGACATATATTATAATTGACAGAACCAGGCACGGGGAATTGATTTGATAACAATACCTGCATTATATAACGTTTTATTCATCAAGCGAATCCTCGACAGGTGGTATCTGGAATGAGCATACAACGAGATCGTGATGCGTTTTCACTGTATGCATTATTCCCGCGGGTACAATAAATGTCCTGCCAGGTTCCAACTGGACTTCCACATCTTCCAATATGCCAAGCCCCTCACCTCTGATGCAGTAGAATACTTCATCATGTTTAGGGTGATTGTGCATAGGAACTTCCCTCTGGGGATCCATATGATAAACGTTTGTGATGATTTTATTTTTGAAGGTATTTAAATCCATATTACTTTTCCTTTCTCCTTTTATTGATTATCATTTGCCCTGTCCACTCTCTTGTACGGAACAGGTATATACTGGACTGACGGCCTTCGTTGCTCAGGTTGAGGATAAAGCTCCATCAACTCATAGATTTCCCTAAAAAGTCCTACAGAAACAGGAAGATTTCTTTGATTTTCCTAATTCTTGCCTGGATTACATTTCTTTGTTTAAAAAGAGGGAATAGCGTAAAAACTATAAATAGTATCCATATGATATTTAAAATGCTTCCAGTCATTGGTAAGCTTCTCCTGGAAGGTATTACTTTCTCCAATTACTTCTTTTGTATATACGTATTTTCTAAAGAAATGCGTAATAATATTCATATTAGACTAAGGATATTATGAAAAATACTACACTAAGTAGGAAGCCTATCCGCAGGATTGGGCACATCAGGCAACCTGCCGCGAAAATCCGTAACCTCCCAGGATTTTCTTTATCGTGGCAGGTGCGATTTCCTCCACCATGAGCCCCGACCTCCTTTATCGGGTATACCGCCATGATATAGTTGATGTCGTCTTTTCAAAATAGCGTTAGTACTTTATGTTATAATAGACTGGTACAAAGTTGTTTTAAATTGATATGCTTGGGAAATTATTAAAGGAGCACGGTAGATATGAGTTTTGATGAACTTTATATAAAAGCAAAATCGGTAATAAATCCACGTAAACTTTCTGAATATGCTGACGCTGGAGGAGTGGGAGCTGCTATTCTCACCGATAGTGGAAATGTGTATATGGGCGTGTGTATTGATACCGCTTGTTCTATGGGCTTTTGTGCTGAACATGCTGCAGCAGCTGCTATGATAACTGCCGGTGAAAGCCATGTATTAAAAATGATTGCTGTTGGGCGGGACGGACATATTATGCCCCCCTGTGGTCGTTGCCGTGAATTTATAAGCCAGATTCACAGTGATAATTTGAACACGGAAGTAATGGTTGAGAAAGGTGTAATAGTGACTATCCGTGAACTACTGCCACATGATTGGCGACGATGACGAATCACTCAAAAATGCACAGTATGAACATTTATTATAGGGGGCTTTGCTTGCTCTCCAAGAACCAATGCTATATGCTTGCTTATTACAAATTTGGTAAATATAATGCTAGCAGAAGTCTCCAATCTGATATGCCCCCCTTGAGTAAACAGTTTTATTATTTTAACTGTCTACCACAAGGGCAATGTCATTTAGTTAAGCAATTAATAGGATAAAGATACTTCATAGTAAAGAGTATCTTTATCTTATTTTTTTACAAACACATATAAAAAGTATTGACAAATTGTCAAAAATTTGCGGGCTTCGCCC
>JAEZXR010000130.1 GCA_023419605.1 Bacillota bacterium | reverse complement strand
AGTCCGTACCGGATACCAATGCCGCCGTACCGTTCTTTATCCCATTCAAGGTATTGCCGTTCGGCGTTATTGTAACTGCAATATCCGTTTGTTTGGAGGTACTCTTATCAAAGGTGGCTGTTGTAGGGGTGATGCTTGCACTTGGAGTTGTATCTGTCACTGCAATTGTTAAAACAGGGTCTATCCCTGCACTGAAATCAAAGGTCAGGCTCGTTGTTCCTACCGCCTGCTTTGCCAAGTAGCTCTTCAGTATGGTTACAGTACTGCCAGATACAGTATAGTCCGTACCGGATACCAATGCTGTCGTATCATTCTTAATTCCATTAAAGGTATTTCCGTTGAGCGTGATTGTAACTGCAACATCCGTTTGCTTGGATACATTTTTATCAAAGGCAGCCGTTGTAGGACTGATGCTGGAGTTATTGGAAGGCGTGCCGAAAAGCATGGAATAAACTCCATTTGCTATAGCGATGTCGCACTGTGCCCAGAAACGGTGATAGTTAAATGTAGGAGCGGTACCTGCATTGTAAGCAGCTACAACCTTTGGCCAATCAGGATCGTTTTTATACTTGGAGCGTATATCAATAAATTTATCGCCGGACTTGATGACATCACCATTCGGCATGGTTCCGGTCCAGCCTGAAGGTACATAGACTTCCTGCTCGAAGAAACGTTTATAATCCTCACGTGTTTCAGGAGCCGACAGCCCTTTGCTATCCCTGTAAAGGTTCCACATACGGTCTAACAATTCCTTCGCAACTACACGGGATTGGTCGTCACCGGATGCAGCACTGTAATAGAGCAGTGTATTGGCCAGTGATGCGGCTATGCCCAGATCTGTTCCGTATGCTGTAACAGTGACATGGAGGTTTGGATTTCCGGTATAGGTACCGGTCCATGTATCCGGCTGTCCTGCCCAGTCAATGGATGCAGGTATTTCGAAAGTTCCATCCGCCTTAAGGAGTACCTGGGTTTTGACCCATGCGGCCCATTTGTCCAGAAGATTCTTTGCCTTTACATCCTTTGTTTTATAATAATACTCGGCAACGCGCTGCATGGACCATGCCTGGAATCCAAACCAGGTATTGCTGCCAGGATCATGGTACACAGGATTCGCTTCATATCCCATGCCATAGAAAGTAGAGGTTCCGGCAGGAAGAGGCTCATAGCGCCCATTATTGGAATTGCTTGCACCGCCTGCTATGGCTCCTTCTGAAGACTGCAGCCACTGGTAGAACTCAAGCTGTCTTGTCAAACTCTTTGCCCAATCGGTTGCGCCATTTGCAGATTTAGGTTTAAATGCGGGATCCGTTGACAATACCCATGCAGCTAAAGGATTCTGGTACCCGAAATGGTTATGGCTGCTTCCGATCTTCCAAGACCAGCCGCCATCCAGTGCACCCCCCCAGGCATAGTACCATGAAAGCAGGTAGTGAGCCGCATCATATCCTGTTCCAGCCGCTGAAGGCGTTCCTATCTTTCTGAAATACTTGTCAAACATTGCATACCTTAAGTAATCGCCCATTTTGGCCGCCTTGCCAACATAGGTACTGACATCTTTGCCTTGTTCCTTTGCCCACTGGTTTGCCCAGTAAGTTGCCTGTACAGCACGGGAATCGGCATCCGGTGCATTTGTATACTTAAACTGTTTTGCGTAGGTGCTGTCCCCGGTGAAAAGATCCAGGTATCCATTCTTGCCGCCGAATTTCATGGCATCCCAACACGGCTGTGGTATGGTTTCCCATACGGATTCTTGTGACCCTCTTTGGAAGGTGTTAAAAAAGGAGGGTTTTGATATACCGTCTCCGCGCTGTCCGAAGCCATACCAGTTGTCCACGTCAAGGAGCCAATGCATTCCATATATGTTGCTTGTGTTATAAGCAGACACAAGTTCATTATGAATCGGGTCTACGCCTACAGGTGCACTGGAATCCAATTTCGCCGGATAGAGGCTGGGTAATTCCCATTCCGGCGCATACGTCGCCGGTTTGCTAGGAGTATACCTACTCATGCTGGTAGCCGGCTGATCCTGATCAGAGGGGATCATATACTGTTCTGTAATGTCCCATGCCTTGGCAAATTTTGTCCAGTCGCCGGTAAATTTTCCATACATGGCTTCCAGCCACATATAATAGCTGAATGCTTCACTTGTGGTTTCATGCCCATAGTCGGGGGCTTCACATATGAGCGTTTCCACCGAATGATAAGGAATACCCTGGGAATTGAAGTATCCGTTAGCAGGATCATGAATTTTGTTCCACATCTCCATAAACCGCTGCTGATAAGTATCCTCAGCAGCAAAACTGATTTGCTGGGGGATTGCAACGGTAAAAGTGAGGGCAAATACTAGAAAACATAGAATAATCGTCTTCACTGTCTTTTTTACCATACTTTAGCCTCCTTATTCTTTCCTGTAAATTTTTTCTGAATAAAATTAATGTGCTGATTTCCGGGTAAACGAATTTGCTTACCAGTCCAGTTTAATTTGCGAATCTGCCCTGACAGCTGTGCAGCCCCTATGTATAAGGCATATCGCAAATGCACAGGGTAAATAGCCGCATCATAATAACACCTCCTTTCCCGTAAATGCGTATAGTTAATAAAGGCTTTAGAGAAATAAAGCCCTGCATAAATAACTCAAATACTGTTTTTTAGAACTTCTTACAGAAACATTTTTGCTATATAGTTGAATTTGGTACCTGAATAGGTATAGATAAGCTTCATAAATTTTAACTTTCGTGCAGCTAAACTTTCCATGACTTATTTTATGAGATATAGTACTTATTTTTAACGGTTACACCGTACCTAACAATAACCACGGCAGTTGTGAAAATTTTTACCTGAGTTTATGCTATCATACTCATTAACAACCGTCAATTCGTATAGAGCATTTGGACAAACGCTTACACACATAGACAATAAATTGCACAAATAACAAAAATTGGGCATCTAACAGGTATAAAGACAAAATAGTCTACCAATTTATGTAATTTATTTCTATTGACAAAAAGCCACGAAACCTTCTCGTCTTCTCCTTGAAGGTTTCGTGGTTTTTTGAATTTCAAATCATTTTTTATTTTAAACAAAAGAAAATTTTTGTTTAATTACATTTCATTTGTTTTGAGCAAGTGACTTATAGCCTTTAAATACTAAATATATACTGCTAAAAAGAACTATGGACGAAACTATGAACGGTGGACTATAACTCCATAACGAGTGGTCTTGCCCACTTTCTCCCAACATCCAAAAGCTAGCTTTAAATCCATAAAAACTTATAATCATTAATATAACTCCCAATATCAGCTTCATCAACACAATCCCTCCCCACATATTACACTTAACTTTTCCTTTTATAAGTGCATCAAATCAAAACAGCTGGCAATATAATCAACATCTGTAGTCCAATCGCAACAGTTAAAAGGAAAACATCATATGCTCGACTTTTATAGCTGTACTCCTTTGGATATTGACTGAGTTGCTCTGAAATATGATTTAAAATCTCCTTATAGTTGTTAAGCTTATTTACTCTGCAAAAGGTCATTTTCAACTTTCTAGCTCCAGAGAAGCTCTCCCTGATTTTTATAAAGGCATTACAATCCTTTATCCTGATATTTCTTCTCCAATCCTCTAAAAGCTTTTCCATCTCATATTCCACACCATATTTATTCAAGGTATAACATAGGATGCATTCCATATCCTCTATGCTAACTCCCGTGATGTGATACACAGTCCGGTTTCTAAAACATAGATAATTTAGGTACACCACCAGAAGATTCCCTATTATGAAAGCGGTAACTCCTGCACCTACGTTTATGGAAAAATCCATAACAAATCTTCCCAACCATGCATTAAATACAAATATCGTAAAAAGCAATTCAGGAACCCACTCTATATAATTGAACCCTTTCATTACTGCATTGTTTTTTACTGCTTGACCTCTGATTATCTTAATCAATTCCCAAGTATATATCACGGCTAAAATTACCATGAAAAGTACTCCAACAACCTTGATGGGATCTGCAAACATATTATCCTTCCTATCCCTTTACGTGCCTTCTTAATTCATCGAATTCGCTCTTACTGAAAACCTTGCTAATATCTACTGGATAATCCCCTCCATAGACAAACCTCTTTTTCACTTTAACCTTCAATAATTAAAACCAGACCGCATCCCGGGCACTCCTTATCTGTGCTCCTTACCTTTTCCCCACAGGCGGGGCAGCGTTCCTCTATTTCCTCCATCTCATTACCATCGATCCGTTCTTCTCCCTGAAACTCTTCCAGAATAGTTTTGGGACTACACCCATCTACCTTAACCACAACCAATTCATTGGAGGAAAACCAGTAAATATCCCCTTTTCCATCACTCACCGCAGTCATGTGGAATTCACCCTGCTCTTCGTGAGGAAATAAATCTCCTCCTAAAAAACTTGGCCTCGAATCTTTAAAATATGAATAGGAGGCTCCTAATAGAATAAAATGTTTTCCGGTAGATACATGCTTTACAATCACCATTTCAGTCAACTCCAATCAAATTTAACAAATTCTTACACTCATAATAACAAACGGAGGCGAAAAATGCAAATTATAAGCATCTTACAAATTAGGAATTTTCTTTACATATATAGATATAAAAAGCATCTTTAGAAAGGAATCTCACTGTTGATACTATTTACTAAAATAAAACTTTAAAACTCAACAGAAACTATAGATAAATAAGAATACAGGAGGTATAAATGCGTGGCTAAATTCAGTATTTTTATAAAACCAAATGCCCTTAGCAAAACCGGTGATACTGAGTTTTCAACGGAAGCCTATAACAAGGTATTCAACAAAAACCACCAGCTTCACCCTCGTAACTCTTATTTTACAAGGAATACAGAAAAGCAGAAATAACCTCATTTGAAGTGAATTAAAAAGCAGCCCTTTGGCTGCTTTTCCCTAGGTATATATTTTTTTGAAGATAGAGTAATTACTGTCTCCAAAGTAATTATCCGTCTGGCGTGTACTACTTTAATTGTTGCTGCGAACCCCTGCGGATGCGGTAGGAAAATTACTCTTTAACTACCGGGATCCAAATTTCGACATAATAATCTTCCGCATCGACATCGCTGCTAAAATACTTTTCCATGGTAGGCAGTGCTGCCTGTTTGTAAATGCTTTGGGGCAAGAATTCCCCGTATATCCTTCCCCAAGTATTTCCAAGCGTTGGATTTACCGGACCTACAGATTCAAAGACCAACCAGGTAGCTTTAGGAACTACAACAGTTTTCATGCCCTCTATACAGTCACTATTTGTTTCAATACCCACCATATAATCGTTTACACCTTCATCGTTGTAGCCGAAACACATGCCGAGAGTATAAGTGTTTACACCGATTTCATGCAGTCTGTCAATAGTACCGTCTTTTTTGCACTGATCCCAAAACTGTGGTATTATATTGTTTTCCAATGATGAAGTTACAACTTTTCCCGCAGCCTTAAAGCTATCCTTTTCAACAATGCGATAATTCATCTCTACATCCCCTTTTATTGTAAGTGTAAAGGACAGGCAGGGATAGGATTTCAGCTTAATATTCTGCTGTCTGGCAGTTATAGGTGCAATACCGTGCATTTTTTTGAAAGCGACACAAAAAGCATCGGATGATTCATATCCGTATTTAACCGAAATATCGATTACTTTGCAATCTGTGGATTGCAATTCAAAAGCAGCCTTTGTCAGCTTTCTCCTGCGAATATATTCGGAAAGACTAATTCCTGTTATTAAAGAAAACGTTCTTTGAAATGACCCAACAGGACACGCCACAATCTTCCCTATTGCCTCATTACTTATCTCACCGTCAAGATGCTCTTCTATGTAGCTGATTACTTCGTTAAGCCGGTCAATCCATTCCATCAATAGCCCTCCCTTCAAATAAATTATAGAGGTTTTAGCTTCGTTATGCCCGTGATTTATCAAACCAAAAAAGACGGTATAGGTTCAGTTTTATAATAAATTCCAGGTAAATAGTACCATTTATACTTCGGATTGTCTATAAGCAAGTACAAAAAGATTCAGGCAGAAATAAAAGCAAAGCCGTGACTGCATTTCCTTTCAATGCAACAAGTCACGGCTCAACAATATTTTTATGCACTTTGCTCCCTCACACAAATGCGGCAACTACCTGAGAAATAGCAAAGCGAAACAGATTCGTCCATATCTATGCCAATCAAATGGCTCCTGCTTAATAATTCTCTGCCAAAATTTCAAAATACCCTTTCGGATGCAGGCAGGTCGGACATTTTTCAGGGGCAGAAATCCCTTCATGTACATGACCGCATTTTCTGCAAATCCAATACACCTTTCCATCCTTTTTAAACACTTTTTCATCGGCAACATTCTCTGCCAACTTCAAAAACCTGGCTTCATGCCTCTCCTCGATCTTTGTAATCAGTTTGAAAGCTGCTGCAACTTCGGGAAATCCTTCCTGTGAAGCAATATTTCCAAACTCAGGATATGCCCGGGTCCACTCTTCATTTTCACCCGCCGCTGCTGCTTTCAGGTTTTCCAGCGTATTTCCTTTTGCTACGGGATATTCTGCATGGATTTCCACGGAAGCCGGCAGTTCACCCTGTAATCCTTCCACTAAAAGGTTAAAAAATCTTTTCGCATGCAATCTCTCATTTTCAGCAGTTTCCAGGAATAAAGCTTCGATCTGGGCATACCCCTCTTTCCCGGCAATGGATCCATACATGGTATACCTGTTACGCGCTTGAGACTCACCTGCAAATGCCCTCATCAGATTTTCCAAAGTTTGAGTTCCTTTTAAACTTTTCATAATGACAAACCTCCTCATCTTCTTTTATATTTAGAGCTTTTTTCATCTTTTAAGTTTTGGAAACAAAACCGACACCAACATTCTTCGATTTATATAAACTCATTCATGAACGCCTTAACCTTATCCAATTCAACCTGCCGGTCTACCAGGGCTTCTCCCTCTCTTAAGAAAGGTATTTTATCATGATATGTAGGCTTTTCTTCCTTATAAAGAACACCGAGAGGTATTTGGTCTCCCCACTCCATCGCCTTTGCCATAGCTTTCATCCGGTCGCTGGAGTCATAATTCTCATCCAGCTTATAGATTCTCGTGTTATACCATTGGAACGTATTCACCTTATTAAAGCTGACACAAGGCTGAAGAATGTCAACCAATGCATATCCCTTATAATTGATAGCTTCCGTCATAATGGAGATCAGATGCTCCTTATCGCCGCTAAAAGCCCTCGCTACAAATCCTGCCCCTAAGGATAAGGCTACCAGTAAAGGGTTCATGGGCTCATTTACAGAGCCTATAGGCTGAACTGTTGTAACATGCCCGGACGCTGTGGTCGGCGACGCCTGGCCTTTTGTCAGCCCGTAAATCTGGTTGTCGTGAACAAAATGAGTGAAGTCCACATTTCTTCTTATATTATGTATGAAGTGATTTCCCCCTTCACCATAGGTATCACCATCACCGCTGTCAATAATCACCGTCAAATCCTTATTGGCTATTTTCGCAGCTACAGCCGCAGGTACGGCTCTTCCATGCAATCCGCAAAATCCGTTTGAATTTATGTACTGTGGAGTTTTAGCCGCCTGACCGATTCCACCTACTACAAGAACTTCGTGAGGTTTCTTCCCCATCCGGTTCAAAGTTTCCTTCAATGCTTCAAGAATCACTATATCGCCACACCCCGGACACCAAGCTGTCTCCGTGGTACAAAACTTATCATTGCACATTCCAATGTCCTCCATTCAACGTTAATTTTTCTTTCTTATACCGAGCCGGGCACTATTTTCTTCTTTGATTCTCCCATAGACTCGTAAAGCGAGATTCACACTCCGTTATATCGCTATATCGTTTTGGGTGGAATATATTTATTTCCTCAACTTCTCAAAAATTTCCTTTGAACTCAGTTGTCTGCCATCATATTTCAAAACACTGTCATTGCACCGTATCCCGGTTACTTCCATAATAACGGATGCCAATTGTCCTGTGGCATTCTGCTCAACGTTAATGATCTGACTTGCCTTTGGTGCCAGCTCTTGAAGCTTTTTCTCCGGAAGTGGCCAAATATCTCCGAAAACGAGAGCTCCATATTTTTTCCCGTCCTCAGCATTCAGTAAGTTTACTGCCTCTTTTACAGGTCCATACAAGGATCCCCATGCCAATAAAAGAACATCAAAATTTTCTTCTCCCAGGAATTCCGGCTCCTGTAATTCTTCTTTCAAATATTCGATCTTTCGCAGACGCTTGTCGTTCATAGCCACCCTCACTTCCGCAGATTCCGTAATGTGGCCGTACTCGTCATGCTCATCACTATCTACCAAAACTACTTTTCCGGGCACCTTTCCAGGTATAATCCGTGGTGAAATCCCACTCTCCGTGATTTCATACCGTTTGTATTCCTTATCTCCGTTGAAGTCCTCATTGCTCAGGTACCGGTTAATCTCCACTTTACTAAAGTCAAAGGGCTTGATTGTATTTGTAGAATCCGCCAAATACTGGTCTCCCAACAGAATCACCGGCATCTGATACTTATCGGCAAGATTAAAGGCTCTTACCGTCTGATAAAAAGAATCTTCCAGGTTTCTCAAAGCAATTACCATTCTGGGAAACTCCCCTTGGGAAGCGGATATAACAAATTTCAAATCCGCCTGCTCTGTTCTTGTAGGAAGTCCTGTAGTCGGTCCAGGCCGTTGGATATTTGCAATTACGAGAGGAACTTCTTGCATGGCAGACAAACCGATGGCTTCTACTTTAAGACAGAATCCTCCCCCGGAAGTGCCCGTCATAGCCCTGACCCCGGCATAGGAAGCTCCGATAGCCATATTAATTCCTGCAATTTCATCCTCGGCCTGTTCTACCACAATCTCCGCCTGGGTCATTTTTGTCGCCAGATAGTTCATGATGCTGGTAGAAGGTGTCATTGGATAGGCGGAATAGAATTTGCATCCCGCAGCCAACGCGCCTAATGCAATGGCCTCGTTGCCATTAAGAATTATTTTATCATCGCTGCCGGCAGTACCTGCATTGTATTTAGGGGAGAGCATTTTGAAGCCTTCATTCACAGCGGAAACATTCTGATTCAAAATCTCCTCTTTTTCAAAAATCTCTTGCAAGACCTCTTTAACTTCACTGAGTCCAAGACCGAACAGTCCCAGAAATGCACCTAAAGCTATGTTTCCAAACACCTTTGGGTTTCCTACATTCTTTGCCGTTGACTTTAATGGAAGCCGTATGACTCTTTCGTCATCATGGGTGATATCTTCATCACAAAGGACAAAAGCATCCTTTTTTAATCTGTCAATATGTACATCGATCGTTTCTTTGTTGAGAGCCACGACCCCATCCAGTTCATCCCAATGAGAAGACAACTTCCCGTTTCCAAAGCGGATCTGGATAAAGTTATGTCCGCCTCGAACTCTGGACATATAGTCTCTAATCGTAAAGATTTCAAAACCTTTCCTTTTTAAAATCTTTTCCAGAATGCCGGCAAGAGTGTCCATCCCCTGACCTGCTGAACCACCAATTAAAATGTTGTAACTCATCTCGACACCTCTTTGTTTCTATAATTTAAGTAATAACATTTGAAAATTTAATACGGCTTGGATAAGCCCTTTTTTATTTACCACAAATTTGTAAGTTCAAACATTCCATTATATGCTTTTTTTCCAAAATATACACTTAATAAATTATATAAATATGTACAACTTATAAATGTATAAAGCATGGAAATTTTTATGTGGAGGTTTCAATGATTTACCATATACATCAATACAAGTTTGACTCGGAAATTTCAAATGGACATAAACACGTTTTGATGGGTTATACGGACAGTACCATAGGGATCAATTCTTTTCATTTTCACTTTTTTTATAGTGTTTGCTCCTATAATGGGCACACACATTGCTTTTCCGGTTTCACCGGATTGCCCTTGCGGACTGCTAACGGTCATATTCACCGAATGGAAGGTTTTCTGGGATCAAACTGCCTCCACGAACATCGGTTTAAAAATTACACCTTTGAAGATGTAGAATACACAGGAAAAACCATTAGCAAGCGATGGGTCATGGGAAGCCGGTAAAAATGGAGAATTGAGAATGGAAAATTGAAAATTATATCAATAAGCACGCATCACATATACTTGCTTTACCGGATCACTAAGCATAGAATCCTAGTACTAAGCTATGCAATCCCCATTTTCCATTCTCAATTCTCCATTTTCAATTCTTCACCACTCTCCTTGTATATCATCATATTTATGGTCGATCTGAAAATCGGGTTTGTCAAAATAGTTTGCCGCAGAGCCGAAGGTGGTATCTACGTGAATCCAACGGTTTTCCTCCACTGAATACACCTGATTCCAGGCATGGTCCCCCCAGGCTGTCCCACTGTAGCCAAGGCCGGTGACCAATCGTACCTTTAATCCTACGGCACGGCACATGGAAACATAAAGGGCGGAATAGTCAAAACATACCCCTTTTCGTGTATTGAAGGCGTTGATAGACCCTGAAGATATTCCGCTGGGGCTTGTCGACAGCCGCTCCGCTTTCTCGTAATCATATTTAATATTTTGACTTACCCACTTGTAAATCAGGTACGCCTTTTTTGTACTGTTTTTCTCATTCCCCGCCACACGGACGGCAGTTTGATCGATCTCCGAATTTGACTTTATGGCTTCATCCAGAGTTACACCGTTAAAGTATTCGATAATCTTGACATTTTTCCCTGCCAGCTGCCCAATAAGCTTCTCAGCCATCGATGCATTATTATTTTGATCGGATGCCGTGTTTTTAGCAAAGGAATCGTTTACAATCACCGGAATTCTCTTTGCGATATTTGAATTCATAGCTGGATATATGGCATTATCATACAAAGCTTGGTATACCGGTGATTGGTTCAGCATTTTAGTCAGTTCCGGTGTGTAGAAGTAGTAGGAATAGAGATTAAATCCGATGCCCAGGATCAAAACCATACATACGGCCCTTGGCAATCTCCATAGGGCACCTAATACAGACCTCCCCAGCCATCCCAGACTATCAACAAAATCATATACCCATCCGGTTACCGGTTCTATGATGAGCCTGTAAACAGGAGTTGTTATAACCCTGAAAATAATAAGCAGCAAAAGCAGAATCACAGGTACGGCAACAACATAGGCCAATATACCCTGCCCATATAACAAATTCTTCACATCCGAAGGCAGCAGGTTCCAAATACCTTTGTATAGTGAGCCTTGAGCCTCCTGCCCACCGGCAGCCAGGATTTTTCCTGTAAAATAAATAGACAAAAAAAGCGCACCTAAAAACTCCAGACTGTCAAACAGGCTTCCAATAAAGTATTGCAGCCTGGGCTTGGTTACCGGACGAAAAAGGCCGTACAGCAAAGGCATCAGAAATATTACGATAAAAACAATTGATATTATATCCACTGAGAGCAATGCGAACCTCCTTGTTATTCGACTATCATTTATTATGCATTGTAAAGCCTATTATCAGTATTGTACTACTATTATGCCGATTTGTAATCCTATTTGATTATTTCCACAAAAATTCCCAATGTAACCTCCAAATTTTTGTCATCTTAAAATTTGAATATTTCTAATTTTAATCTTGCATTTTCACCTGAAAACCGTTATTATATATACAAGATTAATTTCATATCTCTTTTATACAATGGTGTTTAAAAGAAAATTCAATAAATTTGAAGAACAAGGGCGTTTCAAATATTTTTGACGTCCTTTTTTATTTGCTTTTGCACCTCCTTTATACACTAGATAAATAAATTAAGTTTTAATAATAAAAATTGATTACGAGAGGGGATTTTAAAATGTGTAAATTAAATGAAGTTTTCGGTTCAAATGTTTTTAATGATTCTATT
This sequence comes from Bacillota bacterium, assembly GCA_023419605.1. Classification (GTDB taxonomy): domain Bacteria; phylum Bacillota; class Clostridia; order Acetivibrionales; family JAEZXR01; genus JAEZXR01. Next base: position 267,897 of record JAEZXR010000130.1, on the reverse strand, counting down.
ATGAGAGAACGTCTTCCCAAAGCTACCTATAAAGCTTTAAAAAAGACCGTTGATGGAGGCCTTCCACTGGATCCTGCCGTTGCTGAAGTGGTTGCCAGCGCAATGAAGGACTGGGCAATTGAAAAAGGCGCGACACACTACACTCACTGGTTCCAGCCAATGACCGGCATAACTGCTGAAAAGCATGATTCCTTTATATCGCCTACTTCCGACGGAAAAGTAATTCTTGAGTTTTCCGGCAAGGAACTGATCAAAGGTGAACCCGATGCTTCTTCCTTCCCCTCCGGCGGCTTGCGTGCGACTTTCGAGGCAAGAGGATATACAGCTTGGGACTGTACATCTCCTGCTTTCATAAAGGATGGAACTCTTTGCATCCCTACCGCATTCTGCTCCTATACAGGAGAAGCTCTTGACAAAAAGACTCCGCTCCTCCGTTCCATGGAAGCAATTTCAAAACAGGCATTGCGTATTTTAGCCCTCTTTGGCAATACAACCTCCAAGAGAGTTATAACAACGGTTGGGCCTGAACAGGAGTACTTTATCGTTGATAAAGCAAACTATGAAAAAAGAAAAGACCTTATATACACTGGCCGTACACTGTTTGGAACAAAACCTCCAAAGGGCCAGGAACTGGAAGATCACTATTTCGGATCTATTAAAGAAAGAATCGCTGCCTTCATGAGGGAAGTTGACGAAGAGCTTTGGAAGCTGGGTGTTTCTGCAAAGACAAAACACAACGAAGTAGCTCCTGCACAGCATGAATTGGCTCCTATATTTACAACGACCAATATTGCTACAGATCACAACCAGCTTACGATGGAAACTATGAAGAAGGTTGCACTTCGTCATGGACTGGTTTGTCTGCTCCACGAAAAACCTTTTGCAGGTGTAAATGGTTCCGGTAAACACAATAACTGGTCTTTGGGAACCGACGACGGTATAAACCTCCTGGACCCTGGACATACACCGCATGAAAATGCACAGTTCCTCGTATTCCTTTGCGCTGTTATAAAGGCTGTTGACGAGTATGCAGACCTCCTAAGGGTTTCTGCTGCAAATCCCGGAAATGACCACCGCCTCGGTGCAAACGAAGCACCTCCGGCCATCATTTCCATCTTCCTTGGAGATCAACTGACGGATATACTGGAACAGATTGAAAATGGCGGAGCCACCTCCTCCATATCCGGTGGTGAATTAAAGATTGGAGTTACCACGCTTCCTGCCCTTCCGAAGGATTCTACCGACAGGAACAGAACTTCGCCTTTCGCTTTCACCGGCAACAAGTTCGAGTTCAGAATGGTTCCTTCTTCCGCTTCCATTGCTGCACCAAACTTTACATTGAATGCCATTGTAGCTGAAGTTCTCGGTCAGTTTGCTGACAGGCTGGAGAAAACCGCAGATTTCGATACTGAAGTACAAACACTGCTGCAGGAAGTAGTAAAGGAACATAAGAGAGTCGTATTTAACGGTAACGGTTATTCCGATGAATGGGTTGCTGAAGCGGAAAAGAGAGGTTTGCCAAACATTAAGACCACTGTTGAGTCCATTAAGGCACTGTTGGAAGAAAAGAACCTGGCAGTTATGGAAAAACATAAGGTTCTCAGCAGAGTTGAGATGCATTCAAGATACGAAATTTCTCTTGAACATTATATAAAAACCATTAACATAGAAGCGCTGACTACGCTTGATATCGCAAAACGTCAGATCCTGCCTGCTGTAATTAAATTTGCAACAGATCTGGCCGCTTCCATAAACACGATCAAAGCTACCGGCATAGATGCTGATATAACTGCACAGGCTGAACTGCTGAAGGAAGTTTCTTCCCTGACTGCATCCCTGAAGAAGAATATTGCAGTTCTTGAAGAGTCTACTGCAAAAGCTACCGATTTGCATGGTGATACTTACGAGCAGGCTGCCTTCTATCGCTTTGATGTATTCGAGCAGATGGGTGTGCTGAGAGCGGATGCCGACAGGCTGGAAACCCTTGTAGGTGCTGAGTATTGGCCAATGCCTACTTACGGAGATTTGTTGTTTAATGTGTAATATCTAAAACAATAAAAAGGACGTTGATAAATATCGACGTCCTTTTTATATATTTGAGCCATATTAAAAAAAGTTCCTTGAATAAAGCCTCCCTTCAGAGGGAGGTGCCGACGCAGTCGGCGGAGGGAGCCAGCCGTAAGATATGCCTTTACTCCCCCTGTCACTCCGTGACATTTTCCTCTCTGAGGGAAACTTACAAAGACCTGCCCTATCGGGCATCAAAAAACGCAATTTAATAATCCATCCCCGTCTCCAGCGCTTTCATTTCCTCCGGTATCAAATCATGGTATTTTTTCGGCAGTACCTGCTTTAATGCCTCTTCAAAGTTCTCCTTGGAAACGACTCCGGTCTTTGCTACGAGCTTACCTAGTAAAACAATGTTTGCATAAGTCAGATTACCCATATCCGACGCAATCCGAGTTGCGGGGATTTCAAAGGTTTCCACATCCGTCCTGTGGGTCTTCCTCTCCACCAGTGAACTATCTATGATGATGACTCCACCAGGTTCTACCATATCCTCGAACTTTTCCAGTGAAGGTCCGTTCATGACGATTAACGTCGTTGCCCTGTTTAATATAGGTGAACCTACAGGCTCATCCGATATGATAACATGACAATTTGCAGTTCCTCCGCGCATTTCAGGTCCGTAGGAAGGAAGCCATGAAACATTCTTATTTTCCAGCATGCCGGCATAGGCCAAAAGCCTACCGGCTGAAAGTATTCCCTGTCCACCAAAGCCTGCAATTACAATTTCCTGCTGTGCCATGCTCCTACACCTCCAAATCCTTTCCTTTAAAGTTGCCTAGAGGATATACCGGGATCATTGCATCCTGAACCCACTTTAAGGCTTCGACCGGATGCATTCCCCAGTTCGTAGGACATGAAGACAGTACTTCTACGATTGTAAAGCCCTTACCGGCCATCTGCACCTGGAATGCCTTCTTAATGGCCTTTTTCGCATTATTTATATTTTTGATGTCGTGTAAGGAAACTCTTTCAACGTATACAGCACCTTCCAGCGTAGAAAGCATTTCACATACATTGATGGGGAACCCGTTGGATTCCGTTTTTCTACCATAAGGAGAGGTAGTCGTAACCTGATTCACCAGTGTGGTAGGTGCCATCTGGCCACCGGTCATCCCGTAAATCGCATTATTCACAAAAATCGTAGTGATTTTCTCTCCCCTGGCCGCAGCATGCACAATTTCCGCCGTACCGATGGCTGCCAGGTCCCCATCTCCTTGATAGGTAAATACAACATTATCCGGATGGACTCTTTTAATTCCGGTTGCAACTGCCGGAGCCCTACCGTGAGCAGCCTGCTGCATGTCGCAGTTGAAATACTCGTAGTTGTTATACGTACATCCAACAGGAGAAACGCCTACGGTTTTCCCCTCGATATCCAATTCATCGATAACTTCCGCAATCAAACGATGGACAATCCCATGAGTACATCCAGGACAGTAATGCATGGACAAGTCCTTTAACGCATGTGGTTTCTTAAAAACGGTTGCCATTTCATTTCCCCTCCTGACTCATGATTTCTTTGATTTTATCCAGTATTTCCTGTTGGCTGGGCACCATACCGCCCATTCTTCCATAAAAATGTACAGGCTTTTTGCCATTCACAGACAGCCTTACATCTTCCACCATCTGTCCAGCACTCAGTTCCACTGAGAGGAAAGCCTTTGCAGTCTCTGCGTACCTTTCAAATTCTTTTACAGGGAAAGGCCACAAGGTTATGGGGCGAATCAGCCCTACCTTGATTCCGTCCTTTTCCGCCAGCTTAATGACATTCTTAACAATTCTTGAAACCGTACCGTAGGCCGCAACAATAATATCGGCACCCTCGCAATTATACGTTTCTACTTTTATTTCATTTTCTTCGATGGTACGGAATTTTGCCTGCAGTTTATGATTATGCTTTTCAAGCTGTTCAGGATTGATATAGATGGACTGGATGGTATTATTCTTTCTCTTCATCCCTGTTCCGGTGGTAGCCCAATTTTTTTCTACCTGAAGCCTGCTTTCCTTCTCTTTGAATTCCACAGCCTCCATCATCTGGCCCAGGATCCCGTCCCCCAGGATCATGGTAGCGATTCTGTATTGGTCCGAAATATCGAAAGCTTCTACCGTCAGTTCATACAATTCCTGGACACTGGCAGGAGCCAGAACCACCATTTTATAGTCTCCGTGACCGCCGCCTTTTACAGCTTGGAAATAGTCGCACTGTGCCGGTAAGATTCCTCCCAGGCCTGGCCCGCAGCGTACGATATTAACGATAACTGCCGGGAGCTCTGCACCGGCGATATAAGATAATCCTTCCTGTTTTAGACTGATTCCCGGACTTGAAGAGGATGTCATGACTCTGGCCCCTGCACCTGCAGCACCATATACCATATTGATAGCGGCAACTTCACTTTCTGCCTGGACAAAAGTACCATTTACAAGAGGCATTTTTTTTGCCATATAATGTGCGATTTCTGTCTGAGGTGTTATGGGATATCCGAAGTAATGCCTGCAGCCTGCGCGCAGTGCCGCCTCAGCGATGGCTTCGTTCCCTTTCATAAGAAGTTTTTGACCCATGGAATTTGTACCCCCCTTGTTTTGTCAAACTTATTTTTCAACTTCAATGACACAATCCGGGCAAATAGTGGCACAGAAAGCACAGCCAATGCACTTTTCCATATCATCTACACCCGCAGGATGAAACCCTTTCTGATTGATTTTGTCTGTCCTCATGATAACAATTTTCTTTGGACATACAGTGGTACATAATTTACACCCTTTGCATCGGTCCTCACTGAATGAAACCTTAGCCATGTTATCCCCCGCATTCTTCTAATTTATTTACCAAAGCATTACTTCCACCATAATTTTGCTAAAAATTCGCCTTCTGTAAAGGGCCGGCAAAAAGTGGAAGTAATGCTTTAGCGGCATTTTATTAGCTGGTCATAATATAATTATAAATCCCTTCGCGAACAATTACAAGTTTTCACCGAGAATCCCGTATAAAAAATAAAACCAGGCTCTAAATCTGATTGCATTTTTCCGTTTTATATTTACTGCCAGGGGAGCTTGATAAGCTTAGTAAGAGCAAGATAGTCCGTTCCCAACGCTTTACCGGCTATCTCTACTTCAGGGCGCAGCCCGCTAATAAATGAAACCGGGACAGCCAATTTTTCAGAAGCCTCCAGAATCAGTTTGTGTCCATCTATAATGTCTTTAGCGCTGGTGTACTCCAGAAGATTTGTATTATTAACGATGCTGGTTATTTTCAACCGGGAACTTTCTTCAATCTCGCGGAACATTTCAATGATTTTCTCAATAGTATCCGTCATGGGACGGTTTATGTTTACAACAAAAAACATTTCATATTCATCCTGAAGAATATCCTGCTTATACCTTGAAACTGCCCTGGCTCCCAAATCATCTCCACCCACATCAAACACAGCCCGGAATTCCTTCCTCTCGAAGAGCATATTGATTTCTCCGGTCAATGCGGGCACGTCTACATTAGTATTGGCATACAGCGGAAGAATGACCTTAATCCCTCTTTTCTCCAGTTCTTCCTTTGCATCGGCTGTTCTGAAAAATGGATTTACTATATCAAAATCGACGATTGCAGTTTTTTCATATCTTTCAGCCAATCCACATGCGTAGTTGACAGCGATTTCGGTTTTACCGCTTCCAAAATGTCCTGTAAATATGCTGATTCTCTTTGCGAACACCGGCTCTTCATCCCCTCTCATTTTATCCTACCCAATCTTCAAGCAGGAAATCTACAGTTAAATTTTTAAGAAGACGGTAAATGAAATTTACCGTCTTCTTATTTTTATTCCTGATTTTTTGCCAGATCCTTTATAACTTCACCGGCAATGATTAAACCTACCACCGAGGGCACAAAGGAAATGCTTCCCGGAACCTGATGCCGAACCGTACATTTTCTCGTTGTCCCTTTCGGGCAGATACATCCCGTACTGCAGCTGGAAGTCTCAGTCTCTACAGGTCTTATGGGCTCTTCTTTGGAATATACAACCTTCAGCGCTTCCACACCCCTTACCCGCAATTCCTTTCTCATTACCTTTGCCAGTGGGTCCACGGATGTGGTAAAAATATCGGCCACTTCAAACCGCGTAGGGTCCAGCTTATTCCCCGCTCCCATACTGCTGATAACCGGTATGTTCTTTTCCTTGGCTCTTACGATTAAATCCAGCTTGGCAGTAACAGTATCTATAGCATCAATGATATAGTCATAATCATCGGCAATAAGCTCTTCCGCGGTATCCGGCATATAGAATTTCTGATGGATGGTCACTTCAGCCTTCGGATTGATTTCCAGAATACGGTCCCGCATCACCTCAACCTTCGGTTTCCCGACAGTTTTCCGTGTAGCATGCAGCTGCCGGTTAATATTGGTCAGGCAAATACAATCATCATCCACCAGGACAAATTTGCCCACACCTGAACGCACCAACCCTTCAACAGCAAAGGTCCCTACACCTCCAATACCGAAAATGGCTACCTTGCTATTCCTGAGTTTGTTTAAACCTTCCGTACCAATCAACAGCTCTGTTCTTGAAAATTCGTGTAACATGATTTCTCCCCTTCGTTTTTATGATGAATAAGGGACTTTTCACCTCTATAGTTTTTGTCCATTCATCATGGATCCTTCGTTTTCTATTCTTCACTCTTTTTGAAGCAAAAACCGTAGCTTCCGCCTTTATTGGGATTCCCATTCATCCCTTGGCCTCACTTCGAAAATATCTTCCTACAAGTATACTACCATAAAGTAGCTGCAAAATATACTTGGTAAGAAACAAATTTATACCTTGATGGTTATCCGTTCACAAAAAAAGAACGAGTATCCGTTCTTTTTTATCTCTACAATCTATTCGGTACAATTCTTGCAATAGCCATAGAACTTAACCCGGTGGTCCCGTACAATAAATTGGTTTTTTGTAAGAATCTGTTCTTCAAGATTTTCCAGCAGATCCTCCTGAACTTCAGCAACGGTACCACATCTCGTGCAAATCAGATGGTGGTGCCTGTGATCTTCCTTATGCCGGTTCAATTCGTATCGACTGCAGCCATCATCCAGGTCCAGTTTATAGACCACTTCCATATTATCCATAAGAATCAGTGTTCTATACACCGTAGCCAAACCAATTTCAGGGTGCGCTTTTTTCACATGCTCGTAGATTTCTTCGGTGCTCAGGTGTTCCCCCTCATGTTCCATGATAACATCCAGTACAGCCTGCCGCTGAGTCGTCATCTTGTAGCCTCTTTCTTTCAATTGCTCTTTAAAATCAAAGGATTTATTCTCCATATCCATCACCCCATACTTTCGTTTCTTTATCCCGGTATTCAGATTGGGAGTGCAGGAAAACTGCACTACTTCATCTTATGCCTTTTACTCAGCTGTGGTACTCATATCTATTATTATAACTCTAAATGATAATATTCTCAATTAGATTTTTTCTATTCTCTCTTCTTTTTTACTTTAATTAAAAACTAAATTTTGATATAATTATCACAAAGTTATTTAGATATATAGGTAGCAATAGAGAATTTACACTCATGAAGAATAGAATTGCTTACAGAAATTATATTCTCCATGTAAATTCTTTATTGCTTTATATATAGATAACGCACAAATGCACTTTGCAAAAATTATAGAAAAGGAATATGAGAGATGAAATACGTAGTAATTTTGGGTGACGGTATGGCAGATCACGCTGTACCCCAGCTAAATAACAAAACTCCGCTGCAATGCGCACAAAAACCAAACATTGACTTATTAGCACAAAACGGCCTGGTAGGAATGGTTAAAACGGTTCCCGGAGGCATTCCCCCTGGAAGCGATGCTGCAAACCTTTCGGTAATGGGCTATAACCCGCACCTCTATTACACTGGCCGTTCTCCGTTGGAAGCTGTCAGTATGGGTGTAGAACTCTCCGCTTCCGATGTTGCTTTCCGGTGTAATCTGGTTACACTGTCCGATGAGGAGGACTATGCCGGCAAAACCATGATCGATTACAGTTCCGATGAGATCTCCACCGAAGAAGCAGCTCAACTTATCGAGGCAGTAAATCATCACTTTAAGACCGGTGAAATTGCCTTTTATGCCGGTATCAGCTACCGCCACTGTATGGTCTGGAAAGACGGTCCAGGTGGCTTTGCCTGTACCCCTCCCCATGACATTCTTGAAAGAAAGATTGCCGGATATTTACCGCAAGGACCTCACAGCAGGGCTCTTTTGGATATGATGATAGAAAGCAGTAAATTTTTAAAGGATCATCCCGTGAACAAGTCAAGAATTTCCAAGGGCTTGCAGCCTGCGAATTCTATCTGGCTCTGGGGTGAAGGTAAAAAACCTGCCATTCCGAAGTTCATTGATAAATATGGCATTCGCGGTGCGGTTATTTCCGCCGTCGATCTCATCAAAGGCATTGGCATGTGTGCCGGGTTGGAATCCATCGACGTTGAAGGTGCCACCGGCAATATTCATACGAATTTTTCCGGCAAGGCGGAAGCTGCCATTTCTGCATTAAAATCGGGAAAGGATTTTGTTTACGTACATATCGAAGCCCCCGATGAATGTGGGCACCGGTATGAAATTGAAAACAAGGTACATTCCATCGAGCTGATTGATGAAAAGGTTGTGGGACCTATTCTTAAAGCTTTGGAAGAGTACGAAGACTACAGGGTCCTTGTCCTTCCGGACCATCCGACTCCACTGGATCTAAGAACGCATACAAGAGAGCCGGTTCCTTTCATACTTTACCAGAAAAGCCTTCGAAAGCCTTCCGGCGTGACTGGTTATGATGAGCTGCAAGCAGGAAGTACAGGCTTGCTTATTGAAGAAGGATATACTCTGATGGACCGATTTATTAAGGACTAGAAAAGCTGCCTCCTATCCGATCACTGGATGGGAGGCAGCTTCATTATTCAGTTTATTCTTACAACCACATCGTCATTTTCTATATCGATCAGCGCAACTCCGCCTTGGGTCAACCCTCCGAATAAAACTTCGTCTACAAAATAAGATTTGATTTTATCCTGCACTACCCTGTAGATCTCTCTTGCACCATAGGTGGTCGACAAGCCCTTTTGTGCCAGCCATTGATACCCTTCTTCCGTAACCTCCAGCTTCACATTTTTAGCTGCAAGTTTTTCTTCGAAGGCACCCAGAGCCTTTCTTGCTATTTTAAGCGCCATCGTCATATCAATGCTATTGAAAACCACAATCTCATCCAATCGATTTCTGAACTCCGGCAGGAAAACTCTCTCCACTTCCTTTCCCATGGTTGCTTGATCAACCTGCCTTTTTTCAAAGCCGATGAGAGTTTTACCCATCTCTCTTGCCCCTGCATTGGAGGTCATAATCAGTATGACATTCCTAAAGTCCGCCTTTTTCCCGGTATTATCCGTCAACGTAGCATAATCCATGACTTGAAGCAGGACATTATAGATATCCTGGTGCGCTTTTTCGATTTCATCCAGCAGCAGGACACAATAGGGTGTTTTACGGATGGAATCCGTGAGAAGTCCCCCCTCTTCATATCCCACATATCCTGGGGGTGATCCGATTAAGCGGGCGACAGAATGCTTTTCCTGATACTCACTCATGTCGAACCGGATCATGGGTACGTTTAAAATGCCGGACAATTGTTTCGCCAGCTCCGTTTTCCCAACACCTGTAGGTCCTACGAATAATAGCGATGCTACCGGTTTTTCTCCTTCATTGAATCCCGCTCTTGAACGGCGAATCGCTCGAACCACTGTATCAACAGCCGCATCCTGTCCATAGATTTGCTTTTTGATCCGGCCATCCAGCTCTCTGAGTACATCCAGTTCATCACTGGAAACATTTTGCTCAGGAATTTTCGCCATGGAGGAGACAACTCTTTCGATGTCCTGCTCTCCAATCTCAATAAAATTCTCTTCTTCGTCCGATTGAAGCCGTACCCAGGCACCCGCCTCATCGATTACATCAATCGCCTTATCGGGCAAATGCCTGTCGTTGATATATTTGGAGGATAGTTCCACAGCCAGTCTCAATGCGTGGTCTGCATATTTGACACGGTGGAATTCCTCATACTTGCTCTTTAGTCCCTTCAGGATATCGAATGCTTCTTCCAAAGTCGGCTCAGACACTTCGATTTTTTGAAACCTTCTCGATAAGCCCCGGTCCTTCTCAAAAAACTTTTTATATTCCTCATAGGTAGTAGAGCCGATGAAACGTAACTTTCCCGAAGTCAAATAAGGTTTGAGTATGTTGGAGGCATCCATGGCGCCGCCTGAAACAGCTCCGGCTCCCACCACAGTGTGAATCTCATCAATGTAGACGATAGCGCCTTCCTTTTTCTGCAATTCATTCAGTACCTTTTTAACTCTCTCTTCAAAATCACCTCTGTACTTGGTTCCGGCAATGAGGGATCCCATATCCAGGTGATAAATTCTGCTCTCTTTTAGTTTCGAAGGCACTTGCCCCTCTGCAATCATAGCTGCCAGCCCTTCTGTGATGGCCGTCTTGCCTACTCCCGGATCTCCCACGTGAATCGGATTGTTTTTCAGCCTTCTAGAGAGAACGTGGAGGGTTCTTCGCAGTATTTCCTCTCTGCCTATAAGGGGATCGATCTCTCCCTTTCGTGCCTTTTCAACCAGTTCTACACAAAACTGTCCCAGAAAATTCCCTTTACCTCCCGGCTTTGACTCCGCCTTATCCTCTCCCGCACCGTCCATAGGCTTCGCACTATTGGGAGAAGCCGATTCTTTTGCAGGAATCCCATGGGATATATACTCAACTATGGCTAACCGGGTGATCCCCTGGTTCTTTAGGAAATATACAGCAAAGGAATCCTTTTCTCCATACATGGCTGCCAGCACATCGGGAAACTTAATAGAATCCTTTCCTGCTGAGAAACAATGCATGGCTGCATTCTGTAGAACTCTATTGAACCCGATGGACTGAGTGGGCTCCGAATCATCTACCACAGGGACTTGATCCTTCAGATGTTTAGCCAGTTCCTTTTTAAGTATATCTACATTGCCTCCGCAGTTTTCGATAATCTCACAACCTTCATCAAAAAACAGGGAGGAGTACAAAAGATGTTCCGGTGTAAGAAATTCATGCTTCTGAAATTTGGCTTCATTATAAGCAGCAGTAATAATCCTGTTAACTGTGCGATCTAGTTCCATAAACTACTCCTCTTCCATAGCGGCTTTTAGGGGAAATTCCCTTTGTCTTGCAATCTCCTCAACACAGGCGACTTTTGTTGCAGCAATATCATAGGTATAGACGCCAACAATTCCCTTCCCCGTTTGATGAACATCCAGCATAATCCGGGTTGCTTCAGAAGGATTTTTCTGGAAAACCGTCACCAGCACTTCTACCACAAACTCCATGGTAGTGTAATCATCGTTGAGGAGAACTACCTTATACATTTTCGGCTTTTTTATATTGATTTCTACTTTTTCCTTAAAAATAGCTTGCTCTGACATATAACTCCACTCCATTACGGCATTTGCCAAACTAAGGGAAAGTAAAAATACTACTTCAGATGAAGTTATATTTACACCGACCCTAAAAATCACTTCGACATAATTTTACTTTGTTTGCTCCTACAATGCAAGACATACAAATTTGCTGATTTAAATATTTATCGTCGGCTTTTCAAAATTAAAGTCTATGCATACTACTCCATTTGTTTCTATCTTTGTATTTTTACCATGGCGAATGCCAATTAAACCATCGATTGAATCCTTTTCGCAATAGATCGTAATTTTCTCTACCAAAAGCTTCACCAATTCATATTGGAGCCCATTATTTAGTAAATCCGCCAACATTTCATCTATAATCGAATCATACTCCCTTTTTGATTTTTCTTTCACTTCCAGTGTTTCTATTTCCCTCTTCAATCCCAGGATCTTTTGCTCCAAAACCGTATTCATCCGGTTGAATAAATCTTCAGAGATCTTTCCCTCCAGCCGGTCCATATACAATGTATCCTGCTGTTTCCGTTTAACTGCCAACTGCTGCTGAAGCTTCTCCAATTCTGCCTCAAACGGCTCTTCCTCTCTCGCTTCCTGTTCCAGTATTCGAATCACTTCTTGCCTTATTTGTTTGTTTTTAAGCATTTGTTGCAGTTGATCCAATAGAATATTATTGAGTTCCTTTTCATTGCTATGATGACTTTCACAGGCGTTCTTCCCACCCTTACTGTAATTTCCGCAGATGTAGGCCATCGGCCTGCCCTTCCGCATCCTTGCAAACAAAGTACTGCCGCATCCTCCACAAAAAAGAACCCCTTTGAACATGTGCAAATGCCCTTTGTAAGGCTCTGACCGTGTTCCCTTGCCTGCTCTGATTTTTTGAACTTCCTCAAACTCTTCACGGGCTATGATGGGTTCATGAGTCTGCACTGTAATCACCCATTTATCCGAAGGTAGCCGTCTTGTTTTTTTACTTTTAAAACTGACCTTTTCACTGACTCCCTGAACGGTATCACCGATATATACACGGTTTGAAAGTATTCTTTGTACAGCTACGGCGTTCCACGCTGCAGCTGCATTGACGAGGCCCTGGCGGGAAGATGGAGATGGATATCCTTTTTGGTTTAGATATTCTGCAATATAGGAATAACCATAGCCCTCCCTATAAAGTTCAAATATTTTTCGAACCACTCCTGCGGATTCCGGATCAATCTCCAATTTATTTTTTATGTGTGAAGACTTGACATAGCCATAAGGTGCATGGCCGATATATTCACCTTTTTGTATCTTGAATCGCAGATTTGCCCGTATTTTTCTCGATATATCCCTTACATATCGTTCATGTTATGTTCTATTGTAGACATATTACGGAATGCTGATGTTATTCATCCGGCAATAGGCACATTTGCTGAATAGTCTCCGATCTTTCCCGGTATAAAAAACTCTTTAAAATAAATCCAACAGTCTTTTTTATCTGCACCTGCTTTAAAGGATTTACCTCTTTTACTCACCGGCTATTTCAGATAGTACAGTTTATTCTTTATAAATCTGTATGATATTACCATAGGTATCCCTAAATAAAAGGTTCTGTACAGTTTTGTACAGAACCTTTTATTTAGGCCTTCAATGATTTTATATAATGAATACGATTTCATTGGAAACGATATCTTCAAGTTAATAAAAGACATCCATCAACCTACTCCATTTTCAAAGTTAAGCTCTTTCAAGTCTACCTCGCCCGTTTCAAACAAGCTTCCGTCATTACTAACATATTTGTACTCAAAAATCTGTGACGACTGCAATTTCATTGTGCCATCCTGTTCTGTGTAGAACTCACTTTTGACCGGAAATCCAGTGTCTACGTCGATGTAAACATATTGTATTGAATTGATTTCTTTGTCAGGATTCGCTGAGTTAAGTTTCGGACCTGCTTTTCTCGTTATTCTTTGAGATAGTTTTTTCAGTGTCTTTCCGTCCGCCGACTGTACTATCCCTTCATCCTTCCACTCAGGTCCGGTATACCTTGCTTTCACTGCTGAGAAGGAATACCTTGCAGTAAAGTCATTATAAGCTTTTACTCCTTCTTCCGTTACTGTTACATATGTACCGTTTACAGCATTCCCCTGGGCATCTCTTGAAATATCTATCCATTTTGTGCCATTCTCTTTAAGATAATGACTGGTGAAGGCATCCGTACCATCCACGTCCTTACATCGAAAATCCTCTCTTCTTTCTTGTGTTATTGTGTTTACCCATATTTCACTGACAAGACTTATACTGCCGTCGCTGTTTAACATTGTTTGTTTTACATACTCAATAGTTCCTTCATTATTATTTTTCACAGCAGTTGGTACAGTAGACCTATTTGCAGATTGAGCCGCATAGTCGGCTGTGTTTACTGATGCAAAGGCAGCAGATGAAGTGATTACGAGCGATGCTAGGATTGCAGTCGTTAGTAGTATTTTTCTCATGGTTGATACTCTCCTTTTCATGTAATTAAATAAGGTTTTATTTTGTTTTATTTTGATGTACATCATATTTTCATTATAAAAACCAATTGTTTCTAAATTCATAATAATTGTATCCAACTTGTAAATTATATTTATTTCCATTAACACGGAGTAAAAAAATAGTTTATGATATAGATAACAAACACTACGTTCAGACTTGGCTATCTATTTAAGAGAGAGGTAGAAATATGAATTATAAAAAAATTTTAATTATAGAAGATGAAGTCTCCATATCCGATTTATTATCCTACTCCCTACGAAAGGAAGGCTTTGTCATCAAAGTTGCCCCCAATGGTGAACAAGGGTTGAAGCTGATCGCAGAGTTTAACCCCCACTTAATCTTACTGGACTTGATGCTGCCTGATATGAGTGGCTTCGAAATATGTAAACGAGTAACAAATGAGTATATTATACCCATCATTATGATCACTGCAAAATCCGATACCGTTGATAAGATTCTTGGAATGGAACTAGGTGCCGACGACTATATTACAAAACCCTTTGACATCCGTGAGGTCATTGTGAGGATCAAAGCCATTTTCAGAAGGATCGAGTTGATCTCTGAATCGTCAGAAACGAATGAATTTGAAGTAATTCACCCAGGTAATGGCATTGAATTGTTTAAAGATAAAAGAGAAGTATTTAAAAACGGATCAAGAGTTGAACTTACAAATAAGGAATACGATCTTCTCCTGTTTCTTGCAGAAAACAAAGGAAAGGTATATTCAAGAGCCGATTTGCTGGATAAGGTTTGGGGATTTGAATTTGTGGGGGATACACGGACTGTTGATATCCACGTTCAACGATTGAGGAAAAAGCTGGATGAGAGTAAGAGAATATCCCTTATTGAAACTGTTTTCGGGATCGGGTATAAATTTATTTAGAAAGGTACCGGCAACTATGAAATACTCAGTACAACATAAAATACTCCTGTCATTTTCTATTGTCACTTTTATTGGGTTGTCATCGCTTCTTTTTGTGGCATATAAAATTACTGAACAGAACGTATCTCAAATCGTATACAAAGATATGATTGACGCAAGGAAAAGTCTGGATGTATATTTGAAACAATATTTTCTGATCAACAATATGGAGTTTGATAAATTGTCCCTTGAATCGGAGGCGGACAATATCTCCAAAGGATTGACCGGCCAAATTGGAAGTGATGTAATGATTTATGACTCTAACGGAAATAACATATCCTCCCTTGTAAGTATAGCAAGTACATCAAACGATGACTTTTCAAGGGCATTGAAAGGTAAGACAGCCTATACTGTAAATTACGTTGGAAATAAGGTTATCGTGAACCTCTCCTATCCAATTGAATCAAATAAAACTCTCCTTGGCATCATGCGGTACAGTAAGGACTATTCGGAACTTTATAATGCCAATAGAAAGTTTGAAACCGTTATAACCATTTTTGCCGTTGTCATATTCATTTTCATCTTTATTACCTCCTTTGTCATCGCAAGGCAAATTGCGAAGCCGATCCGGATACTCACGAGAAGTACGGAACGAATATCTACGGGAGAGTTCAAACTAGATATTCGTATCAACTCCAAAGATGAGATCGGCGAACTGGCAGACCGATTTAAAAAAATGGCACTTCGGATTAAGGAACAAATTGAAATTATCCAAAAGGACAGAGATGCTTTAAAAGAAGCCCAAGCACAAAGCAAATCCTTTTTCGATAATGTAACGCACGAGTTGAAAACTCCACTGACCACGATCCTTGGATATGCACAGGTCTTGAAGGAAAACGGATTCAGCGACAAGGATTTTTTCGACAAAGGAACTTCTTATATTATAAATGAAAGTCAAAGATTGAATCACATGGTTATTGAAATATTGGAGCTTTCCAAAGCCTCTTCCAAGGATCTCAGCTACCATTTTGACGAGTTGGACTTATCGGAACTGATTAGGGAAACCTGTGATGAGATGAAGATGAAAGGGAAAAAATACAACATCGAAATACACTGTGAAGTTCAGAATAACCTTGTTCTCAAAGGTGATAAGGGTAGATTAAAGGAAGTATTGATTAACCTGATGGACAATTCGATTAAATATGGAAAAGTTAATTCCATTATTGAAGTAGAGGCCTATAGCGAGGAAAAGATTGTCTTTTTAAAAGTCAGGGATCAAGGAGATGGCATACCGGAAGAACATATCAGCAGTGTATTTGAACCTTTTCACAGGATTTCCAAAAGGGCTTCAAGAGAAAAAGGAAGTGCAGGCCTGGGGTTAACGATCGTCAAAAGCATTGTGGAAAGCCATGGGGGCCATATCCATATAAAAAGCAAAATGAATGAAGGGACGGAAGTAATCATCCGATTTGGAGGAGAGGAAAATGCATAGGACGGGATTTTTTAAAAAATACGGCGGCTATATTATTTTTATTTCAATTTTAGGGATATTTATTTTGGGCTTTCTTATCCTTAGCAGGATTTATACATTTAATACTATGAAACCCAGAACGGTTGTCCTGGAAAACAGCTTGTTCAGTAGCAGCTCCACAACAGATATCAAAACTGACCTACAAATAAAAAATGTTATAAAGCTGGACACTCCTTATCCCGTTTGGAATCCCGGAATCCTAGATAACAACTCACTGGTATTTCGAACTGCCGAGCAGAGCGGCAAGAAATATAACTATAAGATTTGTGCTTTAAACATCAACACAAACATTATGTCTGAAATTGATAGCAAAAACAGCTATGAATTGCTCGTTTCACCTGACGGCAAAAAGGTACTTTATTTTGACTCCAGTTTGGAAAAAGGTATTTTCAAAACTTACTTGTATGATATGCAAACAAAGGAAGTCCGCAAAACCTTTGACGGGTCAGCCACCCTCATGCTTCCCGATGGTAACCGGTATATAGGAATGCTTAACGATTCCCTATTTATACAGGATATAAACACTGGCGAGAGAGAAAACTTACTAACCGTAGCGGAGTTTTACCAGAAAACCGGGCCTCTTTGGGCGACCCAAACAAGCCCAATGGTAAGTCAAAAGCTTTGGAATTTTAAATTTTCTTCGGATGGACACAAAATTTATTTTATAGGGCCTTATGTGGAGGGAACTGCCGTTTATATGCTTGATTTGGAAAACAAAAACTCATTGGAAGTATTATTAAAAGGCAGAATTACAGGTTTAGCCGCTTTAAGTAATGGAAACTTGCTGCTGCACGGCAATATTAACGGCGAAGATGGTTTTTTTATCTATAACATGCAAAACAAAAGCTACAAGAACTTACTGCGCGGTAATATACACCACTTCGACATAACTTCCGACGGTAATATGGCTTATATTTCCAATAACAATAAAGGAATCGCCGAGTTACATGTTGCACATTTGAGTGATGCTACAATTGAATCTGATAAGATCGTTTATAGCGATATTAAAAATGTAAGCTTTTTGGAATGGAGCCGGAATGGTAAAGTGCTATTTTGCGTTAGTGACAGAATGAATGAAAGCAATATATTCAGGTTCACTTTCCAGTAGACAAGTTCGCAGTATCGGCATCATTTACGTTACAAAGGATCAGTCTCTTAAGAAAAGTGCCCATCAATTTCACAGAAACTGCGGCCCGATAGGCACTTTTCAAAGTCTATTACAAACAGCGACACATACTAAAACCCTGCTTGGTATTTTAAAATTTTCTGAGTTGTTCGGTGATATAAACTCATAAAAGTGCTGATGCCGATATAATTAGGGCAAATGTGATCAATACGGCATAATCCGCCTTTCTCATAATAATTTTTCTAAAATAGGATCTGGGACCTGAAGCAAACCCTCTAACCTCCATGGATATTGCCATCTTTTCCGTTTTTTTGATAGAGGATACCAAAAGCGGTATGGCAAGAGGAATAACAATAACCATCTTCTTAAATGGATTTTTGGTATCCGAATGATAGCCTCTGGACATTTGAGCCTGCAATATCTGCTCAATCTCTCCCATAAAGGTAGGAATGAACCGTAAAGCAGTTATAAACATAAATGCATACTTGAAAGGTATTTTAACCTTCTCAACAAGCACTACTACCATATCCGTCATGGAAGTCGTCATCATCAGTATGGGTATGGCAGACACCGTTGCAACCATTCGGAAGGACATCACCAGGCTGAGGTTCAGTCCCAGGTCTGTTATCTTTCCGATATTAAAATAAGGTATTGCATAGAACAAAACCCTTCCTTCATCCACAAAAAATATCTGAAAAAGTATCAGCAGGAATGAAAAAATGAATAGTGCCTTTATTACCGGTAATACCTGCCTTATGATTCCGCTCATAAAAGCCACCAGCAAATTTGACAGCAGAACTATAAAGACGGGGACCGGATCGTTGAATAAAAAACTGACAATGAGAACCGTAAGAGTCCATAGGATTTTTGTTATGGGATTCAACCTGTGAAATAAGGAGTCCCTTTGCACATATTCAACTATTGCAGGCATCTTCTTCACCTTCCAGATATGAAATAATTTCCGAGAACATGTCTTCTACCGTATTCACATTTCTAAAGAAACCCTGTTTATGAAATTTTTTAGCCAGTGAATAGGCTTGAGGTGGCTGTAGGTTCGAGAGGGCCAAGCTCTCTTCCTTCCCAAGAACCTCCTCTGCACAGCCATCCTCGAGAACCGTACCATTTTGAAGAACAACCACTCTTTTGGCATATCTTGCAACCAGCTCCATATCATGCGTTACCATAATAACGGTTTTACCCTGTATATTCAGTCCCTTGACAATTTCCATGATTTCCAGTCCCTCACTATAATCCTGACCTGTCGTAGGTTCATCCAAAACAAGGACCTCGGTTTCCATAGCCAGTACGGAAGCAAGTGCTACCCGCTGCCTTTGCCCTCTGCTCAGCGAGAAGGGATCCGTTTTCAGGTAGTGCTGGATTCCGACCTTTTGAGCAGCCGCATACACCAATCCTTCAATGTCACTTTGCGATACGCCTAAATTTTTTAAGCCAAAAGCAATTTCATCATACACGGAAGAACAGAATATCTGGTGGTCAGGGTTCTGAAACAGGAAACCTATTTTCTTTGCCAGCATGCTGGTTTTTGTTTTTTCAGCATCCAGTCCGCATACTGTAATTTTCCCCTGGGAGGGTCTTAGAAGCCCGTTCAGATGCTTCATTAATGTAGTTTTCCCTGCTCCGTTTTGGCCGATAAGCGCTACAAATTCTCCCTTTTTTACAGCAATATTTAGACTATTAAGAACCTTTTTACCGTTTTTATACTGGAAACTAAGATTATCAATTTTGATCATACGTCATCACCTTCTTTTGCCCGATAAAACCTTGCTAACCATTAGGTACGCTTCCTCAACATTTATTGGGAATTCCCCCTGATACAGACCTTCTTTTTTTAACAGATACGCCAGATGCGTCACAGGAGAAGAATGAACACCGATTCCCTCCAACATTTCCTGATCTGCCAGAACGGTTCGTGTAGGCCCATCCAACAGGATACTGCCCTTTTTCATAACAACAAGCCTTGAACAGTATTCCGTAAGAAGCTGCATTTTTTGTTCGACAACGATCACTGTAACACCATACTCCACATTCAGTTTTTTCAGCGTATTGAATATATCCAGACTGCCTTTCGGATCAAGTTCCGATGTAGGCTCATCCAAAACAAGTATTTTGGGGCGAAGTGCTATTGCCGAAGCGATTGCAACCCTTTGTTTCTGCCCCCCGGACAACTGCGTCGTGGAAGAATGTCTCAAATGTGAGATTCCCGTCATCTCCAGGCTTTCTTCTATCCGGGATGCAATTTCCATCCTGGGTTTATTCAAATTTTCAAGTCCAAAAGCAATTTCTTCTTCCACACTCGCAGATACGATCTGAGCATCGAGATCCTGAAATACACTTCCGACGGAATAGGCAATTCTAGTGCAGTCATTTTCAACCGTATCCTTGCCGTCCACTTTAACTTCGCCGTAAAAGTCCCCTTGCTGGAAATGAGGGATTACACCGTTTAAACACAAGGTTAGCGTGGATTTTCCCGCCCCTGTAGGCCCAATAACTCCGACAAATTCACCTTCCTCAATATGCAGGCTTATACTGTCCAATGCAGGTTCCTTTGAATCATTATAGAAAAACGACAGACCGCGTATATTGATCATGCCAGTTCCTTCTTTCCTGTCGCTGCTTTAACCGGATAATAAATTAACTGTGCAATGATGGTATTGGCTACGGCAGTGGTGATAACAACAGTAAGCAAAAACGCAAAAGCAGGATTCTTCGGCGTTTCAACGAAAAGTATAAGGAACTTTAATGTCGATACGTATACCAGGCCGCTAGCCAGGGTACCGAAAAAGGTAACTATTGCAGGTTTGAATGAGACTTTATTAATGGAAAACTTAAATGGAGCTTTTACCAGTGCAAATGCAACCAGTGCTCCGACAGGTTCACTGATGAAATTGATGTAAGGAATCATTGACTTGGTAGTAAAATGGCAAATCGCCGCCGCTACCAAGCTTATGAAGATCAATTCTACAAATTTAGGCCGAATCAGATAGATTGCTATACAATACATAACGATTATGAAATTGGGAGTAATACCGAAAACGGGTGGGGTGAAAAGCCTTAAAACCGCGCCTGCGGCAAGCAGCACCGCAACAAGAACCACATCAATTGCACTTAACCCTTTGTTTACGACCTGTCTTCTAACTGCGTTTTCCATAAATACAACCTCCATAAAATAATTTTGAAGGCTGAGAACAGAGAATTGGATAAAACAAAAATAGCCAGGGTTAACCGGACTATGAAAATTGCAATTTCACACTCATCTCATCAAACATATTCTCTTCTCAACTCATCTTACCTTAGGATAGCACGTATGTTGAATTATGTCAATAGATGGAATTTTACATAATTTTGCTATAAAACAGCTGAATAAATGTAAATACTTAACAAATACATCTCCTATCGTCGCTTCATTCCCAATAGTAAAGAGTTCTCGTAAATGGTTCAGTTTTGACATTTACGAGGCAATAAGCGATGATTTTATGTCACATATTCTACTATTTATGTAATAATTTGTTGTCGAATCCATATCTAGCATCGATATCCACCGTTATTAAGCATTATCATTGGCCCTTGCATTGAATGGCCTTTCTTTGGAAAGCATACTGATTACCGATTATTTACCCATAGGACATAGTAAAGGGAACCCCTTGGGATTCCCTTTCTCGACATCTTATAAAAAAACAGGAAGCTACTATTCTTCCATGTGTAAATGTCCCCAACTGCACATTTCCTCTAAAATCGGCATAAGCGAAAGACCTTTTTGCGATAGTGAATATTCCACCTTAGGCGGAATTTGACGATATTCCTTGCGTAAAATAATATCCTCTGCTTCAAGCTCCTTTAATTGACTGCTAAGCATTTTATGTGTAACTCCATTTATACAGCGCTTTAATTCACCATAGCGCATAACCTTGCGCTTTGAGAGCCAAAACATAATAACCATTTTCCACTTCCCACCGATTAAAGATAGCGTATACTCAAATGGCGCAGCATAAACCTCATCTTCTTCAGACATTGCTATTACTCTCCTTTTGGGTAGTATTTTACAATAAAGTGCATACTATACTTTATTGAATACATAAATTATAATGCAGTCATAGAAAAGCTGTAAAGCAAAATCAATTGTAAAGGAGCGAAAACCATGTCTAGTTTTAATGAAATCATGCCGGAACAATTTGAGCAAAGTCCCTTCAAGCTTATAGGTAAGGATTGGATGCTCATTACTGCTGAAAAGGACGGAAAAGTAAATACAATGACCGCCTCCTGGGGTGGCTTCGGCGTAATGTGGGGAAAAAATGTAGCTTATATAGTTATCCGTCCGCATCGTTACACCAAGGAGTTTGTTGATCATTCCGACACCTTTTCACTTACTTTTTTTGATCCCAGTTTCAAAAAACAGTTAGGTTATATCGGAACTGTATCGGGCAGAGACGAAGATAAAATTCAAAAATCGGAGCTGACTGTTCTCCATACAGATGAAACTCCGTATTTTCAAGAAGCAAATATGGCAATTTTCTGCAAAAAGTTGTATGCGCAGGAGTATAAGCCAGAATGCTTCATAGCGCAAGAGTTAAACGAAAAATGGTATCCGGATATCGATCATCACACACTATATATTGCAGAGGTTACTAAAATCCTTGTTAAGGAATAGCAAAAAGTCCCATGCTTCCAATGTTTCGCATGGGACTTTTACTATATTCTCAGGACCCATAGCATACGGCTGCTCCCGTTTCCAGAGTACTCCCTATGTATTCTGATACCCCTAATGTGCAGGATAAAACGGATAAGCACCGAAGTCCTCCTTAGTTAATTCAACATGGAAAAGTTTTTGTTTTCACCTTGCACAAATATAATAAAGCCCTTCCGTACGTGCTCTATTGCAAAGCCCCTTTCTTTCGGGATTGTCCAATTTTTTTCTAACAGGAAGCAAATTCCCAGCTTCTCACGCTCAGCTTCTGCCACTTGCAGCTGGATCGGCCTTCCTCCCTATATTTCCTTCCAAATGCTTTTTACCTTTCCTTTTAGGCTGCCATACTCTATCACACAGCTCATTATCCAAATCCTCCTTTGGTGTTTTATCCACCAACTTTACAGGTGTTTTAAGGATTTTAGATAAAATGCTTTCTATTTCTTCAATTCTTTTTTCTCTTTCCTGGTCAGAAATCTCAGGACGGATCACAACTACATTTGGCATTTTTTCACCCCATACTAATGTATTGGGGATTGCTTGGACATTATACGGACTTATTTATAGCCTTTTTGATTCTTTGCCCATCGGAAACAGCATTTAAAAAGGCGCTTATTCAGCAGAATCCGGAAGATGTTCTTTTTTGTTTTCCGTTTCCTTCCTTTTCTCCTCCCCCATTTCCTCGACAACCGCTCTCAATACCTCATACACCAGTTCTTTATCATGGCTGTGATTCCATCGGTTAATCTTCCTCTTCACTTTCCTCCAGATCTTTCGCCTTTCGATAACCTCCGGCGGAACTTCTCTCTTCGCTGCCGGTCTTTTCTCGCTTTTCTTCCTGAGCTGCTCTCTGATCCTGTTCACACGTTCATTTTCTTCTTCAATTTCCTTCAGCCTTTCCAGAGTAACAGGACTCTTTGTATCTACCCACTCCTGCGCTCCGGCCGCAGCGGCTTCGACGGATTCAAAAACCAGGCGGTCAGAGAGCGAAGTATAGATTTCCTCCCGCTGGTATGAAACCGTGTAATATACACTCGTACTACTTGCCTCATATATCTTAATGATCTGGTGGCTCTTTCTACCAATGTAGTAGTCTATTTCTCCATATTTGTCTCTGTGCGCTAATAATTTCATTGTACTTCCTCTAAATGTGATATACTAGCAAATTTAGTTCTACATCCTCCATAGTAATCCAGGAGTTTTATAGCCCTATCTTGCTCATCATATATAATTTTATAATAGAATACCATAAAACGCAACATTTTGTTGCTATTTTTTTACATATTTCTCCTCTATCCAGCAAGAGAGCTTCCTATTATCCTTCTTCTGTAGGATTCATTACTATACATATATCGGCATTAATAAGCTTTCACCAGATAAAAAAATCACCGGATTTGAGGTGATTTTTTTATCTGGTGAAAGCTTATTAAAATAAGTCAAAGCAATGATTTAGCGGCCCACGTCCTTTTCCCAAGTCAAGATTCGCTTTTAATGCCCCCGTAATATAGGCTTTGGCGTTTTTTACACTCTCTTCTATGTCAAAACCCTTTGCAAGGTTGCAGGCAATTGCAGACGAAAGAGTACATCCTGTTCCATGTGTATTGGAGTTATTAATTTTTTCTCCTTTAAACCAAAGAGTCTTTCCCTTCGCATACAGCAAATCATCCGCGCGATCCGTCAAATGGCCGCCTTTGATGAGCACGCAGCCCTTAAGGATCTTTGAGATATTTTCGGCAGATTTTATCATATCCGCAGCATTTTCAATTTTAAACCCACACAAGCTTTCAGCTTCAGAAATGTTGGGAGTAATAATACACCCAAGAGGCAATAATTTGTTTATAAGCGCATCCATGGCATTCCTGCTGAGCAGCGCATGTCCGCTGGTAGAAAACATAACGGGATCCACCACAATGTTTTTGGCTTCATACTCCATAAGCTTTTCTGCAATCACTTCGATAATCTCGATGGAAGATACCATGCCTATTTTTATTGCATCCGGGTAGATGTCGGTAAATATGCAATCAATTTGCTGCCCTACAAACTCGGGAGAAGCCTCCAAAACACCATAAACTCCTGTAGTATTTTGTGCAGTTAAAGCAGTGATTGCACTCATTGCATACATTTTATGGGCAGTGATTGTTTTAATATCCGCTTGTATACCAGCTCCTCCACTGCAATCCGAGCCGGCAATTGTTAAAACTCTTTTCATCATAAACACACCCTTTTTACACATCGATTTATAGTATCTGTTCTGCTAATCTGCGTAAATCTTTTGCTGCCTGGTATATATCAGGTTTTGCAAAAACCGCGGATATTACAGCCACACCGTCAACACCGCTGCCTTTAAGCTGCAAAATGTTTTCTTCACAAATTCCCCCGATGGCCACAACAGGAATTGAAACTGCTTCACAGATCTTTTTCAGTGTTTCCAAAGATACAACATCTGCGTCCTTCTTTGTTGAAGTAGCAAACACAGCCCCAACGCCAATATAATCCGCACCGCTTTGCTCTGCCAATACAGCCTGTTCTACGGTCACGGCAGATACACCCATAATTTTATCCTTACCGATTAAGGCTCTTACATCCCTTGCGTCCCTGTCACTTTGCCCCACATGGACCCCATCGGCATTGGCAGCCAAGGCAACCTCTACATTGTCATTAACCACAAAAGGGATCCCATATTGATCTGTTAGCTTTTTAAGCTGCACAGCTTCAAGTACAAATTCATCAAAGCTTATATTTTTCTCACGGAGCTGTACAAAGGTTGCTCCTGCTTTGATTGCATCCTCAACCTGGTCAATAAGACTATTCTCTCCGAGCCAGGTTCGATCCGTCACAATATATAAAAGCATCGCATGATTATTTACTTTCAATTTTTATACCTCCGTTAAACATCTCACGATTCAGTTTGCTCATAGAATCTATTAACAACGCTTTGAATGTCGATGTTCCACCATCCACTGCCTTCATTTTTTCAAAAGCCAGCTCTCCGCAAAGCCCCATAGCACAAACAGCTGCCGCTGTCGCATCCAGCATATCCTCATCATTTGCACCGCAAAAGCTGCCGATTACTGCTGTTAGCATACAGCCTGTTCCAGTGACTTTTGACATTAAGGGGTGCCCGTTTTTTATTAGATAAGCTTTTTCCCTATGGGCTACAATATCAATCGCGCCTGTTATGGCAATGACTGCATTGGTTTTTACACTAAGCGCCTTTGCAAAATTCACGACTTCGTCACTATTACTGTCGTTAACGGCATCATTCCCATTCGCATCAACGCCTTTCGTTGTCCCACTGCCTTGATAAACTGTCTTTATTTCAGAGATATTGCCCCTTATAACGGAGAATTTTACTTCCTTTAAAAGTTCAAAAACGGTTTGGGTCCTGAGTGTAGATGCGCCTGCACCCACAGGATCGAGAATTACCGGATGGCCAAGTTCATTTGCCTTTTTACCCGCCTTTATCATAGAGGCGATGGTTCTCTCGTTCAATGTGCCTATATTAATTACCAGAGAATTGCAAATAGAGGTTATCTCTTCAACCTCGTTACTGTCGTCCGCCATAATGGGAGAACCGCCGCAGGCCAATATAATGTTGGCACAATCATTCACCGTTACATAATTTGTGATGGAATGCACAAGGGGTGTTTTAGATGTTACATTTTCCAGGATTTTTTCAAACATAAGTTTCTTCCTCCATTCATCAATATGCATAATAAGCTTATAATAACCATCACGGGCAGCGTGCTGCCTGCAACAGTATCAATTGATAAAAATACCCTGTAGATAATAAAGCCGATGACCCACAAAATTATATTTGTTATATTCAGGGTTTGCTTTGTCTCTGTCCGCTTAAGAATAAAATAGTCGGTCAATAAAATAGCCGTCATTGGAGCAAAAGCGGAGCCGATTAAATATAAAAAGTTTTGATACTGTTCAATGGGTGTAAACATGGCGATCAGTATTCCAATAATGCAAACAATAATGGCCGCCCACTTTTCACTTACTCTTTTACTTATATTTGTAAAGCTTGCTCCCGCGGAGTAAACATCCAAAAAGGTAGTAGTGACCGTTGACATGATCACAATGATCATGGCTGCAACACTAAGCCCCGCACTCATTAGAATCTGTGCAATATCGGAGTTTCCTGCATAAATGGCCGCCCCCAGTCCGATGATGTACATCCAGCTGCTTCCGACAAAATAGGAAAGAGAACTGACCAGTGTAGTGAGTTTGGGTTTTTTGGCATTCCGTGTATAGTCGGATATGAGTGGAAGCCACGATAAGGGCATTGCTACGGAAAGCTCAACGGCCATACCGAAGCTTATGAGCCCGGTATGGGTACTGACGGAGGATGATTTAAAAACTACTGTACTTAATAAAATTGTCAGAACAAAGAGTCCTCCTACAGCAAATATGTTTACTTTGCCCAGGTTTTTCATCCCTACGGATATCCAAATAATGATTAGGCCACCCACAAAAGCACACCAGAAAAGGGTACTCTCAAAACCCATAACGGATTTGGAGAGGGTGCTCATGGCTTTTGCAGCGCCTATAATCATCACAGCCGTCCATCCGATAAGTTGCAGAATGTTAAGTACGGAAAAAATATAAGAGCCCTGCCTGCCAAAGGAAATTCTACTGGACTCCATCGCATACATTCCACTGTTGGCGCCGATAAGCCCCGCAAAATACAGTAAGGTACACCCTATAACATGACCTGAAATTATTGCCACAATCCCTTGTGTAAAACCAAGCGGTGCAATTAGGACTCCTGTCAGTATCTCAGCAATGGATACTGCGGCACCAAACCACAGCAATCCGCCGCTGAGTGCCGATGTTTTCTCATTTGACATAATTTTTCTCCTCAAAATAAATATGGGACATACCAAAGCGGTATATCCCATTAAAATCATTAATGTAATTTCCCTACGTTGGCATTATCCAAATCAGGTATAAGGGTCGAAGCTATTTTTACTTCCTCTCAGCCTGTCACACAAGCTCCCCTGATTATTTAATTGAATTCAATATATCACAAAGCAGATTCTTTGTCAAAATAATATCAGGTTTTTATTATGGCATCGTCAGACGGATTTCCGGAAGCAATCCGGTTTATAATCTTCATAACCGTATCATCCAATTCAGGTGCTTCTCTTTTCAATCGTGTAGACGGTATCCAAAAACTAAGTATGCTCTTTCTATTCCTTTTCAGATACGAGTAGATAATTTGGGCTTCATCGATGTCATACTGTGTCAATCTGCGCATATCGCTTTTCTTAGTCACAAACGTATCCCGGATAATCTGTTTTAAATGCTGCATAAACTCTATACGATCTGCCGATACGAGGGTAAACACTTCTCTGTAAAGAAGCTTGTTGCCCTTAATAAGAAATAATTTAGCCCGTTCATTATCAATAAACTCGACTGCAAAAATATTCCTATTTTTACTTGAGGATTGAACCAATTGCTGCTTTCCAATCACATGGCGCAAGCCCAAATAATACTCCCTGAATTGGGCAGCCTTTTCAAATTTGAGATTCTCAACAGCTGCATCCAGTCTTTCACAGAGTTCCTGAACCGCCGTCTTATCATTCCCATTCAAAACCTGCCGGATTTTTTCGATATGAAACCTATATTCCTCAGGACTTACCTGCCCGGTACAAGCTCCCACACAAGTCCCCAATTGCTGGAACAGGCAGCCGCTCACCCTCTTCACCAATCCCGGACTGGTACATTTACGTATAGGATAGAAATCATTCAGGTATTGTACTGTAGTCTCCACCCGATGCCGGCTGGTAAGCGGGCCAAAATATAGTGCACCGTCATCAATTTTTTCATTGGCTATCATAACCTTGGGATATTGTTCAGCTGGTATTTTTATATAGATATACTTTCTAGAGCTCTTCATCAATTTGTTATATCTGGGCTTTATCCTCTTAATGAGGCGGCATTCTTCAACAAATGCATCCAATTCCGTATCTGTAACCATATAATTGAACGTATGAATATTCTCTATCATTTCAGTGACTTTCGGCGCTCTGTCCTTTTGGCTTCTAAAATATTGGGACACCCTGTTCTTCAGGTTTTTCGCCTTACCGACATAGATTATATTCCCCTGGACATCGATCATCCTGTAGATGCCAGGATTTTGCGGAACTTCCTTAAGCATTTCTTTAAAATCCATAGTATACTCCATTAGACTTCAGTTCTCGTAGCAATAGTATTATATCACAAATTGCTTCGATGCAAAAACGGAGAAGCAGCCAGCTTGAATCCCTATGGATGTACAATTCCCGTTAAAGTATTCAAAAATATCCCGCACTCCACACGAGCTGTACCCATATAGCACTTCTTTCAATTCAAAATTTGTACAATTCCCTTTCCGCCATCTACGATAACTCTATCGCCTGTCTTGAGCTTTGCAGTAGCATTACCACAGCCCACAACGGCGGGAATACCAAGCTCCCTCGCCACTATAGCGGCATGAGACAGAGGTGCTCCTATATCGGTAACAATGGCTGCTGCTTTTGGGAAAAGCGGTGTCCAGCCAATATTGGTGGTAGCGGTAACCAGAATTTCACCGGGCAGCAACATCTCAGTTTCCTCAAAGCTTGACATCACTCGAACGTTTCCTTCTATTTTTCCTGCTGCACCCGCAAAGCCTTTAATTGTGCCGCAATCTCCATATATTACCTGGGTATCTGCGCCAGGGTCATAGTAATCAAGCCGACTGTCGGCATTTTTAACCCATTCAAAAGGATCGAACCAGCCTCGTATAAATTGTGGGAGGGTTGGCAGGGTTCTATACTTTTCATAGTTTGTTTTTCTCGCGTTAATATGTGCCAGCATTCCATCATTACCCTTAAATAATTCCGGCAACTCACCGCTGTACAGAAAAAACACATCGTCACCGATCCCTTTAAGTTCGCCTACCTTAAGCATAAAAATACGCATGACCCTGAAGGTCTTTATAAATTCGGAACGCAGAATTTCTCTGAGTTGCGCACTCTGCTTAATTTTTACTTCTTTTTTTGCCAACCAGTTTTTCTTTGATGGATACTGCCTAATGAATCTCTCTCTTGCTAAAGTGTATTGCTCGTGCTGCCTGCTCAAAAGTGATTCAACATCCACACCTGCTTTTCTGTATTCTGCAATCTGCTTATCGATATATTCTTCATCCTCACTGGGATAAGGAATGGACATTTCAAATTCATGGGGGCTGCGATGACCGTAAAGCGACATATACTCGTCACGACTCATTTCACCCTTACAGACTTTTGCCAATCCCACAAGGGGGCCAAGGCTTTCAAGAGCACCATCACCTCTGAAATTTGAAAGCAGCAGGTTTGCTTCCTCTTCTCCAACAAGTTTTGCCAGGCGTTTACGCAGAGTAACAAGGGTCACACTACTCGCGCCACCCAGCCATATATTCCAGAGCCTTGAGACAAAGGGCCTTATTTCATTGCACCATAACTCCTGCAGCTGTTTGCAGGAAGTGGACTCGCCGATACGTTTAATCATGGCGTCACACCATGGCTGGGTTTGCTTGATATAGTACTCTTTATGCTTTTGCGCGTCCTGGATACGTTTTATACTTTTCTTACTTTTCCCGCTCATGTCTTTGATAAGTTCAATTGTTGAAAAAGGATAAATAGGTATTTTCAGATTTTTGGGGATATTCCCAAAAACATCTCCAATGAGCTTTTTGCTATAGTTTATACTCACCCCGAAATGGGGCATGACAGACAATATCACGCTCACATTTGAATAGACTCTTCCGCAGATGTTACCCGACCACATATAGTATCCGGTAACTTTTTGACACTCCATGTCAAGCTCGCGGATGAGGCTCCATGTAAAAGGCGTCATCACATCCGGCAGCGCTTCTCCAACATTGTTGCTGGTCCAAAGAAAATCACCATCCCGACTTTCGTTTATCTCGTAAGTATCGAAATTGATAGTCCGGAGAGTGGTTACGGGTCTCGACTGAAGGATATGCAGTTCACCTTCAGCCATCGCCCATTCAATATCCTGTGGACCCCCGAAGTCCTTTTCCATCTTTGCAGCGAATTTATATAACTTCCCCGCATATTTCTTAAAATCATCCGGTCCTTTGTACTTTCCTTTTGGACGAAGAATTGTAAAGTCGTAAGCATTAGCTTCTCCAGATACCAACTGTTCACCTAAGCCGTACACATAGTTACCGATCATATTTTCGTGGCTTCCTGTAATAGGATCGGCAGTAAACAGCACTCCGGAAATCTCGGACTGAACCATAAGCTGAACCACTACAGCAATCCGATGAGCTTGCTCCATTCCTTGGATAGCGCTGTAAACCTTTACCCTCTCCAAATGCCTTGACCGAATCACTTTATCGATTGCCTTTTGAACCTCTTCGTCCGTTTTTACATTAAGAACTGTTTCGAACTCTCCGGCAAAGGAAGCTAAAGTGGAGTCCTCATTTAAAGCAGAAGACCTCACTGCAAAAAACGCCCCCTTGTGTTTTCCTCTGATTGCATTCAAATTAGTTCTTATTTCATTCCAAGCTTCCTCCGCCAAGGCTTCGGATTGAAAGGCTGACGGTAAAATCACAAAGCCCTCAGGGACAGGATACCCTCTTTGAAACATTCTGGCTAACATACCGCCTTTACCGCCTGCAAAGGTCTGAAACTCAGGAGTCAATTCCTTAAAGCTTTTCACTGTACCCGTCATATCAATTCCTTCTTTCCTCTTTTTCTGTGCCGGGAAGTCTTTCAACGTCCAAAATTCCAATGCGAACAATGCCCCTTACCCAAATCAATGCATTTCCAGATCTCCTAATATAAATTTTTTATAGCTGCCTTCAAAACTCGTTTCCGTATTTCGATACGATTGCCTCCCAGGCCATTTGACCATGTTGGTCAATAGCATTATATCACCATCGACCAATATGGTCAATAATCTGGAAAATTATATATTTATTCCATAATACTTATATAATTTCAAGTATAATGAACGAAAATGTATCTTCCTTATTTGAGTGTAAAATAAGCATTGTAACAGTTCCTTTATCTCCCAGTATTCCAAATGTTTTTGTATCTTTCAAATTTTCCGTTGCCGGCGAAGCACCATAAAACAGGCCTCAAATAAAAAACGCCCAAACCGGACGCTTTCTATTTGAAAAATATCTATATATCAATTTATGCGCTTGAAACCGTAATGATTGGTAGTAGTTCCTATCCCGCTCCCAAGGACCTTGGGCAAACAACCCTGCACTGGTTGCAATTACAGACTGAAAAGCCTCTTTTATTGTTAGTGTAAGTATATTCTCTGCATTGCTTTTGATTTGCCCTTTGACCGTTGAGTGCCTTTTGCGGACAGTTCTCCAGGCAAAGTCTATAGCCATCGATACACATTTCTTCTGCAAAAGGATCTGATTTCAAATCTAAATTTGTCAGAATCGCCCCAAAATTAATCATATTTCCGTATTTTTTATTTATAATGAGCGTATTCTTGCCCATACTTCCTATGCCGGCCAGCAGCGCTGCATGGCGCAGGGACATCAATCCCCGGCCCTCCAGATTCTCCTGATCCCAATACTCATACGGAGAATCTGACGGCACAGGAACAGTATGACCTCCCAATTTCTCTATTTTCAAACCGGCTAAATAGCATATGCGGTCCAACTCATTAAGATTTGCATCCGTGGCTTTGGTATACACAATTCTCGGATTTACAGAAGCCAGCCCTTTCGGTATACATTTGGCAAATACAATAACCGATTTACATTCCGCATATATATCCGCTGGATGAAAACCGGGCGGTGCATTTGTAAACCTTTCAATATTGGCTATTCCGTAAAGATCCGCCCCTAACTCCACAAGTATTTCCTTAATCCTGTCCTCCATGATAATCCTCCCCCACGAATTAATAATTGCGGTATTCACTATTGATTAATGATAGGGTATCACATCGCCATTCCACAGTAAAATTGATAATTTCGATAGATATGTTCGATAAAACCGATGCTTCATAGGCAAAACCGAAAATCGCATCTTCTGATATGAAGCCGGATCAGGCGCTGCGGCATCCCGTTATCGTCCATAAAGCATTCAACAAAGGAGGAAATTATCACTGTCCTGCAAAAACTCCATGCACATAAAAAGGGAGAAGTTTTCAGTTACAAAACTTCTCCCCGGGCTTATTCACCAAGAATATTATTGAAATATAATGTTAAACCCGTTCATAATCAGATACTTCTCAGGTGCTTCAATATTATTTGTAGTAAGATTAATAAAGGTAGCCGAGCCATTGCCTGTATAAGTATAAATCGCCTCACCCAGATGCGGCTGCGAGAATCTTGAGGTCGTGATGGCATCCTTGCCTGTTCCGTTAATGTTTATGTTCCTGAATACGATGCCGCTAAAGCCTCCCCCGTATCCGAGCTGTATTGCATCCCTTTGAGAATTGACGATGTCGATGTTTTCAAAAGTGATATTCTTTATACTTGTATTGGAAGCTTCCAAATCGATGGCGCCGCGTTCACCGTTGTAACAATCCTTGCTGGTACCGGAATTTATTATGGTCGTATCAGAGCAGGTGATTCCTGTATTATTCTCAAAATGATAACCCGGGAATACAGTGTTCAACCGGATACCGGAACCCATAAAGCAGTCCTTGATGTAATTGTATTGTGCCTTGTGTCCGGAACCGCCGAAGAAAGCTATACCGCCTGCACGCCAGTTGTTCTCAATTGTATTGTAGCTGAAGGTATTGTTTACACCCATCGGTGCACCCATAGTACTATCCGGCCATACAGCCAATGCATCGTCACCGTTGTTTCTCACGCTGCAGTTACGCACTGTGGAATTCTTCGTCCCCTGGCAGAAGTTGACACCGTCCGCCAGATTATTTCTTATACGGCCGTTTTCAATCAGCAGATTGCTGGCAGGAACGGCGGGTGTATGGGCATAGTCTCCGACCCAGAAGCCGCACTCAAAATGTTCCTCCCAGAAATCATGAATCCTTGAATTTGTTCCGAAGTTATCCATGAAACACTTATATACTGCCTCCTGGCCATAACGGGACCTAAGACTTGAGTTTATATACATATTGCCGAAGTCCACAGTACCGGTACTTGCCATTCTGAAGGATATACCGCCGCTGGCTTTGTTGGGTGATGTAAACTGTATGTTTGTATACCATATGCCGGCACCGGTAATGGTGATGTTTGAAATAGGATTGCTAATGGAGCCGATGACCCACATGTTGCCTAAATTAAATTTACCCGCGGGTATGTATACAGACTTTCCGGACGCAGCCGCCGCATTTACACAGGCATTGAAGGCTGCAAGGTCGTCGGTGCCGTCATCAGGAGTTGCACCGTACGCTGTTACTGAGAGAGAATTGGCCGGTTGTGGGATGGCTGAAGGCACCGGTTCAACTTCCACGAAGTCAACGCCGTATTCCAGGCTGTCGCCGTTTGTTTTTTGAATTCTGAGCTTATCACCGGACTTAAGCGCCGTAGGCAGTTTCCAATGGACTTCGTCAAAACGGAACGCGGCTTGGCCGCCATTTGGAGCATCCTGCGGCTGGTCACCCGTGAAATACTGCCAGGACCAATAGGAGGACAGCGAAATAGTAGAAACTTTTGCACCGTTGACATAACAGTCAAGGGATCCGTTCAATCCCATACCGTCACTTGAGTCAGGCATTGTAAATCTCATGTTTACACCTGCTCCACCCTGGTCGATTGTCCATTCAACATAAGAACCGTTGGATGGGAGCGCCACATACTTCTGGTTGGATGCTTCAGAAGCGGTGAGGGCATAATTGAAGTCAGGAGCCGAGCGCAATATGGCTCCGCCGCCGATGGAAGCATCTTCTGACTCATATCTTGTATAAGGCATTGTAGCACCGCGTCCGCCACTGCTTACTGTCATATTTACACTGTAGGAATTGTTGGTTTCATCTGTTTCTGCAGTTGTATTGCTGTTGTCAACAGTTGCGCCGATTGAATGAGCTCCGCCTACGGCAGCCCATGTGCTGCTTGCCGTTATGGTAAGGGTGGAACCTGCAGCTATTGAAGCAGTACTGTTTGCTGATGCGGCTACCTGAGTACCGTCAACCTTGAAGGCAACGATTCCTGCCGCTCCAGGCAGCGTCCCCTGGTTCTTTATCACTGCGCTGAAGGTTACCGGATTTCCTGCTGTAATGTAGGAAGGACTCCATGTAATATCGGTTACAACAAGGTCTATACCGGGCTGTGGATTCACTGTAAGGTCTTTCACGTAGGTATTATTGGTTTCATTGCCTTCCGGGGTTGTATTTGAACTGTCGACAGTTGCACTTATGGAATGGCTGCCTACAGTTGCAGACCATGTTCCTATAGCTGTAACTGTCAAAGTAGCACCGGCTGCCAGAGACGTGGTGCTGTTGGCAGCTGCTGCCACCTGAGTCCCGTCAACCTTGAAGACGACAATTCCTGCTGTGCCAGCCGCTGTACCCTGATTCTTAACTACTGCACTGAAGGTAACCGCATTGCCGGATACAGGAGAGGCGGGTGAAGATATAATATCTGTTACTATCAGATCAGGCATTGGTGAAGTAGTAACCGCCAGGCTCTTTGTGTACTGGTTGTTGCTTTCATTCGATTCGGATATCCTGTTTACATCGTCAACCCAGGCCTGTACGGTATGGTTTCCTGTGGTTGCCGTCCAGGTAGCCGAACCGCTGGGCCCGCCGTTTGCAGTTACAGTTACGGAAGCTCCTGCTGCCAATGAAGAAGTGGTATTATCGGACCAGCTGACCTGTGTCCCGTCAACCGAGAAGCTCACACCGATGATCGTTCCTGCTGGTGTTACGCCTGTCCCCTGGTTCTTTACTACTGCACTGAAGGTTACCGTGTTCCCGGTTAAAGGAGATGCTGGCGAAGTTATGATATCCGTAACGATCAAGTCAGGAAGACCATACGGTGTTGGAGTCGGGGTTGGTGTTGGTGTCGGAGTTGGTGTTGGTGTCGGAGTTGGTGTTGGTGTCGTTGTGGGTGTTGCAGTTCCGCCCACAGTCAAGGTCTTTGAGAATTGATTGTTGCTTTCATTTGATTCGGATATCCGGTTGACATCATCCACCCAGGCTGTTACTGTGTGGCTTCCTGCGGTTGCAGTCCATACTGCCGAGCCGCCGGGTCCTCCATTTGCAGTTACCGTAATGGAACTGCCGGCCGCTATGGAGCTGGTATTGTTGTCGGACCAGGATACCTGTGTGCCATCAACCAGAAAGCTGACACCATTGATTACTCCTGCACTTGTTGCTCCTGTTCCCTGGTTCTTGATTGTTGCACTGAAGGTAACTGCATTTCCTGCAACAGGATTTGCAGGACTCCAGGATATATCCGTTACAACCAGGTCAGGAGTGCCTGCAGAAGCAGTACCATAAACCTCAAACTCTGCAACCTGCCCACCCGTGGCTCCACTGTTTGCAGTGAAGTTAAGGCGTATGTACCTTGCACTTGTTTCGGTGAAAGTTATTGTCACGGTATTGCTGCTTGAAGGATTAAAGGTGTATGTGTTCGAAGCTGCACGGGTTGTGTAGTTCGAGTTGTCAGTACTGGAAAGCACCGACAATGTCTGTGTTCTTGCCCCCCATGACGGATTCAGCTTCAATACTACCTTGTAAACCGACTGTACACTTCCAAGGTCTACCGTGAGGATATTGGGATATGAATTCGCTGCACCCTCCCAATATGTATTTACGTTGCCGTCATTGGCATTTGCCGCTACATAGGTTTGTGTATAATTGTTGGCAGTTATCGTCTTTCCAAGAGCCAAATTACCGGTGTCGGCTGCATATACAGCCGGAGCAAATACTAAAACCTGAGTAATAATGATTGCCAATACCAGCATGAGATGCGTGCATCTTTTAAAACCTTTTCTCATTGAATTAACCTCCATCTTTCCATGTTTTAAATTTTGTTTTTACAAGCTTGTATGTAAATACCTTGGTTTTTTCCCCTTAATCAGCTGCCGGTCTCACCTCCTTACTTATTCTTATGTAAACCGCGACTTTCTCACAGAGCCCTGATATGCCAGCATTACTGGTGGCTTGTAGGATGGGTGGCGGTTAATGGAATCTGCCCTTTCATCATTCTGGTTATATCACCGGATAAGCGCAAGTAGAAGTCTGAGGAGCATGCTACTCCGTCAGCATCCAGGGTAAGGAAGTACTGGTTATTGGGTATCATGGAGCTGTTTTCCGCTGCTTTGGCGATCGCTGTGCCTTCGTCATATTCATCAAACATTGCAATGTATCCTGTTGAAATACCTAAACTCTTCATATTGTATGCCTGTCTCCACATGAAGTCTCCATGCTGTCTGGGAATTTGATTTCTTGTCCCGCCATTCCAGTTTGACCATGCAAAGCCGGGAAACATAACCGGCTGATACGCGATTCCATTCGCATTGCAGTAGCTCAAATCCGGTACGAGCTGGTTGTTTTTGAACTGGTCAGCTCCAGCCTGATCGCCAAATCGACCCACACTCCAGGGGGAAATCATGTTAAATGCCTTATAAACATTCTCAAATCCTGCTTTGGAGTCATCGATACATTTGCGCCACTGCGTGGGTACTCCACCGATTACATAGCAGCCCTGGGCTTTGAACCAATTAACCAGGTTGAGACTTTGGGCTGCATCTCCAGGACGGTCGTTAAAGCCGATCCCCCAGATACAAACAACCGGTTTGCCGTCTTGCTTTGCATAAGCACCGGAAGCAGTAAGGTTTAATGTACCTGTAATGGTACCCGTCCAGTCGTTTTTCAGGATAGTATCAAAGTTACTGCTCATACCTGAAATGTCATACATAATATAAAACTTACGTCCATAGGTTTCTGAAGCAGTTTTTACTTTGGAAGCAATGCTGTCGCGATTCGATTTGAATACGGAATCTGCCAGTTCTCCTCCGAACCGCTGCAGTGCCGCACCATCTATTCCATACGTCTGCATCCATTCAAAATGCTTGTTG
This sequence comes from Bacillota bacterium, assembly GCA_023419605.1. Classification (GTDB taxonomy): domain Bacteria; phylum Bacillota; class Clostridia; order Acetivibrionales; family JAEZXR01; genus JAEZXR01. The sequence continues at coordinate 230,625 of JAEZXR010000130.1, read as the reverse complement.
ACCGTCTGTTCCGAATAGGAAGAAAACAATTTCGCCGGCTGCCCGTTGTTGAGATTTCCAAGGTTGGTCTGATATAAGTTTGTATATTCCCTTACATCCGGATACAGCTCAAAGGATATATATCCTGGCGCCGGTGCACCCGCATTGGATTGATATGTCCCGGCAGACCAGTGCCTCCAACGGGCTACGGGCGAACTGTCCCCATAGCAATTAAACCAACCTTGATATCCTGCGTAAATCTTCCCTATAATATCTCCGCTGCCACCGCTGCCTCCTATTGTAAGTCCTTCGCTGTAGGAGTTATTGCTTTCATTTGATTCGGATATTCTGTTCACATCATCCACCCAAGCTGTTACCGTATGGTTTCCTGTGGTCGCAGTCCAGGCAGCTGCTCCGCTTGGTCCCCCGTTTGACGTTACTGTAATGGAAGCACCTGCGGCTATGGAGGAGGTATTGTTGTCGGACCAGCAAACCTGGGTACCGTCAACCAGGAAGCTTACTCCATTGATTACCCCTGCCGTTGTTGCTCCGGTTCCCTGGTTCTTTATAACGGCACTGAAGGTAACTGCATTCCCTGCAGCAGGATTTGCAAGATTCCAGGATATGTCTGTCACAATAAGGTCCGGAGTTCCGGCAGAACCGGACCCATAAACCTCAAACTCTGCAGCCTGTCCACCTGTAGCGCCGCTGTTTGCTGTAAAATTCAAGCGGACATACCTTGCGCTGGTATTTGTAAAGGTGATGGTAACAGTATTTTCACTTGCGGGGTCAAAGGTATAGGCGTTTGAAGCCGCACGTGTCGTATAGGTTGTATTGTCCGTACTTGAAAGCACGGACAAGGCCTGTGTCCTTGAGCCCCAGGCAGCATTCAGCTTAAGTACTACTTTGCCGACGGATTGTACACTGCCGAGGTCTACTGTAAGGGTGTTGGGATATGCATTGCCGGTGCCTTCCCAATAGGTATTTACATTACCGTCGTTGGCATTTGCGGCCGCATAGGTTTGCGTATAGCTGCTTGCGGTTATTGTCTTTCCTTGAGCCAGATTATTTCCGCCGCTCGAACCAACGGTTAGATTCTTTGTGTACTGGTTATTATTCTCGTTTGATTCAACCATCCTATTCACATCGTCAACCCAGGCTAATATTGAATGTGTCCCTGGGGTGGAAATCCATGCGGAACCTGCGGTACCACCGTTTACTGTAACTGTGATGGATGAACCTGCTGGTATGGAGGACATGCTATTGTCACTCCATAATGTGGTGCCTGCTCCGTCAATCTGAAAAGCTACACCATGTATAACTCCGGCTGGTGTTGCACCTGTTCCCTGGTTCTTTATGGTGGCGCTAAAGGTCACTGCATTCCCTACTGCCGGGTTTGCAGGGTTCCAGGCTATATCTGTTACGATAAGATCGGGAGCCGGCCCGATATCGATTGTCATGCTTTCGTTGTATGTGTTGTTGTAGTTGTCGACTTCCACAGTAGTATCGTTGCTGTCTGCATACGCAACGATCTTATGGCTTCCACCCGTTGCAGTCCATGTACCGTTGGCAGTGATGGTCGTTGCTGCACCCGGCGCTATGGATGTGGTGCTGTTGTTGGATACCGCCACCTGGGTTCCATCAACCTTGAAGGCGATAACTCCAGCACTGCCCGCTGCTGCGCCCTGATTCTTTACGGTGGCACGGAAGGTTACCGCATTGCCCAGTGCCGGATTTGCAGGGTTCCAGGATATGTCTGTTACTACAAAGTCGGGATAGCTTCCGGTAACCGCATCCACACTCGTTGTTGTCTGGACAACCTTCTGTATGGTTCCGTCCGCATTGAAATACAGTTTATCTACGCAGGTGGACCTTAGCCAGTCATTATGGGAAATGGAACTGTTAAAATAAAACACATACCACTGGTCTTTGTATTCCACCACGGATCCATGGGCACAATAGCTGTCGGTAGGATCCATAAAGACACCTCTATACGTCCATGGTCCCAATGGGTTTGTACTGGTAGCATAGCACATGCGGTTGTCTCCGGTTGCATCGGAATGGTTGTCGGCATAGGTCAGGTAATATATGCCGTTTCTCTTAAATACCCATGCTGCTTCATGAAAATCCACCAACCCCTGCATAGTCTGCATGGCTCCGTCTATTTCCATCATGTTGTCCTTAAGTTTTCCACCTTTGCAGATTCCACCGCCGCCATGATAAAAATAAGCCTGACCGTCGTCATCCATAAACACGTTGGGATCAATCAAGGGGTCCAGTCCGGGAATATAGCCTTGAACCGTAAAACCGCCGGCAGGGCCGGTGCTTGTTGCGATTCCCGTTTTCCATGTGCTGCCCCAGTCGGTTCCGCTGGGATGCGGAAAATAGTAATAGTACGTTCCGTTTTTGTATATGCAGTCAGGTGCCCACATAAAGCCGCCCTCAGGCCTTCCCCAGGGTACCTGGCTTGCACGGAGGATTTCGCCGTGGTCGGTCCAGTTTACCATGTCAGACGTCGAAAACACATGGTATTGGTCCATTAAATCGCAGCCCCGGTTCGGTTCAATGTCATGGGATGGATAGAGATAAAGCCGCCCGTCCGGACCTATATGGGCCGATGGGTCCGCTGTGTACATATGCGTTATGATAGGGTTCTGTGCAAAGCAGACCTTAGAAAAAGACAGGAAGATGCAGCTAAATACTGCTATAAAAAATAACCTTTTTATTATCGATAGCATTCTCATACTATAACCTCCTTCAAAGCCCTTTCCCTTCATTTCACTGATTGAAAGTCGATGGGTTCAAACAAATCCGGGAGAAAACAGGGGCTGATGGAACAGCCCCAGGATCACAAAAATACGGATTTGCAATGATCGTGAAGATCGTAGTCCTATTCCTGATTAACAAAGATGAAATGATTACCAGTTATTACCGGAACCGATTTTTGTAATAATGAAATTCGGGCATCCGGATTGTCCGTAAATCAGCATAATACCGGGGTTATTAACCTTAACATTGGTGAAGCTTGCGCCACCAACAGCCGGTCCCTGCCCCGCTTCCGCACTGACTACAAGCTTGATGCCGTAACGAGTGGGATTGTTGATATTGACATTCTCCAAACGGACGTTTTGCATCGCCAGGGCTTCCGGATACTTGGTCTGGAACATTACACCGTAGTAAACCGGGTTATTAATATCGACGTTCTTCACCAAGATATTTTTGAAGGCCCTATCACCGCAGAAGAACCAAATGGCTGCAAAATTCTGATAGTCATTGATCTTGTCATCTGCTCCGACGCTGGTCCAGAAATCACCACCGGTTCGGTCCAGAGTTACCCCGTCAAATACGCAGTCAACATCGCCAAATCCCAGGGTGTTATAGCCGAAGCTCAGGCTGCTGATGGTGATTCCGGGATAAGTTAAGGTATCTGCACCGTAGAGGTTCTGATAGAGGTTATTTGACCCGCCGTATACTGCAAAGCATGCTGCACGTCGTACACAGGTCGCAGTGAGGTTGGTGTACTGGTTGCCTACATTGTAGGAACCGCCGGAATCAACGGCGCTGAAGAGCGCGAAAGCATCATCGCCGCAGCCTCGTGCATAACAGTTGGTAATGACATTATAGGATGAACCATTGGTCATGTTAATACCATCGGCAAAGGTGTTCTTGATACGGCAGTTTTTGAACGTATTATACGAAGAGTTGACACCCCAGTACAAGCAGACGAAGTGCTCGACCCATACATTATCAACCGTTACATTCTGCATGCCGTTGCCATCTATGAATTTTCCAGGTCCGTCTTGCCGGTAGATATAGTTGCCCCAGGCAGACAAATCCTTAATTGTTGAACCGTTAGCAGAAGAACTGATATTGAAGCCTACATCAGTATTTGTTGAGTTTTGCGGCGCTACCAGCTTGGTGTGCCACGGACCGGCACCGATGATCTGAACTGCGCGGCCATAGAGGAAGATCTTATTGGAAATCTCCCAGGAACCGGCAGGAATAAAGATGCCTAGCTTGGTTGAATCGCTTCGGAATTCCGTAAGCGCTTGTTCAATGGATTTCGTGCTCGAAACCTGAACATATTTGGCCGGGTCCGGATTTGAAGCTGCGGGAGCCACATTCTCCGTTTCCAGTAAGTCGATATAGATCCATGGAACGTCTCCGGAGTCTTTTTGAATCTTAATCTTGGTTCCGGCCGGATATACCTGGTCGAGTATTAACTGTGAATCTTCGTAGAGCCAGTAAGCTACCGAGCCGGAATTATCATATCCCAGCCGTCCAAGGGTTGTCGGTGATGCGTACAAATAGGAGAACTTAGAGGTAACGGTAAAATTACCTTTGTCTACTCCGTCGGCATAAACACTGATCGTCCCGGTGGTATTTTCAGCAACGGCGTTACGAAGAACAAAAGCGTTGGCCGGAGCGGTGAGTGTAAACTCTACATATTCTCCCGCTGCATCGAGGTATACTGCTGAACGCCCGGAAGCTTCACCCGCATAGTCAGCCAGTTTAAAGTTTGGAGCCAGTCTGGTCCCATTGGTGGTCACGGAAGCAGATTCCGCTTCGAGGATGGTAAAGGGCATATTAGCACCCCGACCGGAATATAGGCTTGTTGTACTTACGTTGTTCACCTGCTTGATAGCTACTTCATTCGCGTCAGCCGCAGCAGTGCATGTGAGGCTGTAGCTGCCGTTTACTGCCGTCCATGTTCCCATGGTGATATTGGTCGACGCTCCTGCAGCCAAGGTACCGGTATAGGAATTACTATATGTTTGAACGGCTGCACCCGCAGAATTTTTCAGTACTAATGTTATTCCGTGAGCCCCGCCGGCAGAAGCAATATTTCCTTGATTCTTAAGGTTTACGGTAAAAGTCACTGTATTTCCGGCACTTGGATTATTGGGCGTCCAGGAAACATTTCCTACCAGGTCGGAACTCGGAACCTGGTTAACTACCAGGGAACTTGGGCTGGTATAATTGTTATTGGTGTTATCAAGTTCGACCAAGGCATTAGCTTCATCAGCCTTAGCCGTTACTGAATATGTACCTGCATTTTGTGCCCCTATATTTACAGAAACATTAGTTGTTGCACCGGCTGCGATCACGGGAGTGTTGGCAGTTCCTACCAAGGTCGTACCGAAGTAGAACTTAACATTCGAAGCACCGGCGTCGGCAGTCCCGATGTTCTTAACGGCGGCAGTTAAAGTAATGGCATCCGTTTCAACGGGAGAAACCGGAGAAACCGTTATTCCAGTAATGGTTAAGTCCGGGTTTGGAGCCGGTGAACCATACACTTCAAACTCAGCAATCTGCCCGGCTGATGAACCGGAGTTTGTGGTGATTTTGAGCTGGATATCGCTTACTGTAGCCGAAACAGGAATGGTCACAGTATTTCCCGCAGCAGGATTGAAGGTATATACTGTAGGAGAAACCAGGTTTGTGAAGGTCGTCGAGTATTGATCATGGCCCAGCACCTGAATGGTCTGCGTACGGGTGGCCCAAGCGGCGTCGGGGTTCAGCTTCAAAACAACCGATGTTGTGTTGACATTAGCCCCCATATTTATCGTCAAGGTATTGGGATAGGAGCCGGAGGCGCCTTCCCAGTAGGTCGACACATTACCATCATTGGCATTCGTTGCTATAAATGTGAAAACCGTTGACGAAGCGGTGATAGGTTTGCCGAGGGCCATATTTGACCCGGAAACACTACCGATTGTAATGCTTTTGCTGTAGGAGTTGTTGGTTTCGTTGGACTCCACTGTAGTATTGCTGTTATCCACAGTAGCCGTTAACGTATGGGTTCCACTGACCGCAGTCCATGTACCGTTGCCTGTGATTGTTAACGCGGCACCGGCGGCTATGGAAGCCGTGCTGTTTGCTGATGCCGCAACCTGGGTACCGTCTACCTTGAAGGCAACGGTGCCTGCTGCACCGGCTGCCGCACCCTGATTCTTTACCACCGCACTGAAGGTTACCGTGTTCCCGGTTAAAGGAGATGCCGGAGAAGTTATAATATCAGTAACGATCAAGTCAGGCAGACCATAAGGTGTTGGTGTAGGTGTTGGTATAGGTGTTGCAGTTCCACCTACAGTCAAGGTTTTCGCATACTGGTTGTTATTTTCATTTGATTCTGAAATTCTGTTCACATCATCAACCCACGCTGTTATCGTATGGCTTCCTGAAGTTGCTATCCATGTAGCAGACCCGCTCGGACCTCCATTTGCAGTTACTGTTATGGAGCTGCCAGGAGCTATGGAGCTGGTATTGTTATCGGACCAGCACACCTGTGTGCCGTCAACCAGGAAACTCACCCCATTGATAACTCCGGCTGGTGCTGCCCCGGTCCCCTGGTTCTTTATAACGGCACTGAAGGTAACTGCATTCCCTGTCGCAGGATTTGCAGGACTCCAGGATATGTCCGTTACCACAAGGTCCGGCGTTCCTGCTGAGCCGGGACCATAAACCTCAAACTCTGCCAACTGTCCTCCTGTAGCCTCACTATTTGCAGTAAAATTCAAACGAACATACCTGGCTGTTGTGCTTGCAAAAATAATGGTAACGGTATTGGCACTTGCAGGATTAAAGGTATAGGTGCCGGACGCCACCAGAGTACTGTATGTATTGTTATCGGTACTTGAAAGTACGGATAAGGTTTGTGTTCTTGTAGCCCAAACAGTGGCAGGATTCAATTTCAGCACCACAGAATCGACCGTCTGGGAACTTCCAAGATCTACGGTAATGGTATTGGGATATGCATTCGCCGCACCTTCCCAATAGGTGTTTACATTGCCATCGGTTACATTGGAGGCTACATAGGTTTGTGTGTAGCCGTTAGCCGTTACGGCCTTGCCTAAGGCCAGATTCGCCCCCGCTGCCCTTACCTGTGAAAAAGGCAAGAACGCAATACTTTGGGTTAACACAAGGGTGATAACCAGAATGAAAACAAGAAATTTCCGGGTATTGTACACTGAAAATTCTCTCATATTTTTACACTCTCCTTTTTAATTTTCACAGCAAACTGTAAAAGAACAATTACCTGCTTACTTTGATTGCTTTCTTTGCATATCCGCCTCCTTCCATACCTTTTCCTTGTGGTTATTGGTTTTTGCTGAATATAATAGGAACTTAACCTTCTTTAAATTCACCTCCTTCGAAAACTCACATTTTCGGTGATAGGCTTCAATTCCGGTATATTATGAAATGCTTTCTGAAAACGCACACTATCAGAGATAATATTGACAATTGCAGCTACTATAGGCGTGAAGTGCCACTGTTTTTTATCGTACCCTTCGAATCTTCATTATCCACACCAATATTTTATAGTAATTTCGCACTTAGAATAATACGGTAATCCTGTTAAATGGTTGAAATTCCTGCTCACTTTTTGAATTCCAGAACTTTGATCCTACGCCAAATTCATTGTCATCCAGAAGGGCATTCCCGGATGGATGCGATTCCGTCCCGTTAATATCGGTCCGTATCGGCGCATAAAAATAGCTTCAGACCATAGAGCCCTGAAGCTATTTTTGTACGCCGATAATTATTATACACGATAAGAAAGACATGCCGTTATTTTATTCTATTTTTCTCCCCCCATTGGGACATAAGTTGAAGTATCGGGATAAGTGTCTCTCCTTTTTTAGTTAAAGAATACTCTACCTTTGGAGGTACTTGGATATACTGTTCTCTATGGATCATTCCGCTGTTTTCCAGTTCCTTTAGCTGTTGGCTTAGCGTTTTGTGCGCAATGGAGGGTAGATAGTCCTTCAGTTTGCTGTACCGGATGACTCTATCTCTAAATATTAGAAATAATATAGCCCATTTCCACTTTCCACCTAAAACGGAAAGTGTGTAGCTTATTGGACAATCAAGCTCTTCGTTCTTATTATTCATACCATACCCCTTTACTTACTTTTGATTTAGTATATAACAAAAAAGTGCATACTTAACTTTTTTATCACTATGATATACAATGGGCAAAAGGAAGTCAATTAAAATTTGATGCGGGAGGTATATTCTATGAAAGTATTGGCGTTTAACGGAAGTCCGAGAAAAGCGTGGAATACTGTGACTTTATTGAATAAGGCACTGGAAGGAGCTGCCTCGCAGGGTGCAGAGACGGAGCTGATTCACCTTTATGATCTTAATTATAAGGGCTGCACAAGCTGTTTTTCGTGCAAATTGAAGGGTGGCAGCAGCTATGGCAAATGCGCCGTAAAGGATGATTTAACACCGATTTTCAAAAAAGTTGAGGACGCCGATGCCGTTATACTAGGCTCTCCTATTTATATGGGCGCCGTTACCGGCGAAATGAGGTCGTTTCTGGAAAGGTTAATGTACCCACTCTTTGATATGCAGAATTTTACCACTCTTTTCAAAAGAAAAATCCCCACAGGCTTCATTTACACAATGGGTGTTACAGAAAACCAGATAAAAGAAGTGGGATATGAACAACGGTTTAAGGAAATCGAAGATACTATGAAAATGGCTTTTGGATCGTCGGAATCACTGCTTGTTACAGATACCTATCAGTATGACGACTATTCCATGTATGTGATTGCTCCCTTCATTAATCCGGAAGAAAAAGCAAAAAGGAAAAGGGAACAGTTCCCCAAAGACTGTCAAAAAGCCTTTGAAATGGGTGTAAAATTCACCCGGCACCCCAGTTTGACGGATCCTGGTAACACACAATAAAAACACGGTTTTTACCCGAATAATACATTATAATGAAAGAAGGTAAATAAATGAAGGCCATATTTGAAAGAAGAAGCATACGAAGGTATCTGGATAGGCAAATATCAAAAGAAAATATAGAATTGATTTTAAAAGCAGGAATGTCGGCACCTTCGGCAGGAAATGCTCAACCCTGGCAATTTATTGTTTTAGAGGACAAAAACAAAGTAACCCGCATCCCTGAAATTCAGCCGAGTTCACAAATGCTAAAGGAAGCCAGTCACGCCATTGTTGTTTGTGGCGATATGCAGCTTAAAAATAAGTTTGTTGGAGAGCTTTGGGTACAGGATTGTTCTGCCGCTACCGAGAACATGCTGATTATGGCACAAGAGCTGGGCCTGGGGGCTGTATGGCTTGCAGTGTATCCCATGGAGGAAGTTGTTGAAGGAATCAAGGAGTTTTTAAACCTGCCTGAACACATCGTACCATTCTCTATCGTGTCATTAGGCTATCCGGCTGAAAAGAAAGATGTTTTAGACCGGTACGATGAAGCTAGAGTTCACTGGAATCAGTGGTAATATGTAAGGCTTGCTTTTAAAGCTATTTGGGGGGCTGTAGGAAGTTTACATAAACTTCCTACAGTTTTTTGAATTAAATGGGTATACTACTTCATAATATAAAGCTGAGGTTTTTCTATTGATCCGAAACCCTTTTCCTTTTCAAAAGCGCAATGCCCACCAATAATAGCAGAGGAAAAATCATAGCTGTAAACAATCCTGATTTAAGTCCCAATTGCTCTGGGTTCAATCCACTGGATTCGCCAATGGCGGCTAGCTTGCCTGACTTTTGTGCCAAGTCTGATACGAGTCCCGCAAGCCAGGGTCCAACGGAAGCTCCTAGATCACCAAATATCGCGAGAATGCCAAACATGGCAGTTCCGCCCTTTGGATAGGATTCGGCAGTCAAGCTAAAAGTACCCGGCCACATCAAACTGACAGACAATCCGCAAAGCGCACAGCCCAACAGTGAAATAATAGGAATTTGAATAAATACGGTAACGGCATAACAAGCAATGCATAAAAGTCCACTTGCCATCAACGCTTTTTTCAAGTGGACTTTATGTCCCCAAACACCATATAGAGTACGTCCAATCCCCATTAAGACGGCAAATAGACAAGGTCCTAATAAATCGCCCACCAATTTTGAAACTTGCAATCCCTTTTGTGCAAACAGCGAAGACCATTGTGACATGGTTAGCTCCGATGCCCCCGCGCACATCATGAGGATTAATGCAATAACGAATACCTTTGAAGTAAACAATTGCCTGACAGGTGTTTTTTCCTCTTCTGGAACAGTTGGCATAAGAGGAACTTTCATGAATCTGAACAGGTTATATACCGGAATGAGTGACCATAAAACGGGCAATACAAACCATATTCCTGTTCCCAGTACTTTCATCAAAACGGTGGTAATTAAGACAACGCTCATCTGACCCCAGCAATAAAATGAATGCAGCAGACTCATGGCTGACGCCTTTGCCTCTCCCGGTAAAGACTCTACAATAGGGCTAATCAAGACCTCAATAAGTCCACCCCCGATTGCATAGATAACTACGGCAAGCACCAGCCCACTATAAGGGGATGGAAAAAGCTTGGGTAAAATCCCAAGAGCCATTAGCCCTGCTGCACTAAAAATATGCGCCAGCACTGCCGCTTTCCGATAGCCGATCCTATCAACAAATTTGACAGCTAGAAAATCAGTCACAATCTGTGTTCCAAAATTAATGAGGATCAATCGTCCTATCATCTCAAAGGAAGTGCTAAATTCATTTTGAAAAACGATAAAAAATAGTGGTGCAAGATTATTTACGATTGCCTGCGTAATATAACCCAAATAGCAAGCATACAGCGTATCTTTGTAAGTATATCTCATTTACTGTTTTCTCCTTTTACTTACTGATGTGTAACACAGGACACCACTCCAGTATAGCACAAATTAGCCCGCTCATATATTCACTTCTTGTATCCTTTTCGATAATGCCGCGCATATGCCCTTTGGGAGTACCTTCAATATAACGTTTATAAAATGTGAAGGAACTTACGCTCCTGTCAAAGTAAAGTATTTATTCCGTCTTTATAGCTTCCAATGCACTAAGCTTCATAGCCCTTCTGGCGGGATAAAAGCCTGATACCAATCCAACAAAAATAGCAAAGGCCACAGCAGACAAAGCCAGCCACGGGGGTATTACCGAAATTTTGTTGGGTTCACCGTCCATCATACCCATTCTGCCGCCATTTAAGAGCCCGGCACCTACAGAGTTAAGCAGTACGGAAGCTCCATAGCTGAAAGCGATACCCACGACCCCTCCTATAAGTCCTATCATTCCTGCTTCAAACAGGAACAGCCTCCTTATATCGCCAAGCATACAGCCCAATACTTTCATTACGCCAATCTCTCTGGTCCTTTCATAAATAGACATGACCATTGTATTTGTAATACCGAGGGCCGCTATCAACAGTGATATCGCACCGATTCCCCCAAGTACCGTCTGTATTACACCTGCCTGCTTCTGCATTGACTTTCTGATATCTGCAAGGCTGTTTGTGCCAAAACCCATCTCCTTTATTTTTCCCTGAACCTTATCTACATCCTTTACATCGGCAACTTTCACCTTAATCCGCTGATATCCCTGCTGGCTTTGCGAATCTCTCTGCCGTTCCTGACTGCTCTGGCTTTTTTTATACTCTGTCATCAGCTTTTTAAGCTGGTTTATATCCATATACACGCAATAGTCCTTCTCATCGTTGGACTGGGCCAAAACACCTGCAACCTTTGCCTTGTAAAGAGGTGCCGGCTTTTTATTGGGTTCGTTCCCAGTACTTGTGGTAGGCCGTTTTTCCCCATAGCTCATGTCAAAGGTAAAGCTCAGCTTATCATTCATCACATCAACCAGGGGTTTTTGACCTGGCATCCCTCCCATAACAAAACCAAAGCTCCTCCTGGATTTTGGATTATAAAAGTTTTGCGCACTATTGGCTCCAAAAATTACAGTATAGCTTTCTCCTTCCTGCAGCAGCCTTCCTTCCGCAGCTTTAAAGTCAAAAGCTTTCATGGTTCTTGTATCGATTCCTATGAGCTGGACGATTGTCACGTACTTGCCGGAAATAAACTTAAGGTTGGTTTCCAGCAAGGGGGTCACTACTTCTACACCTTCCAATTGCGATATCTTTGATACAGTTTTATCGTCCAGCACCGTTGACTGCACGGAAGTCACCATACCGCCTCCACTTTCCATCATGCGGTAGTTATTTACATCGATTACATTAAGGCTGCCCATTCTTTTCATCTCACGGTCAAAGCTTTCATTCATTCCTATGCCGAGGGAAAGCATGACCACAATAGCCGCAGTCCCGATTACAACTCCAAGTACCGTTAGGATTGTGCGGGCTTTTCTTCTGAACAGATTCCTAAATCCCATTTTCATTAGATCAAGACTATTCATCCAACGCCAGTTCCTTCCTCGATTTTATTTTTTTTCGCAGGACAATTGCAAATATAACTATAACCAGTGCCAGTCCAATTCCTCCTGCAATAAAATATATGGGCTTTGTCGTTTTTTTCCCCTCCGGCTGAGGCATATTTCCCGGAACCCTTCCTTCCATTCCCATCTGTGCGGGCATCTCCATAATGTTCATGGTGAATTCCTTTTCGACCAACGTTTGCTTCCCCGAAGAATCTTCAAAGCTAAACACTATATTGCCCTTGGATTCTCCTGTTGCTTTCGGTATGACCGTTACATCAAAAACATCACTTTTTCCGGGTTCAAAATTTCCCACATAGTAGCTCCCCGCACCCTGAACTTGAAAATCCCCTTTTGCTTTAATCATAAGATTATACAGAGTGGATTTGCCCATATTGAAAAATTCTGCAGTTATAGGCACCGGCTGTCCCGCAAATGCTTCCGGCGAAACTGTTATTTCCCCTGTCATAAGTCTGGGAGCCTGGACAACAGGAATGCTTATGGTATCTTTGGCTGTATATGGATTTCCCTTGCCATCCTCATACTCATAATTTATCGTTATCAAATACGGCTTTGGTGCTACATCAGGTTTTGTAATAAGGGTTATGGACTTTTCCACTACACTTTTAGGGGCAAGTGCATCCACATAAAAAGTGCTGCTGGTATTCACGGGTTGAAAGGTACCGTCATCGGAGGATAGAGAAATTTTTATATTATTGGTCGCAACCAACTTACTGGTGTTCAGAAAGGAGAGGTTCAGTTGGAAACTTTCTCCGGCTTTTATTTGTGCAGGCTCAAATGCATAGTGGCTTACAATGATCTTCGGCACGGATTTGCTGGTAGCTTCATTCTCTATGTAAACACCTATATACTGCGTCAGTGAAACCTTTTCAGTTTTATCCCCTTCTTTTTTTTCATATTCAACATTAATTGCAATAGGATAATTTTTGGTAGCTGCATCAGCAACTGCACTGAGTAAAAAATCCACCTTTTTTGTCTGTTCCTTATCGAGAGCATCAACCGTTATGGTACTCATTGATTTGGATATGATCTCCTTGTCCGAAGTAAGCCACATTTTCAGATTTTCCGCTTTTCCGTTCCCTTTATTTGTAATGTCTACACTGACAGGAAAATCACTGCCCGGTTTTATTGGACTCGTAGGATACTGAATATTATCAAAAACGATGGAAGGATTCCCCTCACGGCTAGTTTTGCCCGTAGAAGGTATGAATATCTGGTTGGTTTCGGTAAGTACATTTTTTTTGCCATCTTTGTACTCCATTTTTACTTCCAGCGAATGAGCTCCATCCGCTATATCCTTCGATGCTTTCAAATCATAGGAAACTACTGTGGTTTCCTGTCCTTTGAGATTCGATAAATATTTTGTATCTGTATAGTTGCTGAGCGTGAACTCACCGGTTTTCAATCCCAGTAAAGTCACTTTGACGTCCTTGGCCTCCAGGGTTCCGATATTCTTTACGCTTATATTCAAAAGCACCTGCTGGTCCGGCCTGACGCTTTCCGCCCCAAAACTTACATTGCTGACGGTAAGCTTCGGAGGTGTGTTTTTATTTATTACTTTTACGCTTATCATTTCAGATGCCGTATAATCGTTTCCCATGGTGTTTGAATAGGAATAATTAAGCTTTATCATATACCGCCCTTCCTGCGCGTATTCGTCAACATCCAATTCAAAAACCACATTCACAGTCTCTTTGGCGTTTAATTTTTCGATTTTTTTTGTAATCCCTAATTCATCATATATAAATGGAAAATCCGGTTTTCCGGCAGAGTCCAGCTTTACAACAATATTTTTCGCACTATATGCACTGCTGTTTTGTATGGGCAGGGTAAGGGTAGCTTTCGTTCCTGCAGTCACTTCAGGAATGGTTGTACCTTGAACTACAGTAGGCACCGGATTTACTTCGCCTGGAGCAACATTAACGATGATTGGTTCTGACGCCCTTCCCGCCATACTCATTGTCATGCTCGCAGTAAAAAAACATACTGCCGTAGAAATAATCAAAAGTAACTTGTTTTTTTTCATTCTGTCATCCCCCTAGTATTTATTGTTTCATTTCAACCTTTTCTATATTTCCGTCCTGGATGTGAATAACCTTATCCGCATATGCCGCAATTGTAATATCATGTGTGACAATGATCAACGTCTGGTTATGCTTACGCGCCATCGCCGTAATCAGCTCCATGACTTCCCGTGTGGTTTTAGAGTCAAGGTTTCCCGTGGGTTCGTCTGCAAATACGATCTCCGGTTTACCTACAAAAGCCCTCGCAATTCCCACTCTCTGCTGCTGTCCTCCGCTCATCTGAGAAGGTTTTCTCTTTAACTGGGAAGTCAGACCCACCGCCTCCAGCATTGCCTTTGCTCTTTTATCCCGGATGGATCTCGGGATTCCCTTAAAGGCCAAAGGCAAGCTCACGTTTTCCAGAGCAGTTAATGCAGGCAGCAGATTATAGGATTGAAAAACAAAGCCGATATTATTTTGCCGGAACACTGCGAGCTTCTTCTCGTCCAATTTTTCCATGTACTCGTTTTTTATCCTTATCTGGCCTCTGGTAGGCTTCTCAAGTCCTGCCATAAGATTAAGAAGTGTCGATTTACCGGAACCCGATGTACCGAGCAAACAGCAGAATTCTCCTTTTTCTACCGTCAGGTCAATGTTATCCAATGCCACAACTTTTTCATTTCCCACACGGTATACCTTTCTGACACCAGATATTTCTATAATTTTCTCCAAAATTTTACCCCTCCTGCAATTTGGTATCGTGCATTTCGATAAAAGCATTATATGCCCCAAACAACAAAAAACTCCGCAATCGCAGAGAGTTTCTCCTGGCCTTACGTTCCTTACGTTTCCGTATTCTTTCCGTTATTCAAACAAAACCGGGCTTCCTGTCAGAAATTTTAGCCGCACCCCCTTCATCCATTTTGTACTTTTGCCGATACTTTCACTTACATACCTTTATATTATTTTACAATTTTGTTGTTTTTTGTATTGCTTTTTATTTTCGACAAAGGATCTTTAAAACCCTTTATTTTTTCCTTAACTTTTCATGAATTAATTACATATCCTCCATTGACCTTCCTATCTTTTATCGGCACAAACTTTTAGAAATATCATATAAATTTTACCATATTTATAAAATAATGGATAAAGGAATTATTCCGTAAAGAAAAGATGGATGCCGGATTCTTAGCAAAGCCGGTATCCACACAATAGAATTAAACCATAGAAAGATGCTTCCTACCCGATGTAGAGTGAACATCCGATGGAAAAAGGTACGAACTTGCATATATCCTACCGTATGAACTTAAAATTTCGATATCCCGATTTCCTTTATGCTCGTCGATGGTTCCGGTTGGAGCCATCAGTCCCAGCATGCCTTTATTATCAAATTTAAACGCTTTCGGTTTTGATCGTATATCGATCATAGATTTATAGTATTAATGGAATACTTATGAAAATCCCCCACTATTTTCAAAGGAACTTCTTTATATTTTCATTGTATAGGACATTTATTGATTTCTTATAAAGTAAATATAAACAAATTATAAACAATTTTCATGTGCTGTCATACAAATGGATTCCGCTACGCTATACATATTGCAGGCACCGGAGTAAACATGCATATCCAACTTACGGTCCACATATAAGTCCCCCTTACACTCCCTGTATTACCCTATCGGGAAATAATACCATTTCAACTTATCCTGTCTATATCCGGATGAAAAGCCCTATTACTATCCAAAGTCCTGGGATACACAGTTAACTGACTTATAGGATTTTCCGACATTCGAAAAGTTTTACTATTTACAAATCAACGCTTCAGCTTTTTCCTTCCCGATTATTTTTAAAGCAATTTGGCAAAAATTCTCTTGTAAAAGTCATATGAACAGCATATAATAGTATCGAACGTATGTTCGAAAAGAAAATCAAATTGAGGTTCGATATGGATGCAAACAAAAGAAAAGAATTACTTGCCTGGTCCTCCAAGGAGATGGAGGCCCAGGAAGAAGCGTTTAAAAATGCAGGGATAACTCACGGCACTGTCGAGTACATATGCCCGCACTGCGGAGGCAAGGCAACTGCCACCCGGTATAGACATGGCAGCCATATAATCGGAGGCGGAACTTGTCAAAACGGATGCTTTGTGTCAATGATAGGATGAAAAACTTCAGAACTTTTTAAAGAAAAATAATGTAAAACATTTTAAAGAACCCATTACCCTTTTAGGCAGGTGTAGAGAATGAGAAAGGTTTTTGTCGAGACCCTTGTGAAATGTTCAGCAGAAGGACAGCAGGTTCCATTAGAAATTGTTTGGGAAGACGGACGAAGCTTCAGCATTGACAAGATTACAGAAATCAAAAAGGCCGCTTCTCTAAAAGTTGGAGGCCAGGGTCTGCGCTATACTTGCCGGGTCCACGGCAAGGAAACTTACCTCTTCCTGGAGGAGGACCGCTGGTTCATGGAAGGCCGATAAAATGCTTCGATATCTTCCAAATCCGGCTGATCCTTTGCTGTTATAGGCAAATTGTACTCCTCCTGTTGGATCTTTAAGATCAGCTTCATAATATCCTGCTTATACTCATCTTTATATTCATATACCGTTATCATAGAGTTCCCCCTATTTCCTTCGAAGTCACTGTACCTTACCTCATACCGGATCATGGTTATAATAAAAAAGCAAGGAAATTATTCCCCTGCCTGTATGAACTGCTTATTTTATTTTCTTCAGCCGGCTCTCTGCCTCTGTCCTAAACTCCATCAAATCTGCTACTGCACTATATATACCATCTATTTTATTATCTACTTCATTGAAGCTGTGAATTGTCTTCTTTTCAAAAGTATCCAAACGATCCTCCAGATTTTTCTGCCCTTGCTGTAAGTCCTTCTGTCCTTGCTTCAAATCTTTTAACTCTATAAGTATCTGCTTTAACAATTCTTCCACAAAAATCCCTCCGAAAGTATTATCCGAAAGTATTATACCACGAAATGGCAACAGATATCTATAGTTTTTATTTTTCATTATGAACAATTTCATAGATAACTAAAACCTGGCGATGATTCACATAATTCTGCGTTTAAGTACATATGTTGGATATAGCGGATACTTCTACCAAACGCGCAGGAGCATGCTCACACAAATACAGAAGCGATATGGAGGCCATGATATGCTGAAGGTTGCGATTTATTTAAGAAAATCCAGAGAAGACGAAAAAATGGAGAAAGAATTGGGAAAAGGTGAAACACTATCCTTACATCGCAGGGATTTACTTAAATATGCCAAATCCAGCAAATTGAATGTAGTAAAGATCTACGAGGAGCTTGTATCCGGTGAAAGCTTACTGTACAGGCCTGCCATGCTGGAATTGCTTAAGGAAGTAGAGCAGGGCATGTACGATGGAGTTTTGTGTATGGACATGCAGCGTTTGGGACGTGGGGATATGGAAGAACAAGGGATGATTTTAAAAGCATTTAAAAAATCATGTACTAAGATCATTACTCCTGATAAGACCTATGATTTGGATAATGAATTTGATGAGGAATATAGTGAGTTTGAAGCTTTTATGAGCCGTAAAGAATATAAAATGATCAATAAAAGGCTAAGAAGAGGTGTGTTGCGCTCTGTAGAATCCGGCAATTATAATGGGCCCTGGAGGCCCTTCGGCTATGAAATTAAGGAACTGAAAGATGGAAGAACCTTGGAGATAAAAGAAGATGAAGCAAGTATCGTACGATTGATTTACAACTGGTATAGCGAAGAATCCATAGGAAGCCAGATCATTTCAGACAGGCTAAATGCCATGGGTGTAAAAACTGTCAGGGGCAACAATTGGAGCTCCTCTTCTGTAGCTGAAATCATTAAGAATCCTATCTATACCGGTAAAATAGCGTACAACAGAAGATATGGATACAGAAGCCGCAATAAGAGAAAAGCGACTAAAAACAGGCCCACGAATGAATGGTTGGTTTACGAAGGCAAGCATGAGGCGATCATATCCCAGGAGGTATATGACCGGGCCCTTGCTATAATGGCTGCCTACCGCAAATCGCCCTTCAAGCCCGGTGCCGAATTCGTAAATCCTTTGGCCGGGATTATTGTATGTGGTGTATGCGGTGTAAAAATGGTACAAAGAACCTACAATTCACTTGGAGTCCTTCCTCATATCATGTGCCGCAAAAAATGCGGCAACAAAAGTGCCAAGCTCCTTCACATTGAAAAGGCTGTATTAGAGCAAATACGAGTACTTCTGGAAAACAAAAGAGTAGAGTGTACCCAACGTACCGCTGACAACGGTCCATTTGAGGAAAGCTATAAAATCAAAATAAAAACCTTTGAACGCCAGTTGGAGGAAATAAAAAAGCAAAAGGAAAATGCCTATGATTTTTTAGAAAAGGATATTTATACGCTTGAAGTTTTTACGAAAAGGCTTAAACTGCTCAATGAGAGAATGGAGAAAGCAGAACAGGAATTACAAGCAGTGAAAAAGGAATACACGGCAATCGGTAAAGCAAAAGATCCCAAGATGGCTGTTAAAGTTATAGAATCCGTATTAGAAGCCTATGGTACTGCAACTTCTCATGAAAAAAACATGCTGCTGAAATCCATTATCGAAAAAGCCGTCTATCGTAAGGATCAGAAGGCTCGGGAAGACGACTTTACAATCGAGCTGTATACGAGGCTGTAGAATATGTCTATAATGTATCATAATGTTCATTGAACCAGGTATCGATACCCACGGTGTCGTTATCCCGAAGACTGTCATACCGCCCGTCAAAGGTTAATACCCTTACACCATATTCCTCAAGGAAATCCAGGAAAAGCAGCGTTTTTGCATTGTTTCTACCCAGCCGTGACAGATCTTTTAACAGGAGCAGGTTTACCCTGCCCGCACGGATGTCCTCTTTGAGCTGATTCAGCCCGTTTCTCTCAAAGCCGGTCCCTGACACATTATCATCAACATATACCCTATGGATTTCACCGTAATGATTCTTTCTGACAAAGTCCAGTAAAAGGTCCCGCTGTGTTTCTATCGTTTCATAGTTTTCCTCGTTGTCGTCCCTGCTTTCTCTGACGTAAATGGCTACCCGATAGGAGTAAAAGCCACTTCTGTCCACTCTGCCCACCACCGGTTCCTTTATAGTCCTCTACGATAAGTATATGCCCCTGTTTTTTTTATTAAAAATTGTCCCATAGAAATTGTAGTTATAGACATCCGGTAACTCCGAAGCTTTTTTATCCATCTAGGCTTTTTCATTGCTAAGCAGCCCTGTCTCCACACTCTCATAGGAAATATAGGTACATTTTGCCACTTCATACCCATGCTGCAAAATCAGTTCAAAATCCGTTTTGGACGGCGTCCGTAAGGTAGTCGGATAGTTTCGTACCCTCGCCGCATCAGCCTCCGACATGCAATGTGCGATTAAATCCGCTTTCGTTTTACTGGAAATTCTACTGCTTTTGGTAATTTTTTCAGCACTATTTCCAATATTAAAATATAGACCGTTTTTACTCCGCTCAATATAATCCACAACACTCCTATTCCTTAGCGCTCCAACCTGGTCCATGGAAATTTCCAGCAATCTTTTAAGATTTCCCGCAGACAGGCCGTATTTTCTCTTCTTATAACCGATCCCTCCAGAGGCGTTGCTTACAATAAGATAATTAATGTCTTTCACTAAACATCCGCCGCCATCCCAAAGGTGCAGGTGTTTGTTCTTCGCCCCAACCCACTCCCTTCCATATTTTGCAGATTTCACCCAGGAGTAAGTATCCGTTCGCAGCTTGTACGGTCCGATCAAAATAGGAAACCCTGCTGATGATGCCATAGCATCCGCCAAGGCAAATTCAGGATTCCTCACATACCCTACCCTGTAGTCTCCCATTGCCTTCTTAGAGAATATAAACCGCTTCCCGCTTTCAAATGTCGTACAATTTACATACCAGGCAGGGCTATCCTGCAATTCTGAAAAATTTCCGGAAATCCCCCATTTTTCCTCCATGATTTTTGCAACCAGATTTACTTTTCTATTCCACCACCACGGCGAAATGGCTAAGCGAATCAGCGCAGCGATTTGAATGTCATTTTCCAGGATTGTTTTTTGGATTTTCGGTAATACGTCCGCTAAATACTGTTTGCTCGTGGGCCAAGCATGATTGCTATAAGAATAAATGAGTCCTATACATAAACTGGCGCCTGAAACCGATGAAATACGTGCAATATCTTCTAACATGCCTTTCTCTGCCATCCATTTTAAAGCACCCAAATGGAATAGGGTCGCTCTAATGCCTCCACCTGAAAGTGCGATTCCAATTCTTCTTTGATCGCCATCCATATGTACCCCTCCTTCCAATATCATAGAGATAAATCCATTAAAAGAGTGCCAGAAGGAACCTGTTTATTTTTATTTCCTTCTTCCGCTCCTCCCACAGAGGCTTTAGAGTCTTGTATCCGTTTATGGCTACAATTCTATAATATTTTCCCATAACTTTCAATATTTTCTATACAAGCACTGAAGCTCTGCATTTTGCGCGCACAAGTAACAGGGGGCATACAAAATTGGGCAGAGTAGACAGCCCTCATTTGCAATGCATTCCGCTCCGAGGAGCTATGAGGGTTCTACTCTAGGAAAAATGACAAAAGTTCCGGGGCAAGACCTGCCTACCGGCTCAATCGATCTTTAAAGTTTTAACATCACTGAAATGAAAAAGATCTATTAGAAAGACAAATAAAAGCTGTATGTTCATTGCGGCTGCCGGAGTCAGGCATGCATGGTATATATCGAAAAATGCATGTGAAGTAAGATATCCACCTTATAATGAAGATATCCCGGAAAGCCGCTTTGCAGCCTTCCGGGATATAGTATAGTACCATAGGTTATTTTATTTATCAGGACAAACGGGACCTAAAGTCTTCGTAGCCGAATTGTCTAATGACTTTAATGCCTTCTGCCTCATTGTACAGTGCGATGGAAGGAAGGTTTACCCCATTAAACATATTGTTCTTCACCATTGTATAGTGTGCCATGTCACAGAATACAAGCCGGTCACCAGGCTTTAAGGGCTGCTTGAAAGAGTAGTCGCCAATAACATCTCCAGCAAGACAGGTAAGGCCGCCAAGTCTGTAGGTATGGGAATATTCATCCGGCTTTCCTGCATCAATAATATTGGGCCGGTACGGCATCTCGAGTACATCGGGCATGTGGCATGCTGCGGAAGTATCGAGAATAGCAATCTTCATGCCGTTATCAACAATGTCAAGAACCCTGGCAACAAGAAAACCGGTATTCAAAGCAATTGCCTCACCGGGCTCCAGGTATATGTCTACTGAATACTTGTCCTTCAAATATAAAATAGAACGGACAAGGGTTTCAATATCATAATCGGGTCTGGTAATATGATGACCGCCGCCCAAATTGAGCCATTTCATCTTTTTAATAAATTCCCCGAATTTTTCATCCACCACTTTGATCGTACGTTCAAGGGTATCTGAATTTTGCTCGCACATTGTATGGAAATGAAGTCCATCAATGCCGTCAAGCTCTTCCGGTCTGAAATTCGACAAAGTCACTCCTAATCTTGAATATTTATAGCAAGGGTCGTAAATAGGCGTCTGAATTTCAGAATATTCAGGATTTACACGGATACCACACTCTATCTTTTTCGAATGAACATTCTTTACCTTATCCTTAAATCTGTTCCATTGGTCAAAAGAGTTAAAGACAATGTGATCACTGTATTTAAGAAGTTCGTCAAATTCCTCCTCAACATAAGCAGGTGCGTATACATGAACTTCTTTTCCCATTTTTTCGTAACCCAGTCTCGCTTCAAATAGTGAACTTGAAGTTACACCCTTCAGGTATTTACCCACTAAAGGGTATACCGAGTACATGGAAAACCCTTTTTGAGCAAGAAGAATTTTACAGCCTGTACGCCGCTGAATGGAATCCAAGACTTCCAGATTCTTTATAAGAAGCCTTTCATCAACAACATAGCAGGGGGATGGTATGCTATTTACATCAATGTTCATCATTTATACCTCAATCAATAAGAGTTGGCGAAAAATCTTCCTGCCATGGCAATCCATATTTATTCAAAGCTTCCATAAACGGATCCGGATCAAATTCCTCTACATTGAAGACACCCGGCCTTTTCCAGATACCTTTTAAAATCATCATGGCACCGATCATCGCAGGAACTCCTGTTGTATAGGAGATAGCCTGGGAGCCCACTTCAGCATAGCACTCCTGATGGTCACAAACGTTATATACATAATAGGTTCTGGGCTTTCCGTCTTTTGTGCCTTGAATGATACAGCCTATATTGGTTTTCCCCTTCGTTCTTGGCCCAAGGGACGCAGGATCCGGGAGAATAGCCTTCAAAAACTGCAAAGGAATTATCTCCTGACCTTCATAAACAATGGGTTCAATGGAGGTCAACCCAACATTTTCAAGCACGCGCAAATGATTCAGATAGTTGTCTGAAAAAGTCATCCAAAATCTTATTTTCTTTACGCCATTTATATTAACCGCTAAAGATTCTAATTCTTCATGATACAAAAGGTAGATGTTCTTTGGACCGATCTCCGGGAATTCATAGACTCTTTTCACGGAGAGAGGATCCGTTTCTATCCATGCACCATTTTCAAAATATCTGCCATTGGCTGTTATTTCACGGATATTAATTTCAGGGTTAAAATTCGTTGCAAAAGGATATCCGTGATCGCCTGCATTGGCATCAATAATGTCAATCGAATGAATTTCATCAAAATAATGTTTCTGGGCATATGCACAGAAAACACCCGTAACACCGGGATCAAAACCGCTTCCCAGTAACGCCGTTATTCCTGCCTCTGCAAACTTTTCTCTATACGCCCACTGCCATTTGTATTCGAATTTGGGCGTATCCGGCGGTTCGTAATTGGCAGTATCAACATAATGAACACCCGTAGCCAGGCAGGCATCCATAATTGTCAAGTCCTGATAAGGGAGAGCAACATTAATAACAATATCTGGCTTAAAGCTCAGTATCAGGTCTATTACCATGTCAGTATTGTCAGCATCCAGCTGAGCAGTATGAATTTTTGTGCGGCTTCCGGTCAATTGTTTTTTTATAGCCTCGCACTTTTCAAGAGTTCTGCTTGCTATACAAATCTCTTCAAAAACCTCCGGATTCTGACAACATTTATGAACAACAACACTAGAGACGCCCCCAGCGCCTATAATCAAAGCTTTCCCCATATTAGTAATCCCCAAATTCCTTTCGATAAATTTACTATGATGATTATACAGAAAATGTTTTAATAAATCAAGAAATATGACAAAAAATATATTCTTGCCGAATGAATAATTATTCAAAATATAATCTTGATTTTTGAAACGCTCTACTACAGCGCAAAACACGGCAAATGACAGGTCTCCGTCGTCATTTGATAAAATTTAAAATTATCGGAATATTTACAATAATATGGATAAATTGTTGTAAAGGATTTCATATCTTGTTTAAAAGAAGTATCCAGCATGATACCCAATAATTGGATGGGTATCATGCTGGATACTTCTTGCTTCCGGCCATCTCCAACCGGTTAATTACCTTTCACCTGTGATTTCGACCACAACGACCTCCGGGGGATTGAATATTCTCGGAAGTCTTGGGTTAAAGGAAACACCCCGGCTTACAATGTGACGGAAATGGTCATATTCATAAAGCCCGCCTGCATACTTGGGAAACCACCCCTGATTAGGCGCAAAAAGACCGTTCAGTAGAAATGGAATGCGAACCTGTCCGCCATGAGCGTGACCCGACAGAACCAAATCAAAGGGGCTTTCCTTATAAAGTTCTATCAGCTCAAGCCTATGGGATAACAATATTTTATATGCCGTCCGATTCTCTAAACCGGAAAATGCATTTTTCATTTCAAGCTGCCAGTCAAAGCCGGGTTTCTCATAGAAAACAATGTCGGGGTCATCCACTCCACCGATAATAAATTGCGCTCCGTTAACGGTGACTTCTTCATAAGTATGTTCCAGAATTATGACCCCATATTTCCGGAACACCTGCCGGATTGAATCAATCTCTTTTGACCAAAACTCATGGTTTCCTGTAACATAATAAATAGGGGCAATCTCTTTGATTGCGTCCAAAAACAATTCCGTTCCCGTTATAGGTGCCACATCATCCGCAATATCTCCTGCAAGCATGATCATATCCGGCTTTTGCTTCTTGATTATCGAAGCTATCTTTTCTTGCCTCTCCCCGTAAATATGACTGTGAAGGTCTGTAATCAAAACCATCCGGGTGCTTTGATCCTTTGATAACTTTTCGGTTGTGATGCTATATTTTTTTACGACAAGTCCATTATAGAATGCCATGACGCATAGTACAATCAAAAAAGCAAAGAACACTGCAATTGCAATAGGTTTTTTTATTTTAGCCATTTCATTCACCCAGTTGAACAGCAATCCATCCAAATTATATCGTTATATTGATCGAATTCTTCCTTCGTTTCTTCTTCACAGCAGCCAAAGCAACGGGATCATTTTTACAAGCATCTTCTTCAAGTTCTTCTTTTCTTTCATTTTGTTTCCGCCGGCGGGCTACCTCAGCAGCAGCGATGCCGAATTCAACGGATTCTTTAATGTCTCTGTTTATCTCCTCAGCCTTCCCCGTTAAAGAATGCTGCTGACAACCATCATTATTTATTCCTGAAACCCCCGGAGGAGAGACAATATTTATCCCCGTTCCCGCTGCAGTCCTATACCCGGTGAATTTTCCCGCTGCGGAAAGCAATTTACGCATACTGGCATTTTCCAGAGCACGTTCATGTTTAGCCAGGGCCTTTTCTCGTTCGCGAAACTTTTTTGCCGCTGCTTCCTCTCGCTTCAGATTTTCTTCCTCAAGCTTTCTGCTTTGCTCCTCATAGGATGCTTGCTGTATTTGCTTATCAACTGCTTCCAGTTCCACAAACATCCTCTTGATATCCGCCTGGTTGCCGCTATCACCTTTCCCCGGGTCTCCAGGCTTCTTATCGTTCGTATTGGCTCCCTGACTCAGTTTTTTCCATAAGCCATTGCGATATTCTTTCAATGAATCCAAATTGCTCTTTGGCTGGACAATTGACAGCAGGTTATTTAAGCCCTTCATATCGATAGACATTATATCCGCTCTCCCCTACCTCAGTTATTTGTTTTACCTCTTACTGCAAATATCGATACATTTCCGGAAAAATTTAACGCTTTATGCAGAGATTCCTGAACCTATCTCCATATTCCTAATTGAAATCACCACTAAAAAACAGCACAAATCAACAATATAAAAGCAATTACGGAATACGCATACCACGATATCCGCTGCATTGCAAGAAAGAAATCAGACGGTTCGGGGTCATTTACCGCAAACATGTATTTTAATTTAAAGAAAAACAATGGAAATCTCATATCGATTGCAGTTAGAATAATTAAGAAAACTGCAAGCAATAAAAACCTTACATCTCCTCGAATGGTATCATTCTCAAAAGCCGCAAAGCTTACAACATTTTTAAGGGGTATACTGTAATAAGAATTATAGGGACTTTGACCGTTAACGCTGATTTCTCCAATCCCCTCCATAAAAGGCTGACCATTATTATCAAATAGGAATAAATCGCCCTTACGGTATTCTCCCTCAAAAAGCAAATTATCACTTTCATCTTTTATTCTTATACCCTGGCCCAAATTACCGTTCCCTGTAAAATCAACTGTAAATACCTTATGGATGTCGTTTGGCAATCGATAGGTTACGTTAAAGCTATTACGAGTATCATCTAAGCTTTTCACAGTAATATGAATCGTACCCCAGAGGCTTTTGCCCACGTAGTGAGTTTCGGAAGAAACGACTTCCTTTTTTAAAAATGTATCCTCATAATTTGCACCGGTAGTAAAAAAAGCAAGGAAATATAGCCCAAGCAATGCAGTAATTAAGATTATTAAAGCAATTCTAAACAACTTGTTTTTGCCAATAAGCTGTTTTATTTTATCTATAATCATATAACTCTTATCTCCTGAAAGCTACTATGGCAAAGGGCCCCCTAAG
Source organism: Bacillota bacterium (assembly GCA_023419605.1). Classification (GTDB taxonomy): domain Bacteria; phylum Bacillota; class Clostridia; order Acetivibrionales; family JAEZXR01; genus JAEZXR01. Next base: position 204,359 of record JAEZXR010000130.1, on the reverse strand, counting down.
CGTGATTCTCTATTAGTTGTATCCATTCATTTGTAGAAAGTACTTTACTAAACCGCATGGCCTGAGTTACCAATATGGCCCTATGCAGTTCCTCCGCCGTTACATTACCTGCATAATTGGAAATATCCAGTGTTCCGGTGCCGTCCGATAAAAACTCGACGGAATACCCCTGATGGGCTGCTTGTCTTGAGGTAGTATCACAACACATTTGGGACATATATCCGCTAATGGTGAGGGTATCTACACCCTTGTCCTTTAGGAATTTCTCCAACCCGGTGCCGGTAAAGCTGCCCGGTAAATTCTTCTCAATTATGCAGTCATACTTCCTTTTTAAAACCGCTTCATGCAATTCCCACTCTTTGCTGCCCCTAACAAAGGTTTTAGCATTCTTTTGCGGTGCAGTATGCTGAATGAGGATTACCGGAATGTCATGTTGATTTGCTGCTTCAATGGCTCTAATTATATTGTCTAAGCTGCCAATCGGATAGCTGACAGGTAACTTCCCTGTAAAATACTCGTTTTGCACATCAATAACCAATAAAGCTCTCTTCATAGCTCTTCCCCCTTTGCATGATTTGGAAATTTTCATAGTAACCTAAATATTACCCCAGTTACCTACCTCGCACAATAATCATTGAATCGCATTACACTGTTTCCTTATTAAAAATTATCGCTTAGAAATTGGAGCCGATCAAAAAAGGCAGGACTGTGGATAAGCCCTACTTTTTCCGTATTTCCATGTACTTTTTTATTAGCCGTGCAAGCATATCTTCACAGGAAATCCCGGTTTTATAGTTTCGCACGACGATTTTACGCTTTTTTGATTTTCCCGCCATAACCATTCCTCCACGGAAGGATCCCTATTAAATTATATATGAAAATGAAAAGTACATTACAAGTTTTTATGGATTTACGCTATGGACGGATAAAATCATGCCCCCTTGACTCTTTTAAGCAGTTCCAGAATTACCAGAATCAGCGGTTGGTGAACAATATAGACAATCAGTGTATGTCTTCCCGCTGTACTAATCGCATTGTTTCCCAGGTTAAAAGGAAAAACGCTCTTTTTCTCTGCATAAAAAAGTCTGCCTATAATAACGCCAAAAAGGAATATGCTAAGCCATGGGAAAAGCGGATAGTAGTCAGAGGATGAAAAAGTATTACTGGTCAGGTTAAAGATAAATAAATAATCATTGGGCATTACCATATGAGCAAATATATTCCCTGCAACGAGAATGATAATCGCTGCAATAAAAAGTAAAAAGCTGTTTATCTTATTAAACAAGGGAAAAATCAGCATACTAACCCCGAGAAAATGTAAAATACCGAATTTAACTCCCAGGCCAGGATCAAACAAATGGGTCACTACCGTAATGGCTATTGCAACGGCCAAAACCCGGATGCCCCTTTTCCTGTTATTTCTGCTTAAATGGCAGCTGATACCCGAAATTATCATGAAAAGCGTTACCGATATCTTGCCTATGTAATAGTTGATACCGCTGGCATATTCAATGTTACTTCCATACAGGTCCTTCAAATCAAAAACCACATGGAAGTACACCATCAATAACAGCGCCACGCCTCTGAAAAAATCCAATTCCCATATCCGGTTCTGTTTCGCATTTTTATCCAACATACAGTCCTCCTCAACTTCATCATTTTAACATTATAAAAGTCAAAAAACAATATCCTGCAATTTTTCCAAAATTATTTTAAAATTTCTCGTAAAGAGGTATAATGATAGTAAAGAAAATTACAGAAGGTGATTGAATGAACAGGGAGATTCCTCAGAAGTTGTTGTATTTCCTTAAAAATGCCGTCAAAGACGTAGATGACGGCTATGAATATGCATCCGAGCTAAACCGGATACTGAACTCTGATGAATGCCAGCACTCACTTACAGGAAAAGAAATCGAGCGTCTCCGGGATTATGCGGATAAAGTTAAAAACCTGGGGGAAATCAACTATTATGTTGAAGAAAAAATAAAGGATGTCGAAAGAGAATTTTTCGGGGATAGAGGCATTCTGGGCTTCTTAGGTCTTGCAGCAGCAACTGAATCCAAACCCCAGTGGCCTTTCTAAAGGTAAATAAATAAAAAAGCAGGACTATACCCTGCTTTTTTATTTATTTACCTTTAGAAACACTTTTACCTTTTACTGCCTCCTAGGAAACTACCCCCATAACTGTGATGGAAAATACATACAAGGCTGCCATCAGTACGTACATCACTAAAATTATAATAACAGGCCAATGGGATACGATAGAAACCAAATCCCCTTTGGCGCTTGAAATAGCCGGCTTCAGGCGTACCTTCTCCGCTGTTATCCGGTTGAAAACCTTCAATAATACAAAAAGCAGAATAAGCCCGGCAATTCCGTAGATAATGGTCCCTCCCAATTCTTGTGCCGATATCCTGACAATATCGGAAGCTGCATTATCCTCTCTGAATAGATAGCTGAGAACTTCCGCAATTGCGTTATTCATAAAATGCGCCAGCATGGCCGCGAAAATAGAGTTTGTCCGTATTGCGTAGTATCCAATGAGCAAACCAAGAAAAATAGGTCCCAAAAGGTTGGTAATATCAAAATGGAAAATACCAAAAAAGATGGCCGTTATCACAACTGCCTTTAAAGACCCCCTGTTTTCATAGGCTTTTAGCATAATTCCCCTATTCAGCATCTCTTCGCACAAAGCGGGAGAAAATGCCACTACCCCCAATCCGAGTATCAGCTCACTGATGTTTTGAGGTACCGGTATAGATTGGGCCGGTACGTTTCCTATAAACTGCAGCAAATATACTACCAGAGTATTGAGCATGCCTGCTGCAAAATATGCAGGGAGTGACATCCCTATGATCAGCAGGGCCGGTAATATCCCAAACCGGTTAAAACGAAACACATGCTTGAAATCCAGTTTTTTCACTAAAGCAAAAATGATGACGGGCAGCAGTATCAGCACATATTCATTTACAATCAGCATCCCGTACATATTGTTTTTGATTAAGGTTCCCCCGAGGATCGCATCAATAAATGCAAGGATTACTTGAAATGCTATGAACACAATCACAAATATAAAAAACAGTATGTTTGCGCCTGTTACAGTCACTTTTCTATTTCTCATGTTTTTTCCTTTCTATACAATTCAGAATGGAACTGAGTTAATCCGGCACTAGTATAGCCCCAGAATCCTTGCTATACCAATGCCAAACTAACAGTTGCCCATCCTATTGTTTATAAAAAGCCGGATTTGCAACGCTCCTCTGATGGACCAGTAAAAATACAGCTTTAATTATATAATTCTTCTCTCTGTAATTATTATATCCAAAGCGACATCATGTTCTTCAAAAGGAACTTTTTTGACCATTTGCTGTTCGAAAGCCACACCAGCCTTCAGGCAGTTTGGGGGGCAGTTCCTCAGGAACCCGTCGTAATACCCTGCACCGTAACCGATCCTGAATTTGTTTTCGCCAAAAACAACACCCGGTACTATAATTAAGTCCAGCTCCATTTCATCTACCCTTTTGAGGCCCTCTTTTTTGGGCTCCATTACCCCAAAGGTACTCACTTCCAAATCCTGTACCAAATCACTGATTTCACAAGCCCATAATCCCTTCGCCCCTTCGCCTTCAGAAATAACCCGCGGAAGGGCAATCCTCTTCCCTTGTTTCAGACACTGGCGGATAAAATCCCTGGTAGCAACTTCATTTCTGAAATCAATATACGCCATAATAACCCGGCTGGAATTGAATTGATCCAACGCTACCAGCCGGCTAAATATTTTCCTGCTCTTTTCTTCTACTTCGGAGCCGGAGAGCCTATTTCGCTGTTGAAGCCCCTGGGCTCGAAGCTCCTTCTTTAACTGTCCCGGATTATACTCCATCGATGTTCACTCCTTTAAAAGCAGGTATTTTAATGGTTGCAGCAAATAGCTTGAAACAAAGTGCAGAATAATAAATACCGATACTGTCAAGATTGAAACCACCCAAAACCGGCTTTCCTTTTTCATCGGCATGCATCGGTAAGTAACAGTAAATACTAATCGGGATACTAAAAAAACAAAACCGATAATGATGGCACTGGATAGTATACTCCATGGAATCCATGGTACCTCCAGTACGGCCAGACAGATCAATCCTCCCACTCCATATAAAAACAAAAGCTCTCCGGTGTTCTTCAAGACTTCCCTGCTGTTTTTCCCATAAACCTTAAAATTGGCAGCAGGAAGCAGAAAAAATGGAATAGCCAAACCAAAATACATCCCTGTAAAAAGCCGGATAAAGTTATTCGTCTCCCGGAACCCCAAGTAGGAAGAAACACCGTCAAAAGCCATGGGAAGCATCAAAACAGACAGAAGAACCGCCTGAAAAGTACGGGGCGGCTTATCGGAATCAAACCGCCCCTGTACAAGCAAGTACACCACGGAAAAAAAAACCCCCAGATAAATCCCTGTATCCCTGGCACATACCGGAAGCGGCATCCCGCCAACATAAAGGGTTCTTTCCGGCAACTGATGGCAAAACAGCGCCCCGATCCGGTTATAAAGTCTAATGAGGTACTCCATTGAATCCTAGTAATCCCGTATGGAATTACCTGCCAATGCCAATACAAAGCAGCCGAGACAGGTAAGAACAAAAATGACGATACAGGAGATTAAAAGTGCTAATCCGAAGGATCTTCGATCGGCATAATCATATACAGTTTCCGGCGTATTCATAAAAATAATGGCTATGATCAATCCAGCCAGCTGCCCCAGCCCTGGGACCACCGTGGTAACCACCGTCAACAGCACCTTCAACCCATTGCTTAACGGATTCCTTCTTTGCATCGGCATAGTTCCATAGGCATTGGGATTCGGTCGGTAGGCAAACTGTTGGCCTGGCATCTCTCTTTGATACCCTGCATTTCCATTTATCCCTCTTGGCCCTTGTACAGGCCCAAAGCCAGTATTCTCCGGCCTTTTTTCTTCCTTTACCTGATTTACTGCAGAATCCGGTGTTTCGACGCTCTTCTGCTCCGAGACCTCCCCGGAACTTATTTCCTCTCCCTGCTTATTCCCTGAATCAAGAGACTCTATCGTCGTCTCCTCGCTCTGCGCTTCAAAACTCTCTCCATTTGCATCCAAAAGGCTTCCACAATGGTTGCAGCGGCTTGAGCCCGCTTCTACGTCTTCTCCACAAAAATTACATTTCTTCGTACTTCTCTCCATATTATCCAGATGAATCACTCCCCAACTAAAAGCTGTTATGATATTTTCAATGAAAGATAAAACAAACAGAAGCCGTTTACGACCTCTGTCCGTATACTATTTATTATTTATATTATTATTCTATAAAACTTAAAAAAATCCTTTTAAAGTCTGTTATTTTTATACATTATTCCAAGATTTAATTTTCAAAGCTCATAGATTTTATATACTCCTCCACAAACTCTTTGCTCGCAGATAGCTCGATATACCGGAAAGTCTCCTTAATTTCCGATGCCTTCTTCATTATTTTTGATGACATAAGCATCTCTATAGCCCCCGCACCTGCCGCATTCCCGATGGATTCGACTTTTCCTCTCAAGGCTTTCGGCAGTAAACCGATCTTCAACGCACTTTCAATGCTTATATAGCTGCCGAACCCCCCTGCCAGATATACTTTTTTAACATCCTCCAGTTGAATTCCCGATTCCTTTGCCAGAATTTTAATTCCAGCCGCTATAGCAGCCTTTGCATTCTGAATTTCACGAATATCTCTCTGGGTAATAACGATATCCGTTTCCCCATTGCATTCCTCTCTTTTTGCAATAAGAAAGGAAGTAATTCCGTCCAGCTCAAAGATTTTTGCACCGAATTCCTTTGCCGTGGCTTCATCCATCTCATCTTCTTCCAAAATCCGTCCCATTTCATCCATAACCCCTCTGGAAAGCATGGCAGCTACAGCATCAACAATCCCTGAACCGCAAATTCCCACAGGTTTATCACCCCCGATGGTGGTAAATTTCACCCCTCTTTCGAGGCTGATCTTGTCAATGGCTCCCAGAATTCCACCCACTCCGTTACGGATATGGGCTCCTTCAAAAGCAGGTCCTGCAGCAACCGAGCAGCAATACATCCGTTCTTTATTCCCCAGTACAATTTCCCCATTGGTTCCTATGTCCACCAGCAATAGAACATTCTCTTCTTCATTCATTCCGCCGGAAACCACGGCTCCCACCGTATCGGCACCAATATACGCTGCGACGCAGGGGGCAAAAACGGAAACTCCAAAGAAACTGATATCCATTCCCAGCTCTCTTGCAGGATAGCTATGCAGCCTGGTTGTTACAGGGATAAAAGGAGAGGCCGCTATATTTCCGGCCGGCAAATTCATCAAAAAATGCATCATCGTCGTATTCCCGACAAAAACAGCCGTATAGATATCCCCTTTACGTATATTGTTTGTTGCCTCAAAATACCTTACGATATCATTCATGCAGGCGATGATGGTACTGTGCATCTCATCCCGCTTCTCCCGGGATTCATTGGTATACTGGATTCTGGATATCACATCTGCGCCAAACTTCCTCTGTGGGTTTAAACAGGAGTAAACTCCCATTTCCCTTCCCGTCAGCAGGTCTATGAGATAGGCCGCTATGGTGGTGGTCCCGATATCCACAGCTAACCCTAACATCACATCTGTAGTATCCCCCGCTTCCACCCCAATCAATCGGCCGTCAAAAAGAACAAGGGTTACTGTATAATTCTGCATTCTCAGTATATGCGGGATCTGACGCAGTACTTCCAAATCACAATCAAAGCCCTCTTCCTCCAGATGTTCCAGAAGCCGTTCATAGTCAGAACGTTGGTCCTCCAGGTTCGGGGCCTTAAGGACCACTACCTTTTTGCAAACTGCGGGCTGCGGGGAGCTTTGCCTTTTTCTTCCCTCTGTAATGATCTTTGCTTTCTCCAGGGGGCCATCCAAATAAATCTCCAGATTGTTTTCCACAGCATTGTAACACGCCAGCCTGTGGCCCTTTGATAATGCGTTCTCGCCCAGGAGTCTGCTTTCCTTTTCAGAGGCCTCATACGGAATACCTGCTACTTTAACCCTGCACTTGCCGCAGGTTCCCTGTCCACCGCACGGTGCACTCGGAGCATAGGAATGATCCCTCAGGAACTTTAAAAGATTGGTTCCTTCCTCCACTTTATGTCCAGTCACATTTCCCTCTTTAAAAACTTTAACAGAGTATTCCATTCGCATCCTCCTATGAATTGTACTTGATCCTTATTTCAACGGCTTATACTGCTCGATTTCTGCGTCTCCGAAAGTTCCCATGCGGGTATAAGCAGCAAAGGCCGCATCCAATATATGAAAGGCCAATGCAGCACCGGTTCCTTCACCCAGACGCATCCCAAGGTGAAGGAAGGGTTCAAGCCCTATTGTCTCCATTATTTTTTTACTCCCCGGTTCTGCGGAGCCGTGAGAGGGAAAGATGAAGTTTGCAGTCTCCGGCTTTATCTTTATGGCAACCAACGCAGCCGCCGCCGAAATAAAGCCGTCGATAAGTATGGGGACCCGATGATAGGCAGCCCCAAGGAAGCATCCCGTAAGGCCTGCTATATCAAACCCTCCAACCTTTGCCAGGACATCAATCGGATCCTGCGGATTCGGATTGTTAACTTCTATGGCTCTTTTTATGACCTTCGTTTTATTCTCCAGCCCTCCCTGAGTCAGGCCGGACCCTTTACCCACCATATATTCCAAGGGTACTCCCGTAAGTACAGCAGACACCGCGCTGCTGGTTGCCGTATTGCCAATTCCCATCTCACCGGTTCCTAAAAGGTTGATTCCTTTTTCTTTTAGCTCGGAAACAACGGAAATCCCGGTTTCAATCGCTTCAATGGCTTCCGCCCGGGTCATAGCAGGCCCCTTCGCCATATTCCAGGTACCTTTCCTGATTTTCCGGTTAAGAATCCCCGGGCCATCCAGATCATCATCCACCCCGATGTCTACTATTACAATCTCAGCCCCGGCATGTTGAGCCAAAACATTAATTCCCGTAATCCCCCGGGTAAAATTACGTGTTACGGACGCAGTGACACTCTTTGGGCAGGAACTGACGCCCTCTTCTACGATTCCATTGTCTGCACACATGATAACGACAGCCTTTTTATCTATCTCGGGGAACAACTCTCCCGTAATCCCCGTCATCTGCTTCACCATATCCTCCAGCCTTCCCAGACTTCCCAACGGTTTCGTCAGACTATCCAGTCTGGCTTGCGCCTTTACCATGATCTCTGTATGTAAATCTCCGATATTCTCCGTCGTCCTCTCTAAAAGTACCATAATATCCCCCTCATCTGTGATCATTATGTGTTTAAAGTATAGTACTTATATTATATACCATGGTGAAGGATAGTTTAATGCAGATTTTTATTTATTTCTGCAGCAGACCGGCTAAAGTCAGCAAAAAAACATCTCTCGACCGACAGTCGAGAGATGTTTCCTTTTTTATTGCTCGAACTTGTTTCCGTACTTGGAACAGAATGCCACATCCAATTCAGCAGTGGCTCCGCAAGCTGTACAAGTCTTTTCATCGGGTACTTCAACCGGAGGCTGCGGTATTTCCTGCTTTGTCCCACACTTCGGGCAGTATGCGACTTCCATATCCAGTTCAGCCTTACAGTTGGTACAGGTTTTCACATTTTTCAATTCCTGGATCTTTTGCTTTATTCCTTCAATATTTTTTAAGTAGCTCTTTATTCTTTCGCAGCATTCCTTAACAGCCTCTTCCACATCGGTACCGTTTTCAAGGGATTGGTATACGATTTTACCTATATTGGCATATTCCTTTTCTACTTTATCTTCTTCCGTACTGATGGCTACACTCAATTTTGTCACTTCTACGATGTCACCGGATTTTTTAGCTGCTGCCTTGGCAGTTTCAGCAACCTTTTTAGTAAGATTTTCTAGTACAGACATTTAAAAACGCCCCTTTCAAAACAGAATTAATATGTTTAACCACTATATTAATATTATTAATACTATCATTAAATACGTTTATTATGTTGATCAGTCTGAAAATATTTATAACTATTTTTACCCTTGGAAGGAAAGATTTATATTAAGTTAAAATTGACTGTAGAAGCTGCTGCGTTCAGTCTCTATTTAAACGAAAAAAGCCCCCCGATCATGCAGATCAGGCGGCTACAATTACAAAATTACCGAACTTCGCAGTATTGCTCCCCCAAGGTTGTTCCATCCTGGTTTTTGAAAATGAACAGCAATTTCCCTTTTACGGGAAAAGCGTTTTTATTGATCCGAACAATATCGGTGGCAGTACGGGCGTTTTCTCCTATCTCCAGCTTTTCATCCGGTTTTACAGGGCTATTCATGCTTACGAGAACTTCTACTACATCGCCTCGCTGGGCAATGTCCGAAATTTTGATCCTGTATTCCGGAGATGATACTTTTCCCAGACTGCTATAGACGAGCAAATACTGCCCAAAACCTATGTCCGCCGTATGTTTGCCGTTGTACTCTCCAGGTTCCAATTCATTCTCAATAGTTCGAAGATCCAGAAGTACGGCCAGCTTCACAGCAGCTTCCGGTTTGTCCAAAAGCCATTTATCCCTTGAAACATCTCTCTTCTCTGCTGAATAGGTGCCATTATACTCGGAAAACCACTCAAAAGCTATTTTATATGTCTGATTTATGGCTGCCAGAGAATAGACGGATGTTATGGCCGTTACAGCCGCCGCTATCAATAACGCCAAATGAATTTTTTTCATTCGTATCACCTTAGTCCTATAGTACCCTGATAATGTTCTGCGTAAACTCTTGCCCTGCAGCTCTTGCGCCACTTGAATGGTACCCAAGCACGTACAGATCCGTCGAAGCGGCCTCGATTTCAAGCATCCGACGAAGCAAGGGGTTGCATGAATTTTTAAAGTCAGCCGTTTTAACCATCAGAGGGATGGATGCATTTTTAGATATTGCTCTCATTAATTCCTTCCCTCTTGCGTTAAATGCCAGAACCCTTGCATATTGAGGACCTCCGCAGCGGTTAAAGGTACTGAATTCTTCCTCTGTAAGTCCCGTAATAACACTGAACAAACACCGCTGTATTCTTGTCCTAGTATATCGCCGGGTAGTGATATTGTCAATGAGCTCTTCCAGGCTTCCAGAATTTTCAGCCGCTTTTTTGATCCGGTTTTCCAGCCCTTCACCGATGTAGGGAAGCTTCTTTATTGTTTCGACGGACATTCTTCTTAGTGCAGCAAGAATCAGGACCTCGAAATCCCGGGCTACAACAGGACCTCTTCCACCGGCAAATTCCTCCTCCAGAACCTGCACACTGCTCTCCGGCATCACAGCCTTCAAGTCTGGGTTCCCTGGAGCTTCAGGGCTTGTCCCTATATACTTTCTTATGGCCGTTGCACTGGAAATACTCCCCGATAACTCCTGCTGGTTATAACTGTTTACGATCCGCGGGATGGTGAGAGGCCGGATCCTGCTTTTGAACCTTCTAAGAGCTTTCAGGTATTCAATGCCGAGGATATTGTTGGAAGAAGTCATGAGTTCTTCCATAGATTCTTTCTCTGCGGCTGCAGCACTAAAATATTCCGCCAGGGCTTCCTGCCTGGCAGTTGGATAGGAGACTCCTTTCTCCAGTGCCTTCCTCAAAAACTCCTTATATGCTGCCGGCTCCTGGTGCAACACGTCAGCTACAGCATTCAAGCCTTCCAACTCTCCGCTTTCACTTCCGAAACAGAGGGAGTCAATAATCCCCAGCCTGTCCAATATCGAAACCGCACCAAAAGCAAAATACTCCGCACTGGCCATAGCATATACCACAGGCAGCTCAATCACAAGGTCTACGCCTGCTTCTACCGCCATTTTCGCCCTGGCCCATTTATTGACCATGGCGGGTTCGCCTCTCTGTATGAAGTTGCCACTCATAACGCAAATAACACCATCTGCACCGGATAATTCCCTGGATTGCTGCAGATGGTGTAAATGTCCGTTATGAAATGGATTGTATTCTACAATCAATCCTAAAACATTCATAACTTGATTATCACCTGTATTTCTGAGCCTCAACTTCTCCTCTAAGCACGGATAAGGTTCCCTCTGCCAGTGCCAGCAGCTCATCCTCTCCGGGATAAACCCTCACGGGGGCTATAAACTCGACTCTTTCTCTGATCCAATCCACCAGCATCCCGCTTCTTGCCAATCCGCCGGTGATAACAATATAGTCTACCTTTCCTCGCAGGACAGCGGAGCAGGCTCCGATTTCCTTCGCCACCTGATACGCCATAGCTTCATAGACCCTCTCGGCATCCGAATCGCCCTTCCGTATCCGTTCCTCAATGTCCCGGCAATCCGCAGTTCCCAGGTAAGCAGCCAGCCCACCTTTTCCTACCAGTTTTTTTTCGATTTCTTCTCTTGTATATTCACCTGAAAAGCACATTTCTACCAACTGCTGCAACGGAAGACTTCCGCTGCGCTCCGGGGAAAAAGGTCCTTCCTCCAATGCATTGTTCACGTCAATTACAGCACCCTTTTTGTGGGCAGCAACGGAGATTCCTCCGCCCAAATGCGCAATGATCAGGTTCATATCCTGATATGCTGTACCTGCTTCTGTCGCCAAACGAGCAGCAACCGCCTTCTGGTTCAGGGCATGGAACGCACTCTTTCTCTTAATCTCCGGCAAACCGGAGTATCGAGCCAGAGGCTCAAACTCATCCACTACTACCGGATTTACAATAAAGGACGGAATTCCCAGTGGAGCTGCAATTTCACTGGCAATCAATGCACCCAGGTTGCTGGCATGCTTACCGTACCGGCAGCTTTTGAGATCCTCCAGCATGGTATTATTCACCGCGTAGGCGCCACCTTTAAGCGGCTTCATCAAGCCGCCTCTTCCAACCACGGCATCCAGCTGGCTGCTCACAATATTCTGTTCCATCATATACTCTGTTACGGCTTTTCTTCTTAATTCGTATTGATCCGTTATGTTATTATACTTTTCCAATTCTTCCGTTTTATGCGTCAAGGATTTTGAGGATATGCACCGGTCATTTTCAAAATATGCCACCTTTGTTGATGTAGAGCCTGGATTCAAAACCAGAAGCCTATATATCTTTTCCATTGTAAGTCCTCCCTATGCCTGCGGCTTTTTCTTGGTGCTTGCAAGAGCTGCCAATGCGATTGAATTCAGTTTTGCCTGATAGTCATCCGACCTGGAGGTTGTTACTACAGGAGCTTTAGATCCTGCAATTATACCGCAAGGCTTTGCTCCACCTAGGAATACCAGTGTCTTATACATGATATTTGCCGCCTCAATGTCCGGCGTTATGAGGATATCCGCATCCCCCGCAACTTCACTTATAATCCCCTTGTGCTTTGCTGCTTCCCTGCTGATGGCATTGTCCATGGCAAGAGGGCCGTCAATGATACAGTTTTTAATCTGTCCCCGGTCCGCCATCTTGCACAGAGCCGCTGCGTCCAATGTACACTGCATGGCAGGATTCACAAGTTCCAACGCTGCCAGAATTGCCACTTTTGGCTTTTCAATCCCCAGGCATCTCGCTACGTCAACAGCGTTTTGGATGATATCCGCTTTTGCTTTAAGATCCGGAGCAATATTGATCCCTCCATCCGTTATAAACAAGAGCTTATTGTAGGCAGGAACCTCCAGAACTCCCAGGTGACTTAGTATTCGGTTGGTACGAAGACCAATATCCTTGTCAAGCACAACCCTGAGAAGGTCTGCCGTCTGCACCATCCCTTTCATCAGAAAGTCGGCTCTTCCGGAACTTACCATTTCTACCGCTATTTTTATTGCCTTTGGGTCCTCCGCCTCCTTGATAATTTCATAATTGGAAACATCAATTTTAATGTGATCTGCGATGTCAAAGATCTTCTTCTTATCCCCTATGAGGCTCACATCCACCAGCCCTAGATGATACGCCGCATCGACCGCTTTTAAGACATCTTCATCCTGCGCTACAGCAACAGCGATCCTTTTTCTTTCAATCCCCTTTACTGCTTCGATTAAACCGTTCATTGTTTTAATCATCAAAATTTGACCCTCCATACACTCCTTTACAAAGTAATTATATTATACCTCAATTCAAAGCAAACAAAAATATATTTTTATACAAATTGGAGATAGTAAAAACAAGGAGCAAATTGGCGATCAAAATCATTTTTCAAGGAGAGATCAATTAATGGATAAGAATATAAGCAGCAAGGAGCTGAATGCCGTTTTAAAAGGTGAACAGATGGCGGTGGAAGCCTATGAAAGCTTCATTAAAAACATGGAGGATCCCTATGTAAAAAAGGAATTTGAACTAATCCAGCAGGATCATAAAATGCACGCTGATATCCTTTCAAAGAAGATTCAATCCCTGGGAGCAACGCCTGAAAGCAGCACAGGCTTCTCGGGTCTCATGGCTACTACCATGATTACCCTCCAAACAAAAATCAGTAAAAATAATACGGAGAAAATCCTAAAAAGGGCGTATGATGGCGAAGATAAGGGTATCGGCAAGGTAGAGGAAATCATCAAGGGTGATCTGGATGAAGATAGCCGCATCCTTATGAGCCAGATTCTTTCAACGGATCACCACCATCTAAAAACTATGGCAGATCTTATCTCAAAATACGAGCAATAAAGTATAACGGGAGGGTATTAACAAAGTTATCTTCTGCTGTAGGGAATACGACGGACAACGGCTGATTTGGAAGCCACTCAGCCGATGATTCCGGGAAGAGTGCGGTTTTCGAGTCAGCTAAGTTCCATTGGAACTTATATCGTCCTGTGTATATATTTGAATTAATAAGAGAGGAGCGTTTTCTGCCCCTCTCTTATGCTATTTTTTATTTGAAACTTCATCTACTGCCTTTTCCAAGGATTCTATATTGGACATTACCACTCTGCCCTTGATGTCTGAAAGCTGCTGGTTCTTTTCCTTGGTTACCTTTTCATATTCATAGATTGCAAAGTCCAGTTTATTGGCGGCTTCCTGCAGGTCCTTGGGTACTATATTCTTATACATGTTCCAGGACGCTTTCAAATTATTTACATCTGCATCCGTTTGTGTCCAATTCCCATTCATGGCATTCAGCATGGAACTGCGGGAAAAATGCCGAATTCTCTTTATCTCTGGAGAAGCTTTCGTTTTATAAAGATAATAGAAATCAGGAATATAGCCATATAAGTTGCTTGTGGCCTGCATTGCACTGCTTTTATTCTTTGCATTTATGGTATTGGTTAGGGCGTTCAAGGCATTTCCGAAATTATCCATAAGGTTCTTGTTTGCTCCATTTTTCGATGCCATTGGTGTATATGCATTCCACTGGTAATGCAGGTCATTTACAATGGTGTTTATTTTTTGCCAGGGGTCCGGTGGTGCTGGAGATGGTGCAGGCTGCTTTTCCTGTGAAGCCTCAGGCTTTGCTCCGCCGCCTTCCTTATTTTCTCCACCCTTGCCCTGCTCGCCCCCTCCCTCTTGCTTCTTTATATCCTGCTTTTGATTACTTTGTCCTGCCTTATCCTTTTGCCCGCCTTTGGTATCCTCTTCCTCCTTGGTAGCCACAGCAGGGCCATTTAGTTCCTTAAAGATTTTTTCAATACTATCTTCCATCTTTGTAAGCTGCTCCGGTATCTTGTCCCCTTGCTGCTCCGTTTCTGCCGATTGCTGCTGGGGAGCCGGCTTTTTACCACTCTGTCCGCAGGAACATAAAGTTAACCCCAACACAAGTGCAGGAATAAGGCCTTTTATAATTTTTTTATTCAATTGTATTGTATACATAAAATAACTTCTCCCTCCTGCATAATTAAGCTATTAACAATCTATTGTACTTCGACATGCAGCTATTTTCACAAGTTTAACCTTCTGCTCCGAAAACAAAAGAGATTTATCCTATTTTATATAAAGTACTTCTATCTCTTATTGTTTCTAATTGATATCAAAATTATGCTGATGACCAAGTCCAGGAACAGCATGTTTCTCATAATAATTATAGTCACTAATTACAATTGTCAGAAATAGAAGAAAAATTTACATAAAGGATTTTTAATAGTTTTATAGAAATATATTATGTATACTTTACCCTGACTATGCAGTTCGCTATGTCCAGGTGGAAGTTAATGCAACTTTGGGAGGAAAACAAATGCCTATAACAGTAAATCTTTGGTCAAAAAAACCAGGAGACATTAAGAATTTTTTAAAATCGTACTATGAAAGGGACATTGATATGGATGAAGATGTGGACCAATGGATCTATGTTTATAGAAAGCCCTTAGATTCTATAGACATGATCAGCGCTGTAATGGATAACAACAACAAACATAGTATTTCCATGTGTATCCAAGTGGACGATTGCGATTTGCACCCCATTACCGCTGAAAATCACAATGACATAATTAAAGGCATACTTTATCTGTTTTATAAGGAATCAGCGGAAATCCAGGAAAATTTCTGATTCCAGTACATAATTTACATAATATATCCCCTCCATAAACCTCTAAATCGAATAAAATAACATTATTTTTGACAATACAGTATGAACCTTCTACTAACATGTGAAGACTATAGAATGTTATTTTAATCAAAAGGAGTGGATACTTTTGGAAACTTTTACCATCAACGCACAGAAGCGTACCCCGGCTGCAAAAAGTGAGATCCGGAAGATGAAAGGGCAGGGATTTGTACCTGGCATTCTTTATGATGCTCACCAGAATGTTCCCCTGTCCATCCAGGAAAGTGACATTAAATACATTCTGGAGAAGCACGGGGAAAATGCATTCTTATCTGTCAACTATAACGGCAGTGCTGTAACTGCAAAAATACAGGAAATTCAGAGGGACCCCGTAAGCAAGGATATTACACACATCGATCTGATGCCTGTCCAATCCTCTTACACGCATTAGGACCAAAACACTAACGCGCCTTGTTCTACGCCAGGGAGCCCCTGGTTCCCTTCAGCGGTGCTACGCCTCTTACATCGGCAAAGGGAGATTCCTTTTGCCATCCCATGTATAGGAAAGCTAAAAGGCATAATTCCCTATACATAAAAAAAGCAGCGGTATGATTTACCGCTGCTTTCCTTTTTAAACTTCCATTATGATAGGCAATATCATTGGCTTACGTTTTGTTTTCTCATACAGGAAGTCCTTCAGGTCATCCTTGATTACATTCTTCTTAGATGCCCAGTCGTTCTTTTTCTTCTCTTCACACTTCTGCAGTGCGGATTTTGTAACTTCACGAACTCTTTCCATCAAGTCTTCGGATTCTCTAACATACACAAACCCTCTGGATATAATGTCAGGTCCTGCTACCACAGCGCCGGTATCGCCATCAATGGTGATAACAACAACAATCAAACCATCCTGTGAAAGGTGTTTTCTATCCCTCAATACAATATTTCCGACATCTCCGACACCCAATCCGTCAACAAGAACTTTTCCGGCAGTTACACTGCCATTGATTTTTGCAGAGTCACTGCTCAGCTCCAACACCTTACCGATATCGCTGATGAATATATTCTCTCCCGGCATTCCCAGTTTCTTTGCCAGGTTTGCATGCTGCTTCAAATGCCTGTATTCACCATGTACCGGCATAAAGAACTTTGGCTTTACCAGGTAGTGGATCAGCTTCAGTTCCTCCTGGCAAGCATGTCCGGAAACATGGACATCCGCTAAAGCTTCATAGATAACTTCCGCACCCTTCTTAAACAACTCATTGATAACACGAGAGATAAATTTTTCATTTCCCGGTATGGGGGATGCCGAGATGATAACCAAATCCCCTGCCCTTATTTCTACCTTCTTATGCTCGGATGCAGCGATCCTGGATAACGCAGACATAGGTTCCCCCTGGCTGCCGGTAGTGATAATAACCAGTTTCTCATCGCTGTACTTGTCGATCTGGTCAATATCAATCATAACACCTTCAGGAACAGTCATATATCCTAACTTCATAGCAACATTGACGACATTCACCATGCTTCTTCCGACAATAGCAACCTTTCTGCCAAATTTGACGGAAGCATTGATGACCTGCTGAACCCTATGAATATTTGAAGCAAAAGTAGCAACCAGGATTCTTTTTCGGGCTTGCATAAATATCTCTTCAAGGGTATCCCCTACGGTTCTTTCGGACATGGTATACCCTTCCCGCTCTACGTTGGTACTGTCACACATCAAAAGAAGTACGCCCTTTTTCCCCAATTCTGCCAAACGGCCAAGATCTATGGGCTGTCCTTCGATAGGCGTATAGTCAATTTTAAAGTCACCTGTATGCACAACCGTTCCGACCGGTGTAAAAATTGCCAACGCCGATGCGTCTGCTATACTATGGGTTGACCGGATGAATTCCACCTTGAAAGCACCCAGTTCAACCGTCTGCCCGTGTTCAACCACATTGAGGGTTACATCATTCAGCATCCCATGTTCTTCCAATTTGCACTCCAGCAACCCGAGTGTCAATCTGGTACTGTATACAGGAACATTTACATCCCTCAATACATAGGGCAGCGCCCCGATATGATCTTCATGCCCGTGAGTCAGGATAAATCCCCTTACCTTTTCCTTATTCTTTACCAAATAGGTGACATCCGGTATGACAAGGTCTACCCCAAGCATCTCATCTTCAGGAAAACCCAGACCACAGTCCACTATTATGATATCATCACCGTACTCAAATACAGTAATATTTTTACCGATTTCTCCTAGTCCTCCAAGTGACATTATCTTTAGTTTTTTCTTGTTTTTTGCCACAACTAAACCTCCATCTTTTTTTTGTAGTATATATTTAATTAACGTTTTCACCAGCAATATAAACTTGAACTGCGAGCAAATCCGTTGCATTATTCATATTCAAATTGCCATACAAACTATTATATTATAGCATATTTCCAGCAAATTTAAACAATTATTTTTCTTTAATTTGGTAACGGCTGAGGTAATCTAACTTTTTAACTATAGTCTATGCTTTAGAAGGCAGATTATGTATAGTACGTTGAAAGGCATAAAAACCATGTAATGTTATTATTTTACTTTTACAAAAATAAAAGCCGCAGCCTAAAACAAGGCAGCAGCCAGATTCTCCAGTTCTTCCTCCTACATTCTTTTGGCGCCTTCATAAGCCAGGCTCGATCTTTCACATTCCTCGTCCGTAAGCGTTACCTGATAGCACAGTGAACTTCCTTTCATCTTCTCCGCGGCGTAACAAAGTCCATTGGTTCGTATATCAAGGAATGGATGATCGATCTGCTCCGGATCTCCCAGAAGTATAATTTTTGTGCCTTCACCTGCTCTGGTAATGATTCCCTTCACCTGTTTCGGTGTAAGATTCTGTGCTTCATCAATGATTACCCACTGCTTGGCGATGGAACGCCCCCGTATAAAAGCAATGGCTTCCGTATTAATAATTTTCCTGTCAAAGAGCTCATCCACTTTGTCTTTCAACTCTTTCTCACTGCTGTACCGCTCGGCTTCATCATTATCGATGAGTACCTCCAGATTATCGACCACCGGCCGAAGGAAGGGTGCAATCTTTTCCTGTTCCGTGCCCGGAAGATAACCAATGTCTTCATCCAGTTTCACGTTAGGCCTGCAAACCAGCAGCTTCCTATACAACTTTCTCTGCTCCATCATGACTTTATGCAGTCCCACAGCCAATGAATAAAAAGTCTTTGCAGTCCCCGCAGGTCCCTTGATAATCACCAAAGGAGCCTTATCCGCATCCATCATCAATGCTTCCTGCATGAACTTTTGCCCTGCATTTCTTGGAGTTACTCCAAAAGGCCTTTCATTTAAAAACCGAAGGGCTACTACTTGCTTTCCGTTAAACCTGCCCATGGCCGTGTGCTTCTTATTGTCACAGGAATGCAGGATTAAAAATTGGTTTACTACGAGCTCCGGGAACTCTTTACTGCTGAAATCCGGACTAAAGAGAAATACATCCTCCTGCTTTAAACATCCTTTGGTATAAAATTCGTTCAGCTTCTCTTCCGTAGTGTAAAGTTCCAGCCGCCCCTTGTACTGATCATCCAGAACAGGCACCTGTTCTGTGAAGAAATCCTGGGCCACCACTCCGATAATATCCGCCTTGATTCTTTCAAAGATATCCTTTGTAACAAGAAATACATTTTCTCCCTTTTCTCTCAATCCTTTACATACTCGCAGTATTCTATTATCATTATTGCTATCATCCCAGCTTTTGGGAAGCTCTATCGTATTAAAATTCATTTCAACCCGAAGAATACCTCCATTGTCCAGTTGTACACCCTCATTTAGATTTCCTCTTGCCCTCAGTCCGTCGATAAGCCTTGCAGTATGTCTTGCATTGGCTCCCAGCTCGCTGCTGTCTTTTTTAAACCGGTCCAGTTCCTCCAGGACAACCTCCGGAATCACGATGATATTATCACCAAAGGACTGTAATGCGAATGGAGTTTGTAGAAGAACATTGGTGTCCAGTACGAAGGTTTTTTTCAATCCGATCTCCCCTATCCTAAATATTCTTATACTTGTATAAATAACTTTCTAATTAAAAGACATTCATATGGGAATTCATGGTAAACCGTTCTTCACTCATTTCAAATTCCTATATGAAACATATGATATAATAGTATAACTTAATACAAGATTGTTCCTGAATCTTGAAAATAGGACCTTCATAGCATTGACATTATTATACAACAGAAGTATAATCTAATTAATCGTAAGAGATTCTCTTTTTATCCGGAAAATCAAAGTGAGATACGCTTGAGTGTGTCTCATTTTGCTGTAGATCTATTCTATGCATCGTATTATTTCAGCCGGGTTTCAAATTAAGTTTCTGAATATAATTGATGAAAATTGTTAAGATAATAGTAATTATAAAATTCTGGAGGATAAAATGGCAGCAACAGTTCACACTTTTCATAAAAAAACTTCGAACAAATGCCCCATCTGCGCTTCGGATATGCATATGGTATACTGGCGAAACAAGACCCGCAGTTTGATGTGTTTAAAATGCCATTTTGGCTTTAACTATACGGATGAATAGATTGGATACGAGTCATGTATGTGCAATCATACATGATTTTTTATTACACAATGTGGAGAATCAAAAAAAGAAGAGAACCTTTTCGTCCCCTTCTTTTTTGTTTTATTGATTCCTATAATTTTTACCTGTAAACTGTTCGAAAACCTTCTGAGTGATACGGCCACCTACGCTGCCGTTTTCTCTAGCTGTCTTGTCACCGTTGTAACCCTGGTTCAAAGTTACTCCTACTTCTTTAGCAACTTCATACTTCATCTGGTCAAACTGAGTATTGCTTCTTCTTGACATATTTTTCACCACACTTCTTTATTGGATTTTTGTTACACTCCTATTTTTGCATGAAACCCTATTGTTTATGCTGGTAATTTCAAACAATAGGAAGGGCATGAACATATTAGAAAGCAAGATGCAATATTGCTAATTCGGTTGATTTTAACTGAATAATTTATATTTGGAAAAAATCAGAACTCGATTCATCTATTACGAATCGAGTTCTTTACCATCCTTTTCGCCCAAGCTATGGTCCGTCTCAAAAAATAACCATCCAATCGGAATCCGGACTGCCGGCGTACTTACGCATTGAGCTTTAAGAATATTATTCCTGCGGGAGGCACCTCTATGGAATGTATTCCTTTACTGAGGTTCATGGTACCGGATGTAACCAGTTCACCGCAGCAATTACGAACTTCGAAACCGGCATTACCGGATTCGTGTGCTGTTTCAACCAGCAAGCGCTCCTCATAAGACCCATTCACCAGAATAATCTCCTCAAAAGAGGCTTCCGGAATTTCTATGACAGGGCTCGAATAAGCAGTAGCCAGCATCTTCTTCGGCGTTGTCGCTATAACCGAGCTATAATTCGCCTCCGGATGCAGCGCAACAAATTTGCCGTCAAGCAGCACATCCCTGTGATCGTTCCAGAATGTTAACAGGTACTTTAGCATCTTTTGGTGATCCTCAGGAATTTTGTCTAAAAGTACCGATATCTGCGGAACCGAGTATAGAATATTAATAATTTGCATGGCTGCACTAACCACGGTGTCACTGTTATGCCACATGACCATATCGGCGTGCGCTGCGGTATTACCGCAAATAAGACGTATATCAACAATTCTCGCTCTATTGTACAGGGAATTATTGGGGCAGTCCGCCGCTCTAAACATATTGCCGTAAGTCCTCATAAGAGGTCCGACATAATTTTGCCTGAACTCAATCATGAAATCCGGCTTGATTGCACGAAGTCTTTTTAATGTATCTTTAAGCAGCCTGTCAACCGCTTCTTCCACGGAATTATAGTCTCTTCCCGGGATATCGCATGCTCCTTCGGCTACCTTGGAAAAACTGTCAACGAAGTCCAGTTTTAATCCATCCAAATTCCACTCTTTTACAGCATTTTCATAAATGTTTATTAAATACTCACGAACATCGGGAAAACGCGGGTCTAAGGTCCACCATCCTCTTTCCCCCAAATCCAGGAACTTCTCCTTAAACCGCTCATAGGCTTTGGAGTATTTGCCCACAAAGGGAACCGAATACCATAGAATAAACTTCATTCCGGTAGCATGTACGGCATCAACGAATTTTCTCATGTCAGGAACTTTGGCTGCAGCGACTTCCCAATCCCCACAGTAGGTATATCCTCTGCTATTGTCATCCGTCTGCCATCCATCATCAACGATGATAGCATCCATCCCCATCTCTTTGGCCAGCCTGCACTGCTCAACCATGCTATCGGGGTCAACGTGCTGGTGATAGTTATACCATGTTGAGTACATGGGCCGGCGTGCAATCTCCGGAACGCTTGCAGGTTCATAGCCCGGCATGGAAGCCCACCACTGCTGTACCTGGTCTAAGCTTTCGTAATAAGGTATATGTCTTGTATCCAGGCGGATAACAGCTTCGTACTCCTTGAGCGGCTGCATCGGTGCTGTAAAGAAGGAAACAATGCAAATCATGTTGGCAGTCTCTTCGCTTACGCCTGTCTTTATTTCTATAGAATTCAACGCATCGGAAACAGCGATGGTCAACTGGTTTTCTCCCTTATAATTTAAATGTGTGCACACCGGTGCTCCAAAGGTCGCCTTTGATTTGAAGACTTCTCTCGTCCAGTCGATACCGATGCCTCTGTTAAAAGCGATTGTGGGATTCCATCGCGAGTGTGTCTCGATGCTCGGAGATGACCAGGTTAGTGATAGTTTGGACGGCTCAATTTCGGTCTCAGACATCATTTTCAGCTTAATATACTCAAGTCCTTTTTGTTCTTCATATCCAGAAAGCGAAATATTGAAATTCTCTATACCACCTTCTACTTTTATTTCGTACTTTAATACGTTAAAAGTGCTCATTTCTTACCCTCCATACATAATAAAGTTTTAATTCGGGTTGCAATCTTATGTGATATTATAATTTAAATTTTATGCTCGAATTGTTATAAAGTAAATGGAATTTATTCATTAATTTATGTTATAATTTCATTATCGGCTTTGGATGTGCTTTATAAAGATATCCCTATATTAAAGGATTTAGGCAGAGATATTGCTATATGCTCATATGTCTAAATATAATAAAAGTTCAGATATATACTAGAAAAATTCAATGCATTTCTGAGACGCAATGCGACATAGACAGGTGGAAATGATATGATCAGTATTGTTTTAACAAATAGATTACCTCAAACGGATTTGGATGTGATAGAGTGCGGTACTCAAAAGTGCTATCCCGGTTATTCCTTTGGACCGGCCATCAGAGACTTCTATATCATCCACTATATTCATAGCGGTCAAGGATATTTTCGACTGGAGAATAAAGAATTTTCCCTGGGAAAGGGAGACGCTTTCCTGATATGCCCGGATGTAATAACGCATTATTACGCAGACGCTACTGATCCGTGGAATTACTCATGGGTTGGTTTCCATGGTACTAAAGCCGAATTTTATCTGAGACAGGCAAATTTAAGCATAGAAAACCCTATCCTACACTGCCGGGACCATGGATATATGGATGATTGCTTTGCAAAAATGATGCGTACCCGCGATATAGGCAGAAGCCGGGAAACACAGTTGCTCGGACTTTTGTATCTGCTCCTGTCTTCCTGTATAGAACAGGTATCGGGAGACTTTCCCTCCAATGCAAAAAGAGATGGCAAAGCAGTTTATATCAGCAAAGCTGTAGAGTTTATAAAAGTTAACTATTCAAAAAAAATCAGCATTCCGGATATTGCAGACCATGTTGGTCTGGACAGCAAATATTTATGTGCCGTTTTTAAGAGTTCCCTGGAAACCTCTCCACATAAGTTTCTTCTTAATGTAAGATTGGACAGGGCTTGCGACCTAATGCGGAACCAAACTCTCACTATCGGTGATATATCCCGTTCCGTCGGCTACGAAGATCCTTTGTTGTTTTCTAAAATGTTCAGAAAATATAAAGGTTGCTCCCCAAGAGAGTTTAAAAAGAATTTTGGTGCTAAGGAATGAAGCTGCTGTAGAATGGTAGGCGTGCATAAAAAACGAAAAAGGAGATAAAATAATATCAAATAGAAAGTTGAAAAAAACTTAAAAAATTTTCAAAAAAACTATTGCACTAAAATAATGTATATGCTATACTATGTTTCGTTGATGAGCGAAACACCTCAGAAACAAACGATGCGGGATCGTGTAAGGGTAGCACTACTGACTCTGACTCAGTCTGTCTGGGTTCGAATCCTAGTCCCGCAGCCAAGAAAAACAACCTCAATGATAAACTTGTTGAGGTTGTTTTTTTATTTTTTTAAAGACTAGTAATATCGCCTATGTACCTTCTGAACTTCCTTTAATTTCTTTTTGCACCTTCCAATAATAATAGTATGAGAATTCTCTTCATATAAATAGTAATAATGCAGCAGAAAAATTTAGGGGGTAACTTGCCGTGCCAATAGGAAAATCAAACTTCAAGCCTAACTGGAAAATAAGTAAAATACTCGTATGCGGATTTTTTGTCATCCTATTATTTTTTGTATGGAAAAATATATTGATCCTTGATGACCTTCATCATAATTTCCATGAAAACTTTGATTCGAATCCGGCTTCCATGGAAGATTCATCCACACCCTCCGAACCCAGTGCAGACTCCAATGACGCAAACCAGCTTGACAGCGAACTCGAAGCTAACGCATACTATATTCATATAGACCTTGATGCAAAACAACTTTATCTTTATAAAGATGAACATCTCCTCAGAGTATTTCCCTGTTCCGGAGGAAAACCCGATACCCCTTCACCGGAGGGAACGTGGAAGGTCATCAGCAAGGATACCTGGGGAGAAGGTTTTGGCGGTTCCTGGCTTGGTATTAACGTACCCTGGGGTACATTGTTTTTGGAATACTCTTAAAACCGAAGCAAGGCCATCCATCCTTCTTTCTTCACCCTCTAAAGTCGTTTAATAAATCATCTAAAAATTTGCTGATTGTATTTAATTCTTCTTTATTATACTTATCAAATATAGCCAGCAGTTTTTCATTTTCTTTTTCGTGTAGTTTTTCATGAATTTCAAAAGCTTCTCTTCCTTGTGCTGTTAGCGTATAATAAATTTCCTTTTTATTGTTTTCCAAACGGTTTGCTTTTATTAAGCCCTTTTCCAATAGCTTGGCAGTTATTTTGGATATGGCACCCTTCGTCATATCCAGTTCCTTTGATATAAAGGTTGCGTTGAGCAATCGATTTTTTCCAATACAATCAATGACATGAAATTCTGAAATCATCAGGTTTTTATCATAAATATTTTTATAATCATATTGGATCAATAAATCTTTTAAAGACTTTTCATGGGTTTCAACAAGATCTTTTGTGTAATCAAATAAGGATGCCATTTTATTTAGCAGCAGCTTTATTTCCGTCTTTCCAGGATCTATTTTCACAATTCAAAACTCCTTTTCCATTTAATTTCCCAGGAAACAACTATATTATACCACCTCCATCGCAAATATATCAATATGTTTCTTGGAAAACGTTTACAAGGAAACATTTTCATGATATTGTAGTATTGTTTCCTGGGAGATAAAAAATATTTTAATGGAGGTTTTCATATGAAATTTGATTTAAGTTTTAAAGTGGAAAAGAAAGTATTGGATGAAATACTGGGTACATCCAAACAGGTTGCCGAGCATCTTGATAAAGCCGGACATATAGGAACACATTTTGATGTTATGAACAAGGAATTTTCCATAGAAAAAATCGTAACAAAAGGCAAAGTGTTCGATATCAGCCACTGTAAAACCGGCGAAGTAAAAGTAGAAGATCTGGATTTAAGCACAGTACAGCAAAATGATTTTATTATGTTTTATTCCGGAATTTTAAAGCAGCATGGATATGGCACAAAAGAGTACTTTTCATCCTATATAGAGTTATCGGATGAATTAGTTGATTATCTGATTGATAAGAAAGTAAGTTTTATCGGCGTAGACATGGCAGGAGCCAAAAAGCCCGAAGGCCATCCGCGTATCGATCAGTATTGTGCTGATAGAGGCGTATTTATTATCGAAAATCTTGATAATTTGGATCTGCTATTAAAAGAGACAAAAGGAAAATCATTCACAGCGTATACTTTTCCTGTAAATATGAATGGGTTTTCAGGACTTCCCTGCAGAGTAGTTGCCGAAGTATAGACGTTCAAGCCTGTTAACCTGGAACAGCCTATAACGGAAAGTCCATTTTCCGTTATAGGCTGTGATTCCCTTAATAAATCTTCACCGACGTCATCTGATCGTTACAGGCCGCACCTACATAGGAGGTATCGGAGGTGAAGGTCCACTTGGTTCCTGTAAAATTATCGTTCTGGTAAACTTCAACCGTCCAGCCGCTCGGTACTTTCAGAGAGGACATCCAATCATTCGGAATACCCTTGGCATTTAGCTGTGCCATTGTATAGGAACCTTTAGGCAGTGTTACTGCTGTTCCGGCATAGTCGGCATGCTGATAGAAGGTAACCCCGCTGGCGGAACCCGCATCCTGATACACACGTACATAGTCAACATACATTTTAGCCGGGAAAACAGTACTGCTGTTAGGACTTCCAGGCCAGTTGCCGCCAACTGCCAGATTAAGGAGAATAAAGAAGGGTCTGTGGAATTCGTCAGTTCCGTTGATATTGTTGGCAATATTCCCTTCCCAGTATTTGGTACCGTCTATAAACCATTTTATAGCACTGGCATTCCATTCAATGGAGTAAACATGGTACTGTGTGACATCCAGAGCAGGAGACGGCCCCCCGTAATACTGGTATCCGTTATAATCCCAGTGCATGGTTCCATGGGTTACCCCTTCGTTGTTAACGTGCTCCATAATATCCATTTCGCCGCAGGCCGGCCAGCCTACCGTCGGCATATTGCTGCCCAGCATCCAAAAAGCGGGCCATATCCCCTGCCCTGTGGGCAGTTTTATCCTTGCTTCAATTTTGCCATAGGTCCAGGATTGTTTTCCCAGGGTTTTGATGCGTCCAGAGGTATACCCCATACCGCCATAAGACTCTTTTAATGCTGTAATTACCAGATTCCCACCCGTAACTGCAACATTTTGAGTACGGTTTGTGTAGTATTCCAGCTCATTGTTTCCCCAACCGCTACTGCCGGTGCCGATATCATATACCCAGTTTGCCGTATTCAGCGAAGTCCCATCAAATTCATCGCTCCATACAAGATTATATGCCGCACCCGCACTGATTCCCGGAACTAACGACACGAGGAATGCCAAGATAAAAACCATGGACAAAACTTTCTTGCTTTTCAACATACAATAACCTCCTAAAATTTAAATAGTTTGGCTAAGAAATGAAAGCTTTATAATTTCTACTTTTCCGACCACCTCCTCAGCATGTGCCATGGATATAATCTATTAATAAAATTCTTTTCGCTGCAAGTAAGATTTTTCGAAATAGACGACCGTATTTGAATTCCAGCCAACAAAGAAGCGGAGAGTACCCTGTTAACGATCTATATCCTTCTGCTCCGATGAATAAATTTAGATGCGAATACTGAACCGTTTTGATTATAACTTGCTGTATCCGATCTGCCAATACGATACTGGATAGTGAAGAGAATAGGGTAGTACACCTGTCGATAATAAATCCAATTCCTTTAATCAATTAACATAATTATACATTAATTCATTATTTAACCACGATAAAATATTTTACTGAAAAAGTTACTTTTTTTACCTTTTTCCTTATGTCGGTAACGTATAAGTATAAAGAGAACCAACTGAAAATTTGAATGCCAGAGATTTTACAGTCGATTCTCTTTCGTGTTTCTCCACCTTTAGAATATGTAAGATTTTAGAGCCATAAATCTTGCAGTGCAGAAAGGGACTATTTTAGTAAATCTTTACCGAGGTCATTTTGTCGTTGGCTTCAGCACCCACATAGCTGGTATCTGATGTAAATTTCCACATGGTTCCTGTAAAATTGTCGTTTTCATAAACCTCAACGGTACAGCCATTAAGAACTTTTAAAGAACTCATCCAATCATTAGGAATTCCCAATGCATTCAGCTGAGACAGTGTATAATTGCCTTTTGAAAGCATTACAGCAGTTCCGCCGTAATTTGCATCCTGATAGAATATAGCTCCCGGTGATACGACGATATTGTCAAACCCGGCATTGGTGTTAAAGGTTCTTACACCAATGGACCCTGAAGTAAATTGAGTATCATTGGTATTAATCTTGGGCGTATTCATGTCCCCCACATATACCTTGATATTGGACCCGGATGCAACCACCTTGATATGGTACCAGGTGTCGGCTGCTACCGTCATATTGGCCAAGGCAAGCTGTGTCCAGTTGTTCGCAGCTTTTCCCAAAACAACCGAGCCGGAGAGATTCAGCCCTGCATAGTAGCCATTGTAAGTATCCGTTCCATTTCCCGGATTTGTTACACGGAAGATTAATCCGACATTATTACCGCCTGAGCCCAGCTTTATATCTGCCTCATAGGTAAAGTCAGAGAAATTGGTGCCGATGGCTACCGATTTGTATCCCCCACCGGAGTTTACAGTGTAATTGTTATTTGCCAGCGTCCATTTCCCGTCATAAATAGCCCAGCCATTGTTGTTTCCGTCTTCAAAATTGTCGGTAAAGCCACCGGTAATCGTTGAAGGCGTATCCCGTACAACATAGGAGCAAAGTCCTGCGTCAATGTATTGCCCGCCTGTGGTATTATGGCAGTGGATGGCAATGACATTGCTTCCATTTTGTACAATTGCATTTTTTGCAGCATCTTTTATGGGCAATAGGGTATAGTTATTGATATACCCGGTGGCTGTAGCGGCCAGTACACCATTAATATAGACTTCACAATCCTCATCATGGTGAAGGGATAGATAGAGGTTGCTCAGGTCTGCTGCTGTCAGGGTGCCTACAGTAAACTGTTTGCGCATCCAAATATCACCGGTATTCCATGTAGTGCCAATGAGGGCTCCCGGTGTACCTGCCGTGCCAAACCCTGCCTGACCGGAACCCCAGGAGGAATCGTTGAAGCTTGTTGCATACCAGTTTGAACCCGGGTTAGAGGTAGTATATTTCCAGTTTGATGTCAGCGTTTGAGCATTGGGCAAAAGATAATTGTAATACAGGTATTTATTGATGGTTTTCATGTTGGATGCCTTTATCTTATTGACGTCCGGTTTCATGATACGGTCGTAAGTCATCATACCGTTGATTTCGATTTCAACGTCGGTAGTTTGCGTATACACTACAGCGTTTAAACCGTTTACGGTTTTCTCCGAAGTAATGATATTGGCAAAAGAGTCGTACATATTCGCAAATTCGTCCGCATTGGAGACCATGGTATACCCCCATGCATCCGGCTTCCATACATGTCCGTCAATCTTGTACCCGATGCCGCCATATTCGCCGCAGGCTTTCACTTGAGTATTACTGTAGGGGCAGGCCGGCGGCGGGTAACTGTGAATATCAAGAACATTTCCAACGCCGGCATACCCTCCGCCGCTGGCCTGATTAATCATACGCGTTGGGTCCAGGTTGGCCGCAAGCTGTACCAAACGCTCGGTATCGAATTGTCCCTGGCCTTCATTGAATATAACCCACATGATGATGGACGGGCTGTTCCAGTGGGTCTGTATCATACGGGTCAATTCCGCTTCATATTGGGCTTTATCCACCGGTGGGGGAACAACACCGCCTGCCGGGTATGGATTTGCAGAGGGCATGTCCTGCCATACCAGCAAACCCAGTTTATCCGCCCAGTAATACCACCTGTATGGTTCTACCTTGATATGTTTGCGTACCATATTGAAGCCCAGCGCCTTTTCCTGTTCCAGGTCATACCTGAGGGCTGCATCTGTCGGTGCAGTATAAAGTCCATCCGGCCAGAAGCCTTGATCGAGAACTCCCATTTCAAACACATCTTGATTGTTTAGCAGTATCTTCCTTACACCATTTACTGTGCCCATGGAGATTTTTCTCATTCCAAAATAGCTGCCGACAGTATCCAGCGTTGTCCCGTTTTGAACCAGCGACAGTTCAAGGTCATACAGGAAAGGACTATCCGGGCTCCAGAGCTTGGGGTTGGGTACGGTTACTCTAAATTCGCTGTTGGGGTTTCCTGTGGCAGTCTGCACAACAGTTCCGTTATCTTTTACCTTTACGGCAACGGTTACACCACTCACCGAGCCGGATGTATTAACTGTCAATTTAACAGAAGAACTATCAAGATCCGGTACGATTTTGATGTCTTTGATCCCTGTTTGGGCTACAGGCTCCAGCCAGACCGTCTGCCAGATCCCGGTAGAAGGGGTATACATGATTCCACCCGGGGTTAGGGTTTGCTTGCCTCGGGGATATCCGCCGTTATCCGTCGGGTCATAAACCCTTACTATCAATTCCTGGGGTCCGGTCCCACTGAGATACGGTGTTATATCATAACTGAAGGGGTCATATCCTCCTTTATGAACACCCAGGCTCGTTCCATTGATATACACTTCCGATTCCCAATCAATGGCTCCAAAGTTTATAATCACTCTTTTTCCGCTCCATGAAGCTGGAACAGTAAATGTCCGGCGGTACCAAAGCCGCTCGCTATGCTGCATTACGCCTGATATGGCTGACTCTACAGGGTAGGGTACGAGGATGCTGCCTGAAAGATTCCTGCCTTTGGGAACTGAATCGGAAGCATTTCCAGGCTGGTACTGCCAGACGCCATTCAAATTGAGCCAGTCTGTACGGGTCATCTGCGGGCGGGGATATTCCGGCAATGGATTGTTGGGGTCAACCTGATACGCCCATTGTGTCATGAGGTTTGCCTGCTTCAATGTCCAGTTCGCAGGCGTTGCTGTGGGTGCAGGCGTGCCCGACTGTATCTGCCAAAGAGCAGGCACGTTTGGGGGCTCCCAGCCTACCTGGGAGGTGTGGGCCTGTAAACACTTATATGTGCTGCCTCCATAGTCTACAAGTTCACCTGGTGCATAAGCGGTATCCGGTGTCCAGGCCGACGCTGCGCTGACAGTGGTTACATTAAAGGATACAAACAATGCCAACAGCAGTACCATGCTTAAAAAAATCCTTAAAGCTTTTTGTACAACACTTTTTCTGTCCATACATTTTCCTCCAAACACGATATTTTAGACTTTGGATCTATACAAATGCCTTCACTGCCCGAAAGCCTAAAATCAGGCAATAACTACTATGGCAGCCTCTAAAACGCCCCACCTTTCCGGCTTTATTTTCATAGTAAAGCATTGATAGCATTTACTATCTAAACATAACCTCTTATTTTATTGCATTTTCAAGGAACTCTCTCCAAAGCAAATTCCTGCCAGGAGTTGCTGTTATCGGGATACTGTGTAAGCTGTACATCATTGCCGGAAGCACCACCGGGAACATCCCATGCCTGCCCGTCATGAGCAAAATAGAATTTGAATTTCCCATTCGGCTTCGGTACGATGCGAACCTTTTGGTCCCCAATATTCGCAGAATTATACTCCCATAGATGCAACCCTGCGGCAGCCGTATAGGAGGCATCTGCAACGCAGAGCACCTTGCTCAATGCATTCAGACTCGATACCTTGTACCATCCATCTCCTGCATTTTCAAACCGCCATTTGAACCAGGGATTGGGCTCGAACTGATACTGGATGATCTTGTTGCCGTTGGAACTTCCTTTTCCCTGTACACATACATACTTTCCACTGTCCGCTTTGATGTAGTAATTGCCCCAGGGCTGCAGACACCACAATTGGTTAGGCTGGCCCCCGTTGTCGCTCCACTGCTGTACCTTTCCGTCATTTGCAGTACTGAAGCCGTCTACCTCCAGCATCTTACCGCTCTTTACATTTTTTATCTTGAACCAACCATTGCCCGCATCAATAAAATCCCACTGCTGCGCGGGGTTGCCGCCGGTATAGTCCCAGTCGTGAAGCTGCGCCCCATCCTCCATCGAATCCTGGTATATGCACGCAGACTTCCCGCTAACATAAGAAATAATCTTGTAATGGCCATTTTCCACCGGAATGATCTGCCATCTCTGGTTGGGTCCGTTATAGTCATACTGCCACTGATTGATTCTTGCACCGTTTTCCTTATCCCCTCCGATAAGATCAAGGGCTTTTCCGCTATTTTTGTTGACGATCATGAAAACCGGCGGCATAGCTCCAGAGCCATTTCCTATGACAGGAAAATATGTAACCCTTATATTTTCCGCGCCAAAGGGAACCAAAGTAATTTGTTCCGTAGACTCTGCGGAATAAATGGGACTACTGGGAACTTCACTTGCATTGACTCCCGTCAAATCCCAGGAAGGTATTTTTTTTGCCATCGCCGTCAGGGTGACAGGCGTTTGAGCCTGTAAAAAAGGATTGTTATCGGAAGGCATGGCTCCTTTGTTGACCGTTATGGAGGCTGCGGGATTGTTGGTATCTATGATCAGTCCATAGTTCCATGGTGTTGTAGGTACTACTGAATTCTCATTATAACCCGGTACAGAGGATGCAGCGGTAACCGTCCACTTTTCTCCCAACTTCAGAGAATATACCAAAGGTCCCCTTTCTATGGAAACCGAGCTGTTGATCTGGGTCACTGCCTTTACTGCCATCGGAAAATCAATCGTTACCGTATCGCCGTTATTCCAGGTCCTATTTATTGTATAGAAGCTTTCTTTGGTCACTCCGCTCTGCTGTATACTGTTCACCTTCACGCTGGGACTGCTGCACCATGACGGTATTCTGAGCTTTAGCGGGAATGCTGCAGCCGATGAAGTGCTCAGAGTAAGCCGGATCTGTTCTTCAAAAGGGTAGCCGGTATTCTCTGTAAAGGTTACACTCGTTCCATTCGCCACCTTTGCAGTCAGGTGGCTGGGTCCGTATGCCATTATGGCAAGACCATTGTCAGCCGTTGCAGCCCACATATTTTTAACATAATAGGGCCAGCCCATATGCATATTGAAACGGCAGCAGGGGTAGCCTGAAAAGGGTCCCGGCATTAATCCGTTCCTATAATCCTGCACGTAGCCATGAGCGCCATGTACACTTTGAACCTGGTTGGGCAGCGTATAGTATTGGTGTACATGCAAGTCCGATTTATTGAAAGCCACCGGCAATTGGTTAAAAGCGATTTTTTCCAATTGATCCCCCAGATACGGGTTCCCGAGAATCATTTGTGCTTCCTCATTACTTTGCATTCTTTCCACAGTAGCACAGGTTTCCACACCCTGTACGGAGCTTTTTCCCGCCAGCATTTCCGTCCCGGAAGGCATACCCGTAACCTGCCCGTGGTCGCGGAGAAGATGGGCATCTCCTGTAATAAAAGCATCCCGGTCGGCAGCATTCCTGGACTTTTGATAGTATAGGACAGGCATCTTGATAGCCTCCGCCACATTCACCGCATGCCTGGGTTGGAAATCGGAACCGAAACTGGAGAATTTATTGTTCGTAAATATATCTGTATGGTCATAGCCCTGGTTTTTCAGTGTATCCGCCAAATTCAGCAGAAATGAGTCTCCCGTCCTGTTGTAGAGCCAAAATACGGTATCGATGTTGTCTCCCACCCTGGATTTACCCCAGTCTCTTAAAGGGCGGGAAGAAAGAGTGTTGGCCTGATATTGGAAATACTTTTTCATAAAGGGTAATACCCGGGAGTCATTCGTCGCTTCGTAGTAATCTTTTATAGCATAAAGCATCGGCATTCTCGGCCACCAGTCGTCATTGCCTGCAGGGCCGAAATAGCCGTCAGCCCTTTGACTGTTGACGGCCCAATCAATCCACTTTTGCGTTTTTGCTTTTAAACCTGAATCATTTAATGTGTACGCCAGTGCTACAAGCCCCTTTACATAGTACACAGGACGCTCCCAATCGGAATCGGGTGCATTCCCCCCCAGCCAGGCACTGTTGCTGCTCAATTCGCTGTATAGTGCTTCTGCGTTCCCCGTGAATCCGTCCCTTTGAAATTCCAGCATCTTCAAAAGCCATCCATCCGCCTTTACCGTTCCCAATGGCAACGGTACAAAGGGTGTGTCTATAAGCGGTGAGCGATTGGACATGTAGTTTATATTTGCCGCAAAAACCGTTGTCGGTACTAATGCCGGCAAAACCAGCACCAAAACCATGACCAGTGCCAATACAATGCTTGCTATCTTTCCTGCCAACATACTCTTTTCTTCCTTTCCGTATTTTTATAAATGATTTGTAAAATGCTTGATTTTGCTATCGGTACCCCCTATCCTTTTCTATTGCTTCATACTTTTATTGTAAAGAAAATTTTCAATAAAGTATTTGTAAAAAAACGCAATTTTTTATAAAATTCCCAAAAATTTTATAAAGGCTTACTATTATCATCCTATAGCTAATAAACAAAAACAGGCCCCGGAGATTTCCAAGACCCGCTTCCATTATGCCTCTATTTGCCTTGTGCAGGAAAGTACAGTGAATTTTTAAACAGAGGTAGTTTTAATGCCCTTGCCGGCCCCTTTTGAAGTTTTCCGTGTTTCTCTTCGGAGGGCAAGGAGTCTCTGTATCACGATAAATAAACAAAGCAAGAGGGCAACTGCTATTTTTGTCCACCAGGAGCTTAACGTACCCTGGAACATGATGAGTGTCTGAATGATGCCCTGGGTGAGTACACCGAATACCGTTCCAAAGATGTACCCCACTCCCCCGGTTAAAAACGTGCCTCCAATGACTGCCGATGCGATGGCATCCATTTCTGCGCCCTGGGCGTGAAGTGTATACCCCGAAAGTGTATAAAAGCTGAAAACAATACCGGCAATGGCATTGCAGGTTCCACTGAAGGTGTATACCAAAACCTTTGTACGGCCCACAGGAAGTCCCATCAGAAGTGCGGACTGTTCACTTCCTCCGATGGCATATGCCGCACGGCCAAATTTGGTATAATGTGCAATGTAGATTGCCACCAGTATCACCACCAAGGTTATGACAACACCGATGGATATAAAGGATTTTCCCAAAATGTAAATCCTGTAATTGGCAATGCCAGCGTACACTTTGTTTTTTATATTGATCGTGTCCGTGCTGATGACAGCCGTCATTCCCCTTGCAAAGAACAGCCCTGACAATGTAACGATAAAGGGCTGCATGTTGAAAAAATGGATCAGGCATCCTTGAACCAGGCCGAATACTGCCCCCATTAAAACCATCAGCACAAGGACCGATATGGGGTTAAAATGTTGTATCTCAAGCAAATAAGCCGATAACATGCAGGTAAGGGCAATGACCGAGCCTACTGAGATATCGATGCCTCCGATAATAAGCACAAGTGTCATTCCGGCTGCGCTTATGATTGTAAAGGAGTTATCAATAAAGAGGTTTAAAAATGTCTGTAATGAAAAGAAGCCCGGATACTTGACGGAGCCTGCTGCAAACAGGATAAAGAATAGTGCCATGGTAATATATAAAGATACAAATTTAGAATTTAGCAACAGCTTTTTCATGGTGTAACCCCCTATTCCTTTTAAATATGCCGGATATCATCCGGTGGAAGGCTTCTGATTGCATCAGGCATATTGCCGCAACAACAAGGGCTTTTACCACAGGCAGGACCTGGGGTGAGACTCCCAAAGCGTATAAAGTAGTTGTAAGACACTGGATGACCAGGGCACCGACAACGCTCGCCGCTATGGAAAACCGCCCTCCCCTGGTAGAATTTCCTCCGATCGCAACGGCAAGAATGGCATCCATCTCGATCAAATACCCTGCATTATTGCTATCTGCAGCCTTTATCATGGAGCTGATCATCAATCCCGCAATACCTGCGCACAAGCCGCTGATTGCATAGGTAAGGAACACTACCCGCTGCACAGCGATACCGGCAAATTTGCTGGCTGTAGGATTTACACCGACGGATTCAATCAACAGCCCCAGTGCTGTTTTCTTGATGACCAGGCCTGCAATCACCAGCACTGCAGCTACAATGAAAATGGAGAAGGGTAGGGGCAGCCCTGGCAGAAAGCCTGCAATATAACTAAAGGGCTTGTGCTGGGTTGTTGGAATTTGCCCGTTGGTGATCAACTGGGCAATTCCTCTGCCTGCCACCATGAGTATCAGGGTTGCCACAACAGGTTGTACACCGATCTTTGCCACAAGAAGTCCGTTCCACATCCCAAACACCGTTGAAACAACCAATGCAAGGAGGATACAGATAAAAAAGGGCGTATTCGCTGTTTCACCTACTCCCAGTAGTTGAACTACGATGGCTCCCGAAATAGCTACAACCGACCCTACCGAAATATCGATGCCGCCGGTGGCAATGACCAGTGTCATTCCAACTGCAAGAATCGCCAGGGAAGATGCCCGGTTGACGATATCAATGATTCTCCCATAGAGGTTTCCGTTCTTCATTTCAATACGTAAAAACCCTTCGATAAAAACCATATCAAAAATCAACACCATCAACAGCACCAGAATAGGCCAAAACAACCGTTTTTTTGTGATTTGCTTTACCTTGTCCTTAAAATTCTTCATCCTTGTGCCTCCCCTGCGATGGTCTTCATCACAGTATGATCCGTCAAGTCATCCCCGGATAGCTCTGCAATTTTTACCCGGTCTCTGAAAATAGCCATACGGATGCAGCATCGCAGCGATTCATCCAGTTCAGAGGAAATAAACAGTACCGCCAATCCTTTTTTAGAAAGTTCCATGATCAGTTTTTGTATTTCAGTCTTGGTACCGATGTCGATCCCGCGCGTTGGCTCGTCAAGGATCAGCAAGTCGGGATTTGTGGCAAGCCACCTTGCCAGAATTACTTTTTGTTGGTTTCCACCACTCAAATTCTTTACCAGCTGCTCAGTACCGGCAGTCTTTATCCGGAGTAGTGTGACATATCCGTCAGCGATCTTTTCCTGCTCTTTCCGGGTTAAGTACTTCGCAATCCCTTTCTTCGCCTGCAATGCAAGGATAATATTTTCCCTTACCGTCAGATCACCAATAATTCCCTCTGTCTTTCTGTTTTCCGGACAAAGTGCTATGCCATTCTTAATGGCCGCCCTTGGAGAGGATAATGATGTTTTTTTGCCTCGAATCCTTATTTCACCGCTGTCAGCCTTATCGATCCCGAAAATAACCCTTGCTGCTTCAGTACGCCCGGCGCCCAGAAGTCCCGCCAAACCGAGAACTTCCCCTTTATTTATTTCAAGGTCAAAGGGATCGATTGTCCCTGCATGACCTGTACCTTTCGCACTTAAGAAAGTTCGATCCTTATCCGTATCGGAGGCAGCACTCGTTTCTTTTTTAAAATTTGAAAGCACATCCAAATCTTTGCCTATCATTTTTGCCACCAGCTGTACCTTTGGAAGAGAAGCAACTTCATACGCTCCCACCAATTCACCATTTCTGAGTACTGTAATACGGTCACTGACCGCATAAACCTGGTCAAGAAAATGTGTTACAAATACAATGCCGATTCCTTCCTTCTTCAGCTTTCTCATGACATCGAACAGCTTCTCGACCTCATTTTTATCCAAACTTGAGGTAGGCTCATCCAATATCAGCACTTTTGCAGAGAAATCTACGGCCCGCGCAATGGCAACCATTTGTTGTACGGCTACGGAATAGCGGTCCAGCCTTTGCGTTACATCAATATCCAGGTTGAGCCTGGCAAGTGCCTGCCCGGCTCTTTTATGAATGGCTTTCCAGTTTATCTTTCCAAAGCGGACAGGCTCACGGCCGATAAAAAAGTTTTCTGCAACCGAAAGATTCGGGCAAAGGTTCACCTCCTGGTACACCGTACTTATACCCAGCTCTTGTGCATGCTGCGGGGCTTTGGCAAGAATCGGATTCCCGTCCAGGAGGATTTCTCCTCTGTCCAGCTTTTCAACGCCGGTCAAAACCTTTATCAATGTAGATTTTCCGGCTCCGTTTTCACCCATAAGGGCATGAATTTCTCCCGCCCTAAGTTGAAAGTCAACATTTGTCAGTGCCTTAACACCCGGGAAAGTCTTGCAAATTCCTCGCATCTCTAAAATTGCATCCTTTTCACTCATAGAAGACTTCTCCCCCATTCATTTTGTTTATGATTTCTTCTCATCAAATAAAATCCCCCCTGCAGGACCTCTGCAGAGGTCCTGCATATACCGCCCCTGCTGCAAGGGACTGGGATGATTTCTTAGAATCAACAATTCAATAGCAATGCCAAGAAAAGTTGTTAAAATTAATATTGGCGGGTGGGCAAAGCTTCCTTTGCTTTATCCTGCGGGAAAATCCCTTCTTTGGATTTAATCCATTTTTCAACCTTTTCCCCTTTGGCCAGTGCTTCACAAGCATCGAAAAATTGCGGTCCAAGCAAGGGGTTACACTCTACCGTACAATTCATCTTTCCGGCAGCCATAGCTTCAAAGGCGCCTTTCACGCCATCGATGGAAACGATCTTGATATCCACCCCCGGCTTTAGACCGGCTTCTTCAATGGCCTGGATCGCTCCGAGAGCCATATCGTCGTTGTGGGCATACACGCCCTGAATATTCTTTCCATCCGACTTCAGGAAGGATTCCATTACTTCCTTGCCCTTTGCACGGGTAAAGTCGCCGGATTGAGTTTTGATCACCTTCATGTTGGGATGGTTCTTGATTTCTGCCATGAAACCTTCCTGGCGTTTTGTGGCGGCCGAAGCACCGACAGTTCCCTGGAGTTCTACTATATTTCCTTTGTCTCCCATCGCCTTTGCCAGTTCTATACAAGCGTTTTTACCTTCTTCTATAAAATCGGAGCCGATAAAGGTTGCCCAGAAATCATCTACCCCTGTAGCATTCCGGTCAACCAATACCACCGGAATTCCAGCATCTTTTGCTTCTTTAAAAACGGTTTCCCAACCGGTGTCAACCACCGGTGCCAGACCGATCACATCCACCTTTTGCTGAATAAAGGACCGAATCGCCTTAATCTGGTTTTCCTGTTTCTGCTGGGCATCAGAGAACTTAAGGTCAACCCCTCGCTTCGCGGCTTCGTCTTTTATGGATTGCGTCTCTGCACTTCTCCACCCACTTTCAGCGCCTACCTGCGCAAATCCAACTACCAGTTTCTTTTTCGTATCTGTTTTTGGTGCTTCGCTGGCTTTAGGAGTCTCAATGGCCTTCGGCGCTTCCGTAGCTGCTCCCTTTCCGCAGGCTGCCAATGAGAACATCATCGAAGATACCACCAGTGTCGTAATGATTTTTCTTACCTTCATAAACCTTCCTCCTCTATAATTTTTAGTTGCAGTCCTTCAAACTACAACGATGCAAACCAGGATGAAACTTATACAAATCCGGATGGAACTTAGCTGATTTGAGCCTCATAAAGCCCCAGAACCGTTGGCTGTACGAGGCTCAAATCAGCAGTTACCAATCCGATTGTATATAGCTGATTCTGAAAGCACAGATCCCCAAAAAACCGTTGTCTCTATGCACCCTAAATCAGCAGTTGCCACTCCTGTCGTATATAGATTATAGGTCATCAGGTATCGTAAGTATTTAGAATAATCCGCAATTTTGTATACTTTTCTGCAAAATCCAAACCCATTCATCAAATTTTCGGGTGACTTCTTAATGATTTGCAAGACCAAAGCTATTGCTCCGGAAATTGGATACAATGCCGCATATACAACAAAATGACACTCTACATTATGTAGAATGCCATTTTTGTTGTATTGTTTTCGATGCTGCCATCTAGTATTTACGGTTCGGCAATTCCCTTTTCGCTGTTTCCTCGGAAAATACTTCCTCACTGGTTATAATTTTTACGGGAAGGTCTTTGCCCTCCATATAATCCTTTACTGCTTTCATAAGCTGAGGTCCTAACAATGGATTACATTCTACCGTACAGTTCATCTTTCCTGCGGCCATTTCCCGAAAGGCCCTTTTTACGCCGTCTGTCGATACTATAATGATATCCTTGCCCGGCCGCAGCCCATATTCTTCAATCGCCTCGATGGCACCGAAGGCCATATCGTCATTGTGGGCGTAGACTGCATTGATATTCCTTCCATGATACTTTAAGATTTTGTCCATAACAGCCTTGCCTTCTTCAAAAGTAAAATTTCCGGATTGGGCTTCCATAACCGTAAACTTGCCATTCTCCTTAATAACCTCTTTAAAGCCTGCCTTTCTGTCTACTGCCGGAGCTGAACCTACGGTCCCCTCCAGTTCGACAATATTGACTTTATCTCTGTCCTTCAGCTTTTCTATAAGCCATCGGGCAGCCCTTCTCCCTTCTTCGACAAAATCCGACCCAATAAAAGTAGTATAAAGGGTATCATCCTCCACTTTGACTCCCCGATCCGAGCAAATGACCGGAATTCCCGCATCTCTCGCCTCTTTCAGCACTTCATCCCATCCCGTCTCTACCAAAGGAGAAAATGCTATCACATCCACCTTTTGCAATATAAAGGAGCGCAGGATATTCATCTGCTTCTGCTGGCTGCCTTCTGCATTTTCAAACTTCAGATCAATGCCTGCTTCCTTTGCTGCCGTTCGGATTGATTCGGAGTTTGCCACCCTCCACATGCTCTCATTTCCAACCTGGGCAAATCCCAGAACAGGCTTCCTTCCCTCTGCATTCTTTTTAGGTTTACCCTCCTGCTTTAAATAACTGTCTACGTTTTCCCTTGTTATTTTGTCACTTCGCAGAATGATTTTCTTCGGGATTCCCCGTTCATGACGCAGTATATCCATGGCATACTGCACTGCCTGCTTGCCCCCCGTGGGGCATTTAAACGTACCCTCCAGTATTCCTTCCTTTACCAGCTGCAATCCCCCGTTTGCTCCCTGCAAACCGTCAATGCCTATGATTTTTATCCCCTGAATATTCAAGCCGTCCAAGGCCTTATATACTCCTAGCGCCATGGCATCATTTTGCGCAAAAATAACATTTATTTGAGGATAAACTTTAATAAAACTTCGTAGCGCGTCCTCCGCTTTATCCCTTTGCCAATCTGCCGTAATCCTGTCTATCACCTTTATGTTCCCCTGTCCAATGGCTTCCTGGAAGCCTTCGCTTCTCAGCTTCACCGGAGGTGATCCTGAAAGGCCCTGGATTTCCACCACATTTCCCCCTCTGTCACGCAGCAAATCCGATACGAATTTACCGGCCTGTTTTCCTATAAGTTTATTGTCGGGGCCTATGTATAATGTATAGTCATACCCTTCAACCGCTCTGTCCAGTACGATTACAGGTATACTTTCATAGGCTTTCGTAACAACAGGCGTC
Organism: Bacillota bacterium; assembly: GCA_023419605.1. Taxonomy (GTDB): domain Bacteria; phylum Bacillota; class Clostridia; order Acetivibrionales; family JAEZXR01; genus JAEZXR01. The sequence continues at coordinate 163,667 of JAEZXR010000130.1, read as the reverse complement.
AGAGCTGCGGAATCGTTGAGGGAGATAATCAGCAGGTCGATCCCTTCCTGCAGCAATTCTTCAACGTCTCTAACCTGTTTGGCGCTGCTCTGGGCGGCATCCGTAAAGATGACTTTTACATCCTTATATTTAGCCGACTCCTCCAGGATCTCCTCATTCATTTTTATACGCCAGGGTTCAATCAAATTCGCCTGAGACATACCGATCAAAAACTTTACCTGGCCGTCATTTTTTGTCTTCTCACCCCAGCCCTGGCATGCCGTCAATAGGAATAAAAGAACCATAAGCGCGGCGAAAAAAACAGTATCTGCAAACTTTTTCATCCGTTTCCCTTTCCACCTTTTCTGTATTCTACCGGTGATATACCGAGTACTTTTTTAAAAGCCGTGCTAAAATAATGCTGACTGTTGTAGCCCACACTTTTAGCAACCTCATATACCTTTACGGCAGGGTCATTCATCAGCTGTGTCGCCCGTTTTACCCTCACCTGGGTTAAATAATCAATGAAGGTAGCCCCGATCTCCTGTTTCAGCAGCCTGCTTAGATAGGTAGGACTTATTTGCACATTCTGCGCAACATCTTCCAGGGTCAAATCTTCCCTGTAATAGTTCGTTTCAATGTACTTTTTTGCAAGCAAAACCACAGGTGAACAGCTTCCCCTTTCATTTATTTCAGTCATGAGATTTTCATAGACGCGTGGGGCGTTCAAAATGCCTCCATCAATCTCCATCTGGCAGACGATCGCCACCTGCTTCAAATATTTCTCCACAGCTGCCTGGATCAACATCTCCAACCCCATCCATTCGGAAGCCTGCTTTACCGGAGTTATAGCCACGATATTATCCTTGTTATCTCTGAATACAACATTGGGCTGCCATTGCTCCAGAAGTTCCTCTACTATATTTTGAGCGGCGAAGAGCAGCAGGTGGTGGTCCCATTCCTTTAACAGTTCATCCTTGCTAAGCCTTTCAAGAACTTTTACAACCAGCATTCCCGAGTTTTCATCGAAGGTAAGTCCCAAAAAATTTATTTGTTCATGGATTTCCTTATCGGTCTTATGTCCATTGACCCAGCCATTCATGAAAAGTTCTCTGATAAAAGGCAAATTCCGCTTAAGCTGAGTGCTGGCCCACTTCAGGTATTTATTCCTGGCACTGCAATTCATCAGCTCTTCCCTGGCTTTGTCAAGCACAGACCGTAACTGTTCTCTCGATACAGGTTTTAAAATATAATCAAACACCCTTAATTTTAAGGCCTGTTGAGCGTATGAAAATTCATCGTGTCCCGTGACGACAATAATAATACAGCCAGTCAATATGCTGTTAATCCGCTCAATCAACTGCAGCCCGCTGAGAAAGGGCATGCAAATATCAACCAGTAAAATATCCGGCTGCAGTTTTTTTGCCATCGCGAGGGCAACTTCACCATCTTCCGCTTCCCCCACCACTTCCATATCCAGTTCATTCCAATAAACGGAATTCCGTAATCCTCTACGAATTTTAGGCTCATCATCGGCAATAAGAACCTTCCACATAAAACCACCTTTTACCTTTCAATGAATAGGATGTCTTATTTCAACAGCTGTTCCTTCTCCACGGATACTGCTGTATTTTAGCCCATAGTCGTTTCCAAAGGACAATTTTATCCTTTCATTTATATTAAAGATACCGTAACCAAGGCTGCTCTCCTTCTCCACCCTTCTGTTTTCCAGCATGGTATTGATTTCAGCCAGTCTCGCCGCCTCCATTCCAGCTCCATTATCCGATACACTGAAGACAAGGCTATTCTCCGTTTTTTGGGCCGTTATAACGATTTTCCCAACACCCCGGCGCTCTTTGATTCCATGATAAATGGAGTTTTCAACAAGGGGCTGTAAAATTAATTTTAGAACGCTGTAGCCCAGGATTTCCTGAGCAAAATTAATTTCATATTCCAGCTTATCCTCATATCGGGCCTTCTGTATTACCAGATAACTCCTTATGTGTTCCAGTTCCTCCCGGACTGTTATCATTTCCTTCCCCTTGCTAAGTCCTATCCTGAACAGCCGTGTCAACGCCTCAATAATCTCCACAATGTCATTGACTCCATGCTCCTGTGCCATCCATTGTATCGTATCCAGCGTGTTATAAAGAAAGTGGGGCTTTATTTGGGCCTGAAGTGTTTTCAGCTCAGCCTCTCTTTTGCTTTTTTGTTCCACATAAACCATTTCTATGAGGTTACGGATTTCGTTTATCATATTGTTAAAGCTGTTTCCAAGCTGTCCTATCTCATCACTGTACTTGCTCTCGAACCGCACATGCAGGTCTCCTGCCTCGGCTTTCTTCATGAGATGCCGCAGCTTGCTCAGAGGCCTTGCTATGGAGGAAGTAAAAAACAGAGCAGCTATAATCGCCAAGACTAAGGTAACAGCACCAATGACCAAAGAATAGTTTCGGATGCTGGTCACTTCTGCCAGGGTCTCCTTGAGAGAAAATACACCGATGGTTTTCCATTTTGTATAATCAGAATCTTTATAAATAATCTGGTAGTCATTCCCTTTAATCTTTTTGACAATGCTGTTTACCGAACTGTTCAGCCACTCATCCTTAACTCTGTAAACAATCGGATTTACGGGAGCATAAACGATATTACCCCAGGAATCGGTTACGTAAAGAAACCCGTTCTTCCCGAGTTTTATATCTTCTATCGCCTTCTTAATGGTATCCAGTTTCATGTCGATAAGTACTACTCCGGCATAGGCACCGGTATTCGGATCCTTGATCGCTTTTACAACTGACACGATATCGTCGGCGTTGTAATTTGAGCCTGTAGAAATGTTTCTGCCGATGGGTTTGCTTATGAGTTGAACTTCATTGGGAGAAGCAACAGCCCTTTTATACCAGATCTCCCCAGAAAGCGGGTCTCTGGCCACTTTCTGCATTTCGTTGCTTACATATATATCACTCTCACTGGCAATGAGTATTCCAGCAATTTCATGATGAGCATCCTTAAAAGTTTGCAGTATTCTTTTGACCTCAGACATCGGGTGCGGCCCCTCGGGGCTGGAACTGTTTTTCAGTTCAAGCACTTGAAGTACCATAGGTTCTTTCGATAAATAGTATATAATACTCTCCATATCATTAATATAAAATTCCACATTCCTGTTTACCTGGTCGATCATTTGGACGGTATGGTTATTCGCCTCGCATTCAATAGACTTACTGTAAATCATATTCCCCAGTATGCCTAGCGTTGATAAGGGGAAGAGAATCAAAAGCATAAAGTAAAGCAATAATTTGGAACGGATGCTTCTCCTGCTGAAAACAAGTTGAAATACCTTCAAAATCACACCTTCTATCCGAAGAATTATCGTTGTGTTTTTCTAGCGTTTTGCCCCAAGTACTGTAAAGCAGGTTTTTTGACATAGAAATATTGTTCTTTTTTACATAATTATACCATAAGGTTTTTCCTTAATCAGCATCTATAAAATATTAAATAAATTCAATATAAACTTGGCCTGTAAAAAGTTTAAAAGCTCCTTCGTCAATGTCAGTAGAGCATTCAAGCAACCACATCCATTAACGAAGGAGCTGTAGCGGCAGAAGAGCCGCCGGCATCTATGATATTTAGTTTCCTTATCATAACCTTACCCATCCATTACTCTATATCTCTTGAAGCGATGCCTTGCTTTCTTGAACGAATTCTAACTTCCGCAACAATTAATATAACGATGGGCAAAATGATTTGAAACGGAATGGCATAATAGGGATAAACATATTTTGCCCATTCCACCATCTCCATGGCATTTTCATATATGATTCTTGTAAGCAGTACCATTAATAGCCCTACCGGGGCAACCATATTCCGGTAGTCGCCCAGATTAAAGGTTTTTACAATTCCATTCGTGGCAGCATACATGCAAATACTTACCTTAGTAAAACCCGCAAACAGGAATACTACCGCCACTGTAACTTCAATTCTCTGCAAAATTTCTCCAATATTTACCACACTCACAGCAGAATAGGACGGAAAATATAATATTGAAGCAGTTTCAGGCCCCAAAACCAGAAGGTTCCTGACAGAAACAATCACCATAAGTAAACTGCCGATGAGCAGACCCAAATAATAAACCTTATAAGAACTCCCTTTACTCTTCAGCGAACTGTACACCATTGTAAAAACTACTGTTTCCGCTAATGGGAAGGAGAAGGTTGAAAAAGCTCCCTTTAATACAGGCTTAAATCCATCGTATAGCACAGGCTTAAGGTTGCTTAACTGAATATCGGATGTTGATAGAAGGACAACGAAAAGGATAATCGTTATTAATATTGGCAAAATAAAAGTCGTTACTCGTCCAAGTACTTCGATTCCATCTTTTATCGCCAGAATACAAACGATCCCCAAAAAAATATTCGTAATAAAAGGCGGGGTTTCGGGCATGGCAACAATCCTGATAAACTCTGTAAAATTTCGGATCACCAAAGCCCCTAAGTGAAAGGCATACCATATAAATAGGATCTGTATAAATTTGCTGATAATTTTTCCGAAAATGATTTCCAATATGTCAAACAAATCTTTCCCCGGGTAAAGAGAAAGAAGCCTGGAGTAAACAAACAAAGCCGGTATTGCGAATGCGATCGCAAGCAAAATAGCAATCCAAACATCCTGTTTTGCTTCCCCGCCAGCACCCAAAATCAATGTGCTGCCCATGATAAACATCGCCATCATCGTGATACCCTGTTTATCCGAAATAATCTCTTTACTCATATGTCTCCTACTTTCTATCTTTCATTACGGAAGTTACGGTTATACCTCTCCATGCTGTCCAAAGATGATGGTAACTAATTTTTTCAATGGTACTGCAGGACTGGGTATATTTACGTTTAAACGAATCAATGCACCAGCAAAAACAAGTATAGCCATTATCGCTATATACGTCCAAAAAACTTTCCATTGTTTGTTTCTATAGATCGGTACAAGGTCATTGAATGAAAAAGCTGCGATAATTAATAATAAAAGTACGAATATTAACATATATTAGTCTCCTTTTTTTACCGGTTTCACTACAAGGGCACTATTGGTGATGTTTACATCCACATTCACATCTACATCCAAATCCTTATAGATTTTTTCCCAGTCCTTTTCTATGTCTTTCCAAACATAAGGCATATCCTCTTTAACAATGCTGCCAAACCCGAAAATATCGCTGCCATAGTCATTTTGTACTTTCTTTATCACCCGTTTTATGTTATCCTTCAGCAACTCTTCAACATCCTTCTTCAGTTTTGCACGTCCCGGTTCATTGATATAATTCTCAAAACCCCCTATCTCCCCAATCGATACAGTTACATAAACATCCAACTTCATCGTTAACTTTCCGTTGGAATATATAGGTTTAATTTTGGTATTCGTTAGATCGGAAAATATCTCCAAAGTTATATTAGTGTGCGAACTCTCTGTCCCTACTTTTTCAATAAGCAATCCGCCCCTTACTTTGTTTATGATAAAAAGAAAATATTTAGTATCTTCCTCATCAAGAAAATCGATCAGTCTATCTTCCTTAAACACTGCCGTACCACTTAATTCCGGGATTCTTTGACCTTCATTCACCGTAATACCTACCGCAGGAAGTACCGCAGATTTTCCTTGCGCTGCCAAAGCATTAATAAATTCGTAAACTGCTATTCTGGGAGCCTTTGACAAACTTTTTTGTGAGGTCAGCATATCATACATTTCAAAGGAACGAATTTCTTCTGTAATGCTTTGTTGTTCCAAAAGCTCTTTCGCCGTTTTTTCCTTTGATATCAACAAATTTGTGGATATTCTTGTTTCCGCATCCCTGTTAAACCAGTCGATGGCTTGTATTATTCCTTCTCTGGCAATTTCCTGGCTAAAAATAACAACCTTTACATGGCTCCAGTAAAGTTTTTTACCGGAAATTTTTATAACGTTTCTGGCCGCATCAAATATTGTATCTCCTTTTGCCTCAACTTTTTTCGATTCAACTTTAGCTTCTTTTCCCCCTGTCAAATTGGCGATTTCTACTGTCATCAGATATTGATCATCTTCCTTATCAATGGCAGCTCCTGCAACAATTGACAACTTTTCTATTTCCCGGTAATTCCAACAGCCGGTAATTAAAAACATATTCATAAAAATCAGAGCAGAAAGTAGTGTTATTTTTAGTATAAGCTTCATACTCACTTTCCTCCGTTACCCTTCGAATATGTTTTTCTAATGTAGTTGTTGGCAGCAACAAATTTAGGGCGATAATGCATATACCACCAGGGTGCTCTTACGACCGTATCTTTTAAATCTTGTGGTTTTAACGAGTTAAAGTTCATCATATAGGGTATGCCAAAAGAACGCATTCCAAATAAATGGACCAACAAAACGATGATGCCAAAAGCAAACCCATAAAGCCCTAAAAAGGCTGAAAGAAGTAGTAAAGCAAGCCTTATCAATATATTGGCACTTTTCAAACGCGGTATTAACAAACCGGTAATACCCGTAAGCGCAACAACAATGATGATGGGGGCACTCACTAATTTTGCTTCAACTGCCGCTTGTCCCAAAACCAACGCACCAATGATACTTATCGTTTGACCGATGGTTGACGGCATTCGTACTCCGGTTTCTCTTAATACTTCAAAGACAAAAAGTAGTCCAATTGCCTCAACAATCGTTGGAAACGGTACACCCTGCCGTGCTGCTGAAATGCTTAGTAGCAAAGGTGTCGGTATCATCTCCTGATGATATGTGGTTAATGCTACATACACAGCCGGAACACTAATTGTCATGATATACCCAAGCACCCTGATCAGCCTGTTTATCGAAGCGAAGTAAAAGTTATTATAATAATCCTCGCTTACCTGAAAATACTCAATAAATACAAAAGGTAAAGTCAGAACAAACGGCGTACCGTCTAAAACCAGGGCTATACGGCCTTCCAGCAATTTTGCTGCAACTACATCGGGTCTTTCCGTATTTCCTATTGTTTTAAATGGTGAAAAAGGAGAGTCTTTAATAAGCTCCTGTATGTAGCCGCTATCTAAAACACCATCTATTTCTAAGTCATCAAGCCTTTTTGAAAGTTCTTTCAGTACCTTCTCATTCACTAAACCATCAATATAACAAATGGATGCTTTGGTGCGAGACCGAATCCCTAGCGTCCTAAACGTAAATTTCAAATCAGGTGTTTTAATTCGTCTTCTTATCAGTGTGAGATTAATCATTAAGGACTCTGTAAATCCTTCCCTTGGGCCACGTAATACATTTTCCGATTCAGGTTTTTCTACAGACCTGGTTTGCCACCCTTTGGTGCTGACAATTAATGCTTCTTCCGAGCCTTCCAATAAAAGGACAGTATCACCATTTATAATCGCTTCTACAAGTTTTTCAATATCGGATACCTTTTCAATTTTATTGGATACGATAACCTGAAAACGTAGTTTATCAATCGTGTTGTCCTCATATTTTAGCAACTGATTTTTTACGATGGGCTCGATTATATTTTCATTAACGATTTCATTGTTAATCATACCGTCAATAAATACAATACAACACCTGACGGCATTATCTTTCTGGTTTTCAAATTGCCTTGTTACAAGTGTTTCATCATGGTTGAATATATCCTTAAAAACGTTGATATTATGCTCTAACTTTTTAGTTAACTTTTCATCATTCCTTCGGCTTTTCTTTAATTTATCTAAAATTTTCTCAGTATCCTTTTTAGAACGCTTAAACATATAAAGCCCCCTATTGGTAAAATATGGCGTCCAAAGGATTATTGACATTTACTTGATAGATTATTCAGCATCGTGTTTGATGTTTGAAATTTGCTATGGCTTTTCTATTCCTTATGAAAAAATGAGCTCTACTCGAATTTCCATCCACCGAATAAACTGTAGATGGGCTTGTACTTGTATATCACCAATAACCTTCTCCTTTCGGCGGTTCTATGGTTGATACGCTGTTCTTATAGGGTGTAAGGGCTGCATCAAAGTTCCGTAGGTTTTAGATTTGGATTCTTAAAAAGAATGGGAAGAATATCATATTAAAAGCGAATTGGCCATCGATATGATATCCTTCACTCATAAATTTGATTTGATCGTCGAATACATCGTATTTTGTGCCTAGAATTCCTCAAGAAAAGTTTACGCAACACTGTTAACCATTAATTTCGATAGATTTATTAATATTTAGGAAGGTTCGGGATGGCCTGACTTGCATCTCCGGAGAGAGGCAAGTTCCGGCAAACGTATTGACCGGCGCTGTTTACCGTTGCTGCTCCTGCCGGTGCCGGCATATGAACGCGTTCCTTCCAAATCTGCCAGATCATGAATCCGTCATTGGGACGGCCTTTGTTCTTGATATAGTTCACCAGGGTTTCAACATTATAATACCTGGTTGCCATGTTGTTTTGGCCGGTCAACATTTCAGCGTCGTATACAGTCCCCGGCTCTGCATTCAGTTTCAACACCGCACCGCCTGCACCTTCCGGTGCGATTTCCATCCCCATGTTAATGGGGCCGTTGTAGATAGCACGATAGGACTCGTATCCTTCACGCGGATCGTAATATTCACCGCCATCGTAAGACATCAGGTTGATGTGGTTGATTTTGTTTCCATGGTCTTTTACCACACGGTACATAACGCCGCCGAAGGGTGAACCCCATTGAACCTTCCCTTCTTCAAAGGGTGATCCCTTTACATAGTATGCGCCGGTTGACCAGCCTGCAACGGATATGCCCAGGTTAGCCCCCCGAGAGCGGATCTCATTATAGAGGTTGGTAATGATACTTATGATTTGGTTATCCGTTGTACAACCGAATGTGTCGGCAGTCTGCTTATTGCAGGTTGCGCCCTCTGCTTCCCAGTCAACGTCGATTCCGGATGCACCCAAATCCAGTGCAAGGTCTACCACGCGGGCTGCATTAAAACCGGACCACGAAGAACCCTGGCTGTATGCCCAACCTCCAATGGAAACCCAAACCTGTGTTCCGCGGGCCTTCAAAGCAGCAATGTTATTGCTGAGGTCTTGCGCCTGCTGGGCTGTAAATTTCTTTTGTCCGTTGTTGGTTGTTGCACCTTCAACGAACTCAAATCCCGCCACTGCTTGGTCAAACTCATAGGAACCTTTTTGATACGTTGTGTTCGGCTTTGCAAAAGCGAGGTTAATGTGGGTGAAGTAGTTCGGTATATTTCCAGGCACAAGATCATTGATGCTTGTATTCCATGTGCCTGAATACCCTACATACATGCGCGCACCTGCTCCCGGTGTTTGTGTTGGCCCAGGTGTAGGCGTCACTGTAGGCGTTGGTGTGGGTGTCGGAGTTGTAGTTTTCAACTCCCAAACTTGGGCAACACCAGGCTCTTCCCCCTGCGTCCACCATAGCGCTTTGTATACTTTGCCGTTGTAGGAAACCATATCTCCACCCACATAGACCTTGCTTCTATCCCATGCAGGATAGGTGCTGTTGGTTGGTGTTGGAGTAGGTGTTGGTGTAGTCGTTGGAGTTGTCAATTCCCAAACTTGGGCAACACCAGGTTCTTCCCCCTGTGTCCACCATAGAGCTTTGTAATTTTTACCGTTATGGGAAACCATATCTCCACCTATATAGACCTTGCTTCTATCCCATGCAGGATAGGTGCTGTTGGTTGGTGTCGGTGTCGGAGTTGCCGGTGTGACAGTTGGAGTAATGGTTGGTGTAGGCGTTGGGTTTCCGCCCCCGTTTGCAAGCTTGTTTGCCAGTAAGTTTGTCAGCGGAAATCCGTTGGGGTCATCCCCGGATATTTCCCAGGCGATGATTCCGCCATAACCGTTATTTAATACATAATTGCACCGCTCCGTGAGAGATTCTTCATCCTCGTAGGTATACATGATGCCTTCCGACGCATTATACAAGTAGGGTACTTTTGCGTAGGGATCCCTGTATTTTGTGTAACCGGGCGTCCTTTCCAGTTCCTTCATTTTGAAGTAGGGATTTTGCCCTCCCGGGGACTGCGGGTTATCCCAAGTACCTACCGGTGCTCCGCTTGCAGCAGCAAATAAGCCCGGAAGGCTGCCGCCATTGTTCACAACACCTTTCCAGCCTCTGGAATAGAACGGAGAACCCACATTAAGCTTACTTGCGGGTATTTTATATGTATCCCTGTACAGTTTCATTGCAGCATCGGTATTATATTTGTTTTTAATATCTACGGGAGTTGTCCCCGAAGGATCATTGGGATTCGGATAAATTGCAGCGTGATGGTTTGTTGTAGTTTCCCATGCCCCGTGAATATCATACGTCATAACATTCAGGAAATCCAGGTATTGGGCATAAACATCCGGTTCCTGAAGTTGTGCCTTGTCATATCCTGCTGGTGCAGCGATGGTCAGCATTTTGCCGGATAATCCATTGTTATTGTATGCTTGACGGATTTCCCGGAGTAATGCCGTAAAGTTCTGCTTATCCTCCGGTCCTCCCGGGCAGCCTTTGTCATACTGGTCATTGGGATCCGGCCTTCTATCGATACCTGGGAATTCCCAGTCAAGGTCTACACCGTCGATAAAGGGGTATTTCTTCAAAAATTCAACAACACTGCTTATAAACACCGCCCGGGTGGAGGAAGAAGCAGCCATGGCATGGAAATTCTGCCCTCTCGTCCATCCGCCTACCGATATAAGTACTTTTACGTTAGGATACTGGGACTTATAATACTTGTACTCTCCCATGTGCCCTCTGAGTTGATTTGCATCCCAGCCTTCAGAATGTGGAAATGCTTTATCGAAATCCGCAAACGCATCCGTAGTTGCCAGCTTGAATCCCGAATCCACCTCAAAAAACGCATGGTTAATGACAGTTACCTTGTTCCAAGGGATCTGGCCTACAGTGATATTACTGTGGGCAGCATTATATGTTCCCCAATTTGGGAAATATACTACAATATTTTTGTTTCCCGCTACCGCTGCGGTCGGTACAATTACCATCTGTGAAAAAACAAGTGCAAAGGCCATAAGAAAAACCAATAATTTTCTTACTTTTATATACTTCAAAATACATCGACTCCTTTCGAGCATGAATAAAAAATTTTTTATGCGTCCCTGCAATAGTAAGTTTTCAGCGTGCTGAACGTTATTTAACAATTTTTCCTTTAGATAATGGAAGACTTTCTTCTTCTATGGGGATGCCTTTTTGCCTCCGTAAGGACTACAGAGCTTGCCAGAGGGCAGGAACATTCGCCGGTTCCCAGCCTGTTAGAGAGGTATGTGCCTGTATGCACTTGTAGTTTTTTCCGCCATAAGCTACCATATCCCCAACCTTGTAAAATATGTTGGGAGCCCATGCAACGTAATCACTTCCGGTTGGCACTGACGATCCATAAACCTCAAGCTCATATATTCTTGCAGCTTGGCCAGATGCACTTGCAGGAGTTGTGATATAAAGTCTTACATATCTTGCAGTAAACGCTGCGACAGTCCTGTCGGTGATGCTTGCCGTATTGCCTGCCACTACATCTACATCTGTCCAATTGGTTCCATCAGAACTCTTCTGGAGTTTAAAGTCCCTGGTATTCCACGCAGTGTCTTCACCGCCGCTGCCCGCATGTTTTACCACCCATCGGTTGATGTTGTAGTTCTGTCCCAAGTCAACCCTTAACCATTTGTCTCCGGAAGCGGTTGAACACCACTTGCTGTTGCCATTGCTGTATGGCGCTATGGAACCGTCAACTGCCTTTTCCGGACCTTCACCTGTCACTGACTGGTTCGCCTCAGCACTCTTGTTTAATGCCACATTTTTATTAGTGGAAGGATTTGTACCGTACAGTATAAGGGGAAAATCCTGGCATGCTTTCTGATATTGCGTCTCATATTCGGAAGTCCATCCGAATGCACTCGTTGCAAGAGGCTTTAGATTTACCCCTGCAGCTCCGCTCATGAAATGAACGAACTCCCCCATATTCATATTACGGGTAAAGGCCCCGCTGGAGTTTTTAGGATAGTATTGTGATAAAAGCTGGAAGTACTTTGAGAGCGCCTGGGATTTCCCGTAGTTATTCCATAGGGGATAAAACCAGTTCTTGAACCAGGCAGTTCCTGGCTTCGGGAAGCTGTCCGTACCATTTATATAGCTATCATATACTCTTTTAGCATCACTGGCCATACCAATGCCATTATAGACATCGTACGCGTATATTTCGCACCATTTGCTGTCTCCCCAAATTCCAAAAGCCAGCGAACCCTTTGCACCGTTTGTAGTGCTTTCCACGATATGACCGACTTCATGAATGAGTACACCGATATTCCACCCCGATTGGCTGCTGAAATCGCTGCCGCCCACGTCTATTACATTCCGGTAGTCATGGCTGGCGTCATAATAATAGGATGGATGCCCGCCAGGGTACTTTTTATGGATAATGACGTATAACCTTCCATCGCCGCCCATGGACCCGTAGACTTGTTTTGAATACTTCCACACGTTCGTCATAAATGAGAAAACCCAGCTGGCATTCGTCTTGTTGATATCATCGTCGAAGTAAACTGCTACATCATCATTGTAATAAACAAGCTTCACAACCTGGTTATGCTCAAACCAATGTTCCTGCCAGGTCGCAGGCGGGGCAGCCAGGTTTGTTTGGGCATAAGTCCATTGGACGGTACCGAGCAGCATTAAAGCTGCAAGTATCATGCTAAACAGTTTCTTCATGGCTAATACCTCCATTCTTTTTATGAAATGTTCAGTTAGGACCTACATGTTTTCCATTCAAAAGCTTTCTTTTCCGGCCTCACCCCCCGATATTTTTTATTTTTCGAACCCTCTCTTGGTGATTTTTAATAGGCTGTAGTTTTGAAATCTCCCCCTTTCACAAAACGATATAGGCTATTCACTTTTGTCCATCACCTCTTTATATAAGTTTTACGAATAATTTTCACTTTTTCAGTGGGTCAAAGATCAAAATTTTTACATAGAAGGAAATAAACTTTTTTAAATCTGTCCTTAATAAGGAAACCTCCATGAGGAGATTCTGTAGATTTCGCATTATAACGTGAATGGAAAAAATAAGAGGTACCCCGAAAGGTACCCCTTATGAATAAATCTTCAAATTTCGCCTATGCAATTTACAAAGGAACTTAGCTGATTTGGAAGTTACCGGCCACATATAGCTTATGGGATCGTTAAAATCACAACTGCTTTTCCCAAAGCGCAGGAACATTGGGAGGTTCCCAGCCTGTAATGGAGGTATGTGACTGAAGGCATTTATATTTTATTCCTTGATATAGCACCAGGCTTCCACTCTTAAAGCTTATTCCCGCTTGCCAGGTATTGGCAGCATCCTCCGGAACCTGCTGCTGCCAAAGAGCAGGGACTTTTGGTGTAAGCCAGTCCGCCTGGGACTTATGAGCCTGGATACACCGGAATTCCTTTCCTTCATAGTTAACCACATCCCCAACCCTATACTGTACATCCGCCTTCCAGATTTCACTTGTACCCTGTGGGGTATTTTCTTTAGTAAATTTCTCGGAAAGCTTTTCAGGTGTCTGTACAGGTGGTGCGGGCGTCGATTCTGTAGCCGTGGATTCTACCCTATCCGGGGTTGGGTGGGAATAGTCCGGATTCACTTTGAAAGTAATTGTCGAGTCAGTATCCTTTTTAGCTTCCCCGGTGAAAACTAACGCTTCCTCCTGTTTGTTCGATAAAATGTCTTCTTCGCAGCCATCCTTATGATCAGCTTCCTTCACCGGTTCTTGCCGGGCTTCATGATTTGCGGCAGGCATTTCATCCATAAAAGCACCGGTGCCGGAATCAGCCTTCAGTTTGTCCAATAAACCAGAAATACTGCTTCTTCTTACTTCTTCCATGGATAGACCCCGGCTGTTTTCTATCAGTTTCCGATAAATATAGTATTTTCCTGAAGAAATCTGATTATTTACCGCTTGCTTTCTATCTTCCGGAGTCGTGTGTATGACTGCCCATATAAGTTCTTCTTCCGATGCATCCTTAAAAGAATTCAGATAGCTGTCTAATTTGGCTTCCGCCTCCTCTTTGTCCGTTTTATTTTGAGCATTTTCAGGATTCAGTGAAGCGGAAATCAGGATATACTTACCGTTTCCGACCTTAATTACTCCATTTTTCTTGGATTGCTCCAAGATATCTTTTATGGCATCCTCCAGGGATTCGCCTTTCAGCTTTAAACTGCTCAGTAAGGTTTTCCCATCTTCATTGATAGGTTTGGCCCATAAAACAACCTTTCCTTGATCAATCGCAATCTCCACACTCGGATTAATATCAACATTTACGAAAGCGTAAATATTTCGATTTTCAATCAGTCTGAAATAAGACAGGAAAATCAAAAGAAAACCAACTGCAATAGAAACCGCTATTCCTGCATATTTAAAAACAGCCATCCTGGGTTTAATCAAATCCGACTCGAAAAACACGACCTGCTGGCCTACAAACATTTTGGGACGCCGTTTAATATAAACGTATCTGCATTCATTCGTCATGATGGTTGCACGATTTCGTTTCAATTCTAGTATAGTTCCTGTCTTATTCAACAGACGCCCCTCCTTCTTCGACATTATGTATATAGCCTTTTAAAACATCGAGGTCGCTCCTCAACATCAGGCTTATAGTGATGATGAACTTTCTGTTTCTTTCAACCGTTCTTTGATGTACGTCTACCAGTTTCATCAATTCTTTTAGGGGAATACTCTTTTTGTGTAAAAGCATACTGAATAAGCATTCGTTTTCGGCTAGCAGTCTTGCTATTCTTACGCATTGTCTGACCGAGTCCTTATGCTTCGGCGAATACAAAACCAGGTCATCAAAATTAATACCAAATCTCATTAAATTTGATTTGAATACCTGAATTTCATCCATTGATTCTATTGTGTTCAATTGACTGCAATTATCAACCATATACTTGTTTTCCAGGTAATTACCGTGTTCATCCTGAAAATATGTAAAAGGGAAAACATTTCTGTTTTTCTTGTTGCTTCGTTGATAATCAAGAATACGGCAGCCAATCACTGTCCTGCAATAATTAAAAAAATTTTCTCCTTTTTTCACATCGAAGCTATTAAGTGCTTCGTTGAAGGCAGAAAGACCGATACTGAATTCTTCGGTACTTTCTATATCAAAATATTTCCCGGCTGCTTTTGAAACATTTTTCTTTATAAATGGGATATATTCTTTGATAACCGTTTCTCTTAAAACGTTATCACCATTCTGAATCTTTTTTATTTTGCCATATATAGAGTTCCCATTTCTAAAAAAATAACTTAAATATGACAATAACTTCCCTCCCATCATTATATATGACCCTCTCGAAAACTTCAAACTCTTTCGATGTTTATGACATTCACTTCGCAAGATATAATGCCTGAATGGCCGCGAAGCTATCGATATTTTGATAGCTGATTGCTAAAGCCATATTAAAATCTTCACTTACCAATTACTTTTCGAGATCATTCTATATATCTTAATTATACTTATAAAGTATTTTTTATCAACAATTTTCAATATTTTACTGCATTTTTTTACATTTTGTATCATTTTTTCAAAATAATGTTTTATAGTTATTGTCGAATACACAGAATTCTATGTAAATTTCCTGACATATTCAATAGTGAAAATATGTATGTTGAATATAAAACAGAATATATAATTGATTTGTTTTATAACAACGGAAGAAATTGCGGAGCAATTTCAACACACCCAGGTTGCATGGGCGAGCAGTAAGCTTTGCTTACGACCAGTCCGTTTCAACGAGGCGGGAGATATGCTCGCCGCCTATAGAGTTAATCGGTACCCGCCACCTATAGAGGTGGGGCGGGGGCCCATCTTATGCCTCGTTATAAAATACAGAAATATCATGAAACTTTAAACAACTTAAGCTTTGTTCATGGTATTTTCCCAGAAAAGAACTTAGTAGTTCGGTTTGATAATAGAATGTTACTCTAATACTAAAGAGTAGTTCGATGTTGTTAAAAGGCAGAAAGAAGCAGGTCTTACTGCTTCAAGACAATAAAACCTGCCGACTGACTATAGTTAGCTTTTTATCATATACGCAAAGATTCTTTTTTAATGACGATTACCCTAGATTAACAAAAGTACAATTTCACAAGTGAAATTAACGAATAAAATTCGTAAATAATTTGTTTTCCCTTTCCGGTTCCTTAACCAGTCCTTTTCCGTTTTCAACCAATTTCATGAGCCATGCCATATTTTTACCCAGCACTCTCATAATTTGTACTCCCTCTTCATCCTGCATGGCTTCTCCCGGTCGGGCCCCATGAATAACATTCCAATAATTTGAGGTGGGTATCAACATTTCAGAGTAATTGATATAGTTGTTTAGCTGGTCAAAGGTGGTAACTCCTCCGGAACGTCTTACAGCAACCACCGTCGCGCCAACCTTGTGCCGCAGCATCCCGCCGTTAGCACTTGCAACATAAAAAGACCTATCTAAAAATGCTTTCATAGTAGCGCCTATAGAGGAATAATGGACAGGGGATCCTAAAATTATTCCATCCGCTTCCTTCATTTTTTGAACCCATTCATTTACCTCATCCCCCGGAAGAACGCATCTTTCATTTTTGTTTTTTGCGCACTGGCCACATGCAGTACATCCCCGGATTGACTTATTTCCCACATGGACAATTTCCGTTTCAATTCCTTCTTTTTCAAGTTCAGCAGCAATTATTTTTATTGCATGATACGTATTTCCTTTCTTATTTGGACTCCCATTAAAAGCTATGACCTTCATTTGACTTCCTCCTCGTTATAATACTTACGCCAACAGACTCTCTAAGCGCACTTACTTTCCATATTCTTGTATCATTAAAAATTATATACAGTATTGCCGCAAGGAACAAGTAGACACTTTTTGGTTACTTAACTAACCAAAAGGTAAGAATTGCCGTACTTATTGCATCCGCCGCTCTATTTTTATAGAAAAATGCCCTGGCAGGATTAACGCTTCCTGCCAGGACAAAATGTTTCATTTCATTGTTTTATCATCCTTACAAAAAACAGTTTCCGGAAACCAGCAACAAAGGATCTAGGATTTGTTTCTCCCTTCAGAGCCGGTTTATTACGGTGAAGGTGTGAAGTTCTGCAATCCATAACCGTAGGGGAAAAGCGGATTTCCGTAATTTGTCGGCACTGTCTGGTTGTTATTGATATAGTTGCGTATTTCGGCACGTTGTGCTTCCGTTGCACCAAGGTCATAAGGAAGATCCCATTTCTCAAGCTGGTTGGTAGTCACATCGGTCCCTACCTGATCGACCGACCGGGGGAGTTGGAACGGAAGCTTTCCTTTGGGCAGGTAATCACCGAACAATAATTGGGACGTAGCCAGGCCGCCGCCGTTCCCGGGCCGGTAAACAACTACAACAGCTGCACACTTGTTCAATATGTCTGTCAAAACATACGGTCTTGGCATGACCACTACAGCAACAACCGGTATTCCCCGGTTGTAGAACTTATCGATCTGCGCGATCTGTTCCGCAGGGAAGGTAATCTGTTTATCCGGCCATTCCGTTCCATGAGTATAGCTCTTTTCACCGATCACTACGACTGCTGCTTTGGCGGCTGCGGCGTCATTAAGGACTACATTGACACCGGCTCCAGCCCTGTCCTTGATTCCCTGGTAATAGGTTTTGGCTTGGGGATTGTCGTGATAGATGGATTGCCAGATAACATTTGCAATATTATCACTTGCCATATCATCACTGGTAGCCCTCGGCCCCGCTACCACAAGAGTTTCACCGTTATTTACCTTTAAGGGAAGGATGCCGTTGTTCTTTAAAAGCGTAAGGGATTGGCGTGCTGCCTCATTCACGATATTCTGGCTGTCTGTACTATGCCAGATAGTTGAAGGGTAATCGGGATCGCTATAAGGATTCTCAAAAAGGCCCAGTCTCATCTTGAGATCCAATACCCTTCGCACCGATTCATTTAACCGGGTCCAGCCTACAGCGTTGATGAGTGCATTAAAGTCGGTCCCGGATGCCATAGCACCTCCCATGACGTCACAGCCTGCACCCAGGCTTTTGATGGAAGTGTCGGTTGCCGATGCCAGCCAGTCCGTAACAACCATCCCTTTAAACCCGATTACATTCCTTAAATAGTCGATGGTGGGTTTGCTTGTACCTGCACCTGTACCGCTCGGATCAAGGTAGGGCGCCCCGCCGTAACCAGGCATGATGGACCCGCAGTTGGCATCCATCGCCGCATACCATGTCTTCATATGCCATTTAATGGTTGTACTGTCATAAACAATGGATTGCTCGCCACCGGCACCCTGGCTTGGCCAATGCTTAACAGTGATCATGATTGATTTTGGGTTCACCTCGGGTCCACCCTGCATTCCGCAGATCATAGCGCGTACCATGGCAGCAGAATAGTCTGCATTTTCACCCGTACCTTCCTGGAAACGGGGATAAAGTACTTTCGTATTCACTTCTGCCAAAGGCGACAGAGTTCCCGTAAAGCCCCATGCTTTTTGCTCCCTGCGTTGAAGATCGCCGCACTGCCAGGCCAGATTGAGATTTCTGGTTGCCGCCAGTCCCAGTTCCGTCGGGAAGATGGTTTTCCAGCCGTGGATCTTGTCGCCGGCAAATGCAATGGGAATGCCCAGCCGTTGCGAAGTGGCTACTTTTATTTGGGCATCTCTAATAAAATCTGTAGTACCGTAGGAGAATACAAAGCCTGCCAGTGGATTCAGCGCATTAATGGTATCCGGTGAATAGAAGAGCTGGTTCAGCTTCTCTTCATTGCTCATCCGTGACATCAGGTCGTCTAGGCGGGTAGAAATCGGGTTATGCCAGTCTTCATACGGTTCGATGGAACCGTTTTTGTTTAAATCACGGCAGCCGTTAATAAGATTGACCCCATCCACCATCTGTTCCAGGTAAGGGAGATAAACACTGAATTGACCGATATCGGACTGACTCCTATTTCCATTCCCGTCAACGGCAACAACATACCATTTGTAGGTCCAGCGGTCAACCAGTGAAGGTGCGGTGCAACTGGTCCCTGTGACTTCGGCAACTTTGGTATACCTGTCAAGCAGGTTTCCCGAAGCATTCCAGTCATAATCGGTTCTTGAAATATTAACCCAGACTTCGTACTTTACTGTTCCTGCTTTTGCTTCCCAGGTTAAGGCCGGTGTTCTGGTGTCTGTAACCATCTTTCCATTAACCGGCGAAAGCACCTTGAAGGCCACAACCGTATAGGCTGCGGTTGCCGTTGCCGAGTCGGTCATCCCAGACTTGACTGCAATGGCTTTGACGGTAGTTGTCACTGCAACGCGAATCGGCCCCGTATAAGTTGGGGATGCCGCTGTAGGCGTTGATCCATCTGTCGTATACTTGATGGTGGCACCTGCTGTTGCACACTCGATGGTCACATTCTGCGCAGAGGTATAGTTACCTGCCGCAGGGGTAAAGGTGGGTGTTGCTACCTGGGGAGGCAGGGGTCCGGTTTGCCCGTATACCTCAAACTCCCATAGGGAATAACCATAGGGCGTATTTCTGGTGGTACCGGACATTCTCACATACTTGGCCGTCACGGGAGAAAACGAGATATTTTCGATTCCTCCGGCTCCATTTGGTTGATCATATACATCCTTCCAGTTGGAAGCATCCGTCGATACCTGTATTTTATAGGCTTTCCCGCTGGCCACTTCCCAATTGAGCCTGACACCGCTTATGGTGTTGTTTGAACCGAGATCCACATAAATCCACTGCGGGTCCGTGAATTCCGACTCCCAGCGTGTCCCGGCATCTCCATCAAAAGCGGCATCTGCCTTATTGCCCCCGATATAGGAGGATGCCGTGGCAGGTTTTTTCAATGCAAGATTCACAGGAGTTGAGCCGATGGTATACGTCGCAGTTGCTATGGCCGAATCCGCCATTCCCGTCATGGTGGCAATCGCTTTGATGGTGGTTGTCGCTGCCACATTGATTGCACCGGTATAGGTAGCCGATGCAGATGTGGGCGTGGAGCCGTCCGTGGTATACTTGATGGTGGCTCCCGCTGTCGCACAGGTTATCGTAACATTTTGTGCAGAAGCATAGGTCCCTGCATTGGGCACGAAAACAGGAGTCGCCACTGCCGGTCGGTCTGTGATATCAACATTCACCGCTGAGTTTGAAAGCACTGTGAAGGTTAAGGGGTTACCCTGTATCGAGTTTCCGTTTTTATCAACAGTTCGGAATAGAACCTGTTTCTGTTCTACCATGTAGTTTACACTAAGGGTTACTGTGGCGCCCACATTATATTTCATCGTTTGATTGATAGTGGTATTTTGTGATTTTAATGCGGCAACTCCATTTAAGTCCGCAGGACTGAGGCCCATTTCCAGGTACTGGACATAAGGACCTGTCACGGGTATATTTACCGCCGTCGGGGATGTTGTGGAAGTAAGGCTCAGCCAATTTAAATTCCATCCGTTGGTAACAGCCTTTACACGTAAGGTCTGGCTTCCTGCACTTAAATTTACGGAAGCGGCAACTGTCTGCCAGGTTTGCCATTCCCCTGTGTTGGGAACCGTTATGGTTGCCAATACGGTAGTGCCTACCAGAAGCTGCAGCTGCGTCCCCGTATAAGGACTGGATACTCTGAATTCAGCAGTATAGGTTCCCGCAGTCTGGATATTTACCGTATAGTCCATCCAGTCCCCGGCATCTACATAAGCTATATTCAAGCCGCCTTCCGAGCAGGCTTGTGTCTGTATCCCGTACATGGCAGAGTAATTTTCCGCTTCTATCCTCCCCGGGTCCCCTGCTGCTGCCAGGGTAGGTGTGGCAGTAAAAAACAGGCTCATTACCATTGTGAGGATCAAGAGAAGGGCTATTGTTTTCTTTTTATACATAGTTTACCTCCTATATCTTTCTTTTTAGAGCTGGTAGAACTATAGCTTCCGCTATTACTCCGCCGTACTCTGCATGGATAGCATAAAATACCGCAAAAAGCGGAAGCTATATTATTACCATTTATTACCACAAGCTCCGGCAGCAGATATGAATACCCGTGTTGCTATAGTTGGAGTAGTACCCTGTGCTTCGAATTCAGCCCATATATAGCTTTCATTGTTGCCTATGTACAGGCATGGATTGGCTGCATCTCAAAACTTCCGTATCCAGTCTCTACCAGCCGGAGTAGTCCTTACCGCGATTGACTTGTCAAGGAGTTTGCAGCCTTGTGGGGAAGTCATTGGAATTGTAGGCCATGGTACAATCCACTCCAGCCGTCTTCACTACTTTCACCATTAACGACTGGTTGTTCAAGGAAACTGGAGAAATGCCGCTAAAGTTAAATGTTGAAGGATGGTTTCCAGTTCCTGTGGCTTTTACATCCAATGCTTGGGAAGTACCAATCTGTGTTGCTCCGCTTCCATCGGAATTGACCTTGTACAAACTCACTTGAACGGTGGAGGAAGAGGCCGGTTCATTCGTCCACAGGACAAAGGACCAGTTGCCGGCATTATATGTTCCATTCAGTACAGGACTGTACCAGTAACTTGCTGTCGCGGTTACAGATTTTGTAGGCTGCCAGCCTGTAACGGTGGAATTGCCGGTTTGCATGTTCTGTCCTGCAGGCGTTGCTCCGCTTACAGAAGCATTAAACAAATACCAGGTTGACGGTGCGAGATAGCTTCCAAAAGTATAGGTAGCAGAGGCTACGGGTGAATCGGTCATTCCCGTCTTGAAAGCATAAGCTTTTAGTGTGGTATTGGCCGATACGGAAATCGGTGCTGTGTAAGTCGCTGAGCTGGCATTGGGTGTGGAGCCATCCGTTGTATATTTAATGGTTGCCCCAGCTGTAGCACAGGACATGGTCACTGTCTGCGCAGTGGTATAATTCCCACCTGCAGGCGTAATGGACGGCATCTCTACCTGTGGCTGCGGATTGCCTGTATAGGTAAAGCTGAATTTCTCCGCAGCACCTATGGTTGTTGCACTTGCCAACAATGCACCGGCTCCGTTTACGGAAACATATTTGCCATTGGCTGCACATCGGAGTGATTTGGTTCCATCGGAATTGGTTATGAGCTGATAGGTTTCCGAAGCGCCTATGGTCTCTTTGTCGGCTATTAATTGGCTGTTGCCGCCGGCTCCTGCGCTAACATATTTGTAATCCATCAGAGCCAGCAGCGCTATATTGCCGTTGCCGAGGTCCTTTTGCTCGAACATTTCCCAGGTGCTGGCAGCGGGCCTGTTTGCCGACAACAACATGTTATTGTAATTATCCGCGCAAACAAACTGATTATTTGACACTGATTTCAGGGTAGCTATATTCCTGGGCGTTGCCGGAGGATATACCCCTCCTTCCCGTTGATATACACGCACATAGTCTATGCAGTACTTCTGCGGAAATACCGTGCTGGCATCCGGGCTTCCCGGCCACGCTCCGCCAACGGCACAATTCAAAAGCAGGAAAAAATTATGGTCGAATACCCACTGCCTTCCATTCAAGTCATCGATGGTACGGGTCTGGAATAATTGACCGTCAAAGTACCAACGAATCACATTGGGCTCCCATTCGATAGCATATGTATGGAAGCTATCGGAAAATCCGGCCGGATATTCATGCCATGCACCCAACCCACCGGCTCCATTGTATCCTGGGCCATGAATGGTACCATATACTTTCGTAGGTGTTTGTCCCACATATTCCATAATATCGACTTCACCGCAGTCAGGCCAGCTGACGGAGCTGATATTATCCCCCAGCATCCAAAACGCAGGCCATATTCCCTGGCCATAGGGGAGCTTGGCTCGCATTTCGACTTTACCGTATTTAAAGTTGAACTTGTCCTGAGTCTTTATACGGCCTGAGGTATATTGGCTGCCGCCATAAGCCTCCTTTATCGCTTTGATGACCAAATACCTGTTGGCGGCATTATTGGCGTCCTGTTCGAGGTAAACATTCTCTGTATGGTTTGTATAATATTCAAGTTCACCATTTCCCCAACCACCGCCTCCGGTTTCATAGGTCCATTTTGCGGTGTCTACTCCGGAGCCTGCCGAGCCATTGAACTCATCGTTCCATACCATCTGCCAATCCCCTGTTGCCGCGTTTACGGATGTACCGGTAAACATCAATCCCGCAATCAATGTAAATACCAATACCAATGATAGACTTTTCCTTTTTAGCATAATTTTAACCTCCTTAATTCTAATTGGTTAAAGTATATTTCTTTATAATTATACATAAATATCCGTATACACTCATATTTGTCACCACCTCCCTTTACTCATGATTTTGATGAAGCTGCAGACATTGTTTTCTCCATAGCCCTCTGGTAATTCCGCTGCTATAGCCGTTTTGAAGCGCTTCTCCCTGCTAAATTCCACATTCAGCACCTTCAGAAAAAATGACAAAGAGTACTCTGCCTTATTAATAGATAGAAGTACTCTCCCTGCATCAATAAAGGCACAATAATTACCCGTATATAGTTTTGCGATCTGAGTTATGATTTTCGACGATTCTCAGTGCTTATAAGTGCTTTATATAAGATAATTTCAGAGATGCATTAAAATAAACAATGTTTACCTGTATTATAGTTTTCTTTAAATAAAAACTCAATCCTTCCAACCAACGATTTATGATGCCAAACAATGATCATTTGTCCATAAAGATGCATCCCGCCTTTTTTAAGGCACAAAAAAAGACGTTGCCTACATCGCAGCCTCTTTTCCGCTGGATTTTCCGTTAAATTTTACAGGACCCGAATTATTTAGAAGTAAACAAACACATTTTCGGTTTATTTATAAAGATTTTTGAACATACTAGCCTATAAATTTATAGGATATAGTAAAAAAACTGCAAAGGGGGATATTTATGTTGTTACGTGTTCCAAATAACCCTAATTACAGCGGCTTGACTGAAGGTGATTTGATTGCATTGACCAGGGATGATAAATTTATTGGTTATGCAACTGTGCACATTAAGCTTGATAGTACCATCGTCTTGGATGCAGATAAAAAAGTAGTAAAAACCTTCAACGAGCTTATCGGTGAAGACATTCCATTCAGCTTTGACATTAGTGTTTAAGTATCCGCTATTTATGTTACAAACAAAGCCCTATGCCTGTTTGACTGGCATAGGGCTCTATTTACAGCACTTTTAACCTTCTTCTTGAAGTTCCCTGATACATATGAATTTACTTTACCCCTACACGCATACGATAACAAAAGTCTGCTTTAAATTCAGTATTACCGAAAATGTCAAACATTCTCTCTTTAAAAGTATTCAAATAAGGATTGATTTCATCTATATTCCTTTTGATAATGGTCTGCAACCCTCCCTGGCTTAAGGCAATGGCTATAAACCTTTGTGCAGTACAATTTTCAGAATTTGAAAAAACGATTTCCCTTACGTATCGAAATTTCCCGCTGCTTTCTATATTTGAAAGATGCTTGTCTTTGTCCCATCTTACAAAGGTATCCTTAACAGCAGGATGTGCAGACTCCATTTCCCTTACCTTCTCAAATAGCTTCTGGTACTCCAGCTCTGCTTCCCAATTACATACAGGCGGCCAGTCATAATCATAGACTGCAAAAACACCACCTTTTTTTAAAATTCTTGCTACTTCCTTCAAGGTGGTTTCCGGATTCATCCAGTGAAATGATTGGGAGCAGGTAATAACATCTGCACAAGCATTATCCAATCCGGTATTATCCGAGAATGCAGATGTAAATATTACATTATTCAAACCGAAGGACTTCTCCTTTGCTATTTTAATCATATCGGTACTTGGCTCTATTCCGATGACCTTATTGCTTGCCTCACTCCAAATCGTTGTAGAGAGGCCTGTACCGCATCCCATATCCACAACTAGATCCGGAGTAGTCCCCAGATACTTTAGTATGATTTCCCTTACTTTTTCAGGGCATCTAGGCCTTGCATTATCATAAATATCGGCAAAGCCCAGAAACCTGTCTGCATTTAGCTGCAAGTTTTTCTTCATTGATTTAGCCATCCTTTCAATGTACCCCTTCCCTTTGCAACGCAAAAGGCAAATTCGGTTTTATTTTTAACTAAAAAATGTGCAACCCGTATTTAAGCAATAAATAAATTCCCACCACAGCAAAGACAATGAGGGTGCCAACGGCTTTCCCAATGTAAAACCTTCTCACGCTTCGATCTCCCTTTAGATCAAATTTTAATACTAGTATCCCTAAAAAGGCAATACCCAAAACGCCAATGATTGCGGGCATCAGGTTTGAAGATGTATTTCTGCCTAATGCCATGCCGATAAAAGCTCCGGTCAATAATAATACCGATGTGATAATAAACAGCTTTTTCCGGATTGAAGATACCACTTTTTTATCGTCAATTTCCGTCCGTGCTGGCAGTGCGTGGCTTTCAAATTCAATTTTGCAGTTTTCACAGCTGCTTATATGCTCCTGAACCAGTTTGATGCTCTCCTCGCTTGCTACATGATCTTTTACTAGGGGAATTAAATCCAGAATAACATTACAGAGTGTGTTCAAATAAATCCCTCCTTTTTCAAAATGGACATAAGCCACTTTTTCGTTCTAAACTCTATTACCCGTGCCGAGTTTTCCGAAATATTTATTTTCTCTGCGATTTCACAGTAGCTTATCCCACGCACACGCATGCTTACTATTTTTTGCGTTTGATTATCCTTTGTTTTTAACAATTCGCTTACTCTATCCGCTATTTCTTTCGTGATAAAGCTGTCAGCCATGCTGTCAGTGACATAGACCTCCAAAAGATCGCTGTATTCCACTGTGGGTTTATCCTTTCGCAAAGTTTGCAGCCATAGATGGCGGGCAATACTAAATAGCCATGTTCTGACGGATGAATTCCCCTTAAAATTACCAATAGAATAGATCGCCTTAACAAAGGTTTCGGAAAGCAAATCCTCTGAAAGGACAGGATTATGGGTAATGCTTACTAAGTAATTATAGATGTCCTGCTTATATTCCAAGTATAGCTTTTCTATTTGCTTCACTCAAATCCTCCTTTCATATTAATTAGTCACATTTAAAAACAAAATATTACAGTGTTTTAGACAAAATTTTAGCGTACCGTTTCCGGCACGCTGGTGGTTATCTCCCTAAACTATACCTATAACTCCAAAATACGATTAAGATGCAGCCGAAGCTGTATTCCTGAAAAAGCTTAAAAGGGGTTTTTGAATCTATAGTGTATGGCCACATTCATATTATCATAAACGATGACCTTGTCAATGAGTTTGGCAATAGTTCCCTTACTGATGTTTTTAAAGGACAGTACGCTTTGTACCAGCCCCGGAATTTCCGAGTCGGAAGCCTCTTTCCCCTCCATCAAATGAAGCTTCTGCTCCAGGACCTTTATTTTACCGTCCAGGTTCTCCCTTTCCCGTCCGTACTCCTGGAGCATCGCCAGAAAATCTGCTTCATAGATATTGCCCTTTAATTTATCTTCATACAGCAGTTTAATGAGCTTTAAGAGCTCGGCAGCTCTCTTTGTTGCTTTTTCATACTCATTTCGTACATTTTTTTCCCTGGAGCTTATGGAATTATTCTTTTTCGCCAGCTTTTCCAGCTCACTGATATTGGCAGTTCTCTCTGCCATGTTCTTTAAATGGTCGATGACATACTGGTTCAGAATGCTTTCTTCGATGGAGTGTCTTGAACACTGCTTAAACCGCTTATACCTGGAGCAGATAATAAAGGACTTTTTGTTGGAAGCAGCTCTGCTAAAGGTCATTTTTTGTCCACAGTCACCGCAAAAAAGTAGTCCGGACAGCAGATGCACCTGGCCTTGGGAACTCCCTCCTACGGATTGGATACCCTTCACGGCTCGTAACTGCTGTACCTCATCGAATTCCTCCTGACTGATAATGGCTTCATGCGTGCCATTGACAGTAATCCATTCTGACTTTTCGAGGGTTTTCAGTTTCTGTACTTTATAGCTTACTTTTCTGTACCTGTTCTGTGTCATATTCCCTGCATAGGTAGGATTCTCAAGGATTTTAGCGATAGTTTCGTGGGACCATAGGAAGCTCCTTCCCGTTCCATGCTTATAATTCTTGCTGATACGCTGCTTTTTATACAGGGAGGGAGTGGACACCTCTTCCTTGTTCAAGATGTCAGCGATCCTAGAAATGCCATTGCCTTCCGCATAGAGTCTATAAATCCGTCTCACGATCTCCGCTGCTTCCGGGTCAACAACCAGTTTGTTCCGATCATCTTCCGACTTTTTATAGCCAAAAGGTGCAAAAGCCCCGATAAACTTCCCTGCTTGCCGCTTCCCGTCCATGGAAAACCTTACTTTTTTTGAGATGTCTCTGGCATACATGTCGTTGATAACTGTTTTGAACGGCCCCATATCATTGCTGGAGGTACTGGCAAAGGTATCGATTCCGTCATTCAGTGCGATGTACCTTACGTTCTTCGCAGGAAAATATCTTTCGATGTAGTGGCCTGTTCCGATATAATCCCTTCCCAGCCTGGACATATCCTTAGTAACCACCATATTGATTCTCCCAGCTTCTATATCTCCAATCATCCTTTTAAAATCCGGCCTGTCAAAGTTCGTTCCCGAGTAGCCGTCATCACAGTATATATCTACCAGGGTCCACCGGTTTTGCAGCACAAACTTCACCAGGGAGTCTTTCTGGTTTATAATACTTTCTGAGAGACTATAGCTTTTGTCATCATCCTCCCTGGACAGTCTCACATAGATGGCAGCTTTAAAATTGACCGGTACACTGTCATAGGGATTTTCATTTTTCGTGAAGTAGTTATGGATGTCTGAATTCATTTACAAGCTACCCCCAAACAAAAGAACTGCCTGCCATCAGTGATAGGACCTACCGACCCAGGAAGATAGCAGCATAAATTTTTCACGCTATACTCTCGTATTCCTTGGCAAGCGAATTTGTTACGATCTCTTTAAGGATGTCGTTAAGTGATTTTCCATTTTCATCGTTATACTGGACAAAGACGTTCAATGAATGACTGGCAGTGCTTTTCTTTTCAGTAGATGTTTCCTGTGCCAGAAATCCCATAGGGCCCACCTCACATTTCTTTCTATCTATACTAATTCCATCATAACCTATATAGATAATGCTTATTCATTATAAGTTTGTACATATTCATAGTGAATAGACGATTGTGATAAAGGCCTTAAGCGATGACGAAAAAATTGTACCTTTTTTGTAACGAATTATCCGTGCATATTAATTATTATTGTACTTGGTAAGTCAAATTTATTGAATAGAAAGGATTGTACCATGAAGAAGAGAATGATCGTTTTCATTGCTACCTTATCGGCTTCAATCTGCGTTACAGGAGCTGCTTTTGCATCAAAAAACATCAAACTGGTAGTCAATGGCCAGGAGATAAACTCTAAAGTTCCATTGCAACTGGTCGAGGGGAACACTGTAGGATCCATAAGGCAGATTGCTGAAGCATTGGGAGCCTCTGTCGAATGGAATGATGCAGATCAGACCATTGAGGTCAGTGATAGAGAAAAACAGGAATTAAAGCGAAAAGTGGAGCTTCTGGAATCCGGTATCGCACCGCGAAATCCTGAAGAGGCAGTGAATATTTGGGCTAGAGGCGTCATGACCCGCAATGGCGTTTTACAGTATTCCGTTTTATCCAATGATTTACAGGAAAAAGAATTACCTGATTTTAAGGCTGCCGGATGGGTCACAGGCACTTCAAGTCCATGGGTCGATCGGTTTGATATTCTAAAAGCACAGGAGCAGGCAGATGCTGCATGGGAATTTGTTGTCCAATTTCACTATATGACCTCTACTGGAGATGCAGGAACTTCAACAGCTACGATTTCCGTAGTGAAAAGGCAGGCTGAGGATGCTCCCTTGCCTGTATACCCGGGAGCAGAATATGAGTGGTGCATTGCAAAAATCAACTGATCGTACTGCTGCAGTTTGCCGCAAACTAAAGAGCCAGCCCTATGGAATTACAAAAATATATGTTGCCTAACTTCTGCAATAGTTCCCCCTAATGAAGATCTTTTATATTTTTTCCTGCGTACTTAATTTGTTTTTCAGTATCTCTCACAGCAATAAACCGCAGAGCATAAAAAGGCAGCCACTCCTTACAATGTGAAGTGACTGCCTTTTTATTATCAATCGTTTTGTCCTAAGAGCTACTTAATTTCAAATAGCCTTACATTATCAAAGTAGATGTCATGAATACCTATGGGAGCGGCGTTTCCTATCTTCCCAAGGGCAAACACCAAATGTGCCTTGCTGTCCGTTACCCCTGCCGTAAAATCCACACTGTAGGTTCTCATTTCATTTGTAAGGGTAAGAATCTGATCCAGATATTTTGTGTAATCACCGCCATTGCTTTCCACAATCGCTTCCATCGTCCTGTCCTTCGTAGATTTGGCATCAAATGTAAGCCTGTAAGCTTTCCCCTTTTCCACGGTGAAATCCCCTTGAATCAGCTGGGTAGACCAGAATTCGTTTCCCTCATAGCTCCCGATATGAATACCCAGAGCACCGTTATAAACTGCACCGTATACAGAGGAGGTCACGTTTACACCTTCCCAGTCTGCCCCGAAGACGGTCCAATAATCGGAATTGTTTTCAAACTCGCTGTTGAGCACGATATTACTGCTGCCGACTTTACTATTCATTGTTGTTCTAGTCAGCATAATATTATCCATATAAATATCCCTGCTGCTTCCACCGAGTTCAAATACAAGCCGTGCTTCCAGATCTGTTACTGCCGGCATCTCAAATGTAAATTCCTTCGCTTCCATAGTACTGGACAGTGCTATGCTTTGAGGTCCTGCATACTTCGTTAATCCGTCTTTACTTTTTATTTCCACCTGCAGGGTTCCTGCTGCTGAGGCTCTGGCATCGAAGGAAAGCTTGTATCGGTTGCCTGCCAGCATTTTTATACCTTTTTGAACCAATTCAACGGAATCTGCATCTGCGCCGCCTTCCGTAATTGCAGCTTTTAATTGCCTTGCAGCTTCATTTACGCTTGCAACAGCCGCGGCACCGGAAGTACTGAAATTCCAGTACTTCATTCTGAGTAAACCGGTGGAATCTCCTTGATCGAAGGTACCGTTCCATACATGGTTTCCGTCACCTAAAGGCTCTTTTGCCGCATTCTCGTTTTCCGGCAGTGGAGTAATTTCCTCCAGCCTTACATTGCCAATCCAGACTGGATTGGTATCCAATCCCACATTAAATTCAAAACGCGCCTTCAAATCCGAACTTGCATTCATTGTGAAGGTGAACTCGTAATGCTGGATAGAATCGCTAAGAGGGAATGTGTCCCCATTTGAGTAGGATGCCCATCCTGCATCACCATCCCCGGATACTTTAACGGATATATTTCTAGTGCCTGTAGATTTGGCATCAAAGCTGCCTTTGTACGTCCTCCCTCTGGCTAATGTAGCAGTTTTAATCAACTGAATTGCATAAGTCTGGTTTCCAGGGGATGTAATATCTATTTTTGCAAAATTCCCGCCCCCGATGGATTCCGTAGAAATACTCCCTTCACCGCCAAAGTCACTCCCTCCGGTTGTCAGGTGCAAGAACATCCATTTTCCTGTTTCCTTAGATATTACTGTGTCTGCCGGTACTTTGGATGCATCATTTTCATCGATAAAACCATTCCCATAGTTATTAGAATAGATCAAATTGCCGTCATCCTGTACCTGGTATCCATCCGGCAGCGGCTCTGATGAAACCTCCGGCTTCACCAGTGTCTTATAGGGTCTTCCTGTCAGTTCATATATATGTACATAATCCACTTCCATTGTAGCCGGGATGTAATCTGCGTTGCTGTCAGGATCTCCATCAAAATTCCCTCCCACGGCAAGGTTCATGATGAGGTGAAAAGGCTGGTCAAACGGTGCAGGATAGGTATAGTCTGCAGCTGTATTGGCTCCCTTGCTGAACCAGCTGTTTTGGGTCGAGTAGAGAACTCCGTCCACATACCAGCGCATTTCTCCCGGTTCCCATTCAAAACTGTAGGTATGGAAATCCGTCGATTTTCCGCCATTGGGATAATAGTATGTCTTACCTGTAAACTTGTTATTGGGCCATTGTTGTCCATAGTGAATGGTCCCGCATATTCTTGAAGTATCACTTCCCCAGCCTTCCATGATATCGATTTCTCCCGAAGCTGCCCATACGCCGTATACCGAATCTTCAGGAAGCATCCAAATGGCAGGCCATAATCCTTTTCCTCCTGGAGCTTTGGCTCTAATCTCGAATTTACCGTACTTCTTGCTGAACAAGCCTTTTGTCTTAATCCTTGCGGATGTATAAGGGTAGTTCGCATTCCCTGAATCTTTAAGTGCCGTGATTTTCAGGACTCCGTTTTCTTCTTTTACATTTTTAGCGTCACTGGTATACAATTCCTTTTCGTTATTCCCCCATCCCGGGTTATCTCCGCCACTTCCAAGGTCATAGGTCCATTTTGCAGAATCGATGGTCGTATCATTAAACTCATCCGACCATACCAGTGTCCAAGGATCACTCTCTCCACCCGTGTTGTCCGTGGGTGTTGGCGTGGGAGTTGCAGTTGGTGCAGGTGTTGCTGTTCCGTTTCCATTATTATGACTTGCAGTACCAGTGTCTTTGACGGATACTGTCGTGCCATTCACTTCAACGGTGCTTCCCTTGGTTACGGAAATACCGTTAACTGTTATGCCATCCGCCTTGGCTATAAAACTGCCTATTTTTCCGTTACAGGAGACTGTTGTGTTCCCTGCTTCCGGTCCGGCTGTGAGCTTTTCGATCTTTGCACCCGCCTGCAGCTCAATAGCTGCCGCAGATAATAATTCTACCGAATGAATCTCGCTTGTCCCTGAAACCACAAGCCTTGCTTTTCCATTCTTGCTGCGAACAGCGACTTCTCCCAAGTGTGAGCTGCTTATATGGATGCCCTTTTCACCACCATTGACATACGTCTTTCCAGTCACCTTACCATTGGATAGAACTACGTCTCCCTGACCTATACCTTCTGCCAGGTAGAGGTTTCCGTCAATTATCGTATCCTTAATTTCAATACCGGACTTATTTACCACCACATTTCCCTGGATTGTTTGCATGCTGACAGTTCCCTGGGCAGTGAAAAGCTCAGCAACAATTCGGTCCAGAATCGCTATCGTTTCCGCCCTTGTAATTTTGCTCCCGGGTTCGAAGGACTTATCCGGAGTTCCCTGAATATAGCCCCAGGAAACCATTATATTTGCCGCATCCTTCGCATAGTCCGATATATCTCCTGCGTCTGTAAAGGAAGATAATACATCCTTGTTTTGAAGATTTGAAAGTTCAAAAACTGATTTTAGGATTTTCGCAGCATCCTGACGGGTTATGTTGTCTTCAGGTCCAAAGACGTTATTTCCATAGCCTGCGACATACCCTGCATTTTTTGCAATAGATACCTGCTCTGCATACCATTTTTCAGGTGAAACATCGGAAAAGCTCGTACTGCTTTTCGCAGTAAACCCGAAAACTCTGTTAATGATTGCACAAAACTCTGCTCGTGTAATACCGTCATCCGGGTTGAAATGGTGATTGTCATCCCCTGTGATAATTCCTTTTCCTGCCCATTTTTCGATGGATTTGGCAGCCCAATGCTGCTCCAGGTCGGTAAAGCTCTTCTCCTTATCCCATGAGCCCGGTACACAAAATGCTGCTTGCGGCAAAAATATTGCCAGCATGGATAAAGTCAATAGAATTGCAGTACACTTTTTTAACTTTATCATTTTTAACACCCCTTTCAAAGTTCAATATAATATATAATTCCATAAGTTAATATTCAATAATTTTACTAAAAACGTCACTTTATTTACTCTTTTGCTTTTAATGGTTTAAACAGATTTGCAATACTTTTATAGGGCTATGAAATATCAAGCAGCAAAAAGCCGGGGCAATTAACCCCGGCTTTAACTTTACTCATATTGTTTTCTGTTCTCTGTTCAAATATCTATATTCATTATTTAGTTACAGCATAGTAATCCATTGTCGATGTTGCTTCAAATCCACAGGATGTATATAGGTTCAGCGCGTTGCCATTTTTGGTATCTACTTGCAGCATGATTTCTTGTGCATTTCTTTCCTTAAGCTTTATTATGGAGCCCATTAATATTTCTCTTCCATAACCCAGTCCCCTATATTCCGGAAGCACACCTAAACCATAGATCCCACCAACACCCTGGTTAAGTTCCAAATGCACTTTACCGATGACCTCTGAATCCTGTTCGGCCATATACACGGTAAACCCGCTTTTCTCTTCATCTTCCGGCAGAGTGACTTGATCTTCATCAAATGCCGCCCCAAAGTAGATAGCGTTTTGCCGGGCTATTTCTCTTGCATCCCGGTTGGTTGCTCGTCTTAGTACAATTTTATTGGAGACAGCCGTTTCATTTACAGCATTTTTTAAGTACATTTCATATTCTGAATATTCGTAAAGTGCGCCTGTTGTCTTTATAAATTCCTGACCGGATAAGGAATGACGGTCACACAGTAAAAGCATTTTTTGCGATGTTCTCTTATTAAACTCTTCCTTAACGCTTGCATATAGCTCTTTGAATATACCTTTTCCTCTGAAATCAGGATGAACCATACCGTTAACTTCCAGATCCAGTCCACCAAATTGACAAATTCCTATATAACCAACAAGCTGATTGTTTTCATAATACATGAATTCATTGTTCACTTTGCGTATTTTTTGCTCCCACTGTGCCCTGCTAAGCTTATACTCCAATTCCAGCTTAAGAGACGTCCGATCTTTCTCCAGACAAATGCTCTCAAGCTGATGGATCTCTTCATACCCCTTTTGCGTAAGGTTTTCTCTCATTTTTATAGTTGTATCTTTGAATTCTTTCAAGCTTGATCTCCTCTTGACCATTTATTTTAGTACAGCTTTTCTCACCTGATGCGGAACCGCAGATTAACTCCGATCGATATACTCTGCCTCTTCAGTCCCTCACGATTTTTCCAGCCATCTAATTATGATATACAATTCTATAACACACTGCTATAATATTCAATGCTTTGATTTACCACCTCTACCGTGCCTCATAATCAGCCTTTCTACTCATAGTCGAGCTGCTGCTGAGATTTTTATTTGCTTGAAGGGAGCATAAACTTATCTTTAGCAGCTTAATTAGCTTACTACATTCTTCATCCGAGTACTTGCTTTCGAGTTTATCGACATACGCATAGAAGTTATCAGGCTGTAATACCGGTATATCTGAGAAATGTATCTTTACTTTATCATCAACTGTATCCATTAAAACAATTGTGCGAACATAGTAGTTCCCTATAGCACTTTTTTGCATAAAGTCGTTTAATGCTTTGGAATGAAGTATACTTTGTTTAATTGTGGCAAAAGTATTTACCTTTTTTAAGTCAATATCCAGATTTGTATGTACAGTAAAGATACCTTTCGGACAAATGAGAACATTGGGAATAGTAAAATGCCCAATAGGTATGTCCTTGAACATAAAATAGTTGTTGGGCAACTTTGAAAACAAAGGGTCCCTCTTTGATATCTTTCTTTTACTAAATACATCTTTTAGTGAGAAAATACCCTTCACAATAAACACTGTACTCATAAAAAATAAAATTACTGCAAATATATTGAGACTATGTAATGGAAGCATGCAATTGCTTACTATAGATGCTATCTTGTTAAAGAAGCCTCTAATGCCACTTATAACACTATCAAAGTAATTTTGTACCATATAGCCGGATATTGTCAAAAGTGCCCCCATGCTTAAATATAGTAGTGAATTTCTAATTAGTTTTTTAGTATTTGCTTCCTTCTTCTTTATTTCTATCATTGCTTTTCCTCCAGGTCATAGGGACTGAGCCACCAAAAAGTGTAAAAGAAATCCGGTAAATTTACTTCCTATCCGATTTTCAAACAACTTCCTACAGCGCATCACATACCGATTCTTTTCCTCAATAAATTTTAAAATATTCCTTCAGTGCCTATTGTCAATCTGTAATTCTTTAGGCTTAATAACCTCCGGTCCGGGGTCGGGCTTATAATCTTCCATCACTTTTGAACTATATTTTATCTTTTCCCTGCCACATAAAGCTCCGTTTAATTCTTTACTTATATATCCTGTATCAGGTACGAAGAAATACTTGATCAAGTACTCACCACCGAACCATTGTGAAACTAAATAACCGCTATCGATAAAAATTTCCTTTTGTTCATATACCCTGTCTATAGGAAATATTACGGTACTCCTTGATGCCAAATATAAATCAAATTGGTTTGCCGTCGGCTTAAAATATCTAAAATTCCCCTCTTTACATAGTGCTTCCCACCGTTTATCTTCTTTGGAAGTAATGGATTTATCCTTAGGATTATAGGATAATGCCACCCAATCCTTTCCTACACTCCATCCATCTCCCAGCATATCGATAGGTACAAATACCTTACCCCGGAGATTAATGGATGCGCTACTCGGTTTATGGGCACGTTTAATGCAAAGAATCGCTTGTTCCCTTGTGTAGGTTCCATCCGGTGTGAACCCGGAGCCTGTGCCCTTCATAATCCCGGTCCCATAACAAATATCTACAGCATCATATGCCCACTGTGCGATATCAGTCGAATCATTGAAAGCTTTATCCGCATTGCCGTAGGTGAGGACTCTTCCCATGCTCTGTAAGTAATTGGCCATCATTGTAGCGGCTTCCTGTCTTGTTATACTGGCATTGGGGTTGAATTCCATATCAGAAACACCATTCACAAGGCCCAGGATATAGGCCGCTTTTACATGGACTAAATCACAGTCGGTAAAAACAGGAGACTTTACTTTGGAAACCAAAATTTCCGGTGTTAATTTCCCTTGAAATTTCGGTTCAAAACCGTCGCTGCCTTCCTCTTCTTCAATCCTGGCCTCTGTATTTATTAATGCTGACCTAACTATAAGTTCTGCAAATTCTTCTCTTGTAATTGCCTGCCTATAATCGGATTGAAGCCGGGTCGGAACTATTCCCAAGGATATCGCTTCATCCACCTCAGCCACTGCCCATTCTGAAGGAATACTCAGTTCATCTCCGGCGGAATAAATACCTGCAGGCATAGTAATGCACAAACTCAATAGGATTAGCACCCATACTGTTTTCCTCAAAAATTTCACTACCTTTCCATATAGCCGGGGAAGCTTTACACTTCCCCGCATTGAAGCATTAATGTGTACCTGTTATTTGCAAATCATCGGCAGATGATCTGCTGGCCGAATAGACCGCAACTACGGGATAAGGTATTGAATTTGTACGATAGGAAGTCCCTCCAATTACTACCGGATTATTCCCTGACTTAAACTTGTACTGCAAGTTAAACACTTTACCGACAGAAAGGATGTCAGCAGCAGCCAGTATAACACCATTATTGTTCCTTAAAGCATCAATATTTGCCTGGGTCGGAGCCTGTCCCTTCCTTACTGCCACAGCCGAAGAAGGTAATCCGTAGGTAAAATGCCATCTTTGGGCCTGTTGGTTATATAAAAAGGAATCAATGCGGCTTCCTGGATTTTTATCATCCCCGTAAGTGGACGTGTTTCCTATGAATGTTCTGTTTCGCTCTGTCAGAAATAGCACTTGTGAATTTCCATATTCGTAGTACCTGCCTCCCGGCATCTTCAAATCCAATATAGAAGAAATCTGCTCGGTGCCGAGTTTTTCTTCTATACTGTAGTTTCTTCGCAAATACTCATCCTCCCAGTCCAGAGCTGTTACATGGTTATGAATACTATTGGGATCCCACCCAGGTACCGCTGCTCCATGCAAATTGATAGGCTTATATTGGTTATTAACGTTCATATATATATCCACCGGCTGGATCGCACCACTTACCAGGTCCAGATAATAGTAGTACATAATAATCTGCATATTGTCACGATAATCTCCGATTGTCTCTACGTCCGAATAAACCATGTAACCCATTCGCAAAGGCTGCTTCTGCAATGCAGGAATGTTATTTTTCTCAGGACTCAGCGGGAACGGTATGGGCACTTGCCTTTTATGCGGCAAGAATCCGTAGGTATCCAGGTAACAAGTCGCAGCGCTCACCGGATTTCCCCTGATATCAAAGGTATCTCCAAA
This sequence comes from Bacillota bacterium, assembly GCA_023419605.1. Taxonomy (GTDB): domain Bacteria; phylum Bacillota; class Clostridia; order Acetivibrionales; family JAEZXR01; genus JAEZXR01. The sequence continues at coordinate 126,605 of JAEZXR010000130.1, read as the reverse complement.
AATCCTGTTCTGCAGGGAATTGTTAACTTTGGCTACCAGATTGGGCATAAACCACTCGACAGGAGCGTTTGGTATCTTAAACAAATTCGAGAAACGGAAATCTCCCGTATCTTCTATAACAAGATTACCGATTTTACCTACTACATCGATGGTTGTATTCTTAATGCCGGAATGCCTGGCTTCCAGATACCAATCCCGAAGCCTGTTCGTCATTTTAGCGTTGTCAATTTGTCCTGTTGGATTGTTAATCGCAATACACTCATACCGAACCTTTGCATCCACCCATTCTGCGTTTCCTAATGGGCAGTAAAACTCATATTCTCCATCAGGATCCTGTACGTCCAGAGGTACTTTTTCTCCTGACCTATACATCTTGCCATTAAATATTACATTAAAGTCGAAGTAGACCGATTTCTCCTTCGTCCACTCCGTAGTATCCATGGAATTCACGTAGCCCCTGCCTCTCTGCGCGGTGGTTCTGCCCAGCCCTAAATCACCATCCCCGTAAAAATCACCCATATTGGGGAAGTATACGGTAAACCCGTAATCCAGGTTTATAAACTTGCCCGGAGTGAAGGCTCCAAGGCCAGGGACAGATATATTAGGCTTGGCTGCGTGCTTGGAATCATCCATACATGCACGATAACAAATGGTATTCCCTACATCATAATGCATTCCCATATGATGCGGTTCTACGCAATTAAGAACCGAAACATTGGTACAATTGGGTGTGCATACATGCTGATTCAGCGGATGTCCTCCGCAATCCCAGTAATCCTGTGCAGGAATGGTAGTGCAAAAACCTGTATGCGTATGAGTCGCCGGAGCTACAGCTGTCTCTAAATAACCGCAGCTGTGCCCGCACTGGGTACACGAACTGTTTGAGGTAGTTGTATGTGTTTCGCCTGCATAGGTACACCCTGATGAATGGTACCATCGCCCTGTCCCACCTGTGTTCAAGGGAAGATTGTTACACGAATAAGAAAGTGGTGTTGTAATATGATGGCACGCCCCCGTATGAACATGAACATTGTTTGACGATTTGGAATTCAATGGTAAATTGTTGCAATTCCACTTCTGCGTTGTATAGGATGCGCAAGAAGCGTTGTGTGTATGACTGGCCGGTGAAGGCGCTCTTTGCAGATACCCGCAGCTATGGCCACAGGTAGTACATTTTGATGTTGAAGTTGTTTGATGCGTTTCACCCTCATAGGAGCATCCGGAATCATGGTGCCAGTAGCCTACACCGCCGGTATTCAAGGGTAAGTTATTACATAAATAGGTGACTGCGTTGATCAGACCACAGCTTGCATTATGAATATGTGTCTCATAAGACCCATGGTTTACAATAGTGGCATAGCAAGCAACTGTATGACTGGTCCCTCCGCTAAAGCGGCAATCGAGTATTCGAAATTCGCAATCAGCCGGGTCTCCTGTACATTTGTCATCCGGCTGCCTTGCATGTCCTATGACAGAACCAGCGGAACGTTGGTCTCTATCTGCCGGCAGCGGCAGGATCATTGCCAATTCCGTTGATACCGGATTATGAATCACAATGTCATTCACTTTTGAATGAATCGGAGAATATGCAGATACAAATTCCTGACCGTATGACCCATATCTCGCATTATAAGCCAAAGAGTATCTTGTACTCCCTGACCCATAATTCAGTATATTTTGATAGAATACAGTGGAGGTACCTGTAATGTACTCTTTGTTTGGCAGTGTGTCTATGATGTCCAGGTTTGTCCGTACAAGGCGCAGTCCCCCGCTTGGTCTTGAGGGCCTGTTTAAACCGGCAGGCATTGAATCAAAGACGGTCGAAACTGTAGGTCCTCCACCGGATTCATATTTGGCGGAAGGGGATTGGTACTGTCCATTATAAGAGCCTATGTTTATATGACTCTCAGACCAGTTGGCCGCGGAGTTGCCGTTATTCTCCCACATCGCCTCCTTGGAGGTTTTGGGCACTTCAAGCGGTTCATAGGTTTTCCGTGCCGGAGAGGTTTTGTCAAAATACAACACGGATTGATCCCCCCGTGTCGTTTGCAGTATCAGGAAATCGGATGCTGCGGTTACACTGGTGGTCAGATTCTTATGGGAATTCATCACCGCCATGTTGGCAGCAGTATGACCTGTACAGGAATTGTTCGATGCCTGGGTCCAACTTGCATGGTCATGCTGGTCAGTATTCAATGAATACCGCAATCTTCCCGAAGCACTTGTGTTGTTGTCCCCGGCGATGTTATAAAAAATTGTAGGGTTTCCTTGTTCTATGTCGGCAGTGACTTCATCAGTTCCGAGAAGCGTCATCATTCCATCGACTTTTGACCTGTCGAGCTTCCATACCTTTGCATTATTGATTTTCATATAGTCAAAAGTTACGGATTGGGACCAATCCCAGCTGTCACTCACTTCATGATGGTGGCAAGGGCAATGACAGCAACCGCCACAATAGTAGGTCGTGGGGTTGGGTCCTCCGGTGGAGTGACCGTGGCAATCCGGTGCACATTTCCATTTGTCGCACTTTACGGAAGTGAAAGTGTCGGTATAAGAACGCGTGGCTGTTCCATTGGGGACATATTCGGTTTCAATATCTACGATGAATTCGCTCCCTCCTGAAGCAAAGTAAAGATTTCTGGTAGTGGGTACACCCGCCATTGCTTCAAAAGTTTCGTTCAGCGGAGAGCCTTCCTTTATTTCCGACCAATAGGAAGGAGAGGAGGTATAATACCCTTTTTGCGGAGGAGGAAGGGGCGGCCTGTAAAACCGGACAGTATCCGTGTCTTTTTTCGAACTCAAGACAACCTCCTTGCTGCCGACTTTTATTTTGACAGAAGCAGTATAGGTAAGTTCTACCGTTTGATCCGGTTCAATAGGATAGGAAATTGTATCATCGCGGAACTTCAGACTGGTTTCGCCCTTAAGCAGTTTCATGAGAGTGGCCTTATCGCTGCCGGTATAAGCTCCGCCAGGAGGAAAAGGAGACGCGATGGTACTGATGTTTTCCTGATCAGGATTTCGGGTAATGGTAACACTTGCCTGGATGCCAGGTTCATTCAGTACTTTCTCCCATTTACTCAGCATATCACTAGGCTGTTTGAGACTAATATTCAAATCTACAGCCTGTCCCAGCGTGGAAGCTTCAGCTTTCACTACCTGCAAGTCATTGGGGGTTGCATCGAATGTAAAGGTTCCATTGGGAAGATCTGCTTTTTTATAGTAATAGTTAGCGATTACAGTGTAACTATTATAAGCTAAAGTAAAAGTTTTCTTTATATCATTTACCGATAGTTTGTGATAATTCGCGCCTCCTTCAAGCGCCCAGGGATTGTTATCGATCCGTGTTCCGACCCAATATCTGGATCTATCCGTGTCGAGTTCCCATCCTGCGTCTTTCGGCGTTGCATTAACGGTCGCTTTAGACGTTTCCGAAGGCCAGATCGGTTCTTCTGGTTCAATGTCGTCCCTCACCTCGGAACCTTCTCCATCATAAAACACCTGAGAAACCACACGAGCGGGAAATGCTGCCGTATAAGACAGCGTCATTTCCGAGCGCGACTCGAAATCCTTCTTGGTCTTTTCACTCCATCCATAGGCCCTTTGCAAATCTGACAGCTGCCTCGGAAAATCCTTAAATGCAGGATTGCTCCCTCCCTGATACGTGCTGTAGGATTGCTTATCCACTCCATCAACAGAAACTTTAATCATGCCAAAACCTTTTAATTCATGAGTTTTTCCATCTCTCGGTATAATACGGCCGCCCTTTCCGTCGGGCCAGCCATCAATAATTTCCCATTGATCTTTAGGAATATCCTCCTGCCCGCCTATTTCAACCCTGTACCAGGTGGTAGGAACCGGTTTGCCATCAATGTGCGTGCATACAAAAGTCTGCGTCCTGTATCTGGTTCCTGTGGTAGCCTCTGTCGCCGGATGTACGTCAATGGTTAGTTTCTTATAGACCTTTCCCGATGCACTTTTTGCACTGACGTAATAAGTACCGGGTTCTTCAAACTCAGCGGTAAGGGAATTACCATTGTTGAGCATCTTCCCGTTTTTATCGGATATAGTCAGCACAACATCCGTGCAATCAGTGTCTATATCCACAGTGAACGTACCGGAACCAGTGTAAGTATAAAAGATTGAGGAGTCTACAACATCTTTTGTCTTGTCTCCCGAGGTTATATGTACTTTTAGGGTAATGTATGCAGCTTGTACCGAAACCAGACTACTTTGCAACAACAGGATAATGACTGAGAGCATCGTTATAATCCTTTTGCGCATCTACATCCTCCCTTTCCACATAGTGATCCAGTTCGAGTCCCGGGGTCATGTCTTTTTCATACCATTGTAAAAACTCTTTCATATATTGATCTCGTCTGATTTTGTTATAGTCGTCAATGGTATATTCTGTAACGTTATGCTCCTCGACGACCATCTGCCTGAACTCCAGGTTAGTTGTCGGATAAAAGGTCTTAAACATTTTTCCGCCAATATTTAAGTGAGGCCCTTCCATTCCTATGGCTATGCTTGTATTATTAATGTTGCCGGAGGAAACGATCACATCCCGGCCTTCATGATAGGCATTATTAATACCAACTCTTGCTTGCAATCCGGCACCGATAAATTCAAAGGCCTCCCCGCGCAAACATACAACATAGTACATGTAAATAGTTTCAAACTCTTTTGGGAACGCCAAACGCAGAACTTCCTTCACTGCATTACGCGTTGCAATGTCCGGGGCCGTAGTACCTATCTCTGCATCAAGAGTCTGTCTGAATCCGTCATAACTTCCTTCTGGAACAGAATCCGTAATCGTATAATGAAGGTTTTCATTGATGGGGGTTAGCCGGGTATATTGATTTCGGAGCCCTATCTTGGACACCGTATACTCTTCTGACTGTACCATCCTGTCGGTAAATCGTATGGCTCTGCCGCCTGCTTTTGCATTAATGGCTGCAATGTTATTTGTTTTAAACCAGTCAACCGTACAGTCAAGGTGTTCGCTTACAAAGCGTAATGGAATCATTGTCCTGCCTCCCAGGATGCAAGCAGGCTTTAGCAGCTTCTGCTCCTTGCCGTTTACCAGTGCTGAAGTGGAATCAATGGTTAAAACAATTCGATTCCCGCCTTTGGAAATGTCCACCTGCTTTGCCGCCTCATCCCAATGCACCTGAAAGCCTAAAGCTTCAGAGATGGCTCTGACAGGAACAATGGTCGTACCGTCCGTTACCACTGGGTCAACATCAAAGTCAATGACATTCCCGTTTACCTTAACTGTGATTCCATCTCCTGCATGTACCGATACTGCGGCTACAAATAACAGTACAACTGCTACTACAGTGAATAAGAATTTTTTCATAATATCCCCCTTTACCCATACTATTGATTTGTTGCACTTACTAACTCGCAAGCAATCGCTTCCAGCTTTTTTATATTATTCCTATTCCAACCTATCAATAATTGGTATTTGTGTCAAGTTTATAGGTACATATTTTAGCAAATTTATTGACATTTTTCCTTGTTTTTCTTTGTAAATATAGATTTTTTGTAAATTTTTATCATTTAGATTTATTGCTTCAGGGAATCAATGGCGTATTTCTACTTATGATAAAAAGTCCTATAATAGAAAGAGTAAACTATAGGCTCGATTAGAAGCTTGGATACATTATTCTACATTTACTCTATGCTACCGGCCTGAGCTCCATAATAGAGAATTGCCAACCTTGGCATGAGGAATATTACTTGTTCTCCAGCAATGCTTTCTTTGGTGAGGCCTCCATAAATGAAAGCCAGAATAAACGGATAAAAAAGGAGTCCCGGTGCATACCGAAACTCCTTTTTTAAGGTCGTCTTATTCAACTTTTTTAAGCACATAGTACCAAGGGCGCATACCTCTATATACATAATCTCCGCTCTTCCATTCGTAGAACATATAGGTTATTCCGCTTATATTCTTTATCTCGCACTTACTCGCTGTTTTGCCATCCTTGTTAACAATTAATCCCTTTGTCCAGGTAACCGAAGGCCCTGAAAATGAGCCTGATTTTGTTGCAATTGTTAATTTACCGTTTTCATCAAAATGCAACCCCGTTAAATATAGATCACCCAGCCAGCTTTGTTGTCCTGGTTCAAAGCCATCCATCTTCTGAACAAAATCTACACTTTCCCATTTCCCTTTCATCTTAGCATCATCAACAAAGGGGTAGTCCACTTTGTCTTCCTTAACACGTTTAACTTGGTAATTTGAATAATCCTCACTGTCAATCTGTTTCAACACATAAAACTTCGGGGTTTCATTTCTGAATACATAGTCCCCGCTTTTCCATTCAAAAAACATATAGGTAGTTCCGTTTATATCCTTTATCAGATATTTGCTGGCTGTCTTTTCCTGATTGCTAAGTACCATACCTTTAGTCCAACTGGAGCTCGTATTGGCCAAATTTCCATTATCAACGGCCGTAAGCATTCGGCCTTCTTTGATAAATACTAAAGCAGTCAGGTATAAATCTCCCTTCCAAGACTTCTTTTCAGGGTTAAAATCCTCAATCTTATCGACAAAATCAACGGATTCCCATTTGCCCTTTACCTGGGAATCATCAACAAAAGGATAATCGGTTCTATCGATATTTCGAAAAGTACTGTAGCTGGCAAATCCACCTGAAAATACAGCTAGAAGGGATATTAGGACTATTAACGGTATTGCCACAGCCCTTTTAAATCCCCATATTTTACGTTCATTTTTAAACACTTTCTTCCATAAGCTTCAAACCGGAGTAAAAATGTAAAACAAGTACTTCTCTACTCTTTAAACTTAAAAAATTAATTTGCTTCCATAATTCCTTTTCTTCTTCACTTTTCAAGATGGAATTCTCTACCCGATCCAAACAACTTCTTTCCGGCAGCTGATCGGTGAATTTTAGCCATCGCTGCTTTCTAAGTATATTTCGAGTAATATTTAGCGCGATTTTATATAGCCATGGCCGCAAGGACCTAGCAGAGTCAAAGGTATCATATTTTCGGAACGCCTGAATAAATGTCTCTTGCGTTACATCATCCGCTAATTCTTTTGACTTTGCAAGGTATAGCACAGTTCTATAGATATAGTTTGAATGTTCCTTAAAAATCATTTCCGCTTTTTCCTTAGATATATTTTCTTTCAATAATAGACCTCCTTTCCTTCCCGGTTTATCCTATATACACATCAGGACTTAAAAAGGTTCGGTATAAAATATAAATTTTTATAGAATCTTCCAATGCCAGATAAAATTTTAGCATCCACAAAGGAGTGCAAATTTTTATAAAAATCTCTGCTGAATTTTATATAATTACTGTAATTGACCTTTTCGTTTATATAAACATTACAATTCTACAATATATCCCCATAATATTCAATATTCTGGCACAAAGTTTAATAAACACCGTATATACCGGCTTTCTCCGTACCTCTGCCGTAACAAAAGCCATATGCCTGTTTATTTGGCATATGGCTTTCGGGATTGCAAATCCTATTCTTTTACGGGCTGCTGCTTACTTTGTTTCTGTAACGGGTGCCTCTCCTGTTTTCGGTGCCGGATATGGATGAGCCTTAATGTACTTAAGTGCATTATAGACTTTTTCCGCCGCTTCTGCACGAGAAATTTTGCCTTTTGGATTGAATTTACCTTCTCCGTCCAACTTGGCAACACCATACGTAAGTGCACGCTGGATGGAACCGTCATAACCAATGGATAACTGATCCTGGTCGGTAATCTGAACCGGAACAAGCTTGATCTTCGGTAAATTGGCATGGGTTTCTGCCGCTTGAATAAGGTGATGGGTAAACTCTTCACACGTCCATTCCTCACCGGGGTCAAGATCAGCCGGAAGTTCAAGCCCATTTACTGAAGCAATAATTAGCGCATTTGCATACCAGGCATCGTTATTCGCCTTTGCATAATAGTCGGTGGCTTTAGGCTCTTTAATGAACCGTACATGATCAAGATTTAGCTCCAGGGCATTAACAATAAACTGAATACCCTGAGCTGCTGTCATTGTGGCATCCGGTGCAAACAGATTATTACCGACACCTTTTATATACCCTTTTTCCTGCAGTTCAAGAATTGCTTCCTTTGCTGCTATATTTGTTATGTCTGTAAATGGATTTGCAGCTGCAAGGCTTTGTCCTGCAAAAGTCAATGTTAGTATAGCAGCAGCGGATAGAGTAGCTATTTTTGCTTTAATTTTCATTTCTTTCACCTCATACTATAGTTATTGGTTTTTTGTACCTGTTCATATCTTTAGACGGGCTTAATAGAAAAAAGTTCCAAGGAAGCAAGAGGTTCGGCAAATAAATAGAAAAGGTTCCATACCTTACGATATAGAACCTTTATAATACTCCTGCTTAAAACAACTTTAATTCGATTCACAAAAGTAGAAACAATTACTGCTCTTCCTTTTTAGTGACATTCTCAAGCAAAATCGAGTTTATACCATTGATAAAAGCTAAGGCACTTGCCTTGATAACGTCAGTATCCATAGCGCGGGCGGAGTAAACTTTTTTATTGTTATATTCTATTCGAATGCTTACTCTGCCGAGCGCTTCCTTGCCCCTGGACATACTGCTTATCTTATACTCCTTCAAGTCGATATCCAAGCCCGCTATGTTTTTAATTACAGAGTATAGTGCATCAATGGGCCCATCTCCTACTGAACTGTATTTGAAAATCTCCTTTCCTTTTTTTAATTTTACCGTTGCTGTCGGAAAAATGTCATTGCTGACAACCTGAAAGGAAACCAATTCATACAAGTCACAGGCATCCGTTTGATTTTCCGTATCCGTATTTACTTTTCTTTCCTTATTATATTTTTCAATTAAATAATAAATATCATGGTCATAGACTTCCTTCTTCACATCCGCTAATTCAAGGAATTTACTGAAAAGGCACTCGAAATTCTCTTCATCCTTGAACTTGTACCCGATTTTTTCTGCCGCATTTTTAAAAGCATGACGGCCCGATCTTGCTGTCAGAATCATCTCCATGTTCTCTACGCCTACATCCTCTGGAGATATAACCTCATAAACGTCTCTGGACTTTAATAAGCCATCCTGATGAATCCCCGAAGAGTGCGCAAAAGCGTTATCCCCCGTGATAGCCTTATTTACCTGAATATCAAGTCCTGTTAGATTACTCACCAATCGCGATGTTTTATATATTTCCTTTGTATCTATATCCGTATATGCACCATAGTATTCCCTGCGAAGCTTCATCCCCATCACAACTTCTTCCAGTGCAGCGTTACCGGCTCTTTCGCCCAGACCGTTAATGGTACATTCTATCTTATCCGCACCATTTCTCACTGCAATCAAAGTATTTGCAGTTGCCAATCCGGTATCATTATGGCAATGAACACTTAATATGACCTTATCATTCAGGTTCTTGAGACGGTAGTTAATCTTCCTTATTAACTCCCCGAATTCCTCCGGCACTGCATATCCGACGGTGTCAGGAACATTAATCATTGTTGCCCCTGCCTTTACAACAGCTTCAATTGTTTTCCATAAATATTCAAAATCCGACCTTGAAGCATCTTCTGTGGAATATTGAACCTGGGGAAGCAGTGTTTTTGCATACTTTACTGCATTAACACCCATCTCCATAACTTCCTCCTTTGACCTGTTGAACTTTTTCTCTACATGAACCGAAGAAGTTCCGAGAACAATATGAATCAACGGGTTTTTAGCATATTTAACACTTTCATAAACGGCGTCGATATCACTCTTTACGGCTCTTGCAAGAGCTGTTATTACAGGTCCCTCTCCCACGCTTGCAGCAATTTCCTTTACAGCGTTAAAATCACCCTGCGAAGATGCCGGAAAACCAGCTTCAATAATATCTACCTTCAGTGCTTTAAGTTGATGCGCCAATTCAAGTTTTTCGTATAAATTTAGCTTTGCTCCGGGAACTTGTTCACCGTCCCTTAGGGTCGTGTCAAGTACAAGTATTTTTCTACTCATCAGAAAAACCTCCATCATCAATTTCAATTCATAAATTTTTTAATCAAGTGTAATGGTTAAACCCGGAATTTAACCATTAAAAAAACCCCATCTCTATGTATAGAGACGAGGCTTACTCGCGGTACCACTCTAGTTAATTCATTCGGAATTCCCTTTTTCGATGGCAACTACCATCTATCCTTTTAACGGTGGAACTCCGGCTCACCCTACAATATCGGGCTGCAGTTCATGGATGAGTTCAAAATCCATAAAATTACCGGCTCACACCAACTGCCGACTCTCTGAAAACTTCGTAGATTTTTACTATTTCCAATCATTACTTTTCAAATATTTACATCAATAATACTAGCAGAAGTAACATTTGTCAATACTTTTTCACAAATTAATGAATTTTTTTGAGGTTCCTATATACGCTTCCCCATTTTTTAGCCGGTTTTAAAGCACTGAATCAGGAATAAGGGAAGCTGCTTCACCCTGAAAATACGACTAGGCTCCAGAAGAAGCCGATGAAGCCACTCAAGACCGAGGATCCGAAAAGCTTTCGGAGCTCTTTTTATAGTACCGGCCATAACATCAATGCTTCCTCCGACAACAGCACTTATTTTTACCGGTAACCTAAGATATTTGATTTCTAACGGTAATGCGTTTCCGGTATTCAGTCGGTGAAATGCCACAAAACTCACTGAATACTAGAGAAAAATAGTTCGGGTCGCTAAAACCTACTCGATTTGAAATCTCAACAATACTTGCGCCCGAATTTAAAATATGCAGCTTCGCTTCCTCTATTCTTAACTTATTAATATAGCGTTTTACATTTACTTTCATAGTTTTTTTAAAAATATGGCTGAAAAAGGATTCACTACAATGGCAGAAGTCAGCTATATCCTTTACGGTTATTCTCTCCGTAAAATTCTGCTTTATAAATTCCACTGCATGGGACAGTACATAACTGTCGGAAGATGCTTGCTTTTTTGCACTTACCATTGAGTTGCCTGCGTTTTCATTCAAATCAGAGTAAAGTGCTGAAAAGTAGTCGGCAACGATTCCGAGCAGTGAAAATACAACTTGTTCGTTATGGGCTTGTACCCTAACAGAACTATCAAATTTCCGCATCAACATGTTATAATCCATTCCATAATTTTGGGATATCTTTTTAATTCTATACGCGGAAACTTTTTTATGGGTACAATACTCACCCGCAAAAATAACGCCTATTACAAAATCATTTTTGATAATGGGCATTACATACTCTTCAATACCGCAATAACACATGCCATAATAAGGCGACTTTAATCTCTGAGCTTTTTCATATATCCTTCTCTTCATATTTAAGCAGCGGTTCCAAAGCTCTCTGTTGGCTTTAATTTGCATGCAGTACGGATTTTTGTGTATATAGAACGGCTGCATCACAGCAAAGAGATTTTTATCTGTTGATAAAAATCCTACAAAGTCATTGATACATATTTCTAAATGGTACGTCTCGGAAATAAACCTCAAATAGTTTGCAATTCCTTCATATGTTGGCATTATTCACACACTTCCGTAGTTTAGGCTATATATGGAGTATAGCATTAAACGGATCGACATGCAATGAAGATTGGCTTTAGGAGGGATATCCTCTCTGATTGCAAGCTTTATTTGGGAAAGATAGGCTATAATTCCAAAAGCAATGTCCCCTGGGGAAAGTACGGCATCCACGGCACCCTCTACCCCTGGTTTATTGGCAGATCCAATGAATCCAAAGGTTGTATACGCCTACTTAGCAATGATGCTGCTGAATTATATAAACTGGTCCCCTATGGAACAACCGTTACTATCGAGCAGAAAAACAGACCTTTTAGAGTTTTAATGAATGGGGATGTCGGCTCCGACGTAAGAGACCTCCAGAAAGCCTTGAACAGTCTCGGCTATTACGAAGGAAGTATTGACGGTCGATATGGCGACGCCCTCTACGACAGCGTATTACAGTTCCAGAAAGATCATAATCTGGAGCCTTCGGGAAATACGAATAAGAAGACCTTCGATATGGCTCAGCAAAAAGCCAACGCCCTTGAGTAACTCTCCCTTACAGTATGATCCAAAAGCAGATAGTGGTTAAAACCATAACTGTCGTCGCAGGAACATACCCCCCGGCTAGGCTTCTTCCTTCAGCAAGTAGTCGCGAAGCCCGCTGAACGCTCCTGTTGCAAGCTCTTCTACAGGTTTGAGTACGATACTGTTCATACGGGTTTCCAGTGCCTTCAGATCATAGCCTCCTTTAACGGGAATAAACTGCAAACGGCGGGGGTGAAGAGCTGCCGCCGGACACCCATAGACACAACGAAGACATGCTATGCAGCGCCAATCGAAAGCAGGCCGCTGCTTTTCCATTTTAATGTTACCCCTGGGGCAGCTCCGTGCGCACCAGCCGCACCCTGTGCAAGTTTGCTCCACAGTCAGGTCCTTACCAAAAAATTTTGCGCCGGACTTCTCGATTTTAAACAGTGCTGTCATCAACCGCGACGTTATTTGCGGCCGCGTCCTGCGGCGAACTCCTGATGCGATTTCTGCTGCCGTATACTCTGCTTTCTTGGGCAAAACCTGCAGTAAATGCATAGCCAGATGATCGCCTGCGGCCGCTATCCAGTTGGAAGGCATCACCAGCATACGCTCATAGAATACGTCATACCCCTTGCGCTCCAGTGCACGAATGCAGCCAACTCTGCAGGCAGTGTTAGGCCAGATCTCCCCTCCCCCTGAAACTGATATTACAACTACCGGCAATCCCTTCCCCTCCGGAAGTCCATATATCCATTCATATACAGGCTCCGGAGCATCAAAGGCGTGAACCGCAAACGAGAGAACCAGCAGATCCGGGGATTTCTCCAGATTGACAGTCCTCCGCTTCTCTGTTTCTATCCCCTGTACATCCAGTTGTACCCTCTCCACTTCAAGCCCACGATTTTTTAAGCATTGTGCGAGCTGGTATGAAGCTCTTTCCGTTCCTCCTGTCCCCGAGAAATACACCAGCTTTACATGCTTCCACTTAGTATTGCCTACAGAGACATGGTTTTTATTTATGACTTCCACTTACTCATACCCCCGTTTTCTATCCATCTAATTTCTTAAGAGTGCCACTTTATAAAGAAATAATCCGGCAGTCATGATTCCTTCTTCCACAGCCGGATCACTCTTCATTATAGTTTGCGTCTCTTCCTCTGACTCCACTTCCGGAATTTTATCCTTTTCGCGCTGCCATAAAAATTAGAGGATAGTTTTTTTCTATTCCGTTTTCATCCTTCCTTTTGATCACATAGGAAATCCTGCTATGGGCATCGGTAAAACCACATTCCGTGAGTAGTTCCGCTAAAGCTTCTCTATTAAAGCCTTTATGTCCCTCAAAATCCGGTCCGTGAAAGCTTCCGTCTTCCTCCTCCAGGTCAGCAATGCACAAGTAACTCGCTGGAGTCAGAATTTCATGAAAAGCCTTTACTATCTTAGCCGTATCCAAAATATGATGCAGCGTCATCAGTGTATAGACCACATCGTATTTTTCACCCGGAAGAGGATCTGATACAAGGTCGATTTTCATCGTTTTCATATTTTCAATTCCCTGGTTATTTATTTTCTCCTCCAGTACTGCCAACATCCCTTCCGAACTGTCAGCCAGGGTAATTGTTTTAAAATGCTTCCGCAGGTTTAAACTCAAAAGTCCCGTACCGCATCCATATTCAAAACCCGCTTTATGATAGATCTCCGGTATGCTGTTTATAATCTCCCCGGCAATAATAGCAGCTCTTTCCGCCCTTCTTGGTTCTTTATCCCACGTTATTGCAAGTTCATTGAAATTTTCCATTTTCAGCAGCTCCTCTGTAGTCATATATAAATTGCTAATTTTTGGTTAGTCACTAAGATTTTACTATAATGAAAGGAACGCGTCAACAGTCAGTAACTTCTGTTGACGCGTTCCTTTCATTTAGACACTATAAATAATAGCTATTCCATGGCCTCATTTCGCAGCACCATATGGATATGATCTTCCCATTTCCCAGCAATTTTCAAATATTTATAAGCCAAACCCTCATTATAAAAACCCAGTTTCTCAACAACCCGAAGAGAAGCTTTGTTTCTAGGCATGATATTGGCCTCAATACGGTGGAGCTTATATTCATTAAACATAACTTCAATCCCTTTGCGGATAGCCTCGGAGATGTAGCCCCTATTAACCTCATTCTGATCCAGCTTGTATCCGAGATGGCAGGAATCAAAGGCTCCCCGGATAATATTATTAAAACCTACGGCACCTATGGCCTTATCAGGCTCAGACTTCTTAAAAATCCAAAAGCGCAAGGCTTTCCCATTTTGGATATTTTCCATTTCCTGTTTCAAAATTCCCCTCTGAAACTCAAGGGTGTAGAATTCATCGGACTTTACAGGCTCCCAGGATTTCAAAAATTCCTTATTTCTGCTATAGTACTGCAGCACTACTTCCGCACAAGATTCATTCAGTACTCGTAGAAACAACCGTTCCGTTTCCCAAATCAACGCTACTTCAACTCCAAACCTCTATATTTTATCACGCCCGATACGTTTACCAAGCATAAAATAGTAAACACCGTAGACAACAACAGCACTTAGTACAAACAGAATAATTATGCTGTTATAGGTCGCCAGGATATTCTTGATGTTTTCCATATTATATCCCAAAAACCTCCCCAGCAGCAAGCATATCAAGTGGTGCGCAAGGGAAGATACAGCGATGGATAAGTACACCCGTCTCGGACGCACCTTAAAAATTCCTGCAAAAAGTATCATCACTGCATTTACACCCGGTATAAATTTGCTGAGCAGCACAGCAAAATAGCCATATTTCTGAAAAAGCCTGGATGCTTTGTCCTTGTGCTTCTTAAGTATATACCTTTGAATAATCCGGTACTCAAAAACCCTGTCGCCATTTTTGAAACCCAATTTGTAGATACAAACAGACCCGGTGAGAGTCGCCACCAGATTAGTAAGTAAAACAGGTACAATGGCAAAGGAATCACTTATACTGGTAAGATACCCCTGAAATACAAGGATCACATCTCCGGGATGTGGAGGGAATACCATTTGTAAAAACGAAGATATAAAGAAGAAGCCATACACTAGAAACACATTTTTCCCTAAAACGTAGTGAATTAAGCCAAATAGAAATTGTTCCATCCGTTTCTCCTTTTCTGGATATACTATTTCCTTCTGCCGCCCTATACAATTTAGAATGGAACTTCGCTGATTCGGCACTCACATAGACCCAAAAGCTTCGGCTATGCGAACGCCAAATCACCAGTCACCAGTCCTATTGTATATAGGTTAAGTTAGTTTGCTTAGAATTTCATTTATTATTCCATATCCAAATCCTCTTTGCCCTAAAAATGCCTGGATTTTCTTCTTTGTTTTTTCCTCTTTGAAGTCATATCGTGCAAACTTTTTCAATACAAGAGCCTCCGCAACTGAAAGCTCATCCACTTCAAACCCTTCAAGCGTTGAAAGGATCATCTCCTTTTGAATTCCCTTGTTCTCTAATTCATACAGGAGCATCCTCTTAGACGTTGGCTTGAGCTTTAATTTACTGCGAATATACTTTTCCGTGTATTCCGGATCATTGATATAGCCCAAGGTTTCCAGTTCTTCAACCACTTTATCGATAATCTCTTCAGCAAAGCCCTGACCTGCCAGCTTCTCTCTGACTTCCTTTTCCGTTCTGAGTTTTAGCGCCAGGAACTTAACCCCTGCTGCTTTCGCAGCTCTGAGGTTTACATCGTATTTTACATAATGAATTTCCTCCTCAGAGATTTCTTTTCTTTCGTAAAACCCCAGCCGCAGGTAATCCTCCTCTGGAAGAGAAAACGCATAACTATTATCTATGTATACAAGAAGCATACCTTTGTTTTTATCGCTTTTCTCGATGGATGTTATAAGCAATTTTATACCTCCTTCATCGAAACCGGAATTGAAAGGTGGTGATAAAAAGATACAAGCCTACAGTTATTATACCATAGGCTTGCAATTATTCTACATGTTTTTTATCTTCCTCTTACTTTGAACCGATTTCCTGAGTTTCAACGATCAATTAAAGTTTTTACACTTCATCCAAAATCTCCAACTCGTCCTCTTCGTCATCCGGCACATGGGCATCGATGCTCTTGATAAAGGCCTGATTATAATTTTCACGAATCTTCATTTCAATTTCTCTTGCCATTTCAGGGTTTTCCTTAAGGAACTGCTTGGAATTTTCTCTTCCCTGTCCGATTCTCTGTCCGTTGTAGGAGAACCATGCACCGCTCTTATTAACGATATCAAGGTTTACAGCTACATCCAAAATGTTACCTTCTTTTGAAATTCCTTTACCGTAGATGATATCAAACTCAGCTTCCTTGAATGGTGGAGCTACCTTGTTCTTTACGATTTTAACCTTGGTTCTGTTTCCTACTACTTCATTGGCTTGTTTGATGGATTCAATTCTTCTTACATCCAAACGGACAGAAGCGTAGAATTTGAGGGCTCTACCGCCAGGCGTAGTCTCAGGGTTTCCAAACATAACTCCAACTTTTTCACGCAATTGGTTAATAAATACAGCTGTTGTTTTTGATTTGTTAATAACACCAGACAGTTTTCTCATGGCTTGAGACATGAGTCGCGCCTGCAAACCAACATGGGAATCTCCCATTTCACCATCGATTTCCGCCTTTGGAACCAGAGCAGCAACAGAGTCAACAACAATAATGTCTATGGCACCGCTTCGTACCAGGGCTTCTGCAATTTCAAGCGCCTGTTCTCCAGTATCCGGCTGTGCAACAATCAAATTATCAATATCTACGCCCAGATTTCTTGCATACACAGGATCAAGAGCATGCTCTGCATCGATAAACGCAGCTTCGCCTCCTGCCTTTTGTGCTTCTGCCACCATGTGAAGAGCAACAGTCGTTTTACCGGAAGATTCCGGCCCAAAAATCTCAATAATTCTTCCTCTCGGTACGCCACCTACTCCTAGAGCTATATCAAGACCCAAAGCTCCTGTTGGAATGGTCTCAATGTTCATCTGGGTGTTTTCACCCAATTTCATAACAGCACCTTTACCAAACTGCTTTTCTATCTGGCCCAGGGCCATCTCTAACGCTTTTCTCTTTTCTAAATCTCCCATTTTAAATCGCCGTAACGGCTTCCCTCCTTCGTGTATAGTAACCCGTATGGTGTTTAACAATAGTAATGCAGCAAAACGAACACATGTTCTAATTATATACTACTTTGCTTGTTTCGTCAATGCCTTTATAGATAAATTATTACAACTTTCTCCAGAGCTATCCATTGTCTTGCTGTAATGCCCATCTACGGATCATATCAAATACATGGAGTGCGGTCATATTCCGTATCCGGCTCCGATTGCCCCAGAGCTGAAGCTTTTTGCTTTGGACGCCGTTTCTATCTGCCAGTGCTATGAACACTGTACCCACCGGTTTCTCTTCAGTTCCGCCCCCAGGTCCGGCAATACCGGTTACAGAAACTGCAATATGGGTTCCGGAAACACGACGAGCGCCTACGGCCATTTCTTCAGCAGTTTCTTTGCTGACAGCGCCGAAGGACTGGAGGGTTTCCATCTTTACTCCCAGGTTTTCCATCTTGGCCTCATTACTGTAAGTCACAAATCCGCGATTCAGAATACTGGAAATACCGGGAATGTCGGTAAGCCTGCCAGCAATCAGACCTCCTGTACAAGACTCTGCCAGAGCTATTGTTATATTTTTCTTCATCAAAAGCTTGGCCGCCACTTCATCCAGGTTCTCGTCATGAGTTGAATATACCGCATCTCCCAGCCTTCTTTTGATTTCCTCAATAACAGGCTCAATCAGTTCATCTCCTGATGCATCCTTGGCATATCGGGCTGTAACACGCAGAGTTACCTCGCCTTCCTTTGCATAGGGAGCGATGGTTGGATTGGCTTGGCTCTCGATCATATCGATGAGCTGGGTCTCCATGGCAGACTCTCCGATTCCGAAGATGCGAAGAAACCGGGAAACGATTTTGTAATCCAGCTTTTCCTTGAAATAAGGCATCACAAACTCTTCAAACATGGGTTTCATTTCCGAAGGCGGCCCCGGAAGCATAATGAGCACTTTTCCTTCCGCCTCTATAAGACACCCCGGTGCAGTACCGTTGTTGTTTGTGATAATCGTGCTGTTCTCGGGAAAATAAGCTTGTTTTATATTATTTTCCGTCATTGGGCGATTGACTCTTTCAAAAAAAGCCTTCAACTTATCCATGCTTTCCTGATGCAGTACCAGTTTCCTTCCAAAGGCCTGTGCTACCGTCTCCTTGGTAAGATCGTCCTGGGTAGGTCCTAAGCCTCCCGTCATAATAATAATGTCGGAGCGGTGCAGGGCGATGTTAAGGCACTCTCGCAGCCGCTGCGGGTTATCCCCTACAACACCATGATAGTATACGCCGATACCCGCTTCCGGAAGTCGGCTGGATATGTACTGTGCGTTGGTATTGGCGATCTGCCCCATTAAAAGTTCCGTTCCCACCGCTAAAACTTCGGCAATCATGTTCAACACTCCTTTATTCGGCAAAATCAGAGATCGATTCGATCTCTGATTTTGCGCATTACTCTTCCTTATAAATTGCTATGGGATTCTGCTACGATTTTCTCAATTTGAGTTTTTACAGCATCAGGATTCATTTCCTGTCTGGATTTAGACAAATAGAGCAGGTATTCAATATTTCCTTCCGGACCCTTGATGGGTGAAAAGCTCAGCCCTTTAATACATAACCCCTGATCCATGGAAAAAGACGTTATGGCTTCAATAACTTCCTTATGTGTTTCCGGCTCTCTTACGACTCCATGTTTCCCCACCTTTTCCCGGCCTGCTTCGAACTGCGGCTTGATAAGGCAAACGATTTCGCCATTTTCACCCGTAAGCTCCTTTGCTACGGGCAATACCTTCTTCAAGGAAATAAAGGATACATCAATCGAAGCAAAATCCGGAGATACTCCGATATCCTCCGGTTTAACATAGCGGATATTGGTTCTTTCCATACAAACCACTCTTGGATCGTTCCGGAGCTCCCAAGCCAATTGCCCATATCCGACATCAACGGCAAAGACCTTGACAGCACCATTTTGGAGCATACAATCGGTAAAACCGCCTGTAGACGCTCCAATATCCATTGCGATCTTCCCCTCCAACTGTATGCCGAATTCCTTCATGGCCTTCTCCAGCTTCAAGCCTCCCCGGCTGACATAGGGCATCACATTCTCCCTCACCTCGATGGAAATATCGCTGCCAAACTTGGTTCCGGGTTTATCTTCCTTACTATTATTCACATAAACCACACCCGCCATGATAGCACCCCTGGCTTTCTCGCGGCTTTGAAAAAAACCTTTTTCAACTAATAAAACGTCCAAACGTTCTTTTGCCAATTTTAAACCCTCAACTCCTTAACCGGTAAATGTTAACTTAATACTCATCACAATTTTCAACCTTATCTGTTCCACCACTTCAATATATCCGCTGAAATGGATACTGCATCCATCCCGTATTTTTCAATCAATTCATTTCTTGTCCCGTGGACAATAAACTCATCCGGATACCCTAGCGTCAGTACCTTAACACTTTTACCCGTTTTGTTTGCAGCCAGTAAAACCGAACTGCCAAACCCTCCTGCAATGGTATTATCCTCTAAAGTAACCAGCCGTTTGGTTCTGATGGCCGAGTTCAAAATCAATTTTTCATCCAGGGGTTTAATAAAACGAGCATTGATAACTTCTGCCGAAACGCCTGCCTGTTCAAGCTGTTCCGCCACTTTCAAAGCAGTATCTACCATCGCTCCAACGGCGGCTATGGTAACATCATTTCCGCTGCGAAGAAGGATACCCTTCCCCACCGCAACGGGTGCAGACATTCCTTCGCATAAGTTCTCGATCCCTTTTCCCCTGGGATACCGTATCGCTACGGGGCCACATTGTTTTGAAACCGCAAAATCAAGCATATTACGGAACTCTGTATAATCTCCGGGAGCCAGAATCGCCAAATTCGGTATATGGTTTAAAAAGGATATATCATAAATCCCCTGATGTGTCTCTCCATCTTCTCCGACAATTCCGGCCCGGTCCACACCAAAAATCACATGCAGGTTCTGAAGTGCCACATCATGAATGATCTGGTCATAGGCCCTTTGTAAAAACGACGAGTAGATGGCTACCACAGGAATCAGGCCATTTTGAGCCAAGCCTGCAGCAAAAGTGACGGCATGCTGCTCTGCGATTCCTACATCAAAAAAACGGTCGGGATACTTTTTTGAAAAACCCTCCATACCGGTCCCGTTCGGCATCGCAGCCGTAATTGCGACGATCTCTCGTTTTTTTTCCGCCAGCCGTATCAATTCCGAACCGAACACATCGGAATAGGTTTGCCCGCCGGATGATTTAACCTCGCCGGTTTCAATCTCAAAAGGTGAGACACCATGGAAAAGATGCGGCTTCTGTTCTGCAAAGGTATATCCCTTACCCTTTTGTGTACAGATGTGCACCAGAACCGGGCCCTTTGTATTTTTCGCCCTGGTCAGAACATTGCACAACTCGCCTGCATCATGTCCGTCGATGGGCCCAAGGTACTTAAAACCAAGTTCCTCAAATATCACACCGGGCATAATAGTATATTTTATAGTTCCTTTAACCCGGTCAAGAGCCTTTACCGCACTTTTTCCGATCGCCGGAATCTTGCTCAGAATAATATCCAGGTCTTCCTTCACCTTAAAATAAAACGGCTCCGTCCTTATCTTGCTTAAGTAGCTGGACAACCCGCCAACATTCTTAGAAATGGACATTTCATTATCATTTAGAATTACGATAAAATTATTGGGTGACCGTCCTGCATCATTCAGTGCTTCAAAGGACATCCCCCCTGTCAGGGCCCCATCCCCAATAACAGCAATCACTGAATAATTTTCCTTTTTAATGTCCCTGGCTTTGGCCAGCCCCAGCGCTGCCGATATGGAAGTACTGCTATGCCCGGTATTAAAGCAGTCATGGGGACTTTCCTTTACTTTTGGAAACCCGGATATGCCATTGAACTGTCGTAGAGTATGAAATTTCTCCTTGCGACCGGTAAGTATTTTATGTACATAAGATTGGTGTCCTACATCCCAAACAATTTTATCCTTGGGTGTGGAAAACACCTTGTGTAACGCCAGGGTAAGCTCGACAACCCCGAGATTGGAAGCCAGATGCCCCCCTGTCATCGATACATTTTCAATCAGAAACTCCCTGATTTCCTGCCCCAGAGTATCCAGCTGCTCTATAGAAAAATCCTTAATGTCTTCCGGTGAATTAACCCTGTCAAATAATTTTTTGTCTTTCTGGTCTTTCCCCACTCAGTTTCATCCCTCTTTCGCTAGCAGCAAACGTATAATAAGCTTCCATTAACAGCATTTTACCTTTTTCCGCGTTTGCTTACATTTATTCTTCCAATAAAAAACATTAATATAACTCCGACTTTATAAACGATATAGTTGCTGTTTTCTATAGCCAGCGTTTTGCCTACTGCCTTTCCTCCTATGGTCATGGCCGCCACCAGCCCGGAGATCAACAAACCGATGATGGTTCCATATAAAGCGCCTACATTTTGTGTGATTCGAAGAACAATATAGGCACTTGCCGTCCCACTGATAACTCCGCAAATATCACCGACCACGTCATTACAAAAGCTTGATACTTTGTTTGCATTGCGGATCAATTTTATAGATTGCTTCGCACCGTAGTACTTCCTTGATGCCATAGCATGAAACGGCGTTTCATCCGCAGCCGTAACCGCTATGCCGATGACATCAAAAACAATTCCTATCAATATTATAGCAAGAACTACACAAAATGCCAGTACGGTATTTATACCTTGAAGTAAGTTGGACGACAAGAAAGAGAGGGTAGCGGAAAGAAAAAAGGAAATAAGGGTAATACTCACAACCCATTTATAATTTTTGGAACCAACAAGATTTAACTTAAATCTGACTTTTTTTTCATCAGCAGGATGTTTGTAACTGTCATCCATTAAAATGAGCTCTCCTCCAAATCCAGGCAAAGGGGTTTCATTCTTATCCACAACAGTCATCCGGCCCAGGAATGGGCCGGACACTGCGGGTCATTTCAGTCTAAAGCCTGATTAATACAATTATTTATTTTATCGGGTGGCAGCATACTGAGTAAATTTTGCGGCTTAGGTCAGGCAGGTTTTCCCCTGGAAGGTACTGAAATGTCGCCAAATCAGCCGTTTCCCTTTAAACCCTCCGCCGCCGTGTTGCCATCGACGGAGCCTGATTACCACTTAGTCCACACTGCAATCCCCAATATGCCTCATACGAACAGTCTAGAGGTTTTCCCTAACAGGCTGACCGTGTTCCTAGCCTCTTTTGCAAAAGGGGTTTCAAACAGCAATAATGCCCGAGCTTCGGCCAAAAACATCAAGCATCCGATCCGTTATCCACCCGTTTCACGCAAGGCAGGCTACTCTGTTCACAGCATTTTAACCATACCGCCTAACAGGTTTAATCCCTTATCGTAGTCGAGGTGGCACCATTGCAGAAAGTGTTAACTTCTTCCGTACAATGGTGGCTTTTCTTCCACAATGTAGGGTCTCCACGGTAGAGGGGTCCACGCCCGCATGCCATTGCGGATCGCCCCTAAACCTTAACTCCCAGCATCAACCCACCACTGGGCGTAGCAAGCCGACACAAGGAACTTCATCGATGTGCCCTTAAACGGATTTTTAGGCCCGTCTTCAAAACCGACAGTCCTGACTAGAATACTGCACCACCCTGTTTTGATAGCAATCTTATAGATATCTAGTATACCACACATTCAAACTTCTTTAAAGAATTGCCTGCGCCCATAACATACCTTAAAAAGACAGATAAATTCCTTAGGGCATTTTATCCTTTTGTATCTATGGAAATCTACTCTATTTAAATTTATACGCGTTTTTGCTACATTCCCATATGAAATATGTGGGTGCAATGGCAACTCTATCTAATAGCAAGGAATTCAGCCCTCACCCTTGCACTCCCAAATCTATCGCAAAAGCAAAGGGGATGAATTCCTTTTAAATAACACCTTAAATTTATCCAAGCCAAAGACCGAAAAATACCCCTAGAAGCGCTCCCATAGCAACTTCAAAAGGAGAATGCCCCAGAAGCTCCTTCAGTTTTCCTTCAAATTGGATCTTGTTTTTCAATGAATACAGCAGCATGTTCAGTACTTCTGCCTGCTTGCCCGCTGCCCGCCGGACACCTGCTGCGTCATACATGATAATAAGAGACACTGCAACGGCAATACCGAACTCCATGGACTCCCATCCCCGGTTTTTGCCAACTACTGTTGAAAGGCAAACGATAAAGGAGGAGTGGGAACTGGGCATACCCCCGGAGCCCACAAAACGGGTAATATCCAATTTTTTCTCCTTATAGATAACACGCAGCACTTTTATTAACTGAGCCACAAACCATGCAAGAACAGGAATCGTAATGGCTTTATTGGAAATTATACTCTGTAAGAAATGCATAGGCCCTCCTTAGTTCTGCCTGCTTACCAGGTATTGGGCTAATGCTGTTAAAAACTCAGCCTTTTCTCCAAAGGATTGTATACTTTGAATCGCTTCCTTTGTTATAGTGCGCAGCATCTCCTTGGATTTTTCCAAACCGTATAGCGAGACGAAGGTTGACTTCTCATTGGCAGCATCGCTTCCGACGGGTTTCCCCAGGAGTTCCTGATTTCCTTCCACATCTAGAATATCATCCTTGATTTGGAAGGCCAGACCGATATTTTCTGCGTAGATTTCCAGCCTTTTAAAATCATCCGCGGATGCCTGACATAGGGCAGCAGCGGATAAAATCGAAGCTTTTATCAGTGCACCTGTTTTGCACTGGTGCATGTACTCCAGCACCTCTGCCGATATAAATTTTCCTTCCGACTCCATATCGACCACCTGCCCACCGATCATACCGGTGGCACCTGCAGCTCTTGCTATGATCTGCACGGCCTTGGCCTTTGCAGTCATATTCTCCGGATTCTCTACCATATCTTCAATCATCACTTCAAAGGCATTGTTTAAGAGGGCATCCCCAGCCAATATGGCCATGGCTTCCCCATAGACCTTATGGTTTGTAAGCCTTCCCCTTCTGTAATCATCATTATCCATTGCCGGAAGGTCATCGTGAATCAATGAATATGTATGAACCATTTCCAGGGCACAGGCATAAGGCATTACATCCCTTTCGTCACCGCCCAGCAGTTCGGAGACCGCCAGAGCCAGAACCGGTCTCAGTCTTTTTCCTCCTGCATCAATGCTGTACTTCATAGCCTTATAAAGAGTTGCCTCCTGTGCCTGTTTCTCCACTATAAGCTCCTCCAGTGCGGCATTTACCTTTTCCACCAAAGTATTTAATTTGTCCTTAAAGATCATTTCAACCTCCGTACTCTATTATTCATCCGTGTTCAATTAGTACTACTACGTTAAACACCGGATTTACAGTGCCTCTCCCTCAAAATCTTCTTCGCGTAAAGTTCCATCCTTATCCTCCAGGAGGACGGATATTTTCTTCTCGATCTGATCTAATCGTTGATTGCAGGACTGGGAAAGCTCGATCCCCTTTTGAAATAACGCGAGAGATTCATCCAACGGAAGTTCTCCTCTTTCCAGTTGTTGGACTATGGTCTCTAACTCCCCCAGCATTTCTTCATAGCTCTTTGTCTTTTTCATCTATTTATCCCCTCTATTCCGTAATATCCTGAATCTCACATAAGAGTTTACCGTCACTCAAACTTACTTCCACCTTATCTCCTTGCTTCATATTTCTTATGGAATTGATGGTTTTTCCACTTTCCAGTGACTTGGTAACGCTATAGCCTCTGGCTAATACAGTCAGAGGGCTCAATGTATCCAGCTTTCCTGCCAGCAGGGCAAATCGGCTTCGCGATTTTTCATAATTCATTTGCAAACCTTTAAACATGTATCGTTGGAGTACGTCCAGCCGCATCCTTTGCTGATAGATCCTATCAAAGGGCTGTTTGAAAACAACACTGTTTTCCAGCTTTTCCAACTCTGACTTTGCATAGGTCAGCTTTTTTACCATCGCACTTTGAAGCCGGACATCCAGGTTGGTTAATCGATTTTCCAAAACATTTCTTTCCGGAACTACCATTTCAGCAGCGGCAGACGGAGTTGGCGCCCGCAAATCCGCCACAAAATCTGCGATGGTAAAATCCGTTTCATGTCCCACCGCAGAGATGATCGGAATCTCTGATTCAAAAATACTGCGGGCAACAACTTCTTCGTTAAATGCCCACAATTCCTCCAATGAACCGCCTCCCCGGGCAACAATGATTACATCTACACATCCGAGCTCATTAAACTTTTTTATAGCCCGGGATATTTGAAGTCCCGCGCCGTCCCCCTGTACAGCTACAGGAATCAGTTTCAATTCGACATTGGAGAACCTCCTGCTCATAACCTGAATAATATCCCGAATTACGGCTCCGGTAGAAGAGGTCACTACGCCCACGCTTTTCGGAAGAAAGGGTATTTTCTTCTTATAAATTTCATCAAAGAGTCCTTCCTCCTGTAGTTTACGTTTAAGCTGCTCATAAGCCAGATGGAGATTCCCGATCCCATCCGGCTGCATTTCCATCACGTATAATTGATACTGTCCGTCTCTTTCGAATACGGATACATATCCTCTGACAATAACCTTCATACCATTTTCCGGTATAAAACCCAATTGAGAATTATAGGTCCTGAACATCACACATTTCAGGGTGCTAAATTCATCCTTAATAGTAAAATACATATGTCCTGAATAATGGTTCTTATAGTTGGAGATCTCTCCACGGAGCCAAAGGTTTGATAAGATCAGGTCTCTGGACAGAATCTCCTTTATGTACTTGTTCGTCTCTGTTACGGATAATACGTACTGCAAAATTACACCTCACATCAGTCAAAGCCTCACTATGCCAAAAAAACCGGTTGTACACAACTACCGGTTTCATAGGATACCTCTTTAAAAGAAAAATTGCACACAAAAGCGAAAAAATTATAGTAGAAGCCATTTTTAACAGTCTGGAAGAAAGTGCTGTCACTTTCCTCTCCTCTATGGAACCCCGGTTCCCTTCTATGAATCTACCGATGCTGAACACCTATACGGAACTTTGTTCAGACTCATTAGCTTTAGTTTCTTCTACAGGTAAAAGCCTCACGTGAGACACTTTTCCCAGTACGCCATTGATAAAAGCGCCAGCTTCTTCGCCGCTGTATTTCTTTGCCAGCTCAACGGCTTCATTGATGGCTACGTTAAAGGGAATGTCCTCTCGAAAGCTGATTTCAAATACAGCCAATCGAAGTATTGAGAGATCCACCTTGGGTATTCGTGTGATCTTCCATCCCTTTGAATACTTTTCAATCGTCGTGTCAATATATGAAATGTTTTTTTGCACTCCATTTACTATATCAAGCACATATTCCTTATCTTTGTCCGTAAGGTCGTTTTCCTCCAGTACAGTGCTAACCTGCTCCTCCTTATCCTCTTTTTGAATCTCCAGCTGATAGAGAAGCTTCATAGCAATTTCCCTGGATGCCTTTCTTCCCATTAAAAATTTCCTCCCAACGATATCAATTGACAATTCACAATTGACAATTATTTTAAATCCATTTATATGTATAAATTTTAATCCATTACCCCTAGTTAAACCTTATAAAAGCTTTAAGGACTGTCAATACCAGCTATCTGTAAGTTCCCGGCGGCAAGATCCGGTCCAGCAGGTTTCTTACGTAATCCTTGTCGGAAGTCAGCTTTGCTCCTACATAGTAGCCCAAGCCTACACATAATGCAATAAAAAATGTTTTTAAGAAACCAATCCATAAGATAAGGATTGCCAGAACCAAGCCGGTTATTGCACCATTTATCCCACCTTGATGGGAGTTGTAAAACTCCTGGATCTTTTTTTTATCCATTTCCGACCCCTCCCATTATTCTACTCTGGATTTGTAGCCTGTGTAGATATTTTCCACAATCACCTTTACATGATTGACTGTGATTCCAGAACTTTCTTCGATGGATTTCTTTACACGCACCTGAATATCCTCCGAAAGAGCAGGAATATTAATATCGGCCATCACAACCGTCTTTATAATAATGGAAACACTATCAGCCCCTTTAAAGACATAGGCTTTGGTCTCCTTAACCCCATTCAGCTTTCTGGAAGCTGCAAGAGCGATGCTTTCGATAGCTCCCAAGGATATTTTTACTTCTCCGATATTAGTATGCTTACTCATTGCCTTTTTATCCTTATTGCTTTTAAAGCCGGATAACAAGAAAGTCAGGCTGATGGAGAAGAAGATAAAAGCAATAATAAAAAGAAGAAAGGACGCATTTCTGTTCGTATTAAGCTGCAGTGACAAATAGTTTGCCATTCCGTCAAAAATCTCAGGACGGAAGGTTACAATCATGAGTATAAATGAAACTATAGTAAGGCAAAAGCCATATACCGCCAATAAAATCCTAAAAGACAAATTCATATATATCCACACCTCATTTGTATTACTTGGGGATTCCTTTATATTCTTTAACCAATCCTATCCAATATACATTATAGACCAGTTTTCAAAAAAAATAAACCCTTTCCGGGGCTTATTCGTATATTTTTAACAAGAATAAAACAGCGCAGGATAAATCACACCTTATTTCACCCTTGGTGATTCTTCCTGCGTTTCCTTTTTATGGTCTTTTTCAATGTTTACGCCCTGAATATGGATATTCACTTCAACGACCTCCAGGCCGGTCATAGTCTCCACTGATTTTTTTACCTTCTCTTGAATTTCCCATGAAACGTCGGGAATTCTGCATCCAAACTCAACAATTATATATAGGTCAATTGCCGCTTCCTTTTCTCCAACTTCAACTTTAACACCTTTTGAGAGGTTTTTTCTTCCGAGCATTTCTGCAATTCCACCGGCAATCCCGCCGCTCATACCGGCAACTCCCGGGACTTCTGTTGCAGCCAGCCCGGCAATGATTGCAACAACCTCCTCTGATATCTTGATGCTGCCCAATTCATCAATTACCTTTATGCCGTTTTCTTCCACGTATTTCCCCTCCCACTCGCACCTGTATTGAATACATCCGTAATTTCAACATAACTCCTTTTCAAGGCCACTGGGATAATTATACCATAAAATATATAAAGGGCAATAGGTTCCTTCCGTAACGCCTTTCCGATGCGGTATTTCCCGAAGTTCTTTTCCCATTGCCCGAATTCCAGTATTTGCAGAGGCTTAAAATATATTCTTTATATGGATCTTATTGATGGGGACATTGGCCTGCCTGGCAACAACATCCGTAATTTTTGCAACCTGCGAGGAGGTGAGGTTTTGTGATTTAACAATAACATCAATACTTCCGTCATCCCCGAAGAGTGTCACTACATCTGCAAAGCCGCTATCCTTGATTAACGTTTCCAGCCGGACTTCCCTCTGTGAGTTATCCACGATTTTCATCAGTTTTTCCTGGGCTTTGAGTTTTGTGTCTTTAGAAGCCGTCTCATCTGTGGTGATGGCCTTTAAAGCCTCATTATCCTTGCCACGCGCGATTTCTCTATCCAGCTTTGCCTGGGCAAAAAAGTCATTGGCCTGTTTGGAGGCACTTACAGTTGCGTCCGAATTGCCTTCCGTAGATCCCTTTGTTTCCTGTCCGTCCACATAAACCGCTTCACCGAGCTTTCCATTTTCCTTTTCGCTGACGGATATGCTGCTTGCCCTGTATGTATACTGCAGATACCCCGCTACTACAATCATCATCACCAGTGCTAGAACTACCACCTGTTTCCGCTTAAAAACCATCATAATACAATGCCCTCCCTAAAAAAGTGTTTTTTAAAATTTAAACTTAGATTTCTTGTACTATATATATTATATTTCCTAAAATTTTATTTCAGTTTTTTCATGTTTAGCAAAAATTATGTTTACACAGAATGTTGCCTTATTTATTTCTTTGCAGAACCTGAATTTTATGAACCGGGACATCCACCAAAACCTGAACGGCCCGAGTTAAACTCTCCCTTACTACAGGATCCGCCGCGCCATCTGCAACCACCACCACGCCTTTCACAGCAGGCTGTAATTCTTTTAGTACCACGGGCTTTTTCACGCCATTGCCACTCTCCTCATAGACCACCTTGTTTTCCGTATCATTGTTTTTTATGCTGCGGGTTCCCCCTCCATTATCCTTCTCCTGGGTATCGTTTTCCGTTCTTTTGGTATCGTAGGCAGGCACCAGTTCCTTCCCCGATACATAGGTTATCATAACGTTAACACTCCCCGCACCTCCGATCTTCGATAAGATGGACTCCATTCTTTTTTGAATATCCTCTTTATCCTCAGAACCGATAACTTTGGCTGCTTCCTGCACTTCATTCTGTTTAGCCGCATTGGCAGTCTTTTCATTGCCGGTTTTACTGAAAATAGTACTTCCTGCTATTATTGCCACCACCCCCAGGATGATTATGATAACGCAGTTCTCTATTAATTTTTTTTTGCCTTGACCGTTTATTTTCTCTCGTAAATTTTCAAAATATTTTCCAAAAAAACTCATGGTGATCTCCTCCTTAGCTTCTTAACTGTTTTGCAATGAAATAACAATATTATCTTTAGGCACTTCCATGATATGCGTAATCTTATCTTCAATTTGCTTCTTCAATTCAGCGCTTACTTTGGGAGCTTGAGCCGCTTCCGTATTTTGATTGCTTTGTCCCACTCCAATCTTTACACTTTCAATTTTTGCTACAGCTTTTACGGAAGAGTTTTCTTCCGCGGAACGAAAACTTATATACACTCTTTTAATCTCTCCAAAGCTTTCAGAAGTGTAATCTTCATTAATAATCAAATCAGCCTTCACCTCTCCGACCCCCTTGATTTGAGCCGTACTCTCCTCAATCTGCTGAATAAGTTTGCTTCGGTAGTTTTGTGCGATCTGTTTCATTTGCTGATCCTTCAGTATTTTACTGTTGGTTTCAATGGCCTTTTTATCCAGAAAATTGCTGCTGGAAATCTGAACCTCCTCGAGGTTTACTCCTTTATTCATTGCAGAAAGAACAGGGTTTATAATAGCAATAATCAGTATGAAGCCTGAAACCAGGTCAACAAATTTTTTAATTTTTCCCGAAGGAACCAGAATCTCCAGCAATACGATGACCATTACAAGGGTAATTATGTTCATGACCCAACTTTTAAGAAATTCTATCATAAGGACCTCCTATCGAATCATGGCTGAAATATTGCTGGCACTGACAATAGCCGTAATGGAGAGGAGAAACATGAAGGCCACAGAGGCAGCAATGCCTAGAATGTGCATCAAGGAATTCGCCATTTCAGTAATGCAGTTTGTTATCCTTTTCTCTGAAATTGGCTCAATAAGAACACAGGTTATTCTGTATAACAGGATCAGAGCAAAAATTTTCAAAAGCGGCACCAGACATATGCCAATGATTCCCACCATCACCGCAACGCCTGCTGCATTCTTTATCAAAAGAGTGCACCCAATGACGGTATCCGCCGCATCCGCCAGATACTTTCCTGCAACGGGTACAAAAGCCCCAATGGCGAACTTTGCCGTTTTGCTGGTTACACCATCCACTACGGCTCCCAAAGAGCCCTGCAGACCGACGATAGCTACAAAGACCGTTAAGATAATGCCCATACACCATGTGTTGATCTGTTTGATGAACCCTGTCAGCTTTGAGATTTGTACCTTGTCGGAAATATTATCTACAATGGAAAGAACCGAAACGAGGAAGATTAACGGCAGAAACAGGTTTTTGAAGATCGCTGCTGCGACCTCCACGATCATGATTAACACCGGCTGCAGTACTCCTCCTGTGGCTACATTCCCTCCGGAGACCATCAAGGTTACCAGTACCGGGATGGTGGAATGCATAAAGGCTACCATGCTGTCAATGATTTCCCTCCCCAGTCCCAGGGCTGTGTTCAAGCTAAGGACCAAGATGGAGACAATCACCACATAACAGGCATAAAATGCCATTTCTCCAACGCTTTCACTTAAAAATGAAGTTTGAAGATTCTTAAGGATAGAGCAAAAAACTACAATAACCATGAGTTTTATAAGAAGATCGATATTCGTATAAATTTCTTTAAAAAGATACCGGAGCACACGATTTACTATGGAGGAGATATTCAACTCGAATTTTCCTTTGGCTGCATCGCTCATAATGCTCTTAGGGTCAAACTCCGGCATGATTTGTTTAAAATCAGTAGAGGTATGCTGCCTTAACTGATTCTCTATTTTTCGTACATCATCGGTATTCAACTGCTCATCAAGCACCTGGGACTGCTCGTCCTTTCCCTCTGCGCGGACATCAACCGCCAAAAACACCTCGAGTGACATGATGAACATAATCATTATTACTATGAAACATTTTGTCTTTTTACTTCCGTACCTCATATCCCCCACGCTCTTTTCCTTTTTATCCTGTGCGTATCATAATTCCTTCACCCAATTTTCTCCAAATTGGCTATGGCATAATTCTGACCACCATATCCAGCAAGGAAGTAATAATAGGAACTGCAAGAACTACAATAATTACTTTGCCTGCAAGTTCTATCTTTGACGCAATTGCGCCCTCCCCGGCATCCTTACAGATTTCGGCACCAAACTGCGCAATATAGGCAATTCCTATGATCTTCAACAGAGTTGTTATATATATCGCATCAATATTTGCCCTTTTTGTATAGCTATTCAGCAACTCAATGACTGCCGACAGTTTTCCGGCGATCAGCATGAATACGATAACTCCCGTAAGGATGCTGATCTGCACTGCAATTTCCGGTCTTTGCATTTTTATTACCAGTATAAGAATAGTAACCACCATGCCAAGACCTACGATCTGTAGTATCTCCACCCGTATCCTCCACCTTAAAACTGAAACATTGTTTTGACAGTATCGAAAAGACTAAATATTTCTTTTACAACCATCATCAGTACAATGACCAACCCTGTGAGGGTCGTCATCATGGCCTGTTCCTCTCGTCCGGACTGTTTAAGCACCGAATTCAGCACCGAAACCAGTATGCCGATTGCAGCTATTTTAAAAATCAAATCCACACCCATCATCTTCACCCGTAACCTCTTTTATAATAAAATTATCACTAAGGCCAGACCGCCCATAATTCCTAAATTCCGATAAAGGGACTCATTCTTTTTCCTTTGAGCTTCTGCCTTGCTTTCCTGTACCTGAAGCTGCGTTATTGTTAGCCGTATGTTCTTAATCTGCCCCTCATAGTCAGAGCTTCCCAACATTTTACCAAAAGTTATCAAAACATCCTGATCCTCCTGGTTTAGAGAAGTCCTCCCCACACTCCCGGTAACCGCCTTACTCCAGGCTTCGGATGCACCCATACTCCCATCTTCCAGCAAAGCGGAAGCCTCTTTGAAGAATACCGCAGCTGCCCCCTTGCTGTTTTCACCCGTTTTATGCAGCGCTTCCCGCAAAAGGTTCGACATAAAGGCAATTTCATTCTCCAGCATTTGCAGCATAGACTGTAATTCCCTTAACTGTTGGGGCCTTTTAGCAAAGTCTCCAGCCAGCGAATACCCGAGGAAGGTCGAGGCGCCCAGTACCGCAATACTTCCAACAACCTTAAGAAGCATCACTGTATATTACCTCCATTCGCTTCCCATCTACGATTTCCTTTACATTCCCAGGTCCTTTGGTATTATCCAGAACTACATACCGCTCAAATACCTTTTTTTCTATTAAGCTGATGACTTCCTCACGAGACTTCATCTCCGATATGTTATACCCGTGAGCGGAAGTAATCAGCTTCACCCCCGCATTAAGAACCTTCATAACAGCGTCATAATCCCCCTGGTTGCCGATCTCGTCCGTAATAATCACCTCAGGGGACATAGACCGCAAAAGCATGGACATCCCCACCTGTTTTGGACAACCATCCAGAACATCACTGCGGCACCCTATGTCATTCTGCGGAACCCCTTTATAACAGGCTGCGATTTCAGACCGCTCATCAATGATGCCAACTTTGATTCCTTTAAAGTTAAGTGAATCAATCCCATCTCCCAACAGCCGGGATATGTCCCTGAGCAAGGTGGTTTTCCCGCATTGGGGCGGTGATATGACCAGGGTATTATA
This sequence comes from Bacillota bacterium, assembly GCA_023419605.1. Classification (GTDB taxonomy): domain Bacteria; phylum Bacillota; class Clostridia; order Acetivibrionales; family JAEZXR01; genus JAEZXR01. The sequence goes on along the minus strand of JAEZXR010000130.1, from coordinate 93,387 downwards.
TATTTCTCTATTCTCCCCGATCAGATATTTAATAATTTTCGAAGCACATCCCTTAATTTGTCTTGACATCCTTATGTTAAGGCTCGATACATCCTTTATAAACTTCATACCGAGTCCATCCAACACTGCTCTTCCTGAAATTCCTACTCTATGTCCACCCCGGAGAGTCAAAAATGCATTTTTGATCTCTTCCTGATATGCATACACTGAATTTTCACACATGAGCTCAAGACTCCCGATAACCTCCTGCTGGCAAACGACAAATGAACCTGTCCGATTTGTGAGTAGTTGTCCTCCTTGGCTCACAAACCACTCACTCCCACCGGAATGTATCATGAGAGGCTTGTCTGCCCTCAGCCTGATTTCCTCCAGAGCTTCAAGCTTCTTCAGTTCTATTTTTTTTATAACACTTCTGATTGTTGGAGATATAAATTGCAAAATATCCCTTTCAAGTTGTAAAATGGTACTTTTCCCTCTTACCTCCCCGTCTCTCTCCGGCAATTTTTCTTCTGCTAACAACTCCCACTCCCCCTTATCCTAGGTGCTGTAAAAGAATTACGCATGCTTTTGCGGCGCCCTCTCGAACAGCGAATTTTATAGCGCAGCATCCAAATGACCGTCCACCGGGCCATTTGAATGCTGCATAAATTTATATAAAGTTCGGTGTTCCTGGGCCATCATACAGGGTACAGCAAGATTACAGCCTACGTTATTCTTCCGCTCATCCTATGCTGGCCGGCCTCACTCTGAGGCTTTTCAATCCTAGCCCATGGCCATAGTTATATATACTAGCCTTTGTCCAATTTTATGACTAAAAAAGAAAGGGCTGTACAAAAAAATTGTACAACCCTTTCTTATTCAAAAAAGCTCTATGATTTTAATTTTTTGAAAACAGTGACATAATGGTCTTTATCACATTTATGGAAGCCTTTATCACATCAATTATGCTTTCCGAAGTATCCTCAAAAGAAGCAGCAACTTCCGACACTGTCCCTTCAAAATTATCAATGATATTCCCGGTCCGGTCTACTGTTCCTTTTATGCTTACAACAGTACTGTTGAGGTTATTTGCCACTTCCGGCATCACTTCCATGGTCTTGTCAATATTGGTTTTATTATCTGCGATTACCAGGCTTACCTGCTTTACCAATTTGTTTACATTATGTAGGACAATAACAAGATATAATACTGCTGTAGCGCCTAACAAAAACAAAATGAAAGAGATCAGATCCTTTACTGAAATCACTCCATCCATACTCTACCTCTCCGGCTTACGCTTCTTCCGTATTTTTTACAGTCTCTTCCGCTGAACAGTCGTCTTCACTGCAGCAGCAGGTTTCTTCCTTCTTCTCCGACAATGCAGCAATTTTATCTTTTACTTCTTCTACGGATTCTTTAACCTTTTCTACTGCATCCTTTGCACCCTTTGCCAGCTGGTCTCTGGTTTCCTTTCCGGATTTCGGGGCCAGGAGTGTGCCTGCAGCCAATCCTACCGCAGTCCCTACACTTACACCCAATGCTACCTTCTTTGCTACTTTCTTTGCGGCCTTCTTCTTTTCCTCTTTTTTGTTCTTTGCTATCAAATCTTTGATTTTCATGTGTATTTCCCCCTATTCGTGTTTATTCTATAATTATACATCTTTTTACAAAATCGTCCATACAAAATTGAACAAATTTTGGTATAATATAAATAACACTTTTTTATAGATATTAAACAAGAAATGGAAGGATCTCATGCGAAAATTCAAAAAAGTTTACATAGAGCTCACTAACATATGCAATCTATCCTGTGCTTTTTGTCCAAAGTCCCTCCGAAAACCGGGCTTTATGGAGGAAGAGCTTTTTGAAAGGATTTTGAACGAAGTAAAAACTTCAGCAAAATACATTTATTTTCATGTACTTGGAGAACCATTACTACACCCCAAGCTTCGACATTTTTTGGAACTATGCGAAAAGCAAGAACTTCGTGTGAATATCACCACCAATGGAACACTGGTCGATAAAGTAGAAGAGGTGTTGTTAACCAGTCCTGCCTTGCGCCAGATCAATGTTTCTCTCCACAGCTTTGAGGCAAACATGCATAATTGCTCTGTAGACCAGTATTTGAACAATATATTCAAGCTGATTGAGAACGCCCGGCAATCAACCTCCCTCTCCTTCACACTACGGCTTTGGAATTTGAAAGAGGAAGCTCCCAGTCAAGGGAATGACTATATCCTGCGAAGAATTGAAGAATTCTTCAAGCTTCCCTACAGAATCCAGGAAGAATTAACCCCCGTAAACGGGTTGAAGCTGGCAGATCGAATATTTTTAAATCAGGCTATGACCTTTCAATGGCCGGACACTGCGGAAACAGAGCTAGAGGAAAAAGGCTTCTGCTATGGATTACGGGACCAAATTGCTTTTCTGGTAGATGGAACGGTAGTCCCCTGCTGTCTGGACAGCGAAGCCGGCATTGTTCTTGGGAATATCAGGAAAACGACACTGGAGGAAATTCTGGCAAGTAAAAGAGCTTCCGCCATGTATGATGCTTTTTCCCATCGAAAGGTGGTGGAACCCCTCTGTCGTAAATGCAGTTATCGCCTTCGATTTAATGACAGCCGGCTCTGACGCCTCATAGCCCATACCCGGTAAGTCCGGAACCACCCTGGAATATCCCAGCAGTAACATGTGTGAAACCCACAGCATAAGTTAATAAAAGGTGACGTTGAGGATTGGCTCCTAACTCGATCGGAGGGGTTATGGAAAAGCTCGTTCATCTTCAGTATAAAGCTTTTTATTACTTATACTATTTTATCGCCTATTCCTTTATGGGATGGGTGACTGAAATGGCCTATGTTTCTATAACACAGCACAAGCTCGCCAGTAGAGGATTTTTATACGGCCCCTTCTGCCCTGTTTATGGCTTTGGTGTTTTACTTCTGATAGGGCTGCTGCAGCCGCTGCGCAGGAACCCACTTTTATCCTTTGCCGCAGCAGTAGTACTTACTTCCGTTTTGGAATACCTCACGGGTTTTGCTCTGGAATGGGCCTTTGATCGCCGCTGGTGGGACTACAGCCATGAGTTCTTAAACCTTCAGGGAAGGATATGCCTCAAGATCTCCGTAGCCTGGGGACTGGCATCCATTACAGTACTCAACCTTGTTCATCCATTCGTTGAGAAATTCTCGGAAAGGCTGCCTGCTCCATTTCGGATAGCTGCCGCTTATGCAATCCTGTTTTACTTTGTAGCCGATTTTACCCTCTCTGTTGTTTCATTCACAGGGTTTAAAGCGGTGTTCCCCATTTTCAGCGTATTTTTCCCTTTTATTTACTTTTAAAATCTGCGATAATTAGCTTAGATACTTTTTCGCTGTTGCAGTACCTGAGAAAAATTAGTAAGGAGTACATATGAAACCATCATACATATTTTTAGGAGTTCTATCGTTTTCCATATTTGGAGGAATCAATTATTACTTGGGCCTGCGAGGCTGGCAAACACTGGGCAGTAAGATTCCCCTGTTAAGCCGCCCTCTTTATTGGATTATTTTCTGGGCTTTTCCTTTATGCTATATAACAGGCCAATTGCTAGGCAGAAGATACCTGCCCGGGACAATAAAAAAGGGGTTGACCTATCTGGGCTCTTATTGGATGGGAGCATTTTTCTATTTCCTCCTGCTGGTTGTACTGGTTGACCTTCTTCGGCTGGCAGGAATATGGACCGGACTATTGCCCCATAGTTTCAGAACCTCGTCTGCCGGAACCATCACAGGGGCAACTGTTTTTCTGACTGTAGCCCTGCTTCTGGTCTATGGGACATGGAATGCACGGAATCCCGTTATAACCCGTTATAATTTGAACGTAGACAAAAAGGCAGGCTCTATTGAAAGTTTACACATTGCCATGGTTTCCGACGTACATCTGGGAGCCATTATGAACAAATACCGCCTTCAGGATATGGTAGACCGGATCAATGCACTAAATCCGGATCTCATACTTTTTGTTGGAGATGTAGTCGATGATGAGGTTCGTGGTTACCGGGAAGAAAAAATGTCGGACATTTTCAAGCAGCTGCGTTCCCCCTATGGCATGTATGCCGTACCGGGAAACCATGAGTATATTTCCGGAGATATTAATGAAGCAGTAGCATTCCTTGAGGAATCCGGCATCCATGTTCTCCGGGATAACTATATGAAAATCGCCGACAGCTTCTATATCGCCGGAAGAGATGATGTAGCCGGAGAACGTTTCATACAAGGAACGCGTAAAGAGCCTGTGGAACTACTGAAGGACATAAATCCCTCACTTCCCGTCATCCTGATGGACCACCAACCCGTGGCCTTGGAAAAAGCACAGGCAGCGGGCGTTGATTTGCAGGTTTCGGGCCATACCCACCGGGGTCAGTTATTCCCGAATAACTTTATCACCCGGAAAACCTTTGAACTTGATTATGGCTATATGAAAAAAGGAAACACACATTTCGTTGTTTCAAATGGTTTTGGAACCTGGGGGCCTCCCCTGCGTATCGGCAATAAACCCGAGGTGGTAGATATCATAATGAATTTTAAGAAATAGTCCCATACCATTTGTACTAAAAAAGATCAGGTACGCCGCAAAGCGTACCTGATCTTTTTACACGTTTATCTTTACAGGGTATTTTCTCTTTAATTCGGCGACTTTACCGAAGTAGACTTCCTGCTGCTTTTCAGAAAGCAGATGCTTTCTTATGTTCTCCTTCACTTCATCATAGGATAAAATCTTCGGCGCCTTACGGTCTACCACCTTAATCAGGTGATATCCGAACTGCGTTTTAACCGGACGGCTGATTTTGCCGGGTTCCATCTCGAAAGAAGCTTCTTCGAACTCAGGCACCATTTTACCTCTTGTAAAATAACCCAGATCCCCACCCACTTCCTTGGAAGGACAGTTTGAATATTTTTTGGCAGCTTCTTCAAAAGAAAGGCCGTCATTGATATCATCAAGGATACTCAGTGCCTTTTCCTCAGTATCTACCAGAATATGGCTGGCCTTCACGCTTTCACCCTCCACAAACATATCCCTGTTAAGGCCATAAAACTCTAACACATCTTTGTCTTCGACATTGATACTTCCCAACAGTTTGTTCATATAAAACTGCTTTATGAAATCGGATTTGATTCTCTCGAATTGCGCTGCAAACTCACTGTCCTGTTCTATGTTGTTATCCAGGGCATCCAGAAAGAGTAACTCCTGATTGACCAGTTCATGAACGATTCTTTTTTGGCCTTCGGGAGAGTTAAACTGCATCGCAGTCTGGGGGTCCAGGTTTTTCTTTACAAAATCCACATGATTCTTGGTAATCTCTCTGTTTGCCACTGTCGCCAGTACTTGATTATTTTCCATTGTTAATTCTCCTCGTATAACATTATCTACTATGGTTCATCATAACAAAATTCCAACTACATGTCCAATAATTTTTGTATTGGTATATGTTTTGAGTCTTACCATCCATAGATACTCCATTCGCTGGAAAAATAATTAATCACTTTCCTTATCATTGAAAAAGGCAGCCGGAACTTGCACTCCAACTGCCCTCCCAATCATTCATCCTATTCAACCGGAATACTCGGTATAGCAACATTAATTTCACTGTCCTCGGTATAATCCACTTCCTCAAAACCAAAACCGAAGAGCCTGAAAAACTCAGCCCTATATCCTTTGAGGTCCGTCAAGTCATAAATGTTCTCCGTGCTCACGATATTCCATAAAGCAGTAACTTCCTCCTGAACATCCTCTTTCATCTCCAGATCATCCAGACGGATTCTTCCTTTGTCATCCAGTGAAAGGTCTCCGGAATACAACCGATCGGCAAAAAGTCTGTACATCTGTTCAATACAACCCTCATGGGTGCCATTTTCCTTCATGACCTTATATAAAGCTGACATGTAAAGCGGTACAACCGGTATGGCCGAACTGGATTGGGTCACCAGCGCCTTGTTCACTGACACAAATGCCTTTGCGCCAATATTCGCAAACTTTTTAGTCATGGCAGCCGCAGTGGCTTCCAAATGATCTTTGGCCTTACCGATGGTTCCTTCCCTGTAGATCGGATGTGTAATGCCAGGTCCTACATAGGAATAAGCCACAGTAATTACACCCTCTGCCAGTACACCTGCTTTATCAAGGGCATCCATCCACATCTCCCAGTCTTCTCCCCCCATAACAGCCACAGTCTGCCGGATTTCTTCCTCATTTGCAGGTTCGATGGTGACTTCACTCACAGTACCATTATGAAAATCTACCGTTTTATTCGTATAAGCATTCTCAGTAGGCTTTATCACAGATTCGAAAGCTTCCCCGGTCACGGGATGGGTTCTTCTGGGTGAAGCAAGACTGTATATCACAAGGTCAACCTGTTCCAGATCCTTTTTTATCAATTCTATAACCTGATCTTTAATCGCATGTGAAAATGCGTCGCCATTTACACTTTTTGCATAGTATCCAGCCTCATTTGCGGCTTCTTCAAAAGCAGCGGTATTGTACCACCCTGCAGTAGCGGTCCGGTTTCCGGATGCAGGTCTTTCGAAAAAAACTCCCAAGGTGTTCGCTCCTGAACCGAATGTAGCGGTTATACGGGAAGCAAGCCCATAGCCTGTTGAAGCTCCGATAACTAAAACGTTTTTAGGTCCTTTTACCGGTTTCTGCGTCCTTACATATTTAATCTGCTCCCTGACATGCTGTGCACAGCCTTTAGGATGCGCTGTTGTACATATAAATCCCCGAAACTTGGGACTGATGATCATTGCTATAAAACCCCTTTCAAAAAACGTTTATCCATAAAATACTTATTTCCCTTGTTAAATTCCTATGCCTCGCAACTTTCCTGAAAAAATATCATGTATTATTATATTACTTCATAGAAATAATAACAAGGAAAAATTTATTAAATAAATAGTAAGAGGTGTTGAATAATGGATGAGGTTAGATTTTGTGAAAATAATTTCCAGTATGACATTGAAGACATCATTGGCAGAATCGAAAAAGAATTTGAAGATGTAAAAGTGGAAGTAGAGTCCTGCCTTGGACATTGCGACATTTGCGCGGAAGGCCCTTTTGCGCTGGTAAATGAGGAAGTGATTCAGGCAGATAGTGCTGAAGACCTTTATGAAAAAATAAAAGATTCCTTAGGGTTTTAGAAAATAGAGAGGTACGGAGTCAGCTCCATACCTCTCTGTTTTTATGAATTCAGTTCATCCCATTCCTGCTTATTAATTAGCAGCTGTCTTGGTTTACTTCCTTCCGCTGGCCCCACAACCCCCCAGGACTCCATCTGGTCAAGAATTCTGGCAGCTCTTGAATAACCCACTTTAAACTTTCTCTGAATTAGCGAGGCAGAGGCCTGTCCATGCTCCAGCACCATTTCAATGGCCTGGGGAAGCAGTTCATCATCATCGCTTCCATCCTGCTGCTGCGGCTGCTGCGGCTCGGATTGACTATTGATCCTGTCCAGAACCTCCTGATCGTATTCAGCCTGAAAATTCGTCTTAATTTCATTAACAATAGATTCCACTTCCTTATCGGATATGAATCCCCCCTGAACACGGATCGGTTTGGGTTCACCAATGGGATTATACAACATATCGCCTCTGCCCAGAAGTTTTTCCGCTCCCGCCATATCCAGTATGGTTCTGGAGTCAATTTGCGAGGATACGGCAAAGGAGATACGGGAAGGTATATTTGCCTTGATTACACCGGTGATTACGTCGACGGAAGGACGCTGGGTGGCAATCACCAGGTGCATCCCTGCGGCCCTCGCCATCTGCGCCAGCCTGCAGATACAATCCTCCACATCGTTAGGTGCTACCATCATCAGATCTGCAAGCTCGTCAATAATGATCACAATTTGAGGAAGTGTCTCCTCTCCCCGTTCCCTCATCAATGCATTATACCCTCTCAGATCACGCACATTATTCTCCGCAAAAAGCTTGTACCGAGTGGTCATTTCAACTACGGCCCAGTTTAATGCTCCTGCTGCTTTTTTAGGGTCTGTAACCACTGGAATCAAGAGGTGCGGGATTCCATTATAGATTCCCAATTCCACCACCTTCGGGTCCACCATCAGAAGTTTTACTTCCTTTGGAGAAGCCTTGTAAAGAATACTGGCAATCAAAGTGTTGATACATACACTCTTACCGGAACCCGTAGCACCGGCAATGAGCATATGCGGCATTTTTGAAATATCTCCCACAATAATCCTGCCTGCCACGTCCTTGCCCACACCAAAGGCCAACTTTGAAGGGTGCTTCTGGAACTCTTCGGATTCGATGACATCCCGAAGCAAAACCGGGGTCACCTCTTTATTCGGTACTTCAATTCCCACAGCAGCCTTTCCCGGAATGGGAGCTTCAATACGAACGCCCGTGGCAGCAAGATTCAGAGCGATATCATCTGCCAAACCCACGATCTTACTGACCTTTACCCCTGCATTGGGCTGCAGCTCATACCGGGTTACAGACGGCCCCCTGCTGATATCCAGCACTCTGGCCCCAACGCCGAAGCTCGCCAGCGTCTCTATTAGCTTGTTTGCGGTCTGCTCTGTATCGAAATCAAAAATCTCATTATCCTCATCCGTTTTCTGTTCCTTTAATAGATTCATCGGTGGAAGAATATAAGGTTTCTCCTCTTTTGGTTCTGCAATCTCCGGCTCTGTATATACAGCCTTTACCTGGGGTTGGGTTTCCATGGTTTTCGGTTTAAAAATCAGTTTTACTACTTTTTTATCTTGATGAACGACAGAAATCTCCGGTTTTGCCTCCTCCTTTTTGAACTCTTTATATGCAGAAACGTTTTCGAAGGGTGTTTCCCGGGTTAACTCGACTCTATCTCCTTCAACTATTTCCGCAGCAACGGCAGTGCACTCATCCTCATCCTCCTCATAAGTAAAGGACCTCGCCTCATTATTGAAAGCATTATCCTCATTGAAAAAAACTTCATTCTCTTCCTCTTCAAATAAAGCTTCTGAAAAATCATCCGTTTCCGCTTCCAGCCACTCCACGAGCTGCTCCGTTTCTTCCATCACTGCAGTCGCTGCCCCTACTGGAACCGCTACAGGCTGTGTTTGCACTCTTGCCGGTTGCTCTTGGGTCTTTTCTTCCTTTTTTCCTATCTGGGGGTTGATGGGTTCAAAGGGAGACCGGTATGGGTTGTAACGCTTTTTTATTTCATCCCCCTCTTCACTTCCCCGGTTTGCTCGATTTTCCATTGCAGGCTCTTCATTCTTTGGGTTATTCCTCTCCACATCAGCGATCTGCCAGTTGTAGATTCTTTTATCAAGATTCACAAGTTTCTGCCCTTTGTCCCGCCCAGTCGGTCTTGGCTCGAACAGCTCCGGTTCGGAAATCCTTGCAGTCCTCCTGACCGTTTTTCCTACACGCTTTTCTTGATTTTTTCTACTTTCAACCAGAGACGAAGCGAGTACGGCCACCAGAACAACAACTACCAGGGATACCAGCAAGATCTTGAAGAAATTAGCAATACTAAAACCCATAAAGGGCAAGACAATAACTTCAATCACCGCAATGGCCGCCAATGCATTTTTCATCATCCGGCTTATATTGAATCCCGATGCTTTATTTCCATTTCTTCTTCTATTACCTGTTTCTTGTCTGTTCATACCTTAATAAATACCCTTTCCCACAGTTAGTATTGGATGCACGGAAATTTTACCTTCCTATGAGCATGTCAATTTCTTTAGTAAAAACATCGCAAAACATACTCCTTGGCACCGGATTGTTTTGCGATTATGTCCTAGAAATAATATACCATGTTTTCGGCAAATTTCCAATGCCTCCCTCGTTCATAAATTATTTAAAAAATTCACAACAAATTAACAAATATTTTGCTGGAACTAATGATATAATATAAATAAGCAAGACATTAACTTTTTCATTTTTCCTCCTTTTTATATATAACTAAATTCATTTTACATGAATAAAAGCACTACTGTTTATCGGTATCATATTTAAAATTTTAAATAGTGCTTTATTTTTTTGCCTATTTTCCCGAATAAATTCCACTTCCCTGGAAATACTAAGAGGTAGTTCAAAAGTTATTTTATCTACCTAATTCCATTTTGTAAAACCGGAGGTATTTCCATGGGGATCATCGAATGCATGCTAAGCAGCTTCAGAAGCCTTTTTCATAACAAATTGCGCAGTTTGCTAACTATGCTGGGCATCATCATCGGGGTCACGTCGGTTATCCTTCTGACCTCCATCGGAGAAGGTGTCAAAAACAAAGTTTCCTCCCAGGTAGAAGATCTGGGCGCAAACCTTCTCTACGTATTTCCCGGAAAAGTGGAAACGAAACCTTCCACCAATGGAAAAAGTCAGCTGGGTGTAAAAAACGGGATGCTTGGATCCGCCAAAAGCCCTTTTGTCTACGAGGATGTTCTGGCACTTAAGAATAAAGAAAATATTGCCGCTGTCACCGGTGTATATAACAGCGTAGACAGGCTGGATGTCCTCAATCTTCTGGTTTCAACGACAGGTGTCGACGAGGATTTTATCCAAACCAACAAGCTGGAGTTGGAACAGGGCCGGTTTATCTCCAAGGAGGACCGGGAAGGCAAAGCTCCCGTGGCCGTCATCGGCGACCAGGTCAATAAAGAGATTTTTAATGGAGAAAACTCTATTGGAAGAACTTTTACACTAAACAGTAAAGAATATGAGGTAATCGGTATACTGAAATATAAAAAACCGGAAAACATGGGTCCAGGCAGTGAAGATATCAATGTAAAGATTTACTTAACCATTACGGAGCTTCTGAGCCGGGCCAAGGAAAAAAACATCAGCAGAATCCTGGTTAAAGCCACCACCTCACAGGCAGTGGACTCTGCCGAAGAGACCATTCGGACGGAGCTTGACAGGAATCATCCCTCGGATGCCTATTCCATCATTAAACAGCAGGACATGGTAAACACTGTCGCGGACATACTAAACATGTTGAACGCTGCGCTCGGAGGGATCGCAGGAATTTCGCTGGTCGTAGGGGGTATCGGCATTATGAATATCATGCTGGTATCCGTTGTTGAAAGGACACGGGAAATCGGTGTTAGAAAAGCCATCGGTGCAAGACAGAGCGATATTCTGGCTCAATTTCTTATCGAGGCGGTAACCCTCAGCATCGTCGGAGCTCTCATCGGTCTGACAGCAGGTATATGGGGTTCGAAACTAATACCAAGACTAGCTCCCATGGTACCTACGGCTGTGTCTGTACCGGCTGCCGTTATTTCCATATTATTTGCTTTCCTTATCGGAGTATTTTTCGGAGTTTTCCCTGCAGCGAAAGCAGCCCGCCTGGACCCTATCGAAGCGCTGCGCAATGAGTAAACCCATACGCCGGGAAAAAATATCATAATAATTGGATACAAAGCCTTTTTTCTGGTATAATATTGTACAGTAGTGCACTTTAAGACCATTCACATGCGCTATGGGTATGACTTTATTTGAGAGAGGAAGATTTTATGAGCCAGAATCCAATTGTTACTATTGAAATGGAAAGCGGAAAAACCATGAAGCTGGAATTGTATCCCGATATTGCCCCCAATACCGTAAAGAATTTTGTATCCCTGATTAACAAGGGTTTTTATGATGGACTTATATTCCATAGAGTTATTCCGGGGTTTATGATCCAGGGCGGTGATCCCAACGGCACAGGAACCGGCGGTCCCGGTTATTCCATCAAAGGTGAGTTCACAGGCAACGGTTTTGCCAATAGTCTAAAGCATGACAGAGGCGTTATTTCCATGGCAAGGGCTGCATCTCCAAACTCTGCCGGTTCCCAGTTCTTTATTATGGTGAAGGCATCCCCCCACCTGGATGGACAGTATGCTGCTTTTGGTAAAGTCTCCGAAGGCATTGAGGTTGCTGATGAAATTGTAAGTGCACCAAGAGATTTCAGAGATAAGCCAAAGCAGGACCAAAAGATGAAGAAAGTAACGGTTGAAACCTTCGGTGTGGACTACAACGAGGTAGAAACAATATAAGATACCCTTTTATGGGATTTTCTAAGGGTTTTAGTAAGGGGTAAGGTTATGAGTGAACAAAATGAAGGAAATGAAATAAAAGATAACAAAAAAAACTCTGCCATGCATGAGGTGCTGGATTGGATAAAACATATCGGTATCGCCTTGGTCATTGCCTTTCTGATCAGCCGGTTCGTCATCGTAAATGCCCATGTTCCGACGCCTTCCATGGAAACTACCATCATGGTAAAAGACAGGCTCATCGCCAACCGATTGCAGTACCTGTTTAAGGATCCGCAGAGAGGGGATATCATCGTTTTCAAATACCCTGATGATGAAAGCTGGCTGTACGTAAAGAGAGTTATCGGACTTCCGGGAGAAACGGTAGTAATCAAGGACGGAGCAGTTTACATAAATGACAAAAAGTTGGATGAGCCCTATCTCCGTGAACCTATGATTGGAAACTTTGGTCCATTCCAAGTACCGGAAGGAAAATACTTCATGTTGGGCGACAATCGAAACAACTCCAAGGACTCCAGGTATTGGCAGAACAAATATGTATCCAAGGATAAAATCCTTGGAAAAGCTATTTTCCAGTACTACCCGAAATTCAAATTGTTCTAGGAATATATAAAAAGCGATGCAAGGGATGATCCCTTGCATCGCTTTTTATATATTCAAGCCAGTAATTCGAAAAAACGTTACACCTCAGTATCTTTTTTGGTTTCCTTAAGAGTATTCCTAAAAAACTTCCGGTACACCCAAAGTACAATCCATGCCACCAGGACCAACAATACAAGCACCGGCAATGCCTGGGCCAGGAAAATAAGCAACCCTCCGAAGAAATGAACGACCCCCTTTGTACTTCCTATAAAACCTTCCGCCAGCTTGGTCCAATAGGATTTTTCCGTCGGCTGTACTTTTGCTGCATCAGGTCTTTTCTCTGCGAGGTTGATGGTGATGGTAGATAGTGCCACCAAATCATCCCATTTCTTTAGTGTTCCCGTTAAGCTTTCGATATCATGCCGTATCTTCGTGAGCTGGCTTTCCGTCTTGAAAATCGTATCCGGATCTGTGACCTTCAACAGGTATTGTTCCAGTCTGCTTTGCTCATAATTCAGCAGTCGAAGCATAGACTCCTTATCGAAATATTGATCGGTTACGTCATCCCCCTTGATGGTTTCATCCAGCAAAAGCCCAAGGCCTTTCACGTCACTCAGTACACTTTCAAAGCGGTCTTTATCCACGCGGATTACAATAATCCCCTTTGTTATGTACTTTTCGCTGGAATCTACATAAATCTTCTCTCTTTTAATATTGGATTCCTGTACATAGCCAAAGGCTGCAATCAGGGTTTTAATTTGCCCATAGGCTTTTTCAAAATCCTCTACCTCTACCGACAAGTTCGCGTTGCGGATGATCTTCCGTTGGGCAAGAATGGCATTGGCAGTGGGAATGTTTGCAGTGCCGGTTCCTGCAACAGCTGTCGCACCCTCTCCTGTTGCAGGCTTTTCCGCAGATGATTTTTGTTTCTCTGATTCCGTACTCCCCACCTTAGCGCCATTGGCGTTGGCAGCTGCTCCATCGGATTTCATATCCGTCATCGCTTGATTCTGATCCCGTGGACTGGCAGCCGTTGACTCCTTCTTACCCATCGCTCCACAGCCTGCTAACAAGGATACCATCAGGACAAGGACACACAGTAAGCTTAGTACTCTTTTCATTTTAGGCCCTCCTTTTATTGTACCTTTACGTACTTTTCTACTCCTTTGACGCCTCCCCCTTTTATTTAGTTCCATAACTAGAAATATTTGCTACGCCAATCCTATTCGTTCTCTCTCCATGCCAGCAGAAGAGAAAAAACGCACCCTCTAAACTGGAATTTAGAAGGTACGTTTTTAATTTATACCGTCTTTATTTCATGTCTTACAATCCAGACACGGAAAATGAGGATATGAAGTGCCGGACTCTCCTGTTTCTATGAGGAACATTTCATGCTCTTATACTGCCCCGGAGTTATACCCTCATATTTTTTGAATATGCGAATCAGAGCATTGCTATTGTAAAAACCTACTTTTTTAGCCACCTCTCCAATGTTTGCATCTTCATCCTGCAATAATCCTTTGGCTTTTTCAAGCCTGAATCTATTTACATAATCGAGCAAACCTTCACCTGTCTGCTCTTTAAAAAATTTGGACAGGTAGCTCAAATTAACATTATAAATATCAGCCATGACAGCGATGCTCAAATTATCGTCACTGTAGTTTTCCTCTATATAACGCAATATTTGATCTTTTAGAACTGAATTATGACTTTTTTTGCGGGTTTCTATATAATTGCATACACTTGATAGTACGCTAATCATTTTTAACTTCATTTCCTTAATGGTTCTGCATGCAAAGAGCTCCTCTACAGGATTAAACTCCGCCAGGAAAGCTCCTTTGCTTGCCATCCCCAGCTCTTCCAATGTTTTTACAAAAGTACTTACAAGATCAAACATCAAGCATTTTGCCATATCCAAAGACACAGTGCCCATGTTTAAACTTTTATCGAATATTTCATTCAAAATATCTCTGGACTTTACGAAATCCCCCATTTTTATGGTATTAATCAGTATCTGCTCGATTTCAAGGCTATAATAATAATTATAGCCGGCACTATTGCTCTTGTTAACGTTTTCGTATTGGATCACTTCTTCACTGCCAACCAGCATTTTATATTCCATGGCATCAAGGGCTTCCGAATATGCCTTGGGGATACCTGCAAAAGTATCGTGAACATTGCTTATGGATACTGTCAAATGTATTTTGAAGCTCTCCTTAAATATAGTAATGGCCCCTTCAACGATCCGCATGATCTCAGCCTTCGCTTCCCCTATTTCATTTTCATTAAAATTCAAAAGACAAGCCATCATATCCGATATTTCGACGATAAATCCTTTCGACTTCTGATTGGCAAGCTCCTCCACCACATTCGCTATTATAAACTGCACCAGCTTAAGCCGTTCCTCTGCTGTCAATTTATCTTCATCACTGAATAAGTCATTGTAGTCCTCTATGCAAAATAAAATTACGGAAAAGTGCTCTGAAATAAAGGCAATGTCAAAAGATGCCACCGCTTCATTTACAGGCAGGCTCCGGTCTAGCCTTCCCAGCAAAAGCTTCGTCAGAAAATTGGATTTGATTACAGAATCATGCCGCTTTAACTTCTCCCTAAAGGCTTCCTTTTCGTTTATGGTACTGGAAATGGCATCTCTGATATAGTTGTACTCATTAAACCTGGTCCCTACAGGAATCCCTGCATTAGAGGCTATCCCCTTCACGATATCTTTTACAGGATGGTAATTCTTTCTGGTGAAGAAGTAAGCAACAAGTCCTCCGATTAAAAAGCATATCAATACGCTAATCAGTACCAGCTTACGGATGTGCTCCGCCTTTTCCGCAAATATTTTGGCCGGGATAACCGTTACATACTTCCAACTCATATCACTAAACTGCGAATTCAAATAGGAGATGGCCATATTTTCACCATTGAGCTTTTTATATATGACATCGCTCTCCTCAGGCAAAGTCTCAAAGTCGACGGAATAACTAAAACCATCCGGCTGTGTCGACGCAATCAAAGTATTGCTTTTATCCAATATAAATACTTCTGCCCGCTGGTCCAATTTAACATTCTCTATCGCCTCTATAAGCTTAGCCTCATCAAGCTGTATAACGATTGAACCTAAGGGTGAGCGTATGTCAGACATGGGAATGGACTGTACATACGCTATGGACTTCATAGGCTTTCCATTGGCACTTTGGGAACTCACCTTGACAAACTCTTTCACATGGGTATTATAGTGAAATATTTGCCACTTGGAGAATTCATCCTTCGCCAGATCCGGCGACGGGTTAATAAAGGTACTATAATACAATTGGCACTCTGCACCTGTTTCATGGCTTACTACATAATCTATGTTTTTAAAATAAATATAAAAGTTATCGATAATATCATTGGAAAGCTTATACAATCGAAGTTCTTCATTTAACTTGCCGGCAAGGTAATGATAGTTACTTGCTCCGTCATTCTTTGCATAAACGACACTGGAAGTATATGGATTCAGAGCTGTTTGAAGACTGATCTTCTGGATGTCTATCATTTTGCTGTCGATTGTTTGTTGAACCTGCCTGAGCATTGCCATATTTGTACGGTTGATTTCCTTTTCTACGATATTCGCTGCTTCCAGATAAACAAAACCGCTGATAACGATAGGAACCATCAAAACGGAAATGTAGGAAAATAACCAGGAAAAGAAAACACTGCCTGTAGAAAATGAATACCTTTTTATACGCAATTGACTCCTCCTCCTGCTGCGATACTATTACACTTATTATAGCACATTTAATGTAACAAATAATAGCTTTATGTAAATCAGCTATTACCATATACTGCCTGAACCTAGCCTTTCAGCGCTCCGATCATAATCCCTTGAACAAAATACTTCTGTAAAAAAGGATACACAAAAAGTATAGGTACTGTTGCAACCATTATCGTAGCATATTTTATGGTCTCCGCCACAGGCTCCAGATCCGCACTGGCAACGGATGTAGTCATGTTGTCCGTACTGCTTGCTATCAGTATTTCCCTCAAAATAAGCTGCAGCGGATACATTTCTCTGGTTTTTAAAAATATCATTGCATTAAACCATGCGTTCCAATGTCCAACGCCGTAAAACAGGATCATCACCGCTACAACAGGCATGGCAAGCGGAATTATGACCCTGAAGAGGATTGTAAAATCATTGGCTCCGTCTATTCTCGCAGACTCCTCCATGCTGTCGGGTATCCCCGCAAAGGCAGTCCTCATAATAATCAGATTGTAGGTACTGATGGCTGTAGGTAAAATCAGTGCCCATAAGGTGTCTGACATACCAAGCCCTCTAACAACAAGATAGAAGGGTATCAATCCACCGCTAAAAAACATGGTAAATACCGTAATGAACATGATGAGATTCCGGAAATATACCCCTTTTCTCGAAAGCACATAGGCTCCAAGAGCAGTCATAAAAACATTTAACACAGTTCCTGTGACCATATAAACAATCGTATTGCTATACCCCTTTAGTATCATGGGATTCTGAAATACAAGCTTATACGAGTTTAGGCTAAAGCCCAAAGGGCCCCAAAGTATTCCCTGATGCTGAATCATCTGCGATGGCTGGCTTACAGACGCAAACGCTACGTATAAAAAAGGGTATAATGTAGTTATCATGAGAGCTATCATAAAAACAACGTTGAACGTATCAAAAAGCTTTTCTCCTAAACTTCTTTTAATAACCATAGGTTCCCCCCTACCACAAACTGGTTTCATTGACCTTGCGGCTGATCCAGTTGGCACTTATAAGCAAAGTAAAATTAATCACGGAATTAAATAGTCCTACAGCCGCGCTGGCACTGAAATTAAAGTTTTGAAGCCCTTTTCTGTACACAAAGGACGATATTACGTCTGCAGTTTCATAGGTTGTAGGTGTATACAAAAGTATTATTTTCTCAAAGCCGATATTCATCATACTTCCCATTCTTAATATCAGCAAGACTACAATCGTAGGAAGTATGCTCGGCAATGATATATTCCATATCTTTCTGAGCCTTCCAGCCCCGTCAATAGTCGAAGCTTCGTAGATCTGAGGATCAACTGCCGAAAGGGCGGCGAGATAAATAATAGAGTTCCAGCCTAATTCCTGCCATATGTTCGTCCCCACAAATATAGGCTGAAAAAGATTAGGCAGCATCAAGAGATTGGTCCTTTCACCGCCAAAAAAAGCAATAATATCATTTACAAGTCCGTTTCTTCCGCTAAAATCGATAATCAATCCGCAGAGTACCATGATAGAAATAAAATGAGGAAGATAGGTCACCGTTTGAACGGCTCTTTTAAATAATTTATTTCTTAGCTCATTGAGCAAAATAGCCAATATAATAGGTGCAGGAAAGCCAAAAACCAAATTGTAAATGTTGATTAATAAAGTGTTTTTGAGTATGCGTACAAAGTAGAAACTGCCGAAAAACTCCTTAAAATGCTTTAGTCCGGCCCAGGGGCTTTCCAAAATACCCTTCGCCGGAGAAAAATCCTTGAAGGCAATAATGGCGCCGTACATAGGCCCATAATGGAATATCAGGTAATATAGAAGAACTGGAATTGCCATTAAATAAATATATTTGTTTTTTACAAGGTCCCTGCCGATCTTCTGCCTGTAGGTTAACTTGTTCTTTTGAGTGTCTTCACCAAGAAAGTTTTGTTTTTTTCTGCCTAGAGTGGATGGAACCGATGCCATAGAAGCACTCCCTTCAAATTCGGAATGAGTAGTAGAACTACAAAATTACCATTGCAATAAAATTTCCTGCTGCACAGGACTTTTTATTTTAGCAGAGGATGAAAAGCTTCACCCTCTGCTTCATAGCCTTTAACGTTTGTTATACCTTTCGAGGGCGGCCTGCTGAATTTTTACAGCTTCATCCAGCCCCATTTTCTTTACTCTGTCAACATACTGATCAAATTTATCCAGGGATTCCTGTCCCATAATAAATTTAACGAACATTTCATCGACATATACCTTAACTTCCGTCATGATGGCTGCCAGCTTCTCGCTCTCCTGCGGTGTAGCTGTAATTTTGGGAAGGTTATTGCTGGAGCCTGCCTTCGCCCATGTTTCTACAGCTTTAACCTGATCGGGGTATTTCATGAATTGTTCGAAATACCTCTTGTCCTGTATAAACGGACCATCATAATGGGATCTCATAAAGTCGGACATTGCCAGGGACATTGACTTTCCTTCCGGATTTTTCGTAACTACATCCGTATACTTCGGATATCCGTTTTCCATTTTATAGCTGACGCCTTCGATACCGAAGTTAAACAGCATATGCCCCTCCGGGCCATAAGCATAATCCAGCCACATAGCCGATTCCACAGGATATTTGTTGGCCGTGGTGATGCTTGCACTGGCATAAGCTACTGTAAAGTCTCTCTGACCGAACTTGGCTTTTTCACCTTTTTTCAAACTGGGATAATCTGCACCCACCAGTTTGAAAGTCGGGTTATCCTTTAACAGCAAGTCATAGAAATATCCCATGGTTCCACCTGAATATCCAACGAAAGCGGCTGTCTTATTGGATGCTATTTTAGCTCTCCAGGTTTTATCATCCTGGATGGGGAAATCAGGGTCGATGAGTTTTTCCGAATACCATTTTGCGAAAGTAGCCAAGAACTCTTTGTAACCATTTTCTACTGCCCCGTATTTAACTTTTCCATCTTCCACATACCATTCGATAGGAATTCCGAATGCTCCGATGAAGGGTGCGCCGTTGCCAATATCATTGGCACCACCTTTGGGGTTTTGCCGGAAAGACAACGGATAGTCAATCTTCTTCTTCTCTTTAACCGTCTTTAACATGCTGTACCATTCGTCCATGGTCTCAGGTGTCTGGATTCCCAATTCATCGAGCCAGTCTTTTCTGATTTGAGGCCCGAAGAATACTTTTATGTTCTCGTCACCGCGAATAAACGGGAAGGTATAGTAGGAGCCGCTATCTGTCTTTGCCTGTTTATCTGCTTCCTTGTTTGAATCAAGGAACTTTTTGAAATTCGGAGCATTTTTGGCAATTAAATCGTTCAATTTGATGATGACACCATCTTGTATTGCTTTTTCCGCTCCGCCCGGATATCCGCCGATGCCGCTGTCTCCAAAATTTCTTTCAATAATATCCGGTAAATCCCTGGAGGCAATCATAAGGTTAAATTGATCATTCGCCTGGCCTGCTGGTGGATGCAGGAAGGTAATCTTAATACCCGTTCTCTCTTCTAATGTTTTATAAAGCTGGGTATCGCCCATATTCTTAAATACAGGTGCGACCTTATCCGCAGGAAGGTCTTTCCAATACTTAAGTGTGATGGCCTTGTCCGTGATTTTACCGTTTGCAGGCTTTGTCGCACCAGCCTGCGTCGGACCCGGAGTCTGAGCGGTACCTTTGGCATCCTTGGAACCACAACCTGCAAGCGTGCTTAATGCAAGAATTACAGACAGTGAACCCGTAAGAAATCTCGATGCTCTTTTCATCATTTTAAACCTCCTTTAAATTTAAAAAGATTTTATATAAGGCCTTTCAAAAATAGTAATGAGCCGTAATCCTTCTATAGTAAGTTTCGCACTTTGCCTTTTATCGTATTCAACATTTCTATAGTAGGGATTGCCAGCTAGTTACTTTTGATGCCGCCTTATGAATTAGGCAAATCGTCCCTTTGACCTAATAACCATATAATAAGCTCATACTTATCAATTGTATATATCTAACATTTATTTCTATTGCCAGAACCTTGTAAAGCGGATATCCAATTTTTATTTTCATTGCTATTTGTTTGGAAAACACCCGATATACAAGCCTTCTGCGAGGATGTGTACTCCTTGATATACTTCGGTCCGTACCGGTTGGGCCATGTAAAGATTCTTTTAGCAATGCGAAAGGCCTGACTGTCAACTATAAGCTGACAGTCAGGCCCAACCCAATACAATTTATTTTTATTTCTCCATTTCAGGCTTATCCCTTAAAGTATTCGACTCCTGCCTCAAAGATCTTCTGGTCCTTCTCTCCCGGCACATTCATTGCCACACGGAGTCCAATCCTCTCAGAATGACCCATCTTGCCCAACACTCTGCCATCGGGACTGGTGATCCCCTCAATAGCGTGTACTGAGCCATTGGGGTTAAAACGTATATCGTAAGTTGGATTCCCTTTTCGATCAACGTACTGCGTGGCAATTTGTCCATTCCGTGCCAGGGCATCGACTACAGCATCACTGGCAAAGAACCGTCCCTCTCCATGTGAAACAGGTATCGTATGAAGGTCTCCTACCTTTACCTTGTTAAACCAGGGTGACAGGGTCGATGCGATTCGAGTTTCTGTCATGCGGGACACATGTCTTCCCAGGGTATTGAAGGTCAAGGTGGGGCTTCCCTCTTCAATATCCCTGACTTCACCATAGGGTACCAGTCCTAGCTTGATCAGTGCTTGGAAGCCATTGCAAATCCCCAGCATCAATCCATCCCGTTGCTTCAAAAGCTGCGTGACGGCTTCCTTCATATAGGGGTTTCTGAAAGCAGTAGCAATAAACTTGCCGGAGCCATCGGGTTCGTCACCGCCGCTGAAGCCACCGGGAAGCATGACAATCTGGGAATTATGGATCTTTCGTACCATGGTTTCAATGGACTCCTCTATTTCTGCCGGCGTAAGATTTTTTACAACAAAAACATCGGCCACGGCCCCAGCCTTTTCAAAGGCTCTTGCGGTATCATACTCGCAGTTGGTTCCCGGAAAAACAGGAATGAATACCCTGGGCTTTGCTATTGCCATGAACGGTCTCGCTTCTTTTTTTCCTTCAAAGGAATAGGTGCGAAGCTCCCCGGAAGTATTGGAAGCCTGTGTTGGAAAAGTGCTTTCCAGAGGCTGCTCCCATGCTTCCAGCAGCTTATCCAGTGCAAGCTCGCGCCCCTGTACATCGATCATTTGCTGTTGGCAGGTCTCTCCTATAAGACTGTATTTTATACCTGCCAGAGCTTCCTCCAGATCAGTTCCCTTTTCCAATTCCAACAGGATAGAACCGTATAAAGGACTAAACAGGCTTTCCACCACCATATTTTCAGTAAACCTGAATCCGGTTCCATTTCCAAAGCACATTTTGCTCACAGCCTCGGCAATCCCTCCGGTTTTAACCGTACTGGCTGCCAAAATTCTCTTTTCGCAATTCAATTGGTATATCGTGCTATAATTCCTTTTAAGCTGCTCAAAATCAGGTAGGTCATCCGAATCCCTATCCAGAGAAATCAGTACCACTTTGCTTCCCACTTTCTTAAACTCTGTGGAAAGTACATGATTTACATTGATAGTGCCTACCGCAAAGGATACCAGCGTAGGAGGAACACTCAGTTCCTTAAAGGTACCGGACATGCTGTCCTTTCCCCCAATAGCAGGGATGTCCAGCTTTTTCTGTACCAGGAAGGCTCCCAGCAGTGCGCTAAAGGGTTTACCCCACTTCTTCGGGTCCTTTCCCAGCTTTTCAAAATACTCCTGAAGGGTCAAGCGGATCTTCCGATAATCGCCCCCCATGGCCACGATTTTCGCTATGGATTCTACTACTGCATAGACGGCCCCATGGAAAGGGCTCCAGCTTGCCAAATCCGGGTTATACCCATACGCCATTGCCGTACCGCTGCTTGTCTCCCCTGTCAAAACCGGAATTTTTGCAGCCATCCCTTCAGCCGGACTTAACTGATATTCTCCGCCAAAGGGCATTAAAACCGTACCTGCACCGATTGTGCTGTCAAACCGTTCCACCAGCCCCTTCTGGCTGCATACATTTAGCTTTTGCAGGTTTGCCATCCACATCCTTTGCGTATCTCCCTGAACAGCTTCAACCTCGGGCACCATTTGGTCAAAGTATCTTCTTTGGTGATCCGGCAGTGTTATGCACACCGAGGTCTTCTGCTGAACACCATTGGTATCTAAAAACTCCCTGCTGATATCAACAATTTTCTTTCCGCGCCACAGCATTTTGAGTCGCGGCTCTTCGGTCACAACAGCAACCTGAGTTACTTCCAGGTTTTCTTCTCTGGCAGCCCGGATGAAGTCTTCCATATTCTCTCTGGCAACTACGACAGCCATACGTTCCTGCGATTCCGATATGGCCAGCTCGGTTCCGTCCAGCCCTTCATATTTCTTGGGAACTGCATCCAGATGAATCTCCAACCCCTCCGACAGCTCACCAATGGCTACGGAAACCCCACCCGCTCCAAAGTCGTTACATTTTTTGATCAGAGTACTCACAGCCGGGTTTCGGAATAATCTCTGAATCTTTCTTTCCGTCGGTGGATTGCCTTTCTGTACTTCAGCGCCGCAAGACAGCAAGGACTCTTCGGTATGCTCCTTTGAAGAACCCGTAGCGCCACCGCAGCCGTCCCTTCCTGTACGCCCGCCCAGAAGCAAAATAATATCCCCGGCTTCGGGTTTCTGTCGTACTACATTTTTCTTTGGAGCCGCACCGATTACGGCTCCGATTTCCATTCTTTTTGCCACGAAGCCAGGATGGTAAACCTCCGCTACCTGTCCTGTTGCGAGGCCGATCTGATTTCCATAGGCGCTGTATCCTGCTGCTGCCCCTGTGGTTATTTTGCGCTGCGGCAGTTTGCCGGGAAGAGTATCTTCTACTTTGGTTCTGGGATCGCCGCTCCCGGTAACGCGCATTGCCTGATATACATAGGACCTGCCGGATAGAGGATCGCGAATGGCTCCGCCCAGGCAGGTTGCAGCTCCTCCAAAAGGCTCTATTTCCGTGGGATGGTTATGGGTTTCATTTTTAAACATTACCAGCCATTCCTCTTTATTTCCGTCAACATCAACATCTACAACAATACTGCACGCATTGATTTCCTCCGAGACATCCAGGTCTTCCAGTAGTCCTCTCTTTTTCAATTCCTTCATGGCGATGGTTGCCAGGTCCATAAGACAGCTGTCTTTTGGTCTGTCCCCATATACATATTTTCTGGACTCCAGGTAGCTGTCGTAGGTTTTTTGAATCACCTCTCCATAAACACCTTCCTGAATCTCAACACTTTCCGTTTTGGTTAAAAAGGTAGTGTGGCGGCAGTGATCCGACCAGTAGGTGTCGATGAGCCGGATTTCCGTTATACTGGGGTCCCTCTTCTCACAATCTCTGAAATAGGCCTGACAAAACTTCAGGTCCTCTTTTGACATGGCAAAGCCCATTTCCTTCATGAATTCATCGATTTCATCCTCATTGAAAGAAATAAATCCTTCCAGTACTTTTACGTCTTCCGGCACTCTGGCCTCCATATTCAAGGTTTCCGGTTTGGAAAGGGAAGCTTCATGACTCTCGACAGGATTAATACAGTAATTTTTTACCTTTTCATATTCTTCTTCTGTGAGGGTACCCTCAAGAATAATTATTCGTGCGTTCCGTATCTCCGGTCTTTCTCCCCGGGTTAAAATCTGAATGCATTGAGAAGCTGAATCTGCTCTTTGATCATACTGTCCGGGCAGATATTCCATAGCAATGACTCTGGCGGAAGGAGAAATGTCCATTTCTTCCTCATACACCCGGTCCACCGGCGGCTCAGAGAATATAATGCCCCTAGCTTTTTCATATTCTTCTTCAGAAACCCCTTCCATATCGTATCTGTTTATCATCCGTACTCCGTCCAGTGCGGCGATGCCCAAATTGTATTTCAAATCCCTGTAAAGACCTTGTGCCTCTACATCAAAGCCTTTCCTCTTCTCTACAAAAATACGTTTAACACTCATTGCCCGCTCTCCTTATCCCAACGCATCGTTCTTAAAATTTATCCTTTTGGCCCTTGTTTTCTTTTATTATACTATGCTACAATCAGTAAGTAAAATTAATAATAATTATACATCACATTAGGAGTACTTATGGATATTAATTTTGAATTATATAAAATATTTTACCATGCGGCATCCCTGGAGAGCTTTTCATCTGCCGCTGAGAAGCTGTTTATCTCACAGTCCGCCGTAAGCCAATCCATCAAAGGCCTGGAAGAAAAAATGGGAGTCAAGCTGTTTCAGAGAAAAGGTCGAAACATAAATTTGACCCGTGAGGGTGAAATATTATACCGGCATGTAGAGCAAGGTTACAACCTTCTGAAGCTGGGAGAAAATAAAATGCTGGAAATTCAAAGCATGAGCTGCGGTGAGGTACGGATCGGAGCCAGTGATACGGTTTGTAAATACCACCTGATTCCCTACATTCAAAAATTTACACAATTGTTTCCCAATATCAAAATCCAGTTGGTCAACAGAACATCCTCGCAGATTCTGGAAGCCCTCAAGAATGGATTTGTGGATTTTGGTATCGTCACTTTGCCGGTAGAGGATAAAAGCCTTATAGTGGATGAGTTTTTAATCGTTGAAGATTTGTTTGTTGCAGGGAACAAGTTTTCACACCTAAAGGGGGGTTCCATTCCTTTGGAAGAGCTTTGCAGCTATCCGCTTCTCATGCTCCCTTTCACCAGTGCCACCCGAAGAAATCTGGATTCTGCATTGGGCAAACTGGAAATTACCGTTACACCGGAAATTGAACTGGAGAGCATAGACCTTCTGGTGGAATACGCAAAAATTGGAATGGGCATTGCTCATGTGTTGAAGGACAGTGCTTCCACAGCCATTGAAGCCGGCCAGCTGTTTGAAATCAAAATTAAAGAAGTTCTGCCTGCCAGAAAACTTGGTATTGTTACAACAAGCATGCTCCCGCTATCACGCTCTGCAGCAGAGTTTATAAAACTCTTGCATATGAATTTTTAGCGTATGATCCCTATCGGAAGATGTGAAAAAAGGAGTTCTGCTGGTTGCGCTGTATCACGTGCAGCACTCTATTAAGCAGCCTGCAAGTTGTGTAGAACCCTATGTTTTCATATTCTCCTATAATATAGAGAAAAAGGGGTACAACTCTGTTTTCATAATCAGAACTGTATCCCTTTTTTCTCTATCCGCCTATATTTTTATAGTCATTATGCCTTCAGCTTAAACATGGATCTAAGCTGCTTCAACCCTTCTGCACTATCCAGATTCTGGCGTGCCATCTCCTTTACTTTATCTGAACTTTCCGATATAACAGCTGTTTTCTCCGCAATGTTTTCTACTCCTGTAGCCCCTTCATTTACAGTGGAGGTAACCTGGGAAATGGCTGCGGTTATGCTGTTGATGGAAGCATTAAGCTGCTGGGCTGTGGCGCTAAACTCAACCATCATATTACTGAACAGCTGCGCGTCTTGATGGTATTGTTCGCCGGTATTGATCAGCTTCTCATAGTCTCCCTTGACTTCATTATCGATAAACTCCAGCAGCATCCGCGCACTTCCGGCCAGATTCTCCACAGAAGAATCTACCGTCTTAACGATCCCTGAAATACCGGAAGCTGTCTTGGAAGACTGCTCTGCCAGTTTCCGAATCTCTTCCGCAACGACGGCGAATCCTCTTCCTGCTTCTCCTGCTCTAGCCGCTTCGATAGCGGCATTCAATGCCAGCAGGTTTGTCTGATCCGTGATTTGTACGATGGCCTCCGTAAGGGTATGTATTTTCGTAACCTCTTTTGATTCTTCCAGTGCTTTATATAGACCTGTTTTTGTTTCATTGTATACTTTATCGGCATTTTGAGCGGACACTATAGCGTCCTGTTTTAACTGTTCCGCTCTACGGCTGATGCCGGAAGCGGATTCCGCCCCTTTTGCCGTCTGTTCCGTGATACTTCCCACTGCGGATTCAATATCCACTGCCGTTGCATTGATTTCCTCCGAAGCTGCTGCAGTTTCTTCCATGCCTGCTGAAATCTGCTCTGTTACCGCGGCCGTTTCATCGGTCTGTTCTTTCAGTTTTTCCGCGAGAGCCACTACCTGAACTGCGTTCTCCTCAACACTTTTGGATACCTCTACAAGCTGTCCCGTAACATTTCTCAGCGATTTCCGCATATTTGCAACCGACCGGGCGATGGTTCCCGTCTCATCCTTTCTCTTCTGCAGCTTTTCGTAACTGTTGTCATAGGTCAGATCAAGACTGGCAGTACGGTCCACCACTTTCGCCACCATTTTAATGGGCTTAACGATTCGATTCGTAAAAACCATACCCACTACGAGGCAAATTACCGAAACTACCAATGCACAAAGCAACATAAATATTGTCATATTGACGATGGGCGCTTTAAATTCTTCCTCATCGACTACTACCGCCAGAATCCAATTCACCTCGGGAATAGCGGTATAGGCTACCATTTTCTTTTTTCCTTCATATGGATAGGTTGAAAACTCCTTCTCAACTTTCTCTCCGTTTTGCAGCCTTTTCACTGCATCTGCGATGGTACTGTTTTCAACAGCTTGTCCCATCTTATCCGCAGTCTTATGGTAAAGCATGGTACCGTCCTTGTCCACCAGATATGCATAACTGGTTTCATAGTTTCCCATCTTAAGTCCTGCCAGATATTTGGAGAAGCTGTCCAAATAGATTTCATTGATAACAGCGCCTATAACTTTTCCATTTTCAGTGATCGGAGAAGCCATGGGCTTTATCCGCCTGCCGGATACTTCGGAAAACTTCATTTCTCCGATGATGAAGTTCCCTTTCAGTGCCTCCTGGACATGGGCCACTCTGGCTGCGCTTGAGTAAGAATCCTTCCTGTCACTGCTGGCTAAAATAAATCCGTTGGCATCCACCAGATATAGCTGTTCGCTATTTCCAACCCGCTTCACCTGTTCGGCAAGTATTTTTTCCGATGCACTTTTATATCGGAGGTACTCATTTCCGAGAGTGCTATCCTCTTTCGTAATGATTAGATTCTTAAAAGCATCCTGCATACAAAGAGTTGAAAGCAATACTTTTTCACTCTCAATTGCATTATACAGCTTCTCGCTTTCTATACCGTCAAGATCGAGAAGCTCCTGACTACTGGTCTCTGTGACCGTATTCATCATATTATAGTAATTCAATAATGCGATCCCTACCATGGAAACCAGCAAAACGACCGCCAGTGTTATCGAAACTTTTTTGCTTATGGACAAGAACGCCACCTCCCACATGGAATAAAAATAAATACTAAAATAAGCTCTAATTCTATTAATATAGCATATCTCGACAAATATTTCCATAGCTTCGAAGATATATTGAAGATTTTCAATAAGTTTTTACTGTTTATTCTTCTACCCGATAAAAATTTACGCATTATTATTCAAACGCTTCACCTGTATTTACTTGCCATATTTTACTGTGATATCATAAAAATTATTATATAAATTTGGATGGAACTTAATTGATTCGTGCATCGTAAAGCCCCAGAACCGTTGGCTGTACGATGCCCAATTCAGCAGTTGCCAATCCGATGTGTATAGATATAATCGGAGGGATAAAATCCATGTCAGAACAAATCAGGCAAATAGCAGCTAGAATTAAGGAACTGCGTGAAATAGCAGGGATTTCTACGGAATCCCTGGCAAAAGAGCTGGGTGTCAAGCTTGAAACCTATTTGGAATACGAAAGCGGCACCACAGATATACCTGTAAGTTTTCTTTATAACGTTGCAAACCGATTTAATGTAGAACTGACAGCCATTTTAACAGGAGATGCACCGAAGCTTCACACCTACTGCGTTGTACGAAAAGGTAAAGGGGTTAGTGTCGAAAGAAGAGAGCACTACAAATACCAAAACCTTGCCTATAACTTTATAAACAAAAAGGCAGAACCCTTCCTCGTCACAGTAGAGCCTGAAGCGGAAGAATCCCCTGTTCATTACAATTCTCACCCTGGCCAGGAATTTAACTATGTACTTGAAGGTACCCTGAAAGTGTTTATAAATGGATATGAGATTGTACTTAATGAAGGAGATTCCCTATATTTTGATTCCGGTGTAAACCATGGAATGAAGACGGTAGGCGGAAAGACTTCCAAATTCCTGGCCATTATTTTTTAAATGCTTTATAAGCTGTGTTTGATCCCACCCGAAACTTCCGGGAGTTACCCCATATATAGAGAGAGTAATTGTTTTCAACTTTGATTTGGAGGTCTTATATGCTCGATAGATTTGTTTCGAAGATAACCTTTGATTCCTATGAGGAATTTGTTCGGGATTTTACCATAAATATACCGGAAAACTTCAACTTCGCTTATGATGTCGTCGATCAGATGGCAAAAGAAACACCTGAAAAAGTGGCCCTTGTCTGGTGTGATGATAAGGGAAATGAAGCAGTTTTCAATTTCGGACAGTTGAAATACTACAGTGACAAAGCGGCCAATTTCTTCAAAAAGGCCGGCATCCGCAAGGGTGACCCCGTTATGCTGGTATTAAAGAGGCATTACGAATTCTGGTTTTGCATTCTTGCTCTGCATAAGCTGGGGGCAATCTGTATTCCCGCTACGCACCTGTTAACCACCAAGGATATTGTTTATCGGAATAATGCCGCCGATATAAAAATGATTGTCTGTGTAAACGAACCTGAAGTTATACAGCACGTGGAAGAAGCTCAAACCAAGTCCCCTTCCCTACAAGCAAAGGCATTGGTCGGAGGTTCCAGGGAAGATTGGTTCGATTTTCACCGGGAATTGGAGCTGGCCTCTTCCGATTTTGAAAAGCCCACCGGAAACGATGCATCGCAAAACAGCGATATCATGCTCCTGTACTTTACCTCCGGTACTACAGGTATGCCGAAGATGGTGCAGCATAATTATACCTATCCCCTGGGACATATCCTGACTGCCAAGTACTGGCAGAATGTAGACGACGATGGCCTGCATCTTACCGTTGCCGATACCGGCTGGGCAAAAGCTGTCTGGGGTAAAATCTATGGTCAATGGCTCTGCGGATGTGCCGTTTTCGTATACGACTATGATAAATTCGTACCCAGGGAGATGCTGGAGGTTATCATCAAGCATGGCGTGACAAGTTTTTGTGCTCCTCCGACCATTTATAGATTCTTTATCAAGGAAGACCTGACAAAGTATGATCTGAGTAAACTCCGGCACTGCTCTATCGCCGGCGAGCCCCTCAATCCCGAGGTATACCACCAGTTTCTTAAAGCTACAGGCTTAAAACTGATGGAGGGTTACGGTCAGACGGAGTTGACCGTTACCGCAGGCACCTTCCCCTGGATGGAACCCAAGCCAGGATCTATGGGCAAGCCTTCCCCCGGCTATGACATTGATCTGGTCGATGAAAATGGAAATTCCGTTGAAGTCGGCGAAGAGGGGCAAATCGTGGTTCGCACCGGTCGCCGCAAACCCTTTGGCATGTTTGACGGGTATTACAGGGATGCGGAACTGACAAAGAAGGTTTGGCATGATGGCATTTATTATACCGGCGACATGGCATGGAGGGATGAAGACGGGTATCTGTGGTTTGTAGGCAGGGCTGATGACGTCATCAAAAGCTCCGGCTATAGAATTGGGCCTTTTGAAGTGGAAAGCGCTCTGCTGGAACATCCTGCAGTCCTTGAGTGTGCCATCACTGCGGTTCCTGACCCCGACAGAGGGCAGATCGTAAAAGCAACAGTGATATTAGCCAAGGGATATGACGGCAGCCAGCAACTGGTGGTTGAATTGCAGGAGCATGTAAAACGGGTAACTGCCCCTTACAAATATCCGAGAATCATCGAATTTGTTACGGAGCTGCCAAAGACCATCAGTGGAAAGATCCGCAGGGTGGAGATTCGGGAGAATGACCAATAGATCTTCTAATACATGTAAAAAGCGCCGATTGATTAACCCATCGGCGCTTTCCTATTATCGGGTAATAGTAACCTTATTCAATCCTCTGGGACTATCAGGATTCAGCCCCCTGGCCAGCGATAACTGGCAGGCAAACATCTGCGCGACGACTACATTCAGGAACGGAGAAATGACATCGTTATCCGTATCCGGTATACGGAAGGAAGTCACACCCATATCCAATACCTCCTGGTTGTTGGATATGACAACGATTTCAGCATCCCTCTCCTTCAGTTTGTTGAGTATTTCCAGCATATCACGCAGGGAAGGCCCTTCAGGTGCATATACAAACACAGGCATATCTTTTTCGATCATCGCAAAGGGACCATGATGGAAATCGGAAACAGCATAGGCTTTTGCGCGGATGTAGCCGGTCTCCTGGGTCTTTAATGCGGCTTCCATGGCGATGGCATAATTAACGCCTCTTGCCAGCATGAAGCATTCATTCATGAACCTGTACCTTTGTACTTTCTCAGCAATTTCATCTCCCAGTTTCAAGGTTTCTTCCACCAGCTGAGGAACTTTATTCAAGTCTTCCTTCATCTTCTCATCTTTCGCCCACTCCGCAGCCAGATTGGCCAGCAGCATCAACTGAGAAGTAAAGGTTTTTGTAGCGGCCACACTCTTCTCCAGTCCGGCTTCACAGCACAAATGGAAATTTGCTTCTTGCGCCATGGGTGAATCAGGGAAGTTAGTCACACTGACAGTCAGGGCCCCCTGACGGTTTCCCTCCTTTACAACTTCCAGCACATCTGCAGCTTTCCCTGACTGGGATATCCCGATCACCAGGGTATTTTTCAAATTCAAACTTTTTTGGTACATGGTTAGTATGGATGGTGCAGCCATTGCAACAGGCACTCCTTTTACCAGCTCGATAATGTATTTTGCATAAATGCCCGCATGGTCAGAGGTGCCTCTTGCAGCGATGTATACGGACCCGATCCCCTTTGCATCCAAAAGCCTTACGATTTCCGCAATCGTGCTTTTATTTTTTTCAAGACAGGTTCTGAGCACCTCAGGCTGCTCATGAATTTCTTTCCACATTAAAGTCATTGTACATCCCTCACCTATTCGAATTAAGGTATATATGTATAGTTGTATATACCAGTTATATTCTTATATTATCACTTTATCTTATGTGAATCAATAGGTTTTTCCTACTTATACAAAAATTCGTACATTATAAAGATACATATCTGAACGATACAAGGACTTTTCATACCACAGCTTCATATCACTGGAGGTATAAACAACGCCGGTAACTCCAAGCACCGGCACCGACGTACCGATATCAAGAAGCACTCGATCCTCCTTTGAAGGCTTTACTGCCTCGATCATGTTATCTACGTAATGAATGGAATAGGAATATTCCTTTTTCATGATGCTGTACAGTGACTCCGTTAGATCATATTGATCCAAGCCATGGCAATATTTTTCGGGAAGAAATACTTCCTCGATGGCAATAGGCGCCGCATCGGCCAACCTCAGCCTTTTTATATTGTAGACCAACTCACCGGCTTCTATTCCCAAGCTTGCGGCAACCTCCGCATTGACCCCGGTTTTGGCGAAATTCAGAATTTTAGTGGAAGGCACCATGCCCTTGCTTCTAACGGTATCTGAAAAACTGGATATATTACGCTGCTGAATTCTACTCTTGGAGACAAAGGTTCCCTTCCCCTTTTCTCTGTAAAGGACACCTTCCGAAACCAACTGGTTTAAAGCTTGACGCACGGTCATCCGGCTGATGCCCAGCGTTTCGCTAAGTTCTCTTTCCGAATGGATGGGATTCTCTGCTGTAAATTCTCCATTTTCTATTTTTTGCAGTATTATATTCTTTAACTGATAATACACCGGTATCGGGCTGTTTTTATTTATATGCATAATTTCACCTTACTCATCGCTATCACACGTTAGGCCTGAATTTTACAGGTTCTACGTATGCTATCCGTATATTTTGTTCCATTTATTAGATTCTAATTCAGTAGGCTGCAAAAGTCAACAATTCCGTTAAATGTAAAGCCCGCAGTACTGGTAGAAGTACTGCGGGCTTTACATTCATATTTAATCTTCAAAACCATTCGGATGGTTCTTATGCCAGTTCCAGGCGGTTTCCATTATTGTCCTCAGGTCGTTGTATTGGGGCTGCCAATTAAGTTCCTTCTGAATCTTGTCGGAAGATGCAATGAGGATGGCAGGATCTCCAGGCCTTCGATCCGCTACAACCGCTTTTATTTTCTCGCCTGTTACTTCTCTCGCTATTTCAATAACTTCCTTAACGGAAAAACCCTTTCCGTTCCCTAGATTGTAAACTGCACTATCTCCACCATTCCGCAGCTTCTTCAAAGCCAGAATATGCGCTTGTGCCAGGTCTGTTACATGGATGTAGTCACGGATACAGGAACCATCCGGAGTCTCATAGTCGTCTCCGAAGATGCTGATGGCTTCCCTTTTTCCCAGTGCAACCTGGAGAATAATCGGGATCAGGTGGCTCTCCGGAGTATGGTCCTCTCCGATTTTTCCACTGATATGAGCTCCGGCTGCGTTAAAGTACCGCAGACTGATGGATTTGATGCCATAAGCATTGTCTGCCCATTTCAGTGCCTTTTCCACTGCCAGCTTCGTTTCACCGTAGGGATTGGTCGGATTGTTTTTATCCGATTCCAAGATGGGTATGCTTTCAGGTTCACCATAGGTCGCAGCCGTAGAGGAAAATACGATTTTATTCACTCCATGCTCCTTCATTTTGGAAAGAAGCTTTAAGGTGGATACGACGTTATTGTTATAGTATTTCAACGGCTCTACGACACTTTCACCCACCAGTGAATCGGCCGCAAAGTGTATGACTGCTTCGATATCATTTTCCGTGAAGACCTTATCCAGAAATGCATCATCCCGCAAGTCCCCTTCGTAAAATTTACCGCCCAGGATAGCTCCTTTGTGTCCCTTCTGAAGGTTATCGACAATAACCACTTCTTCGTTTTGATCCAAAAGCTCTACAGCCGTATGACTGCCTATATAACCGGCTCCTCCGGTAACTAAAATTGCCATATGAATACCTCCGCTTCTATTTAATTGAGAATGGAGAATTGAGAATTGAAAAATGGTTTGTGTAATAAACCCTAAAACTAATTCTCCATTTTCAATTCTCAATTTTCAATTACCTAATTTCCCTTCCTCCATCGCCGACTTCCGAAACATAGAAGGAAGCTTTCAATCCTACCTTATTATAATAGTTATCGCCCACTTGTTCAATAAATTTATCTACTGCATCTTCCCGCACAATGCTGACCGTACATCCGCCGAAACCGGCCCCAGTCATTCTGGAACCCAGAACCCCTTCAATCTTCAGTGCTTCTTCCACCAGAGTGTCAAGCTCGATTCCTGTTACTTCGTACAAGTCCCTCAGCGAATTGTGGGACCCGATCATCAGCTTTCCAAATTCTACGATATTATCTGCAGTAAGGGCATCGATGGATCGCAGCACCCTGTCGCATTCGGAGATAACATGTTCTACTCTCTTTCGGATCACTTCGTCCTTTATAAGGTGTTGATTCTGCTTAAACTGCTCGTAACTGATAACCCCCAGACAGGTAGCCTCAGGAATGGCAGTTTTAAGTATTTCAAGACCTGCTTCGCACTCGCTCCTTCTTTCGTTGTATTTCGAATGAGCCAGGCTGCGTTTTTTGTTTGTATTTGCAATTACAATCTTATGTCCTTTTATATTCAGCGGCACGTGTTTATAGCTCAAATCCTTGCAATCGAGGAAAATTGCATGATTTGCCTTGCCCATGGCAGATGCGAACTGGTCCATGATACCGCAGTTAACGCCTACGAAGTTATTTTCCGCCTTCTGGCCGATCTTGGCCATTTCCACCATATCGATTTCCTTGTGGATGCCTTTGGCTTCATTTCCCAGTGTTGCCAGTGTCAGTCCCGTCGCTACTTCGATAGCCGCAGAAGAGGACAACCCGCCGCCATGAGGTACCGTATCATCATAGAGCATGTCACAGCCAATGAGGGTGTATCCTGCCTTTTGCAGTTCATCTGCAACACCCAGCTGGTAGTTCCCCCATTCCAGGCTTTTGTATTTCTCCAGTTCATCCAGGGAAGCACTTACCCTGCAGTCCAGATCTGTAGCAGCCAGGTTTATGACTCTGTCCGCCCTTGGCCGCACTACAATGGTGGTTCTCATGGTGAGGGCCGCTGGAAAAACAAATCCACCATTATAATCCGTATGTTCCCCGATGAGGTTCACCCTCCCCGGTGATACGAACACCCGCAGGTCCTCCTCACTGCCTCCGTAAATCTCAATGAACCTCTTCTTAATCTCCATAACTTCCATAAACTCAACCTCCTTAAAATCTTATCTATTTCCGTCTTTATCCATAAAACGCTTATATGCCTGCCGCAGTTCTTCTGCCTTTTCTTCCGGCGCCGTAGGATTACAATGCGCCCATGCTCCTGTTTCACTGGAAGCGTTAAATTTCTGTTTTTCCGCCGAGCGCATCGGTGGGAAGAACTCGATGTGGAAGTGGTAATACTCACTGTGGTCCCCGCTATTTACAGGATCCTGGTGCATGCACATCATATAGGGGAAGTGATACCCGAAAAGTGAGTCCAAGGTACCTGTAGCTTCACGGACTGCCTTTGCAAGGTTATATTTCTGGGATTCCGTAAACTGCGCCAGATTCTGCATGT
The DNA here is from genome assembly GCA_023419605.1 of Bacillota bacterium. Lineage (GTDB taxonomy): Bacteria > Bacillota > Clostridia > Acetivibrionales > JAEZXR01 > JAEZXR01. The sequence goes on along the minus strand of JAEZXR010000130.1, from coordinate 58,392 downwards.
GGTTTTTGCTGGCGATGTACATTCCATACGGATACTCGGAGAAGAAAGGCAGGAATACGATAAAATCGTCATTTTCAAAAATAATTCTTTGTCCGAAGGCCACCTCGTCCTTTAGCATGTCACAAATCAAACAGCGTTTTTTCTCTTCAAAGTATTCTTTGCAGGATTCCAGCTCCAACTGCAGTTTTTTAGGAACAAAGGAGTAGCCGTAGATCTGTCCGTGGGGGTGCGGCATGGTCACGCCTACAACTTCTCCCCTGTTTTCAAAGATAAATATATATTTGATGTTTTCATCTTTTTTGATCTCGTTATACCGTTCCACCCAAAGGTCTACCACTTTTTTCACATGATCGGTAGAAAGTTCCGGTAAGGTGATGGTGTGCTCCGGAGAATATAAAATCACTTCACATTTTCCGTAGGCTTCCTTTGTTTTGTAGATCTCCGTCGCTACATCATCCGGTACAGGCGGATTCTGAGAAAGCGCAGGGAAATCGTTATCATATTTAAAAACATCATACTGTTCCGGTACCTTTCCTGAGCCCGGACAGAAGGGACACCAGTCTTTGGGCATTTGTGGCCGGTTCTGCCTGTGGGAAGCAATCATAACCCAATCTTTTGTCAATGGATGCCAGCGTAATTCTGCCATAAAAATATCTCCTCTCATTTGTGTGAATGGTTCCATGTCGTATCTCTTTAACTTAATTATAAGGCATAGGTTTGTAAAGTAAATAGAAATATGTTATTATTATATGGTATAATGTTGTATATATTTATTGTGGTTTTTTTATGTGAGGTGCTATATGTTAGAGAAGATTTATATTAACAAACCGGATCATACGGATCTAAACATGTATCGATGTGGTATTGAAGATTGTGTTTCCGGGCATTCCTGGGGACCGGCACTGCGGGATCATTATATCATTCACTATATCACCAGTGGGAAAGGTACCTACCATATCGGCAGCAACACATATAAACTCGAAAAAGGTTCCGGCTTTCTGATTCCTCCCAATACCGTCATATCATACCAAGCTGATTTGGAGGAGCCCTGGAGCTATTGCTGGGTTGGCTTCCATGGCCTGAAGGCGGAAAATTACCTGAAACGGGCTAACCTTTCTGCAGATAACCCTATTTTCAGCTTTGATAGGGATGACTCCCTTAAAACATGCATTAATGAAATGATCGATACGAAAAAGCTTGCAAAAAGCAGCGATATAAAACTATTGGGTCTTCTTTATATTTTTCTGTCGCTTTTGGTGGAGGCCTCTGAAGCGAATAAACACTTTGAGAATCCGGAAGACCGCAAGGAACAATATGTGAAAAAGGCCATCGACTTTATTAAAATGAATTATGCTCAAAAGATAACCGTCCAGGAAATTGCGTCCAGTGTTGGTATTGACCGGAGTTATCTCTTCTCTCTGTTCAAGGAATACCTGAACACATCTCCCCAGGACTTTCTCATTAACTTTAGAATCGGCAAGGCCTGTGAACTCCTGGGAAACAATGCCCTCAGCATTGGAGATATCTCCCGTTCCATCGGCTACGAAGATCAACTGCTGTTTTCAAAGATTTTTAAAAAGGTAAAGGGCACTTCTCCCAAAGCCTTTCGAAAGGAACCCGTCTAGGAGACATGGAAAAAAGGGCTTTTACGCCCTCCCTATACCTTTTATTTATAAAGCTTATCCATGGTAAAGCCGCGCCCTTTTACTTCATTGACTTTGTTGATAATCATGAAGGCCTTGGGATCAATGGAAAGCACCAGTTGATTCAGCTTTGGCAGCTCCCGGTTGGAGACTACTGTAAGGACCATCCAGTTCTCCTGGTGGCAATAACCGGTTTCCGCATGAAGCAGTGTGGCCCCCCGGTCCAACCGCTGGACAATCATCTGGTTTATTTCCCGGTACTTTTCGCTGACGATTTTCACCTGGGTCCGGGACAGCCCCATGAGCAATACCTTATCCAGCACTACTGTATAAATCAGCACCAGCAAAATCCCATAGAGCACCTGCTCTTTGTTTGCGAAAAGCATTTGTGCCAGCAGGATCGTAAAGTCAAAGGCGTACATCACTCCGGAAACCGGAAGTCCAAAATTTTTATTTAATACGAGGGGAGGTATATCCATACCGCCGGTGGATGCCCCTGCCCTGATAACGATTCCTATGCTGAAGCCGATCATTATGCCGGCATAAATAGTGGCAAGCAGAGGGTTGGAAGTCATATCCTTTAACTGTGGAATTTTCTGAAAGAGACCCAGGATAAAAGGATAGTAAAAGGTGCTGACCAGGGTGGTAAGGGCAAACTTCCTGCCGAGAACGACTGCGCCCAAGACAAACATGGCGATGTTGAAGACAGAAACAAACACCGTGATAGGAACACCCATCCGGTGCTGGAACACCAGCGCCAATCCGGTGGTTCCCCCGGTAATCAAGCTATTGGGAAGGATGAACATAGTCACCGCCAGGGCATAGAGGGTATTTCCCAGCAGGATGAAGCCTATGTTTTTTATATTGGCTTTGAATACGTTAAACATGTACACCAGCTCTTTCATTGATCTCGTTTTTTACCAGTATTCAACATATTAGCAGTTTCTTCAGGAAATGTAAAGCGGAAAAACAGGGCTATCTCATAAAAATCGGCTGTAGTTTCAAAACCATGCGCCTGTTCGGTCTGCAATCAGGCTCTTCGCGTTAATAGTATTAATTTACGAGAAGGAGCCTATAAAAAAGCACCCCTTTATTTTCAAGAAGTACTTCCTGAAGACACGGGTGCTTTCTATTTTAATATTCAGCATTCCGGCGCAGCAGCACCTACGCCAGAAGTCTTGATGACCGGCAAAACCGGGCCAATTCACTTCTATTTGTACTTCGGCAGCCAGTTCCCATGGGCCTCAATCAAATCATCACACATGGCTTTAATGTCATCAATGGACAGTTCTGCCGAGGTATGAGGATCCAACATGGCTGCGTAGTAGATATTTTCCTTTTTCAGCGTCAAGGCAGCCTCGATGGTAAGAAGCTGAACATTGATATTGGTCATATTCAGAGCTGCCAGCTGTGGCGGCAAAGCCCCTACATAGCAGGGAGTTATTCCGCTTCGGTCAACCAGACAGGGCACTTCAACACAGGCTTCTTTCGGAAGATTTGTAATAAGCCCTGTATTTAGGACATTTCCTCCGATCTTAAAAGGATTATCCGTTTCCATGGCTTCCATCATGTAGGAAGCATACTCACCGGAGCGTTTATGTTCTATGTTTTTATCATGCACCAGTTCATCCCTCATAGTTTCCCATCTCTCAATCTGCTTTACACAGCGGCGTGGATACTCATCCAAAGGAATATTGAACCGTTCAATCAATTCAGGATATTTGCTTTTTATGAAATACGGCATGTACTCCGCGTTGTGCTCGCTGGACTCTGTTACGTAATAACCAAACTGCTTCATGATTTCATAGCGAACCATATCATTATGAGGAGTAGGCCTGTTTAACGCTTTCTTCTTAATTTCCGGGTAAATGTCCTTGCCATCCCTCGTTATCTCCAACAGCCAGGCCATGTGGTTAATACCCGCAATCTTCCACTGGATATTATCCGCAGGCATTTCCAGGCCCTTTAAAAGATGGGATGCACAACCTTGGACACTGTGGCACAATCCTACTGTTTTTATGCCGGTTGCTTTTAACATGGCTCCCGTCAGCATGGCCATGGGGTTCGTATAGTTCAGGAACCAGGCACTGGGACATACTTCCTCCATGTCCTTAGCAAAGTCAAGCATAACAGGAATGGTCCTCAGGGCACGGAATATTCCGCCGATTCCCAGGGTATCGGCTATGGTTTGACGCAAACCGTATTTCTTCGGAATCTCAAAATCCGTAACGGTGCAGGGCTCATATCCCCCCACTTGTATGGCATTAACAACATAGTCTGCACCTTCCAGCGCTTTTTTCCGGTCCGTGTAGGCTACAATTTTGGCACGACCTTCATTACAGTTTTCGTTAATATTCTTTAACATATTTTCAGAATCTTTCAGTCTCTGAAGGTCAATATCAAAGAGCGCGATGTGAGAATCCTGCAGCGCAGGTGTCATCATACAATCTCCTAAAACGTTTTTAGCAAAGACTGTACTTCCGGCACCCATAAAAGTAATTTTAGGCATAGGGTCATCCTCCTTACAATGTTTTGGATTTATAACGGACACGTTACTCATGGTCCCTTGATGTTGCTGTAACCGTAAGGGAGTAACATACTTGGCAAGGCTTAGAATAATGATTTATTTCCTTGCCAAATATCTAAATTAACGCGTTGTGCTAGCTGCAAGGAAAGTGTCATGGAAGGCAGCTTCACTGACCAACGAATATCCGCATCAGCGGCATATTCTACCTTGATTCGCTGCGCAGCAATTCGTTAAGGAATCCCTCTAAGGGAAGCGACTTTATGCTCGAACCCCAGAGACATTTCCCTCAAAGTCGTCTGAGCGTTGCTATTGAAGCTGTCCTGGAAGGACACTTTTCTTAGCAAAGCTAGCACAACGCGTTAATTTAATTATATCCCCAAGCTTTTTAAAGTAAATGGAAACATGCTATTGAAATATGGTATAATACTAGATATACGATTTTTTATTTTTGCGCAGAGGGGCGATGGATTTGGTTTATTTAGAGATTAACCGGCTAAACCATACAGATTTGAATATGTATCAATGCGGTACTGAAGTATGTAATCGGAATCATTCCTTCGGGCCTGCTGTTAGAGATCATTTCCTGATACACTTCATTCTCAGCGGCAAAGGAATTTTCCAGGTCGGCGATAAAACGTACCATTTACGCGAGGGGCAGGGGTTTCTTATCTGTCCGGATATTGTTACCTATTATCAGGCAGATGCCGAAGATCCCTGGCATTACTCCTGGGTTGGCTTCCACGGCCTAAAAGCCGAACAATATTTAAAAAATGCAAAACTGACAGCATATAACCCTATTTTCGCTTATTCAAAGGATCGCTTTATCAAAGATTGTTTTGATCAGATGCTGGAAACAAAGGCATTGGTGAAAGGCAGGGAAATCCGCCTTCTGGGACTGCTTTACCTTTTTTTATCCCAACTTATTGAAGCAGCTCCTGGAGAGGCCGCTCTCGATATCAGTACCAATCGGAAAGAGCAGTATGTGAAACAAGTTTGTGCGTATATTGAAATGAATTACTCCAGAAAGATATCCGTTCAGGAAATAGCACACCATGTAGGCTTGGACCGCAGCTATCTCGGTACTCTGTTTAAAGAACACCTAAATGCATCGATTCAGGATTATCTTATTCATTTCCGAGTAAACAGGGCTTGTGAGCTGATGAATAATGAAGTGCTTTCCATCGGGGACATCTCCCGTTCGGTGGGCTATGAAGATCCCCTGCTTTTTTCAAAAATCTTTAAAAAAGTCAAAGGATCTCCTCCACGACACTATAGAAAGCACTTTAAGGGAACATAATTAACGTGTTCCTTTCAATAAGGAGGAGACGCTGCCGGATACAGGCTCAAGTTCGTTCCTCCGGTAGTATTTGGGCGCGATCCCCTTTGTATTCTTAAATATTCTGGAAAACAGCAGCGGATCGCTATATCCCACGGAATTTGAAATTTCCGCAATGGAAAGGTACGGGTTCTTCATGAGCTCGCAGGCCTTGTTCATCCGGAATTGGATCAGGAAGTTCTGGGGCGAAATATCCAGTATATCGGAAAAAAGTTTCGAAAAATACCTTCTATTTAAACCCACGTACTCAGCGATTTCAGCAACACTTATATGCCTTGAATAATTGGTTTCGATAAAGTCAATGGCTTTTTTTATATACATGTCCCCGGGTTTTGCCTTTCTGACATGAGAATCTTCCAGCACACATTCCTCCATAAGGTTGGCTAGAAATGCATAGAGAGAGCTTAGTAGGCTTACATCCCGGCTGTGATCCTTTTTGCAGGCTTCAAACATTTCAATAAATCGTTCTTGCAGGACCTCCTCATTGCGGCATTGGAATATAGGGGTCTCCAAAGTTAAGCTGGCACGCCGCAAATAGGACTCTGCATTAAGTCCATGGAAAGCAACCCAGGAATATGTCCAGGGATCTTCTTCATCCGCTTTATAGTAGGAAACCGTATGAGGCCATATCAGGAATCCTTGCCCTTTAGTCAGGAAATATGTGTTTGTTCCCACCTGCAGGATTCCTTTTCCACTGTGTACATAGTGAATTTTAAAATGGTCTTTCACGGCGGGGCCCCAGGAATGATTGGGCTTACAATTTTCAGTCCCGCAGTAGCTTTAAAATATAGTTTGTACGATTAAAATAAAGTATGTACTTTTAAAACAAACATTGATTATTTTGAAACGCTATAAAGTAAAGCTGGCAGTGCAAGGTTCTTTTGCCAACATCGCCAGCTTTACACTGGGGTGGAGAATAGGTACTTCAAATATAATTGGATTAGATAATACCCATGCATAAGACTTTTTATAGGTTATTATTCTCGTATCTTGAATACAATGTTTGTCTACGTTATCATTTAGCTCTTTCCAAGTATCTTTTATTGAGTCTATAATTTCGACTGTGCCTACAATTGTCTTAGTGCCGGATTCAATGAGTGCGATTGTTCCACGTATATTTTTGCAGTCATACCCTCTTATCTCTCAAATTTTCTACCTTATGGCTGTTTTCTGTTCCATTACTACTCATACCCCTATCACTTATTACTTTTGTTATAACTTAATACAAAAAAAGTTATTCCTACTATGATAAATATTGGAACAAAAATATTTGTCAATAAACCTGGTAAACTAGGATAAGGAGGAAAACTAACAGTATGTGCATTCATCTTACTAATCCACACAAAGTATGCAATAAATCTCTCAAAAGAATATAAAATTCCACTTGTAATAATAAACACTGTCCCTAATACATAACATAACTTTTTATCCATAAATCCCCTCCTCGTATTTCATAGGGAAATAGTACCATTTTTTCTTATCGCTGTCTATATCAGGACAAAAAAACAGTCCCAGCCTGAGCCGAGACAGTAACTATCTAAAACACGCACGTATTTTGAATATCCTATTTACAATCAATAATGCTAATTAGGTGTAACAAAAAAGATAAATGTTAATCGTGATCTGGCCGTCTATTTAGTATATCTATACTGGAACCATATTGCTCCAATTGGGTTATATGCATATCTAACTCCTAAATTTTCAGTCGAATTAGGTGTACTGATTTCTCTCCTATATTCATTATAACTTGTTTCCAGGTTATTTGAGTGAACTTTTACATTAACTCTTTCATTTGATGCGACGGTAAATTTGTAAGTTACAGTACGTTTATAAGATACACCAACCTCGAACCCTACGGTTGATGATATTTTACCCGTATCTAACCCGGTTGTTGTAGAATATTTTGAAGTGAAACCTCTTTCCTCTGCTATATCAACATTAGCTGGACCATCGTACCAATCACTATAATCAGGACTATTAGGAAAATAGCATTCTATAGGGTTATGGTAAACATTGTCCGCCCAATAATAATATATTGGTGGTGGTATTATTCCATAAGGCTTAATTAGTTGGGAACCTTCAGATGATGATACCTCTTGGGTTGGAGTTGATAATGCTTGATCCTGGGTATCGCTCACCCCGACTACTACCTCAACAAGTTTGTATCCTTCTGGTATTTCTGCACCGGCTAAAATTTCAGGCCTACTTAGATCCTCTTTGTCAGTAATAGTTGTTAGTGTATAGCCATCTTTCCTTTCTACCTTTGCGTTTTTGAATTTAACCTCAGTTTTAAACTTATTTTTGGAGACGCTATGGTCGGTTTTGTTTACTGCTGCACTAACGTTGCTTGTTGCTAACATACTGAAAATGGCGGTAAAACAGATGAGTTTTTTAAGTTTTCTCATAATAAAACTCCCTTCATTTATTGTTATTATAACCATTTTTGTAACACTATGTACTATTTAACAATATTTACAGTAAATAGGATTTATATACAATGTTACCATGAAAAATATAGTTGTCAAGAGTGGGTGTAGATTTAAAATAAAGTTTGTACGTTTAAAATAATGATTGTATATTTGTAATTCAGTTTGTATTTTATAAGCCATCGCCGCTTATGTACAAGAGATACAAACATTATTTTAAAATCTGTATAATTAAAAGTACTGTTACTCTTGAAAAATAACAAACTTTATTTTAAAACCTATAAAATATTCCAATGAAGTTATGCCTTCTACAAGAAATAAAACGTACAAACTTTATTCAAAAGCTACACCCGCAGTAATAAAGCTTTAAGTCAATATTTGATTGTTCCATACCGGCCGTATAGTTATATTTATAATAGCACACGGGAGACCTCCTGCATTCAGATTCGTATCTATACAAGTGACATTATACCATGTTTATAGCACGTAATGAAATGTTTATTTTAGCTTCGCTGTGGTAAAATGTATGCAGGAATGAAAGTAAGCAAGCTTACATGAAATTTATACGGTATTCCTGAAAAAAACACAACAGGAGGTAATAAATATGGCTTATCTGGCAAGCGATAACAGGTATGATAAAATGAAGTATAACCGATGCGGAAAAAGCGGTGTGAAGCTTTCTGCAATATCTCTGGGCCTCTGGCATAATTTTGGCGACGTTACTCTGTATGATAACAGCCGTGCGATGGTCCGGCGTGCCTTTGACCTGGGAATCACGCATTTTGACCTCGCAAACAATTACGGACCACCGCCGGGATCCGCGGAAGAGAACTTCGGAAGAATTCTAAAGGCGGATTTTAAGGACTACAGGGATGAAATGATCATCTCGACCAAAGCAGGTTACCGTATGTGGCCGGGACCTTATGGAGAATGGGGCTCAAAGAAAAACTTGGTATCCAGTCTGGATCAGAGCTTAAAGCGCATGGGGCTTGACTATGTAGATATTTTCTACCATCACCGTCCTGACCCGGAAACTCCACTGGAGGAAACCATGGCAGCACTGGATTTGATTGTCCGCCAAGGAAAGGCTCTTTATGTAGGTATCTCCAACTACAGAGCGGAGCCAGCGAAAAAAGCCATTGAAATGCTTAAGTCCATGGGCACTCCCTGCTTGATTCATCAGCCGAATTACTCCATGTTCAGCCGCTGGGTGGAAGACGGATTGCTTGATGTTTTGGAAGAAGGAGGTGTTGGCTGCATCGCATACTCTTGTCTGGCCGGTGGAGTATTAACCGACAAATACCTGAATGGAATTCCACAGGATTCTCGTGCTGCAAGCCAAAGTGTATTCTTAAAACCGGAGCAGATCACAGAAGAGAAGATTGCAAAGGTCAAAAAGTTAAACGAACTCGCCCTGCAGCGCGGACAGAAGCTATCCCAGATGGCTATTGCATGGGTATTGCGCGGCAACCGGGTAACCTCTGTACTGATTGGCGCCAGCAAACCAAGCCAGATCGACGACTGTGTAGCATCTCTGGAGCATGTCGACTTCAGTCCGGAAGAACTGGCGGCCATTGAAGAAATCCTTAAAGACTAATCCAACCGGAAATTCGTAAATATATAAAGGGATATAATGCTGGCAGAAGAAGCTATCATTATATCCCTTTTTCCTTATGCTGTTACAGTTTATCCTATGAATTTTTCATTTTTGGCATCTTACTTGATTGGCAATGTAACTATGAATTCAGCGCCCCCTTTGGGACGGTTAAATGCCTTAATGGATCCACTGTGCTTTTCTATGATGACTTTGGTAATGGCCAGCCCCAGCCCCGTATTTCCTTTCTTCCCCTTGTAGAAGCGTTCAAATATATTGCTCATATCCTTTTCATCAAAGCCTTCTCCATTATCAAAAATTCGAATTTCAAAAGTTCTGCCATCATTTGCCGTAACAATACAGACTTCACTTTCCGCATACTGCAGGCAATTCCCCAGAATATTTATCAAAGCCTGGGTAAACTTATCCCTGTCGATGCTGATAGTGGCATCTCTGTAGAGCATAGGGCTAATGGTAATACATTTTTTCATGGCAATGCTGGCAACCTTTTCGACACTCTTTTCGATGATTTCATTCATGCTTTCCGGTTGAAAATTATAATACCCCTCCATGGTTTCCAGTTTGGAAAGAAAAATCAACTCCTCCACGATCTTCTTGAGTCGGTTGCTTTCTTCGATGATTACATCCAAAGCTTGTTCCTTGTCATCAAATACGCCGTCCTTGAGGCCCTCCGCATATCCCTGAATGGACATTAGCGGTGTCTTAAGCTCGTGAGAAGCATTCTGAAGGAACTTTTTCTGTCCCATGTCGTATTCCTTTAGTTCTGCCGCCACTCGATTAAAGGTATATGCCAATTCCTCAATCTCATCTCCTGTTTTTATTTCTACCTTGGTGTCAAAATCTCTCTGCGACAAAAGCTCGGCTCTTTTCCTGAGCTTGATAATAGGACTTGCAATGGATCTGGCGATAACAACGCCTATTATTACAGCCATTACACCGGTAAACACAAGTGCTCCCACCAGAATCGCCATAACACCCTCTCCCAGTTTATTTACCTGTTCAATAGCAGTGTAAAGAATTACCCAGCCTCCATAATTCAGCGGACTGTCCGCTTTTGTTGGAATCGGAAGGATTACGGCCACGTACTCTACATTTTCTATACTGAACTTTACCCGATTCTCCTTCAGCTTTCCCGCCTTATCCCCGATGGCCGGTAAAATCTGATTTTTCAGCTTTTCATATTCCTCGGTACTCTTGGAGCTCGGGTAAAGTATTTTTTGATCCTTTCCTATTATCGCATAGGAAGTCCCCTGAATAACAAGGCTTCTCTTTATTATGTCCCGAATGCTTTGCAGTGCTTTGTTACTCTCTACGGCAGTCCCGTCACCTGTGGATTCCTTTTTCAGCTCATTCAAATTCTCCTTCAATACCTTTCGTATAGGTTCAGCTGCTTTCTCCAGGTTATTTTGAACCTGTCTTTCTACATACCCTCTTGCTGCAAGTGTAAAAAAAGCAGCAATAAATGAAAGGGAAATAAAAATAAGCAGAAGATAAGAAAGGATAATTCTTCTGGTAATTGTTGTTTTCATGGCTGCGCTCCTCTACTCTGCGACCTTGTACCCATAGCCCCAGACAGTAATGATCTCCAGTTTCGAGTCAACCTGGACCAATTTTTTGCGCACTCTTTTCACAAGATCATCAATGGCTCGTGTATCTCCAATATAGTCGTATCCCCAGATACTGTTAATCAGCTGTTCCCGGGTGAAAACCTTGTTTCTGTTTTTTATAAGGTAAAAAACAAAATCATATTCCTTTGCAGTAAAGTCAATATCCTTTTCATCCTTGACAATCCGCCTCTCATCCGGAAGTACAATAATGTCCTGGCATTTCAATTGATTTCTAACAGCTTCAACCATAACAGGCTCTTCACCCTTTATTCTTCGGAATATGGTCTTCACCCTGGCCACCAGTTCCCTTGGGCTGAAGGGTTTTGAAATATAATCATCACTTCCCAGTTCCAAACCCAGTATCCGGTCAATTTCATCGTCTTTGGCGGAAACCATGATAATAGGTACATCACTGTTTTTCCGCACTTCCCTGCAAAGGCTGTAGCCATCCATCCCCGGCATCATAATATCAATAATGAGCATATCCGCCTGTTTCGTCATAAAAGCCTGGAAAGCGGAAGCTCCATCACTGAAAACTTCAACATCATAGCCTTCCTTTACCAGGTATGTTTTAATCAGTCCACGAATTCTCTCTTCGTCATCCACTACATAGATCAATCTATTTCTCATGTTCGGTCATCCTTTTTACTTATATACAGATATTATATTTTAAAAATTTGCACTCCCCTCTCAGGGGGTTATAGGCATAGCCCACTTTATACATATTCAACAAAACTTGGATTTTCCCTTTAAATTTCTCAGCCAACCTTTGTTTTTCACACTTTTTATACATTTTAAATATTTCTATTCCAGATACATTGAGTATACTACATATAGCAGGTATTACAAATAGAAAGGGTGATTCAATATGAAAAAACTTTTATCGGTAGTCTTGTCTCTTGTTGTAACAGGCTCCGTTTTCACCTTTGCCTTTGCAGAGGGCGCTACCCCCACAGGCACGTCAACGGAGAGTAAGGTACTCAGCCGCAAAGCAGAAGTCCCTCAGGAGGTAAGGGATAAGAAAGCTGCCCTCAAGGAGCTACAGGCAAACAGCAAGTCTTTGCAGTGCCAATTAAAAACAGATAAGGCTCAGATCGCAGGTCGTCTTAAGGAGCTGTTCAACGGGAAAGCAAAAGCAGACTATGCAGCCTTAAAAGAAACTCGTACAACTGTCACCGAGGCAAACAAAAAGCTTCTGGGACAGTTAAAACAGCTGAACACCGATTTAAAGCAAGGAATTAAGGAAAACGACAAGGCGAAAGTAAATACGGTTATGGACCAGATCGCCGAGCTGGAACAACAGATTAATGCCAATAAGGCAGAAAAAGAAAAGACGAAGGAAGAACTCCAAAATGAATTGGCCGCCATCAACAAACTAAAACAAAAGGCCCAAACACTAAAAGCTGAGTTCCAACCCCTGCGGGACGAGCAAAGTGCCGTAAAGGATAATCTGAAATCACAGCAGGAAACCGTGAAAAGCTATGGTCAGGAACTCAAAAGTGCTTATGAGGCAAAGGATTATACTAAGGTTGGCAGCCTTCTGGATCAAATGACTGACCTGCAGAAAAGCATTAATTCCAACCTGACCAAGCTGGTGGAAATCAAAAACAAACTCGGTGAAAAATTAAGTGGCACTGCATAACCCATATAAAGGCAAAGAGACAGGAATCCTGTCTCTTTTTCTTTACCAGCCAGATCCCTTATTTACTCTTGTACCTCAGACAGGATACCGGATTCGATAGCATCCCAAACTTCCTTCACGCCCTGTTTGTCCATGGACGAAAAAGACAAAAGCTTGATATTCTCCTCCATGCCAAGGGTTTTCCGAATCTCCTGCTGACGGGGCTTCACCTGCGACCGCGTTATCTTATCCGCCTTGGAAGCCACAACAATATGCGGGAAGTCACTCTCCTTCAACCATTGGTACATGACCTTGTCATCTTCTGACGGGCTATGGCGTATATCCACCAGCATAATAATCAACCTTAAATTCTCTCTTGTAGTGAGATATGTATCTGCCAGAGCACCCCAGGAGCTTTTTTCACTTTTGGAAACATTGGCATATCCATAGCCAGGGAGGTCGACAAAATAAAGCTTATCGTCAATATTGAAAAAATTGATTGTCCTCGTTTTCCCTGGCGTTGCTCCGGTTTTGGCAAGATTCTTTCTGTTTGTCAGTGCATTGATTATAGAGGATTTCCCTACATTGGATCTGCCTACAAAAGCAATCTCCGGCAAGCTGTGTTCCGGATACTGCTCCGGCTTTACAGCCGTCAATTCATATCTAGCATTTTTAACTATCAAGTACTAATCCCTCTCTTTTCTCTCAGCTATACTGTTTATTCCTTTGATATCCATATTTAAGGAAGTAATAGGCGGCACATCCTGTCCGTTGGCAGTTTTAGTCATGAAATAAAGCGTCCTCCCCACCAAAGCATATGCAGAATTTAGTCGTATAACGATTTTCCACCTGCTCCTAATTATAATAATCAACTAAAGCAATTTCTGCAAGTGCCTCGTGTAATTTTCCACTCCTTCGTTGCAAATATATGCGAGATTCTCACCAAAGAAGTTCCGGTACTTTCGAATCGTTTTCTCTGCATTTAACAATACTACATCGATCCTTCGTTCCTTACTTTCCATATGCTTGAATTTCATCTGTGATATCTTCAGAAGATGTTTGAACTCGTAGTCGGCATCCGGCAGCGAATAGCCGATAAATATCCACTGATTCGATTCTGTCAGTGACTGTTCGGCTCCACTCCAGACATTGGCAAAGGAATTTGCCCGGAAAGACTTCCGAAAGCTAAAGGTTGCTATATGGGAAGAGACAGCGTTTTCACAGAATTTGCACAATTCCTTTTCTTTATGGTAACTTGTCCCGCATTTCAACTGCGGGAACAATTCAAAATCAAAGGACTGAAAACCTGCTTTTTTAATTAAAGGCACCTGATGCTCCATATCGTAGAAAAGGCATCTGCAATTATCACAATACAGCCAGTTGCTGGACCCATGGATTTTAAAAATCTTCGTTTTTAAAGTTCCATCGGAAGACCGCTCTTGCCACGGTATACCATTGTTATAATAATCGATTTCGATACCGGGAAACAAGGATTCCAGGTACCTCTCCAGGACAGTATCCCAATTCAAAAGTACAAAATTCACCTGGTTATATACATCAAAAAGAGTCTTTATCAACTTCTCTACCTCTTTATCACTTTTATACATCTCCTCCAAAAGTGAAAAAACCCTGTATACCAAAAGCCTCCGTATGGCGCGAAGATGCATCGATGTATAGCCAAACCCCAGGTGATGGCCTGAGTTTGTCGATATATCGATGCATGTAAACATATCATCCAACGAGGGATAATTCTGTCCGCCGTCGTATCCGAAAACATCCCTTACAAATTGTTTTAACACGGATGATACGGCCATTTCAAACTCATTTTCCGCCTTATAATTCAGCACCCGCTCAGGAATCTGTGACTGTACGGGAATCCCTGAGTTTCTGGAAAACCCCGCTCCCAATATGACTGTCGCCTGCAAAAAGACACCTCCCGGTTCATTATGTATTCACTCTACTAATTTTACTGTCTTTATTATCTGTAACCGGAATTGATCTATACCTCGCAGGTCGATAAATAGCAAAGAAACAAAAAAACAGGCAACGATTCGACTCCCGAACCAAGAAGAGCTAGCTTTTAAGCTTCTGTTTTCTTTCCGCTTTTAAATTTGAAAAACAGCAGGCCTGGTATGGAAGCATCATAATCCCTATCCACCAGAAATAGCAAGGGAGCCATCAAAAGGATGTTGGGCAGGTTAAACCATCCAAAAGGGAGAATGGCCAAATGAAACAGCACGCCTCCAAGCATGCCCAATTGAACAAAAATACCTTTTGAAAGAAGTAACAGCAGTAATACAACCTGATAGCCCGAGAACAAAAAAAGTCCTGCCTGGAAAACCCAGGTGGGCAATACGGACAATATATCTCCCATATGCGGAATCAAGGCATATTCCGATAGGCTTCGCAGCATTTCCGGATTGCTCAAGCCCATCCTAAAGTTTATAATGCTTGTTATAAGATACAATACTGCATAACCTGTCCTTACGAAATCTCTCTTGTGCATTTTGCCTCCCTATAAAGCTGTCGTTATAAAACCAAAGCCCCTCATAATTCCTTTTCAAAAAATTTTGACTGCTTAAACTCTTTAAATCCATGCGCTCTATAGAAATTATGGGCTCTTTCCCGCTCTACTCTTGAATGAAGCTTTATATCACTAATTCCCTGTTGTTTATAATATGTACAAACATGCTCTACCAACATCGCCCCCACACCCTGACTGCGATAGTCCTCACCCACCAGCAACTGTATGATTTCTATAAACGGGCTTGCGCCAAGATAATAGCAGATTCCTGTAAGCGTATAGCCTACAGCTTTTCCTTCCTCATTTTGCGCAATAAATATTTTATTTTCAGATTTCTCCCTCATTTGTATTATACAGTTTTCTATTTCATCACTCCGGTACTGCACTTCACCGGACCATTGGTTCATCAGGCCTGTCAAGTCACTCAGGTTTTCATCCCCATACTGTTTAACAATCATTGCTATGCTCCTTTCTTTTAACAACTCAAGGGTTCCCTACTTACCGGTTAAAACTCTATCAAGAGCCCTGTTCTCCTTGGAATTCTAGAAATACCTGCTAGGATAAAAGACTGCTATTCCTGCGCTAGTCACTCCCTCTTCCTCATTTCGCCTTAATAATGACGCCTTTAAAATATATTTGCATAATTATGCATTATTGTACAAATGTCACCGCAATGTTACTTCCATGACTCTGTTGCGCAATTTACCGTGTGGGCTATTTCTCATCAATTAAGTACAAACAGTTGTCTTCCACCCTGTAAAACAGTGGAGCTACCACTACTCTGGGATATCTTTCTCTCAATCTTTTTGTTTCACTAATCAAAAATTCAACTTCATTTTCTATTTCAAACATAGGAGCAAAACTCATAAAGTGAGACTCTGCCTGGGTTACATCCCAACCGGCATTTTCAACCAGTCCATAAATGAAACTTTCCTTTTTGGACATTAAATTAACCATCCCGCATTGATTATGGCCGATCAAAGCAATATATTGCACCCCTCCCACAGCAATGGCATAGGATACTTTAAACTCACTAAATCGTAGATTTCCTCCACCCGTCCGCAGAATATAGGCAAAATTCCCCGGGATATTCAGCTGCTTACGGTTGTCCATGCACATTCCCACCAATAGTTCCGCCTTTGAATACTTTTCAAAGGGGCAGTTTAGATTGTGATATTTCAAAAGCTGCTCAATGGGCGTGTTTTTATATTTCTCCGGTATCTCCTCTTCCTTCGTTACTTTTTTCAGTCTATCCATCCATTTATTGTCTGCCGGCCCGGTATATTGCCGGAATCTTGCAGACAGCTCCTCTCTGCGTTCCTCCCATTATAACGGATTCAACGCTGTTTATTCCTCATTATACAACTAAGTTATAAATATGCAAATCATTTTTTTATCCATATTATGTGTGATTTTACTATTATATACGATAAAAGTCTGATTTTGTTTGTAATTTCATATCGAAATACAAGTGCACAAAAGTACTCACACCCCTTCTTTTGTGCACTTGTATTTCCTTACTCTATATTGCGAAAATCCGGTTCATTCCTTATAAAACCATTTTCGCGATTTACATTTATATAGATAAAAAACTTTCGCCGCTCTCGGCAAGCAATATTGTCCACCTTAAATTATTTAACCGTTATGCAAGATATCTTAAAATAGTTTTAATTTACAATTACCTATTGACACTTCTTCCCAACCCTGCTAATATAGTTAGCAACACAAACGTGAGAGTGCATCTAGGGTTCCACTGCAATGCAGGTTCGGTCCAAGCGATGCTAGGTGCTGTGCACCCACACAGTCGGGATAAAAGCCCGCAGGAAGGAGTCTCATTAAACTTCTTCCTGCGGGCTTTTGTATTCTTTTTTAAATAGCCGCACCTTAAAAATTTAACTTGGAGGGATTTTACATGTTAACAGGACAAAAGGTCAGATTAAGAGCTTACAGAAAGGAAGATATGCCTCAAGCACAGGCTTATATGAATGATATGGAAGTCAGAAGAAATCTGGCGCCTGGGATTCCTTATCCTTTCACCCTGGAAAATGAAGAAAAATGGTACTCTACGCTTTCCGGCACCAATGAAACCTATAGCTTCGCTATCGAAACTTTGGAAGATGAAAAATACATCGGGGGATGTGGCGTTAACCATATCGATTGGAAAAACAGCGCCGTGACCGTAGGCATCTTTATTGGTGACAAGAATTACTGGAGCAGGGGATACGGTACGGATGCCATGAATCTTCTTGTAAAGTTTATCTTTGAACAAATGAATGTAAATAAAGTAAAACTACAGGTATACAGCTTCAATGACCGGGCCAGGAAATGTTATGAAAAATGTGGATTTGTAAAGGAAGGTATTTTGCGGCAGGAAATTTTCCGGGATGGACGCTATCATGATATTTATGCAATGGGAATTCTGAGGGAAGAGTATTATAGCAGGCAAAATCCATAAAGAATATTATAGTCCAAAACTTCTTACCTTCTCCGGCAATGCATGAAGCAGCAGAGCCAACCATAAAAACTGAATAAGGGGTGAAATCTATGCAGGTAATACAGGTCAACGATTTGAAGAAGAACTTCAAAACAAAGACCAAAAAGGAGGGCCTCAAAAGCAGCTTTATATCCCTGATCAGAGCTGAATTCAGGGAAGTGGAAGCCGTCCGCGGAATTGATTTCGAGGTGGAAAAAGGTGAAGTCCTCGCCTTTATGGGACCCAACGGTGCAGGGAAATCCACTACTATTAAAATGATGACCGGCATCCTCCACCCTACCGCCGGTTCCATCCATGTACTGGGTCTGGACCCGCACCGGGACCGGAAAAGGCTGGCCTATAAAATCGGCAGCGTATTCGGTCAAAAATCTCAACTCTGGTTCCACCTCCCTCCCATGGACAGCTTTAAACTCTTAGGCGCTATTTATGAAATACCTCCGAAGAAACTGGAAAAGCAAATCGGCTATCTGGTAGAAATGTTTGAAATTCGCGATCTTATGGAAATACCGGTACGAAAGCTGTCCTTGGGGCAGCGGGTGCGATGTGAAATCGCTGCATCCCTTCTGCATAAACCGGAAATTGTCTTTCTCGACGAACCTACCATCGGTTTGGATGTTATCGTAAAACAGAAAATTCGAGATTTAATCAAGAGACTAAACCAGGAAGAAAAGACCACCATATTTCTTACCAGCCATGATACAGGCGACATCGAACATCTCTGCAAAAGGGCCATTATCATTAATCACGGTACCCTTGTACTGAATGAATCCGTTAAAAACCTCAAACACAACTACTTAAGCAAAAAAATCATAGAAGTTAAATATGACGAAAAGGTTAACTTAGCCATCCAAGGAGTCGAGCTGTTAAAGCAAAAGGATTATTCCGCCAAAGTACAGGTGGACACCAAGGACCGCTGTATTCATGATGTCATGCAGCAGCTCATGAACCTGGGCAATGTTCTTGACATCACAGTATCCGATCAACCCCTGGAAGAGATTATCGCTCATATCTACAAGCAACCGCAGGCTGCGTACTTTGCCTGATTTTCGTCTCTTTGCCCTTTCTCCTAGCACTGCCACTTGACGGAAGGAGTGCTAAAGAGACTCAAAGGCCAACTCCCCCTGTCACTCCGTGACATCCCCCTCGCAGAGGGAGACTTTTAAAAACCATTTTAAGAAAACATAGCAAAGTGCTGAAAAAAAGAGCCTCCCTCCAAGAGGGAGGTGGCAGCGCAGCTGGCGGAGGGAGTGCTTCATCTTGATTGTAGTAACAGTTCAAAACCAGGAGGTGAAAACCATGTCCAAATTAAAAAAATACCTGGCAGTAGCCAAAATCAGTTTGCAAAACAATCTGGCCTATAAAACCAATTTTATCTTCAGCAGCTTGTTCTATACCTTTATCATCTTTGTATTTCTTCAATTATGGAGAACTATTTACGGAGGCGGAGATGGCATCATTTCCGGCTTTACACTGGAGCAGATGATCTGGTATTGCATCATTACCGAGATGATCGTAATCTCCGGGAGCAACATTTTTGGTGAATTGAATACAGATATCAAAAACGGAAATATTGCCTATCTATTGAATAAGCCCTATCACTACCTATCCTATCAATTTTCAAACTCCATGGGATTGATCTCTGTCAAATTGCTGATCAATGCAGTGACAGGCATGATCATGGGTGTAGTTTATGTGGGGCCTCTGGCAGGATTCCATTTTCCACACCTTCCATTTATAGTGTTATCTGTCGTGATGGGTATAGTGATCAACTTCTTCCTTCAGGGGCTAATCGGTTTGACTGCCTTTTGGCTGGAGGAAAACTCTGCATTCTATTGGATCTACCAAAAACTGATGATGATGCTGGGGGTTTTCCTCCCTATAGATTTCTTTCCTCAATGGCTTCAAGCGATCACTCGGTTTCTGCCCTTCTCTTTTGTTACCTATGGCCCCGCGCGGCTGGTAATTGATTTTTCCTACCAGCAATGGGTCCAAACTTTTATAGGGCAGACACTGTACCTGTTGGCAGTCATACTGCTTTCCTTCACCGTCTATGCGAAAGGAGTGAAAAAGCTCAATGTTAACGGAGGTTAAACAGCATCTACGGCTCCTATGGCTTTACTTCAAATTCAATCTATCTGCCTCCATGGAATACCGGGGAAGCTTTCTGCTCCAGGTTTTCGGTATGGTACTTAACAATGCCTCCTTTATTTTTTTCTGGTGGATCATCTTTGGCCGCACTGGAAGTATAAAAGGATACCGGTTTGAAGATATCCTCTACATGTGGGCCATATCCACCGCCGCTTTCGGCTTTGCCTTCGTGGTCTTCGGCAATATTCGCAATATCACGAATATTATTGTAAACGGAGACCTGGACAGCTACCTGCTGCAGCCAAAGGATGTATACCTGAATGTGCTTTGTTCGCGCACAATGATTTCGGCTTGGGGAGATCTGGTTTATGGTTTCATACTCTTTGTGATCGTCGATGGATTGCACCCGCTTCGGCTGCTCCTGTTCTTACTTTTCACCGTGCTGGGTGGATTGCTCATGGGAAGTGTCGTTGCCGCAGCGGAAACCCTTACCTTTTTCATCGGTAATGCCTCCGCCATCGGCAGACTCGCAACTGAATTTCTCATTAGCTTCACCGTGTATCCCGAAAGCATTTATAAGGGGCTGGTTAAATGGATCCTCTACACGCTGATGCCTGCTGGTTTTATCGTATTTATGCCGATAAAAATATTAAAAGCCTTCAGTTGGAGTAACCTGGGAATTTTACTTGTTATCGATAGTATTTATGTCCTCGGAGCCTACGCACTTTTCCAAAAGGGTTTAAAACGATATGAGTCAGGCAACTTAATTACAACGAAATTATAAGGGAGCGTTTTGTATGAATTCTATTATCGAACATTATAGCGAGTATGACGAGGAAGGCAGACTGGATAGGGACAACGCCCATCGAATGGAATTTCTTACAACCATTCATTTTTTGAACAAACTGCTGCAATCCGGCTCATCCATACTTGATGTGGGAGCCGGTACTGGCAGGTATTCACTTCACTTTGCCAGCAAGGGGTTCCAAGTGACTTCTGTGGAGCTGGTCCCCAAAAATGTAGAAATGATAAAAATAAAATTACGGAACCAGAAAATTTCCAATGTTGCGGTATATAACGCAAACGCGCTGGATCTGTCCATTTTCCCGGATAGCAGCTTTGATAATGTACTCTGTATGGGACCGGTGTACCACTTAAAAGAAGAGGCTGAAAAAATGCAGTGCCTCCGGGAATGTACCCGGCTGTTAAAACCCGGCGGAATCCTGGCAGTCGCCTATATAAACAAATATGCAGCCTATCTGCTGGAAGCAATTAGGGATAAAGAGTCTCCGGACATGGGGCTATTGGATAATGTAATAAAGACCGGATTTAACTGCTACAATGAAAATAGTTGTTTTTATTTTACCACTCCAGATGAGGTAGAGAGCCTGGTTCACTGCTCCAACATAGAAAAGGTTACCCATATAGGGGTAGATGGAATAGGCTATATGCTATCCGGTACACTGAACCAAATGAAAAATGAGGATTTCAACCGCTGGCTCAACTATCACCTGGCAACCTGTCAGACCCCTTCCCTCCTGGGCTACAGCCTGCACGGACTGTATGTAGGCAGAAAGCTTTAAACTATACTTCTATTCCTGTTGGAACAGTGCCCTTTTCAAAACGCTCCAACAAACAGGCCACACAAAGACCGACAGTGAAAACCACTGTAATAGCCACAATAGGAAGTCTGGGATTGATGGAGGAGAGTAACCCGCCAATGTATCCAAAAGGTGCGGATGTGGCCATGAGAATTACGTAAAGTATGGAAGTAGCATTGGCCCTGTCCTTGTCAGGAATCGAGTTAGCAACCACCGACTCAACTACAGGCGATACGACAGCGGTACCGGCCGCGGTAACAATAACACTAAGAACGACAGTCCAAACACTTCCTTCCGGGCATAGAACAAGCAAAAGATTCCCTGCAGCTGCGATAAAATACCCCAGCACTAACGGTTTCTGTGGGTTTAGCTTCCCAATCCATGGCATTACAAAAAGGAAAATCAAAAGAACTACAACCGAGTTAATGGCTGGAAAAACCCCAATGGTTTCTACAGGAATTTTTATGCCCGCTGTAAGCATGATGGAAAAAAAGGTTGTTTTCAAAGCAACTTGAATACTATTGAGTACTAACAAAACAAAGGCTGCGATGGTGTATGGACTTTTAAAAAGCTTGACAATAACACGTAAATACTCTGTCATTGCTTCACCAACACCATGGCCCTTTGTTTCTTCCATTTTTTGCAGTCCGATGCGCGTTTCATGCGTAATGTGGTTTCTCAGGAAAAACATGGTTGTCATGGATAGGCAGGTAAAAATATAAAGCCCTCTCATGGTGGGTATGAGGCTGAACCGATGCATAATGACTCCGGCCAGCGGAGCAAAGAAACCGGCAAGGATGCCTGCCATAGCGAGCCATGTGTAGACATGGACTCTTTCTTCCGGCTCTGTATCCTCTACCAGCAGGCAGGTCCAGGAGGTGTTTACGATTTTATAGACACTGTTAATAATGGCTGCGACCAGGAAAAAGTAAAAATTCTGCGCTACAGCCCAAATAACAGTAGGAATCGTCCAGCCAATAAGATCAAAGATAAGGCTGGTCTTTTTCCTTCCCATCCGATCCGTAATATAACCGCTTATCAGTGAGAATAAGGCCTGTAACAGGAGCCCTACAGAAGTAATAATTCCTACCTGCACATCGGTACATCCCAGTGAAACCATATACACAGAGGCATACCCTATATACAGATTATACGGAATCGCCCACAGGGGTTCTGCAATAAGACACCCCCTGGCGTTACCTTTAAAACTTCTCAATATGTTTCCAGTCTCCCTCAACTGGTTTTTCAGTAATGCTACCATATACAAACCTCATTCTCTGATGTTCCTATTACTTCTTAATAAACTTTCCCCATACATCATATGCAGCCATCGGCACTCAAATCTAAAATGATTTCGTCTCAATAGGTGCTTCGTTTTGTTGTAGGGTTTTTCCGTTGAACAACGATAGCTTTTTAATAAATTTCAACTGGGATAGCGTATAAACAACCAACCCTCCCCAAATAAATCCGAAGCTGATCATATGTGCCGGGGTAAAACTCTCTTTAAATACCACAACGCCCAAGATAAGGCTTATGGTAGGTGTGAAATACTGTAAAAAACCTATGGTTGAAAGCTCAATTCTTTTTGCACTTTCAGCAAACAGCAGCAGCGGTGTTGCCGTTGCCACACCTGAGCACGAAAGCAGCACTGTGACCGATACGGAAACCGTACCATAGGCTCCTGCTCCCTGTACATGCCTAAACAGGAGAAAAGCCAGGGCAACGGGTACCAAAACAGCTGTTTCCAGTGCCAGCCCGACAGCAGACTCCAAAGCAATAATTTTTTTACACAATCCATATAATGCAAATGTCACCGCTAAAGCCAGGGCTACCCAGGGAATCCTGCCGTATTGAACCGCGAGGATCACAACGCCGATGGAAGCCATGAATATAGCCGCATACTGCCCCTTACCCAGCTTCTCCTTTAAGAAAATGGTTCCCAGAAGGATGGACACAAGGGGATTGATATAATACCCCATACTGGTTTGGATAATATGATCGGAATTTACTGCCCATATGTAAATAAACCAGTTGGCCCCCACCAAAAGAGAGGCTATAGTGATAAGGATCATGGTTTTCCTGTCTTTCAGTACAACTCCAAGCCTGCCCAAACGTTTTGTACAAAACAGAATGGCTAAGACAAATAAAAAGGACCATACGATTCGATGCGATAATATCTCATAGGCCGGAACCATTTTGAGAACTTTCCAGTATAAGGGCAGAATCCCCCACAAGCAGTAGGACAAAGCCCCGCAGAGCACTCCTACAGAGCGCGGGTTTCTTAGTGTAGTATCAATCTCATTTTTCATATCTCATTTCCTTTCATCTCTCTATCTCTAATCATCACTTCCGACAAACCACTCAATCAGTGCTCTGGCAATACTATACCCGCCTGGCAGTGTCGGAAGATTATCTTTTCGGAACCATCCGGCATCCCCGATTTCAACGCCGTCCACCTTGATTTCTCCTGCATCATATTCAGCAGTAAAGGCAACCATGATGGAATTAGGAAAAGGCCAGGGTTGACTGCCGAAATACTGTATATTCTTAACTCTAATTCCTACTTCCTCCATGACCTCTCGACGCACACATTCTTCAAAGGTCTCACCCGCTTCAACAAACCCGGCAACCACGCTGTATAACTCTGACGGAAAATGGTTGGCATGAGCCAGCAGCAGCTGGTCTCCCTTTCTAACTGCTACGATAATAGCGGGCACGACATTGGGGTAGCTGTGCAGGCCGCATATTGGGCAGCACTTTGCCCGCTCTTCCTTTTTGAGTACGGTTGCTGCACCACATTTACTGCAAAAGCGGGTATTCCTGTTCCAATTAATGAGCTGAAATGCTCTGCCGGCCAGTAGGAATAGATCATCCTCCAGCCTGCCGAACAGAGGTCTTAATTCCCGCAACGCCATGTTTGCAGGAGGCTCAGCCTCCTCCAGGATTTCACAGCAGTAACAGGGAACTCCGTCCCACTTCCCCAGATATAATGTTTCGTTTATATTGGAATCCAGTGTTCCCAATTCATCGTAGGCAGGAATACATGCCTTTTCCTCCGTTACTTTAACCAGCAGGTTGTTCCCGCTGTATACAAACCAAAGTGAGCTTTTCTCTATCTCTACCGGCATTATGACATCAGGGATATACCTTTTATAGATGCTGTCTGTAATCATTTTTATGTCTCCTTATTTACTCGTATAAAAATGATTCTATCATAAAGCCCCCTAATTCACCACCGCGATTTTATCCTTTTATGCGCGATAAAGGCCGGGATACACAGCATATCCCGGCCTTACTTATACCACCTGTTCTTCTCCCAGAAATTTAAACTGCGCCATAAACAGTTTGTAATACAATCCCTTACTCTTCAGTAATTCCTCATGATTTCCACACTCCGCAACCTTCCCATGATCGATGACCATGATCCGATCCGCACTCTGTATGGTAGAAAGCCTGTGGGCAATTACAAAGGAAGTCCGCCCTTTAAGCAGTCTCTCAATCCCCCTCTGTACCAGCCTTTCGGTATGAGTATCAATGCTGGCCGTTGCTTCATCCAGGATCAGAATCCTTGGGTTCGCCAACATGGCTCTTGCGAAGGCGATGAGCTGTCTTTGACCCACCGATAACCTAGAGCCCCTCTCATTGACATTGGTATCATATCCTTTTTCCATTTTCATAATGAACTCATGAGCATTGACTGCCTTCGCAGCTTCGATGATTTCCTTGTCGGTAGCATCCAGCTTCCCATAGCGGATATTCTCCTTGATGCTTCCCGAAAACAGGAATGTATCCTGCATCATGATTCCCATCTGGCTTCGCAGGCTTTCCAGCGTAACATTCTGTACATTGTAGCCGTCAATGAGAACTTCGCCATCCTGAACCTCATAAAAACGACTGATGAGGTTTACTACCGTGGTTTTACCAACTCCTGTCGGCCCCACAAGGGCAATGGTTTCACCCGCTTTTACATGGAAGCTTACATCTTTGAGTACCGGCTGCTTTTCCTCGTATCCGAAGGTTACATGTTTGAAAGTAACATTCCCCTTAATGGGAGGAAGCACCACTGCTTTTTCCTCATCTTCGATATCAGGGTTGATATCAAGGATTTCAAAAATTCTTTCCGCCCCTGACATATTGGTAATCAGTTGGTTATAGAAGTTGCTGATATTCATAATAGGCCGCCAAAACATGGAGATATATCCTGTAAAAGCTACCAGAAGCCCGATAGATATTTCCTGTGCACCTGAATTCAGCAGTGTCACACCATACCAGAAGACCAGTATGGAACCAAGTCCCCAGGAAATTTCTACCAGGGGCCAGAAAAAGTCATTCATCTTAACCGCCTGAATAAAGGAATGCCTGTGCTGGTTTAAAAGTTCGTGAAACGTAGCTTCCGTATGTTTTTCAGCCGTAAAGCTCTGCACAACTCGAATCCCTGAGAAATCCTCATGGGTAAATGCATTCATATTGGAATTTTTCTTCCGGAAAATTTGCCAACGTTTGCGCGATACCGTCTGTATGCAAAACATGCAAACCAGTAAAAACGGAAGCGTTACCAGGGCCACTGCAGCCAGTTTATAATTCATGGAGACCATGATGACAGCTACTGCGGACAAAGTGATAAATTCCGGAATCAGTGTCGTAACACTATTGGAAAACAGATCATTCAGGGAGTTGACATCCCCGATCACCCGGGCCAGAATTTTTCCCACCGGCCTTCCATCAAAAAAGGAAAAGGAAAGCTTTTGAATATGGGTGTATAATTGCTGTCGTATGGTAAGCAGAATCTCATTCGTTACTTTTGACATAATTGTGATTCTCTTCCGGGCACACACCATGGAGAGTATGTTGGTTCCTACCAGTACCAGTCCCAGAAGCCCCAGTCCTTTTATATTTTTCTCCTTAATAAAGGTATCAATTCCCAGCTTCAGAAAATACGGATTCAACAAATCAACCGTTATGACAATCGCCATCAGCAGCAAAGTCTGTACCACTTGCGGCTTAAATGGCTTCAGATAGGTCAGCAGCCGGCCCACAATCTTAATATTCACCATCTCCTGCAGCTTTTCATCATCCTTGAAAGTATTAATCGGCATTATACCACCTCCTCTTCAGCATCGTTCAAGAAGTCTATTCCTTTGAATTGTTCGCTGTAGGTTTCAAAGTACCTTCCCTTTTGCTCCAATAGCTCCAGATGCGTCCCTCTTTCCACGATTTCACCATCTTCGACGATCAGAATCTCATTGGCGTTTTTAACTGCCGAGATTCTGTGAGCAATAATAATCTTCGTCACATCTACCCGTTTCTCCAGCGCCTTTTGTATCTCATATTCCGTTTCCATATCCAATGCGGAGGTGGCATCATCCAGGATCAGCACACGGCAGTTTCTAGCCAATGCGCGGGCAATAGAAACCCTCTGCTTCTGCCCCCCGGATAAACCGATGCCTCTTTCGCCGATAACACTCTTATAACCTTCCTGCATTTTCAATATGAACTCGCTGGCCTGTGCGTCCTTGGCTGCCGCCAGCAATTCTTCACCGGATATATCTTCGGAGCCGAACTTGACATTTTCTTCAATCGTATCCGAGAACAGGAATGTATCCTGCATAACGACAGAAATCTGCTGCCGTAGGGATTTCATGTCCAATTCTCTGACATCGACTCCATCGAACAGTACCTGACCTGCCGTACAATCATAGAACCGGCCCATCAAATTGATAATGGAGCTTTTTCCCGACCCGGTTAATCCCATAATGGCTACCGTTGACCCAGGCTTAATATTGATATTGATATTTTTCAAGACAGGGACTCCATTGTATTCTAGGCCTACATTACGGAACTCTACAGCTCCTTTTGCATCCTCCAGAACAATCGGGTATTCAGGATTCGTAACTGTAGGGACTTCTTCAAAAAGTTTATCCATCTTTTTCAATGCGGCCTTGCATTGTGCCAGAATATTCGTCAGCCACCCCAGCATTCGCATGGGTCCTATCAGCATGTAGATATAGGTACTGAAAGCAACCAGCATACCGATGCTCATTTCCTCTCCGATAACCAGTACCCCGCCCACTGTAGTGACCAGCACCAGCACGATATTGGACAGGAACTCAATTTTGGGCTGGTATTTGGCCCATACCCTGGCCTGCTCTACATTTAGATCATAATATTGCTTATTCTGATTTAAGAATTTTTGTATTTCATATTTTTCACGTCCAAAAGCTTTTACCAGCCGCACACCTGCGATGTTTTCCTGCGCTGTTGTATTCATTACAGCCCTCTGGTCGCTGATTTTATCAAAGGTTTGACCAATCCGCTTTTCCAGTTGAACTGCCATCCAGGCAATGAACGGCATGGTGATCAAACAAACCAACGCAAGCTTCCAGCTTAGTGTAAACAGCATCACTGACGCTACAATAAAATATACGCCCTGTTCAATGCACAGCATGATCCCGAACCCGGTTGCATGCCACACATTATCCGCATCATCCTTGATCCTTGACATAAGCTCTCCGGTATTGACTCCGTCAAAGAAACTGAAGGATTGCTTTTGAATATGAGTAAACAGGTCTTTTCTCAGGTTCATTATGACTCTGGAGCTTCCTACATCAAAAGCCATTTCCTTTGCATATCCCAGCACGGCACGACTCAGCGTAATGCCTGCCAGACCCATCAATGTTCCTTTAAACACCGACATATTACCACCCATGATAACATCATCCACAAGGATTTTCTTCAAATAGGGATCACACATATCCAATCCTATGGAAACCAACATTGTCAGCAAACCGGTAATGTAGAATCCGATGTTTTTCCATACATAAGACCATAACCTTTTCATTTTGTCTCACTCCCTCTCTGTTGTCATAGAAATTTAAGTAAGTAAACCAGGTTTTCACCTTTATCGGTATTATACTTTCGGCCTGCCTTCTTCCAGAGGATAAAGGATTTCAAAATCCGGACATTTTATCTTCCACTGCCTTCAGGGTTCAAGTGTACTACCTTTACCGGCTACTCGCCTGTAACTTTCAATTTGCCGCCGCCAACTCTTAATAGCCCTGTTTCAGAGGAATAACAAAGGTGGCTTTACCACTTTTGTTTGCGCATGTGCCTTTCCGAAGCATGAGGAAAAGCTGGCACGCGCATAAATTCAATGTTTTTTTATTGTCTAGGAAAGAGAACCTTCCTAGACAATAAAAAGGCCATGGAAAGCTCCATGACCTTTTGTTAAAACTTTGAAAATACAAAAGGCCGCAGAGTGTTATCCCCACGACCTTGTCTTTTACACTGAAATTCCTATATGGTAAAAACCACAAGTGGGGTAGGGCTATTAAAAGTAATATTCGCTATAAGATTTGCATTGCCAAAATATGTTGTTCTAA
This sequence comes from Bacillota bacterium, assembly GCA_023419605.1. Classification (GTDB taxonomy): domain Bacteria; phylum Bacillota; class Clostridia; order Acetivibrionales; family JAEZXR01; genus JAEZXR01. The sequence goes on along the minus strand of JAEZXR010000130.1, from coordinate 29,531 downwards.
GTCTCATTATTCCTACCTCCATTTCTTAAAATTTGACCTCTAATAAGGTCTGCTAGTTAATAGTAAATTATTACAATTAGATTGTCAATATATGTAACGAAATTGTAATATAAAAATTTGCACCCGGTGATTTTAACTGCCTACACCAGTTTTTCTCTATAAGGCATTCCTACTTAGCCTATAGAGTAACTTCCTCATTTTTGAGAAGTTCCAGGTTCTTTTCAATGAGTTGGATTCTTTGCTGCACACAGGCGTAGGACCGCAGGGGATCTTCCGGTGTATTCAGGCAGTAGTCCAGCAGCCTATCCACTGTAGTGGTAGCAACATGGCAGCGAGTGTCTGAGGATGCATAGTAAATGAAAACATCTCCATTCTCTTTTGCTACTACACCATTACAGAAAATAACGTTGGAAACATCCCCCACTCTTTCCTCTCCTTCCGGAGCAATGAGGAAGCCCGCAGGACGATGCGTCACCCTCTCCGGTTGATGTAGGTCTGAAAGGAAGGCGTACACGACATAGCGAAGTCCCGCCGCTGTATTTCTCACACCGTGAGCGATATGCAGCCAGCCTTTTTCCGTCTTTATGGGCGCAGGGCCCTGCCCGTTCTTCACTTCTTTAATGGTATGGTATTCCTTCTCGTCGATGACTGTCTCCTCCTCAATAATCGCATGTTCCATGCTATCGGAATATCCCCAACCGATTCCGCCCCCTTTTCCTGTTTCGATAAACCCATCCTGGGGTCTTGTATAAAAGGCATATTTTCCATTAATGAATTCAGGGTGCAAAACAACATTTCTCTGCTGCGGTGAGTTGGTTTTCAGATCATCCAGCCTTTCCCAGGTTTTCAAATCCCGCGTTCTCACAATACCACAGGCAGCAACTGCACTGGAGGTATCCCCTGCCGGAGCCGCCGGGTCTTTCCGCTCCGTACAGAACAAACCGTAAATCCATCCATCTTCATGTTTAACCAGACGCATGTCATATACATTAACATCCGGATTGTGAGTCTCCGGCAGTACCATTGGGTAATCCCAGAATGTAAAACGGTCAATTCCATTATCGCTTTCAGCGACGGCAAAGAAAGACTTCCTGTCAGCCCCTTCTACTCTGACCACCAAATAGATTTTACCATTCAGTTCAATCGCTCCGGGATTAAAGGCACAGTTCACACCCATCCTTTCCATAAGGTAGGGATTGGTATTGTAATCCAGGTCATACCGCCAGAATATCGGTGCATGCTCTTTGGTTATGACCGGGTATTGATACCGGTAGTAAACTCCATTTCCCAGACCTGCAATCTCATTTTTTCTTTCTGTTACTTTTTTTTGTTCCTCTACCAGTGCCTTTAGCCTTTGATTAAACTCTTCTCTGGTCATTGAATCGCCGCCCCCTATAATTCTGTATATTTTTACTCTTTCCTCTATGCACCGCGCAGAAGTTTTTACACTCCTTCTTTTGTGCACTTGTATTTCCTTACTCTAAACCGCGAAAATCCGGTTCATTCCCTGAAAACCCTTCTCGAAATTTATATAGCAGTGCATCCATTCGTTTTATCACTTCAAAACACGCTCTGCTATTGTGGTAAGGACATTTCCAGGGTCCCACCTTTTCGGTTTCCGTACTGGCTGTACCGTCAGCATAGGTTTTCCAGAACCACTCACCATGGCGTTTGTCAATAATGTATTTCCTGCAAAATTCCCACACATTGAAGGAGGCTTCGAGAAAATATTCTTTACCGCTCAACTGGTAAGCATTTAAGAATCCTACCATGGCTTCCGCTTGGACCCACCAGATTTTATCCGTATCTACATGGCTTCCATTTACTTCATTGAACAACCCGCCGTGGGTTTTGTCCATACCGTCATCATAGACTTTTTGTGCCATGGCAAGGACCAGTGGTTCAACCTTTGCCAGCAATTCCTCATCTCCCAGCACTTCGGCGGCTTCATAAAGCAGCCAGCTGCCTTCGATATCATGCCCATAGGAAACTGTAGGGGCCAGTGAGTTCCACTCACTATCGAAGAAAAGCTGAAATTGCTTGGTATCTGCGTTAACAATACGATCCGTTGTAATATGAATAAGCTCTCTCAGGCTGGTTTCAACCTGCCCATCCTTCCGCACCCGCAGAAGATTTGTATACGCTTCCATAACATGCAGATGGGTATTCATAGACTTTGCACAATTCATGTCCTTCTCACTCAAACTCATGTTATCCAACGGCCGCCACTCCCGGGAAAAAGCTTCAAAATACCCTCCATTTTTTTGATCCCTGCTTTTTTCTTCCAGAACATGATATAGCGCCACAGCCATATCCAAGCTTTTCTTCTCTACGGCAGCCCTATAATATTCTACAAAAGCATAAATACAAAAAGCGACTCCATAAACTTGCTTCTTTGAATCAACAACCTTCCCCTTATAATCCACCATCCAGTAAGCGCCTGAAAATTCCTCGTCGATAAAGTGCGCAAGCAAATAGTCATAAGCCCTTTGTGCTATGAGTAAGTACTTCTCTTCTTTCAACTGCCTATATGCCATTGAAAAAGACCATAGAATCCTGGCATACAGAACAAGTCCTTTATCGGCTGTTGAATGGACCGTTAGATCATTTGTAATAAAGCCGTAAAATCCTTCATTCTTCTCATCCCTCGTGTATTTCATCCAAAAATCAAGAATATTTTGTCGGACCTCCGCCTCCACTTCTGAACGGTATCGTTTTAATCGATCTTCCATCCTCACTCCCCCATATGTAATATTACTAATTTAAAGCTTAGATCCATGATTCAACTATAAAGTTTCTTCTATTCACATCTTAAATATAACATTACAAAATGAATTTGTAAAGAATATTGTAATATTATTTACTTTGGAGTAATTTTACTTTTTATATGACAAGTTTTGTGTTAAAATAAACTTATTATAAGTTTTAACAGGAAAAACCGTCTGCTCAGGAGGAAACAATGGCGAAAAACGTAAGTATGGAGGACTTGGCCGATAAGCTGGGGATATCAAAAAATACAGTTTCACTGGCGCTTCGAGGAATGCCGGGCATCAGCAATCAAACACGGGAATTGATTTTAAAAACAGCCCGGGAAATGGGATATGAGTACAAGGGAACTCTAAAATCCAGTACAGGCGCTCTATCAAAAAACATCTGCCTGGTCATACCAAAAAGCACCTATGAATCGCAGGGTTTTTTCAGCTTCATTCAATTAGGCATTGAAGACGAAGCAAAACGCAATCAATTTAATACAATTTTACACTATTACAATGAAAACGAAAAGGATTTCCAGGCCCCCCTAAGCGTGAAGGCCGGTATGGTTTCCGGAATTATAACCCTCGGGCGTGTTTCGTCATCTACGATCTGCCGAATTCTTGAACTGGGCTTGCCTACTGTCATGGTAGACCACTACTTTGACGATAGGAGCCTGGATTATATTATTTCGGATAGCAAAAGCGGCGGCTATCGGGCTACGATGCACCTGATTGAAAATGGACATAAGGAAATCGGATTTATCGGCAATATCAAAGCTTCCATCAGTTTCTACGATCGGTATGAGGGCTATTTAAAAGCCTTGCAGTGCTCCGGTCTTCCGGTCAATTCCTCCCACATATTGGCAGATGAAAGTTTTGAGGAATTGAACTTCATCGATCCGGCCTTAGCACTAAAGGCACTGAAAAGCCTTCCGAAACTGCCTACAGCTTTCTTCTGCTGTAATGATGCGGAAGCCATAAACCTTTATAAAGCCTTGTCCTCGGCAGGTTTATCCGTTCCTGGCGATATTTCCGTTATCGGATTTGATAATATTGATTGGGCAAAAAATATTTCTCCCGAACTCACAACACTGCATGTGGACAAGGAGTTGATGGGTAGAAAAGCCGTACAAAGGTTGATCTCTCTCCTGGATACCCCTTCGGAAGCACCCGAAAAATGCATTGTATCCGTAGAACTGATTTCCCGTAACTCTGTACGCAAAGTGTAAAATTGAATATATACATACCTTGTATGTGGAGAAGCATACTACTTGCGGTTTTATGCTTCTTATCCCAATTCCAGTAAAAAAAGCCCGCCATTTCCGACGGGACTTTCCTCTCTGTACTGTCTATAAGGGTGAAGATTTCTATCGCTTTATTCGTTATCTCAAAGCTTTTTTATTTCTAAGGTCTTTCTGGGACATTGCTGAACACAAACCCCGCATTTTATGCAGTCCGGATGCACTACACTCCCCTCTTCCTTGAATTCCAGGACTTCAATCTCCATGGGGCAGCGTTTCGAGCATAGCCTGCAATTTATACAGCGATCTTTATGAAAAACAACTTGCCTTGCAGCTTTCAGGGAGGATTTCATCCGTGTGACATAGGAAGCCATGGTCCCCATTGGGCAAAAGGTACACCAGGTCCTCGGTTTGAAAACGACTCCCAGAATAAGGGTTAGCAGCGTGGTTATAAGAATCATTCGAACAAAAACCGTTCCGACTTTAACAGCGTCGCCCCAGGCAAAAGTAAGCTGAACTGCAAATGCACTCATTAAAAGCACTAAAAACAACACCCGGAACCCAGCTGTCTTTAAAACCTTTGGAATATACTTGCCCATATTGATTTTCGTGAGAATAGAATCACTAAAACTTCCCCGGGGACAAAAACTCCCGCACCAGACTCTTCCTCTGAAAAAGGCTACTACTACAGGAGCCAGCATACAAACAATCGCTGCAATCCCAATTGCAGGATATATCAGTCCTCCCACGCAGAAGATAAGGAGAATTACCCATATCCATTCATGGATGAATTTTTTAACACCCGTCATTTTCTCAACCTCCATACATTTTATACCCCCAGGGGTATCTCACTATTATAGGGCAGAAAATCACGCTCTGTCAATCCATTTATTATAATATTATGATTTTATAATGTGATGGCAGTTATCTCTCGAGTTATTTTTATATTCCACGACAAGGATAGATACGAGGAGTGGCCGGTAAAAGTCATTGGAAAGATTGGCGTAGTGCGCAGCCGTATAGTACTGTAAAAATCGGAAGGCATGGATTCGGATCAGAGAAAAAAGCTGAAGAAATCACGAAGGAAGTTGCAAAAGCTCAATCCTTGAATGTTGAACCGTCATTGATGCTACACTCTGTAGCAGAATTATTTTAAAAGCTGTTGAGGTGGCATTGGAAAAAGGGAAAAGGTAGACTGCCGCAAACGCTGTATAAAAAACCTCGCCGCTTCCGGCGAGGTTTTATTCATCTGAGCAAAATAGTTGCTGCTATAAGAATCAGAATTATTATAGTCCCAATCAGGTTTCTTTTAAAATTTGTTCTTAGAAAAGGTATTTTATATAAAGAATGGTGCTCATATTTCTCATAGTTCTTTCGCTGAATGAATGCGGATACGGCTTCAACCAGGTATTGAGCAAGATTTTCGTTTAACAACCTGCCTAACTCCTTTCGAGCAACCCTTGGGTATCCCAAATGCCCGTAGCTAGCCATTTTTTTAAGTATCTTCTTCGAGGAGATCATTTCCTTTTCGCTGATCATTGTGTCCGGCAGATCCGCATAGTTACTCTTAACTAAAGACTCGTCAATATCCAGCATATTGGAGGTCTCAATCCAACCTGCATGAAAATCGTTTGGATATTTACTAATTACACTTTCAATTTCTTTGGGACCTTTCAAATCAATTCCAAGCTCTTTAGCGGAGAACATCGCTCCCATGGGTGAAAAGGCACAAACTCCATGCTTTTTATTTACCTTCACGCAGGCCTCCTCCACTGCAATTAAATGCTTCGGGTCACCATGGGATGCAAGAATTATAATGTTCCTGATTTTCCATTTTACAATGTTGGATAGCAATTCATAAGTCACTCTTTTAACAGTATTCTGTTTAAAGAGAAGGTTCCCATAAAAATTTGAAGCTCCTGCACAAGCGATAGGTACAGGGGGCAGAAATAAAAGATTGAAATCCGGAAATTTACCGTGAAGGTGCTCTGTAAGCGTTTTTCTCCAATGCTCCCCTTCATAAATATCTGTCCCCAACGGAAGATGGTGGCTGTGCTCCTCGATGGGAGCAATTGTGACAAACAATAAGGTTTTCTCCTTATCCAGTTCTTGAATATCGACCCATGTCATTTCCATTACATTTTTTACGATTCCCATAAAATGACCCCCTTTAAATTCACACACTTCGTTATCTATAGAGACGAAACATTCACAGGATACAGCACCTCGCCCTTGAAACTGCCCGGGTTAAATATTGCTTGACTGTCAGTTATATACTTTTCAACAGGTGAACCACAGATTTCATACCTGTTTTCCTTTACCCAGTCAATGATTGCGGCGTGAGCCCTGCCGATTGTACTAAAAGCTCCTCTATGTAACGTCCTGGCATATATCCTTTCTTCGAGAATGCCGGTTGAGAAATCTTCATGCCGAAGGACTTTATTTACAGGAACACATACCTCAATATCATACTCGTCATTTAGTGAAGCCGTATCGTGATCATGGAAAATAAGCATATGGGAATCAACAGCCTCCAATGAAAAAGAATGTATGCGTTCGTACACACTCCCAATAAGCCTTCCCACATCCTCGTACTTTAGTATATCTCTACAACTTGCCACGACTTGCTCATCCCTTTTTATAATTTCTACGGTGTAATTAGAAATACTCTCGGGATAATCAATCCCGGCATTTAAATAATTCAGTTTTCTTTCTATTCCCTCTTTCCGCCGGAAAATCTCTTTTATCTCCACGTTTATTTGATCCAGCCTTTTTGTAAGTTTCTCCCTGAGAAATTCATCCTTTCCCCTCTTTTTTATGTTCTTAATTTCTTCCAGTGAAAACCCGAAAGACTTTAATTCGTTTATAAAAAGAATTTCGTTGATCTGCTCCGAGGAATAGTATTTATACTGGTTTTTTTCATCAATAAAAGCAGGCTTTAAAAGTCCCATTTCATCATAAATCCGTATTGCTTTCATGGATACTTTACCGATCAGCGCAAATTGTCCCCTTGTATACATATGATTCCCTCCTTGTAAATATACCTGGGCTATACCCAGATTATAATGTTTGCCCCAGGGGCAATGTCAAATGGTTTTTTAATCTCATCATTTTCTCAGATCGTATAAATTTGGGCTATGTACTATAGAAAATATATTAATGGAATCTCTTTGCAACATGATATAATTGGAAATTATGTGGTATAATGGTTCTGGCAGGGAACTCACATAATAGGAGGATTGATGTACTAATGCTTACGGCGAAAATCAAGGAACTTTTCAGAGGATGCCCCTATTGTAGGTTATTCACCCAGTATATCTTTGTTTTAATTCTCTCATTCTCGTGCTCCCTTTTATTATCTGCTACCCTGTGGAATTCCGATTTAAGCCTGACGCATACGCTCATGGAATTGCTTTGTATATTTACAGCACTTTCCGCTTTTTTGGTGGTGTGGATTACCTTTAAACATACTGCTGTGATTAATCGGACCCTTGGATTTGGTTTTCTAGCCGTAGCGATATTCGACATATTCCACGCTTACTATTTTCCCCCTCTTAATCGTTACCCCCCAGGCTATTATGATTTGACTGTAAGATACTGGATCACTGGAAGGCTTGTGGAAGCTCTGGTACTGCTCCTTAGTACCTATGAGGTAAAAAAATTAAAAATCAATCGATGGATTATATTACTATTGACGGTTTCTCTATCTTTTGGCATATCCTTAATGATCTTAAAGTACCCAAGCTCCATACCTTTACTGTTTGACGGCAAAGAAGTGCGACCCATTAAGATATTTTTGGAATATGTAATAATATCAATTTCCTTGCTAAGTTTTTTTAGGATTCAAAAACGCCTTAATACCCAAGGCATATTGACTTACAAATATATTGGTATGGCTATTCTATTAATAATTCCGGCAGAACTATGCTTCACCTTATACCAGTCACTTTCATCGCCTTATAATGCTATGGGCCATACGCTTAAACTAGCTTGCTATTACTATTTGTTCAAAGGTATCTTTTCAAGCTCAATTACATACCCTTATGAAACATTGAGGAAAACAAAAAATGAGCTGGAAGAATCAAAAAATGAATTGAAGGACATTTTAAATGGTCTTTCTGTTGCCTTAATGACCTATGATAAAAATTTAAATGTTTCTTTTGCCAATGTAAAGGCCGTAGACTTACTGGAGTGTGAATACGCGGATATCTATGGGCTAACAGTCGACGAACTGCATCAAAAGTTTCTTTCCAATCCTGCAATAAGCAAAGACATAATATCAACTTGTGAAAGCTCCGAAAATATGGCTCATACCATACAGTCCTACCGCACCTTAAAGGGAAAAGAAATCGTTTTAAACGAAAATGCCATTCGTTATAAGAACGGTACATTGGTAAGCTTACATGACGTCACAAAGGAGCAGGAGCTTAGCAATTTAAAAATACAGACCAGCACAATACTAAATTCTCTTAGCAATCAGGTTTTAATGACGGATAGTGAATTTACTGTTATCATGCTCAACAAGGCACTTACAGATTGTCTGGAGATGGAATATGATGAAATTGCAGGTATGGAATTAAATAAGTTGTACGAAATTATTCAGCTTACTGTCGATCACTCTTTACATAAAGTAGACAAAAGTACTTTAACATTGAATAGCTTTTGCGAGGGCACTTTGGTCACACCCAAAGGAAATAGAAAAACGCTTTTATTCCATTACAGTTCTATTGTAAATGTTGACGATAAAATAATCGGTCATATCGGAATATTTTCTGATATAACTACATTAAAAGAAGAGCAAAGTAAAATACAACAGCAAGAGAAACTTGCACTTATCGGACAAATGGGTTCGGGAATCGTCCATGAAACAAAAAATCACCTGGCCTCTGTAAAAGGGTATTGCCAGCTCCTTTCATCGAAGCTTGAAGATGAACAACTTAAGGTGTTGGTCCGAAGAATTGAAAGTATCACAACCGATGTAAATAATGTTATAACTGACTTTTTATCTCTGGCTAAGCCTTCTCAGACCATGATGGATATCTGTTCTATCAATGAAATTATCGAAGCTATGCGGTATATGCTGGAAAGTCCCTCCTTTGTTAAAGGTGTCCATACAAATATTGAACTTTGCCACGAAGATAATGATATCAAAGCGGATGAATCACAGTTAAAGCAAGTCATCCTCAATCTGACTAAGAATGCCATCGAAGCACTGGCCGATGAGGAAGATGCTTTATTACAGATTTCTACCCGGTATGATAAAAGCCGGAATGAAATGCAGCTTTCTATCTCGGACAATGGCAAGGGAATTGCAGAAGAAGATTTAAAGAGGATCGGAACACCCTTTTTCACTACAAAGGAAACAGGAACAGGCCTCGGCCTGAGTGTTTGCTATCGCATCATTAAGGAACATGGCGGAAGGATCGATGTAAGAAGTGAAAAGGATAAGGGAACAACCTTTATAGTCTCGTTTCCCTGTTACGATTTGGCAGAGGAATGTATTGCCTGAATATCTGTGAAAATTCAGGGGATCCCTACTTTGATTGCAGCTTTACACTCGATAACTAATAAAAATGCATACTAGGAAAAGAATATATATACTTCTAATGAATTAGAACTCAGATTTGGTTGAAACTCTCTCTACTTTAATTATACCCTATGAAAAAAGAAAAATATAGACTTTCTATTTTCATACTTTACTGCTAAAATATAGAAATCATAATCTTTTGTTACCCTTTGAACGTAGATTATGTTTTATTATAATCAAGTTTACGGGAGGAATACTATGAAGCCTAAAGAATGCTATCATGCCTTATTAACGCAGAAGCTACTGGAGGAATTAAAAAAACGCAATATGGAAGGGTTTTATTGTGAGACAAAAGAAGACGCAGTAAAAAAAGTCCTTGAGTTGATACCCAAAGACAGTATGGTTTCTTGCGGAGGTTCTGCAACCCTTCATGAAATTGGCTTGAGGGCCGCACTAAAGAATGGGGAGTATAATTTCTTAGACCCGGATGATGCTCAAGGCGCTACAGCCAAGGATAGAGTTGCACATCAGGCATTAAGTGCAGATTACTATTTAATGAGTTCCAATGCTATAGCTGCAACAGGGGAACTGGTGAATATAGATGGATATGGCAATAGGGTAGCTTCACTCATCTTTGGGCCGAAAAATGTAATAGTAATCGCAGGGGTCAATAAAGTGGAGCCGAATTTGGATGCGGCTATACTTCGTGCAAAAAAATATGCTGCACCCATTACCCTGCTGATATTTAAGAAGGACTACTCTACTTTTGATGAACTTTCCAAAGCAGCGGAAGGTGCATGCGCCCAGCTCGTAATTACCGGTATGTCCATGACAAAAGGAAGAATTAAAGTAATACTTGTCGGAGAATCTTTAGGCTTTTAGAAAACAACAATACATGGCTAAAACTAAACATAGCGACAACAACAATTACTTGATTCGCCGTTCTTACATGATAGTTCTTAGAATATAGTTCATATCGGGCCTCAACGTCCACTTAGTCTTAAATCGCCCGCATTCAATGGTTTCCAAAGCAATCCAATGAAGAATTAAGTATTAATATCTGAATTCACACTATTATAATACTTATCTATCATTATTCTATGGCTGCTGGGTATATTATCAGGTAATTCATCATAACTGAAAAACTTCAATTCTTTAGTTTCCAGATCATCGATCTTCAATACGCCACTAAAACTTTTAGTAAAATACCCAATGGTGATAAAGTACGCTTTATCACCATTGGGAAAATCGATATAACATTTTTCCCCTGATGTGGTACCTAGTAAATTTAGTCCGCTAATATCTAATCCAGTCTCTTCCTTCGCTTCCCTGACGGCGGTTTCTTCAAGGGATTCTCCTAATTCCGTAATACCTCCAATTAATCCCCACTTGTATGGAAATGTTCCTCTTCTTTGGAGTAGAACTTGATTGTTTCTATTGATTATTACTACATTTACCCCTGTTAAATTTATGACGTCATGCCCAACTTTATTGCGCAGGTATTTTACATAATCCATCTTTTCTGCTCCAACCTTTCTTTGCATATTCTATCCGCTGTATAAGATAGAAAGCTTGAAATTTACGGTAAACACAGCATTGATTACAGTTCAGCCAGGAAAATTCAAGCCCTCCTAACACCTCAAAAATCCCTTTTCTTTTTTATTATACTCTTTCCACAAATTTTTTCCAGCGCCTCACCGTTTTATCCCCTGCCTGGAAAAAATAGCTTCAAAGCAGTTCTCGGCTGCCTTGTTCTAAAAACAATTGTTAATAAATTAGACACAGGACATACACAAACAGGGTTTATACTGGTTGGTGTAAAAAAGCCCGACCACGGATTGTATTTATGAATGAGAGGCGGAAGATGATTAAACTGAAAAAGTATGTTATTTTAATTACTATAGCGATAATTGTTTTAACAACCGGCTTTATAAGTACCGCCAAGGCTACAATAAAACAGCATATACTCGAGATCGAACAAAAGCCTGCCGAAGTGCAGGAAGAAGTTTCGGACAATGTGCCCGCTCCAGACAAAACGAGCATCCAGGACACGGTCAATGAGCAGGAAAACCAGCAGAAGCAAGATAACCAGGAAAAAACGTTCAGCGCTATATTGCATGAGAAAGGGATTACCACTCTCGCATCCGGACTAAAAATACTTGTTGATAAATCGGATCATACGCTTTCGTTGGTATATAACGGGACGAGCCTCAAATCTTATCATGTAGAGCTTGGCAGTGGAGGAATGGAAGACAAAGAGGTGGAAGGCGATCGTAAAACGCCTGAAGGGACATTTTATGTAACAAATAAGGAAGTGCTCGACCCTGCCGATGAGTATCTGGGGACAAGATGGCTTGGAGTCAGTTATCCCAATGCTGAGGATGCAAACAGAGGACTGAACCAGGGACTTATTGACGAGCGAACCTACGATGACATCATAGATGCTTTTAATCGTGTTCAAAATCCCCCGCAAGATACGGTATTAGGTGGAAATATAGGAATACACGGAGGTAGTGTGCCAAGTTTCGGAAGCAACTGGACATGGGGATGCATCGGATTGTCCAATGCCGATATCGAAGACTTTTACAACTATATTACCGTAGGAACCCCCATCATTGTGCAGCAGTAGTAAAAAATGCAAGCAAACCGGCCGGTTTGCTTGCATTTTCATATTGCTCTCAATAGTATTCGAATATATGCTTGTTCCGCTAACGCAAAGGCTTCATCGGTTATAAAGCTAATCTGCCGGCATATGCTGGGTTATACAATGGATTCCGCCTCCCCAGAGGTTCACATTTTCAGCATCAATGCCAATAACATCGCGTCCGGGGAATACGCCGCGCAGTACGTCTTTGACCCCATCTTCCGTTTGTTTCAGTTCACCGGATAAGCCCGGCTTCCAATAAGTCTGCATAATCACTGCACCGTTTGTGACAGCATAGTTTAAATAGCTTCGTATGGGTATTTTCCCCGTATCACCCGGCTTCTGATAAATTGTAGGAGGCATTGGAACCCTTATGATACGAAAAGGTTTCCCATCCTGGTCCGTTGCATTCCGTAGGATATTATAGTTTTCTTCAAGACGTAAATAGGATTCATTGGAATCTGCATTCGTATACCTGTCCCCAGGTAGAATCTGAGCTAAAAGTATCGTATTCGGATCTGTAAAGCGCGCGATTTCATTGATGTGTCCACTTGTAATCGAGTCATCTTCTGCCAGCCCTTTTTTTAGCCAGATGATTTTTTTGAGCCCAAGTACTCTTTTGTATTCATCCTCAATTTGCTGCTTTGTCATTCCGGGATTACGTTTGAGAACCACCGACTCTGTTGTCATCAGTGTTCCCTGCCCGTTTGACTCTATGGCACCACCTTCTGAAATCAGTTTCGTGTCGACCACCGGGAATTTGTACAATTGAGCCACGAGTTTGTCTACCTGGCTCTCCACATTGATATAATCCTGACTGCCATCCCTGCTGTAGTTGTTGAAACCGAAGTCCACCACATTCAGCTTGTTTTGACTGTCCTTGATGAAAATCGGCCCAACATCCCTTGTCCATATGGACAAATGGTTGATTGCGTAAAAATGAATGTTTGCACCGGAGTAACCGCCGTTTTTAAGCATATTTCGAATTTCGGCGATTTCGTCATCACTGCGTGCCATGACATTAACTCTGATATACGGATCAAAAGCCTTCATAATGTTAATGATAACAGGATTTACAGGGCGGGCGCCTTGATTATACACCTCTGACGGCCACTGCATCCAGATGGCCTGCTGCTTTTCAAACTCAGCCGGAAATCTGTAGGTGAGAGGCCCGCTCCCTCCATCCAATCCCAATTTGCTGTATTGATAGTCGCTTTTATTATTCGGATTATTTTTACTATTTTGATTCCTTCCGCTGTTTTGAGTATAGTTCCATACTCCCGCCACCAACAGCCCAAATGCGCAAACGGAAGCCAGTACAATCGTTGAATATCGTTTTTTCATTTTATCCCTGCCTTGAATATGTTTTTTATTAATATACCTATTTTTGCAGCTTATTAACCGTTCACTATTATCTATAACAGGTAATTGTTCAAAAAAATGGAGAGGGTATTTTGCTGTTAACTTACAAATAATATTAAGCAGTTAAGATTTTTATTTTAAAATTTCGATAATCGGCGGGCGAATAAATTGAACAAAAAAGGCTTTTTATTAATACTTTGTGGAGGAATGATTGCGCTTTTCATGCTGTCGTTTTCATCTTGTTCGGCAAAAAACCCTCCCGAACCGGTAAAACCCAAAACAGAAGAGGCACAGGATGATAAAAGTTCTCCGAAACATATGCTGGCTGAAGACAATCCGGAGAGACAGAATAATAAGAATGAAAACTTTGGAAACATTCAGGAATCAGGGGTTACAACACAGGTTCCTTGGGAAAATGACGAGAACTTCAAAAAGGCACAGCAGCAAAACGGCACTTTTGAAATGATGGCTGCATTCCGGACCGTACTGAAGGACCCGCTTCCCGGAGAGGAATACAACGTGCACCTGGGGGCACGTTATCTCGCGGGAACAGTGATAAAGCCGGAAGAAGTGTTCTCACAGAACCAAAGGATCGGCCCCTACACGGAAGCCAGAGGATTTCAAATAGGGCCGACCTATTCCGGTGCGGACCTTATAACTACTGTTGGCGGAGGGGTTTGCAAAATAGCATCTACCCTTTACAATGCCGCTGTTTTGAGCGATCTTCAAACTGTTGAAAGACACAACCACACTATGCCTGTGCCCTACGTGCCTTATGGGCAGGATGCTACCGTCTCCTATGGTACAAATGATCTGAGATTTAAAAATACAACACCCTCACCCGTGCTGATCTGGGCTCAGGGTGTGGATAACGTACTTTATATAGGCTTTTACGGGAATAAAAAACCCGGGAAGGTGGAGTGGCACCATGAAACGCAAAACTTGCAAAAAGCACCTGTGGTTTACCGTGATAACCCCTCCATGGCTCCGGATACCGAAAAAAAGGTTGCTGAGGGAATGGACGGTGCAACTGTAAAATCATGGGTAGTTATAGAAAAACCGGATGGCACAAAGGTAGAGAAGCAGCTGGGCAAAAGCTACTATAAGCCATTTCCGCATATTATAGAAAGAAGAAAGTAATACGATATTGTATATAATATTATAACAATGCCCGCCGCCAATGCTGTCTCCAAAATCATACCCAAGTTTTTATTGAACCATCAAAGGCTAGAATGGTAGTTTTATCAGCTTCCGGGCTCTTTCTTCCGGCTTCTATTTTTCACTTTTCATATCTCAGATTACGTTAAACTTTTACAATATTATGAATAAATTTCAAATATCGCATCATATTCGAAGCCAAATTATCGTCCATGTAATCCCAACAGTAATTAAAACCAGGAAACAAAGGGCATAAATTATATTTTTTATCTAAGCTTACTGTAGTAAATACCAGATTGCGTTTACCCGTCTTATCCGTCTGGACACAGTAGCGGCAGTCATCGCATTTTTTGTTCCTTTCTACTACAAAATCTTTTAACTCATCTTCCATTAAATCGAAATTGTTTAGAATCTCTTTAAGCTTCGGTACACGTAAACTAATACAGGCGGGTTTAGCAACATAATAATAGTACTTGAGCGAAATACCTCCATAGGTGCGTTCCGCCCATGAATCCTTCACAGGCATGTCCTTTTTATCATAATTTTTTACATAATCAAGTGCAATTTGGTTATCGCGGTTATCAATTCGTATATAGCCATTCTCCATTAAATATTTTTCCAAAGCATAGAATGCCTTCTCATTTCCTAATAGCCGCGAAAAAACATCGCTTGCGTAGGAGTATTCAGAATTAAAAAGGCATCGGGAAAAACTTAGCTTTGAGGCTCCGGGCCTCGTGGCCATCCACTTCCATGCACGGAACATCTCATCGCCGTTATCGTAGAAAAAAACAGTTTGATGGTTTTCATTAGCCGCTGTTAATCCGCATTGCTCTAATATTGAAAGATGCTTTTTATTGACTTTTACGGAGTTATCAATAATAAGTTTATCAGTCCCGATATGTCCGGATATTCCGACTTCAAATAATACGTTTAAAAATTCCTCCATTTTTTTTATATCACTCTGCATTTGTCCATACAATTTTGGCTTGTTATCGAAAGCCTTATTAAATCTGTGCGTATAGAGATCATCTTCATTTAATTTAGTATACAACAGCAAAGGATTATCAAAGATTTTCAGATATATATTTTTAATAAAATTATAGAATTGTTTCTGCTCCGATTCTGTCACCTCACTGCATTTTTCCGGGATAAAAGCCGGAAAAGTATCAATATAGGATCCGACTACCCTTTGCTCAAGATTTTTAAATACAGTTTCCATAGCAGCGCCTCCCCAAAATTTAATTACTAAAAATAGACAACAGTATGCCAATTAATCTACAAAATACAAAGTCTTTCACCTTCATTATAGTAAAATACTGACAGCGAATCAACGCAGGATTTTAGTAGAAAAATTCATTTACGATCTTGACTTGGAGTTAACTCCAAGTGCTATTCTCTTTATGTAATCAGAGATACCTGTAATTAAAGATGTGCTAAGAAGGGGAGTTTAGCAACCTTCCTCATTTTATGTTCTCGACGTTTAGAGGGTATGAATATGATCTTTTTCATAAAGTGTTTCTACATTATCGATACAAAATGAAGAACTCCATATGTTTACCTAAGATAAAGGACATGAAAGTTTTCACTCTCATGTCCTTTATTCGAAGACATTTCTATTTGTTTTTCTGCCATGCTTTGACTGTTTTTTCGTTGCAGCAGGACTATAAAACTCCACATGTCAGAGAAGATGCCGTTTGAAGCTTGTGGAGCCTTGGCGGCACTTAATTTCATCCTATTAGACTTTATCAATATTATCAAATCCAACTTCTCTACCAGCCCCCAAACCACCACTCTATTTTATTTGATTAAGAAAACCCAAAATTGACTGCGAATATCCTTTTCAACTGCTTTGCCATCCAGCCAGGATGGTACATGTATGGTTGTTCCTTAGCGGCAGGTGGTCTTTCTGTTAAGAACTGCAAGGTTTAATTTAATTCCTTGTATAATCACGATAGCAAGATTTAATAATTAAAAAATTTCATAACTTGCAACGGCAATTAAATCTTCATCCTTTTTTGGCTTTGAATGCAACACTCGTTTAAATTCATACCCTTTATTTTTCAGGGTAATATCCATAAAGCAAAGAAATATCCCCATATCAATACTATTATAATAGGGACGTTTATCTTCCGGCATAATAGAGCGAATTTGTGTTGAACGATATATTTCGATAGAATCACTCTTGCAAAAAACACGCCATGGTTGAGAATTACACGCACTTGGAGCATACCTAACTACATTGGCCACATCTACAAAATTCTCACCACTCCAAATAACTTCCAATTCCTTGCGTTTTGCTTTTGTATAATCTTTTCTGAATTCTGCGGAATGCCCCTTGCCAAAAGCCAACATAATCACATAATCCAATCCGTCAAGCTGTCGCTCAGTGGTTTTCCCCATACCATACCAACACGTACCTATATTTTCCGACGCCATCCATAAATCAAGCTGCTCCAAAACGTATCCTACATTCAAAAGATAGTTCTCTTTTTTTTCACTGTAAACTAAAAGGCAGTATTCTCCACGTTTACACGTCGTGTTCTCGCGCTCAACGATCTGATATTTTATGTTAATATCCTCAATTAAATGTGAAAGTTTGTAAAGCTGCTGCTCAATCTTCTGTAATTCCTCATTTGAAAGTGAAAGTGCAGCATCAAAGCGTCTGAAGGATTTTCGTTTAAATATCATATCATACAAATCATGCAAAATCTTTCTCTCCCCTCATATAACATATTTAGAGAGTAAACGATTATAAAATAATATTCAACTTAATTTTTATAATTATCCTTTCATTGCAACGGGACTGCAACCTATATTCCTATTTCCCGCATCTTCGTCGTGACTTTTTTCATCCTGTCGTCAATACCCACGCCGCTGAATTTCGGAAGCCACATTTCGCTCACGATTTTTCCGTCGCGCATAAACATAATACGCTCCGTCTGCGCCGCCACTTTTGCATCATGAGTTACAAGCATAACCGCAGTACCGTCCGCGTTGATTTCAGAAAATATATCCATAATCGCTTGGGCGGATTTTGAGTTAAGCGCACCGGTCGGCTCATCACCGAAAATAATTTTCGGATTGCACATAAGTGCGCGGCATATTCCCGCACGCTGAAGCTGTCCTCCTGAAACCTGTGTAATATCACGCTTTTCCAGCTCCGCAATGCCCACTCTTTTCATAAGCGTTCCTGCTTTTTCAGTAATCTTCGCGGCGTTTTTTCTGTTGTCGCGCATTGACGGAAGAATGATGTTGTCGAGGATATTCAGGTTTTTCAGCAAAGTCGGCTGCTGAAAAACAAATCCCATTTTTGTTCTGCGTATGTCCGAAAGCTCATTTTCCCTGAGTGCCGATAAATCCCTGCCGTCAAAAACAACCTTTCCACCGTCAACGCCGTCCATTCCGCTCAACGCAAACATCAGCGTCGATTTTCCCGAGCCCGAAGGCCCCATAACCGCAACAAACTCGCCCTCGTTTATTTCAACGGATACTCCGTCGAGAACATTGCACTTTTCATCACCCTCACCGAAAGATTTTACTATATTTTCACCGATAATAATCTTCTTCATAGGCTACCCCTTTATATTCTCGGATATTTTTATTTGTCCCGTACCCGATGTGCCGATAATTGTTGCGATAAGTACCGAGCATACCATCATCAGCGGACAAAACAGATACGCCGAAAGCGGATCGACCACAAACTTAAACGACGACGCTCCGAACGAGGAAATAACCGCGCCCGCAAGTACCTCTCCGAGAGTGTTTGCCAGAAGCGCGCCGGCAACAATTCCGACAATCAGCACAAATACCGAACGCGAAACATACTGCACCGTAATATCCGAGGTTGTAAAACCGAAAGCTTTCATTACGGCAATGGAATATCTATCCTTTGCCACAAGCATTTTCATAAACAATATTGTAACCAGTGCCGTTATAATCAGCGCAACGGTGATTGCGGCACGGGAGGCCCTTCCGATGGAGCTTATTGCCGAGCCGAATGTCTGTGCAATATATTCATCAATGCCCGAAATCTTTGCATAATCAAACCTGCCCGCATATTCCGAAACCTTGGTGTCCACAAGAGGTTTATCCGAAAGCTCCGCGCAGAGAACGCACCACATAACGTCCGAGGAATTGCCGGCGAAAACAGCTTTTGCGGTTTTGCCGCCGTTGGTGATGTCGGAATAAATTCCACATACCGTGAGATTTTTCTCTTCCCCCTCAATCACCAGTGTAATGACATCTCCGGTTTTTTTGCCCAACGCCTTGGCATTCATAGCCGAAAGCGCAATTTCGTCTTCTGCGGCGGGTACTCTGCCTTCGGAATATTTTACGGGTAATACCGAATGGTCGCCCAGTTCAATTTTTATATGTTCCTCCGAGCCGTTTGACCTCTTTGCTTTAAATTTTTTAGTCGTAAGCACGGCATATTTTGCTATGAATCTGTCGTTCTCCATCACCTCTGCAATTTCCGCTGCCTTTTCGGAAATATTGTCGGTCTGCTGAATATCAATGCGCATATCGCATTTTCCTATTCCCATATATGTGATGAAATCTTTTGAGGAAATAGTGTTGTACAGGTTCTGCGGAACAATAATGATAAACGCCGAAATCACAAGCACCGCAAGCATTGTGGTGTAAAGTCTTTTCCTTGCGAGAACATCTTTGATGCCGAGAAAAATATTCGTTTCAAACAGCCTGTTCCCGCTCAGGCAAAAACGCTTTGCTCCCGCAGATTTTTCTTGTGAAGTGCCAGAGCGTATTGCTTCCGCGGCAGATATTTTCCTGAAGCGTTTCAACACTCCCCTTACATAAGCAATAGTTGCAAGAAATACAAGCAGTACGCCGATGATTCCGAAAAGCAAGGCAAAAGAAGAATTTTCGCTTTCACCCATATAGAGCCGTATATTTTCAAGAAGCCGGTCTCTGAACACAAAAGAAAGTGCAAATCCGAGAGTACAGCCAGCCGCTGCAATCGCCGCGTATTTTGCAAGGTATATTTTCTTTACATCGGAAACGCGCAGCCCTATTGCTTTCATAACACCTATTTCGCGGTAGTCGTCCTCGATTTTCGCAAGAAGCGTGAAGCGTATGCACATAAACGTGATTGCAACGACAAGCACGCTTACAAGGAGAATAACCGCAATCATAAGCCCGTCGGAAATCGCGTTAAGTGTTTTGAAAAGCGGATATGTAATCGTCGGTCCGTTTGCTTCAAGTCCTGCGGAAGTATAAGCGGTTTCAAATACGCCAAGCGCGGATAAGTTCTTTAACCTGAACTCAATCAGATATTCCGTGCTTCCGAAATCCTTTATTTCCGCATAGTCGTTTTCGCTCATAAGAAACCGCTTTGACGAGGCGAGCAACGAATTCATCTGTGAATCGCGGAGAAATCCCGCAACTGTAAATTCCTTTCCGCATATCACAGCCTTGTCACCGACCTTTACGGTACCGTCCTTCCTATAGCCTATCGGAACATAAATCTCCCCATCGGATACATTTATAGCGTTTCCATCAAGGTCAAGGAGATAATCGAATTTTTCGCTCTGTGTGCAGAAGCCGTTGTCCTGAACATTGTCTGCAAGTGAGTTTCCGCCAATTACAATCTGCGCACCGTCAACATTGAGAAATTCCAGCACCTGAAATTCATCGACATGGCTATTCTGCCCCGCGAAGGCCGCAAGCCGCCCAGTATCAATTACTCCCGAATGCATCTGCATAAAATGTGGGGTTTTTGCTTGTGTCATTAACGTATCTATCGCACCGGATAAATTTATGACAAGCACTGCCGCGAGAGAAACAAGCATAGCCGCGGCAGCGACAAATATCATTGTTGTCAGCGTTATCGCTTTGCTCTTTAAAATGTCATTGCGGATTATCCTGTAATACATATAAGTCACCTCTGTTTTCAAGCTTTTTAACCGATTTTACGTTATACAGAATTACCGAGGTCACACATACCAGCACTCCCGCGACAAAAATGAGAAATCCCGTTCCTCTGCCGCTGCCCGTGCCGATGATCTTTCCCACACTCTCAGCAAGCACCCCGCCGTCAAGCAGCCAAGGAGTGAACACATAATCCGCAAGCACACCCGAAAGCGCATAAGCGACAACATATCCAAGCTGAGAAATTATACCGATAAATCCCCACGCTCTGCCCTGAAGGCCATTTTCAATGTTGGTGCGGATAAGAAAATCCAGGCTTGTGTTTGCAAACGGAAGCATTGCAAAAAATAGAAATCCCGAGACGCAGATAAGTACAATATTTTCGCGCAGTCCGAACACTGCCATAAATATTCCGGCACAAAACAACGAAACCGAAAGCATTTTCGCATAGCCCCTTTTTATCGGAAGAATTCCTATAATCAAACTTGTCACAAGCATTCCCGAAGCGACGATTGTTTCAACCGTTCCTAATGCGGAGCTGTCCGAAAAAGCCAATATCATTGGCATGGAAAGTGTTTGTATAAAACCGAGGAAAAATGTTATTACCGATGTCATTATTATAAGAACAAGCACACCCCTTTTTTCAGAAATGGCACCCCAGCCGTCTTTGAATTCGTTCATAAACGATTTTGTCTGTCCGCATTTCTTTGAAGCAAGACCCCTGCGCACAACAAGAGCTGATGTTACCGTCACAAAAAATGTGCAGATGTCGATTACAAGCAGCAGCTTTACATCCGAAACGGTAAGAAGAAATCCCGCAATTACCGGTGAAATCAGATATTTTGCCGAGCCTGCCGCCTGAACAAGACCGCTTGCCTTTGTGTACTGCTCCTCGGTAAGCAAATCTGTAATCGTAGCTTTGTATGCGGGATCAAGCAGCGATGAAAATACTGAGCTTACTGTAACTCCCACGCAAATCTGCCATAGCTGTGCTTCTCCGCGAAGCATACAAATCAGAATGAATACAAGTCCCAGCGCGGAAAGACTGTCACCCAGCACCATCAGAAGCCTGCGGTCATAGCGGTCCGCAAGCACTCCCGCTGCTGCACTTAAAAGAAGCGACGGCATAAACGCAAACAAGGTTACAAGTGCCATTGCCGATGCCCTTCCCGTCTGCTCAAAAACATAAACCCCAAGCCCGAACGACGTAAGCCCGCTTCCTATCGCTGAAACAAGCTCTCCCGACCACAGAAGAAGAAATTTTCCGAAGGATTTTCCCGAATCATTCATTGCTGCCTCCACTTCCGCTGTCAAACATCTGCATAAGGTACATAAAACTTCCGCTTTCGGCACCGAGCAGCCTTTCTGCATTGAAAGCAAACGCCTGTATGCGTGAAGCGCGCTCCTCCTTCGTCATTCTAACCATATCATCATCAAAAACGGTATTCGTATATGTTACAACCATTTCCATGCATTCATGCGGGAATGGCGTACTGAACAGTCCCTGCTCAATGCCCTCGCGGATTATTCCCGTCAGTATCGGCGTAACGCCGTTGATTATGACCTTTTGTATTTTCTGATGCATAAGCGCGTTCTGCGGCTTGTGAATGTGCTCCATAATTTCCTTGCTGCTTCCGCCACTTATGTTCAGTGCCTTTACAACGCGGATAATGCGCTCGTTTACGGGTATGCTCTTATCTGCGGCAATTTCCTGCGCCGTGCCTAAAAGACGGATATTATACCGCTCAATCAGTGCATCCATAATATCCTCCTTCGATTTGAAGTGATAATACAGTGTGCCTCGCGCAATTCCTACCTTTTCGAGAATATCGTTTGTACTTGTGCCGTCAAAGCCCTTCTGACCGAAAAGCTCATCCGCCGCATCAAGTATTTCGTTCTTGCGTTCCTCGGCTTCTTTTACAACTCTCATTTTTACATCCCCTTTTATAGACCGACTGTCTGTCTATACGTCTGTTATATAATCGTAGCATAAACTATTTTGAGTTGTCAATAAGGCGTGCTACATTTTACCAAAACCTGGGGAAATCCATGGTATTGAAACGTCTTATTCTTTCTTCCAGTCACAATTCGTCAACATTATTATCGTCTCAACGTGCCTTGAACAGTCAAAAAGATACCGCCAGAACCTGGAACTCCCTTAGAGGCAACATATTCCTCCGAAAAGACGCTCTCTTAGGTTGAATTCTTGCGCAAAACTCTGCGCTAATCTCAAAAACTTTCACGCTGCAAATGCCAAGCTGTACCATTGTGGTTGTGCGTTTCGCTTTGCTTATTACCTTTGACATTCTTTGTAAGCAATAAAGCCTTCAAAATACAATCTGATTTTGAAGGCTTTATTGCTTACAATTTTCAAGCCTAGTTCTGCGCGCTATTCAAGTTCTATAATTTTAATGTCCCCGGCCAACACATCGATCCGGTTGCGATATCCCATCTTCGAATAATCGCCTGCATGTAAGGTCCGCTTGCTCAATATGAAGCAGAGCCTTTTTCTTTTCCATTCCTCCCGCATACCCTGTCAAGCTCCCATTTGCACCAACAACTCTATGGCAGGGTATGAGAATAGAGATCGGGTTGTGTCCGACAGCCCCACCAACAGCCTGTGCTGACATTGAATATAATCCTTTTGAATTTGCTATTTTTTTTGCAATTTCCCCATAGGTCGTAACACGGCCATAGGGTATTTCGAGAAGTATTTCCCAAACGGCTTTTTGAAAAGTCGTCCCTTTCGGTTCAAGATTAGGGAGAGCGATATTCCTTTTGCCTGCAAAATAATCCTCAAGCCATTGGCAAAGCTTTATAAAAATTGGATGATTGGGTTCATAAATCCATGTGTCTTTATCGGATGGATAATATTTCTGCCCAACGAACCAAAGCCCTGTAAGCGCATTGTCCTCTGCTGATGCTGTTATCTCACCGAGAGGACTTTTTAAGTTTGTATAAATCATTTATCAGACACCTCCTGTTTCGTTTTATCTCCCTTTAGCGAATTCCACAAATTTAGCGCAGCGTATGAACGCCATGGCTTCCACTCTTGGGATTTATCCAGAATCTCTTTTTCTGTCAAATTGGCAAGTGCTTTTTTCACTCCATAATCTGTATGAGGAAACGCGTCAGGCCAACTGAAGGCACGCATTCCAATATACTGTACTGTCCACGGACCAAACCCGGGTAGTTTCAATAGTTTTTCCAACTCAACTTCCGGGTCCGCTTCTGATGTAAAATGAAGGGAGCCGGTTTCAATTGCTTCCGCCAAAGCGAAAATAGAGCGTGCGCGAACACCGGTTACTCCTAATGGCCCCAGTTTGTTTTCAATTGGATGCTCAAGGTTGAAAACTGTCTCCGAAGTAGGAAACGTGTATCGGAGTTCTTCAAACGGTGTACTAATTGGCCCGCCAAAGGCATGGGCAAAGCGCATTGCAAGAGTTCGCGCTGCTTTAACTGTTACCTGTTGCCCTAATATGGCCCGCACAGACATTTCAAAAGGATCGAAGCATCCCGGCAGGCGAAGTCCTGGTACACATAGATCTGGGGTTAGCTTATTTAAAACAGACAGCTTATTATATATTTCAATAGGATCGCAGTTTAAATCAAAAAGTCTTCGTATTTTTGCAAGAATCTTGGTCAAAACAGGTAAAAGCGAACAGCACATAGTGACTGAAAGGGAATTACCTTTCGGCTTGTTTGCAACCGAGATCCAGCCATAGTATACGTCGTTCCCATTTCTAATTGAGACGGTCCGACTATACGTTCCATCTTTGACCAGCTCCACACCAGGAATTGCCCGGTCGGCAAGAAATTCAATTAGTTCGTCCCACGCATACGGAGGACGATAACCCAATGTTAAGGTAATTGTTTCTCTATTCCCTGTCATCGCTTTTTCTGAGCCTCGAAAAGTGTTGGGTGTAGCCCGATAATATTCCTTAAACAAGTCATTAAATCTTCGTATACTCCCAAAGCCCGCATATAACGCCACTTTAGTAACGGACAATTCTGTATCCGCAAGTAAACATTTTGCCAAAAGAAGTCTGCGTGTCTGTAAATATTGAACCGGTGAGACACCGAATTGAGAGGAAAAAGCTCTGCGTAAATGTCTATCTGTGACGCCAAGCATAGCAGCAAGGTCCGCGATTTTCATATCCGCAAGACAATTCTCTTCCATAATCATGACTGCCCTCTGTGCAATGTGTGAAGTGCTGTCCACTAAAGACAAACCTGGTGCCAATTCGGGCCGGCAGCGACGGCATGGCCTGTACCCGGCGGCTTCGGCAGCCGAAGCACTCAGGAAAAAGGTGCAATTTTCTTCTTTAGGCAATTTGACACGGCAAATTGGACGGCAATAAATTCCTGTGGAAGATACACCTATAAAAAAATAACCATCGAAGCGCGCGTCGTGGGCTTTTAATGCCGCATAGCATGCGGTTTTGTCAAGGTTAATAGACTGACGTTCTTTTATCATATTACTTCACCTCTTTTGTTTAGAATAGCACTAAAAGAGGATGTTCGCTAGCTGTTTTCGGACATGTGCATTAAAAGTTATAATAACTTCACTTAAGTAATCATAATCTTTTAGCACTTGTGATATGGCTTATCTTCATTATGCCGTGCTTATTTATGGTCGCTTTATAAAACAATATTGGCAAAAATCCGTACCTTTTTCGGGTATCGTTTTTATCAGTTCGAACCCGAAGTGCTGATAAATTGGTACATTTTCAGCCGTATTTGTTTCTAAAACAATCGGAATAGTTTTCTCTTTACAATAATTGATTATCGGCATAATCAATGCTCTAAAACTCCCTTTTCCCCTACTGTTCTTGGCTATTGCAATAATTTTTATATAATAATAGTTACCTTTAACGAATTCCCTGTGCCACTTCAAATTGACACATTTTAAAGCTTCCTTGCAATTTTGAGCATATAGTTTAAGATCACTGCCTTTCATAGAATGGGAAAGCTTAAATTGACATAAAATGCTTAAAAGAAGTACTTGGATCGGTTTATATTTCTTTTTTTCATAACCTACAATAACTGAATTCATACTATCATCCAGCGAATTCATTTCACATGTTTTATGAAGCACAGCCATCTGCGATAAGAACAGCTTTTCCAAAAATTCTTCTGAATTTTCTATCCCTTTTATTTGCTTAACAACCAGTTGATCCTCCAAAAAGCATTCCGTTAAAAGCCTGGCTATTGAATGGTAGTGCTCTTTCTCCACTCTTATCATATTTCTATCCCTCCATCGAAAAATTCAAAACTTTCTTTAAGACAGAAAATTCGTGCTGATCTGTAATACTATTCTCCACCCGTCTGAAAATGGTTCGATTCTCTTTTTAATTTTTGTCTGAAGCGTTTGATTTATGATGTTCTTATATTTCTCCTTTTTTATTGCTATCGATTGGCGACGAAATAATGGAAATATCCCTGGCCTTTCTCCCTTCTACGAATTCAAAATTATACTTTTGGATAAGCCCCCATAACTCCGATAAAAATTGATCAAACTCATGATCATCCATCATTACTACTGAATTGCTTAAAAATAATTTATCCTTAGCCGGGTCCGGATTTTCACCGTTTAAATAGTTTTGAAATCTCGCATATTTGTTCATTAAAAAACCAAATATATTCTGAGGAGCCTTTTCCAAAGTATTAATTTTTGACATTTCTCCCCTATTCAAGGCAAGGGCCCTTTCAAGACTCCCTCGAATCCTTTTCTCGGATGCAACAAATAAAATATTGTTTTCCAGTAAAATACTGATATGACGGTATAGAGTAGTCCGCGGAACATCCTTGATTTTTTCACAAAGCTCAGTAGCAGTGAAGGTTTGTTCTGTGGCAAGCTCTTGTATAATTCTTATTCTGATAGGATTCAAAATGATTTCCATTACGTCTTTCATGATATATTTCCTCCTATAATACCATTTTTAATTATAATACCAATAATGGGATTAATCAAGCAAAATTAACTCATTTCGAGCAGACAAAATTGTTACATTCTCTAGCCTCAATTTAAATGAAAAAGCAATAAGCGCCAGCTCCCATAAAGCCTTGGCTCCATACGTATTTGATTTTAAAACTGTTTTCCTATGTCATCTGTAAATTTAATAAAAAGTCAGGCTAAAATTTTTACTTTTTAGCCCGATTTTCTCCCACTATTTGTTTTGTAGTGTAACCATATTTCGCCATCGGAATAACCGTCTCCACGTGTGCAATCCTAAGGAATATGTCCAAAAGGTGATGAAAGTTGAGACTAATTCTTTTTTACATAAAAACCGTACATTTCTATACGGACTTTTTGCTTAACTCATTTGTATCAAGCGTCCGATCCTGTAGGGTATGAAAAAACCACAAGGTCTTGGCCTTGTGGTTTATCGATTTTGGTGGAATAGAACACCTTTGGTAGACTCAAATTTTTATCATCTTTGAGTAGGTAAAACCGACTTTGATATAAACTTATGAAATACCCACTCACTAACCCCAATCCCTATAGAGGCTATAAGGGCATCAAAAAATGATATAGCTGCTCCAGGGAAAATAAAATTAAACAACCATATTGTAAGCACTGAAAGGCCTATATCAGCAATAGTCGCTACTGTATTATTTGACTTTGGAAGTATTGCCATATCGCCAATCAAGTAAGCTAATATAGTTACTGCTAATGCGATAGTTAAAATACCTCCGAATGATAGTGCTGTGAGGTTCAATAGTACAAGTTCCAGTACAACTGCAATAATAACAAACTTTAATATCAAGGCTCCTATATGTTTCATCGGCTACCTCCTTCTCATCTATATAAATGTAGCTTTTCCAGATACAAAAAATATATGCTCATAAATAATTCCTAAAGTTACGATTAACATCAAACATTCTATGTGTACCTGTAATAACTCTTTTCAACAAAAAATTTATGAAGAATAATTACTTTCATAATAAATTTGTTTAAGAGTTAATGACTTGCTGTTCCTGCCGATGTTCCTGTTGCCCAGGTTGCTCCTTGCATCAAGTTCTGAAGTTCCCTTATGTGACTCTGTAAAACAGTGAAGTCCTGCTGGAGCATGTTTTTTAACTCTTCATCTTTTACAAGTGCTGACATAGTAGCCGATTTTGTTGCACATACGTTCTTAAATGTTAAAAGTTCATGCAACTCAAATGCTTCGTGTGGTGCTATACCTTTTCTATCTGCCAAAATATTCACCTCCCATAACTATTTCAAATCATAAACTATGATCTGCATATGTAGAAAATAATATTTTGGAAAACAAATACTATAACACGATTCACTCTCTTTGGTATTGCTTTAAAAGAATATTGTTATAAATATACTCCCACTAAAGGATAGAATATATACCAACAGTGACCATGGAATAATAGCCCAGCCTGTATAAATGACAACTTTATATGACTTAACAATATAAACCTCAAAAACAGTAATTGCGACTGACCAAGCAGCAATATAAGCAGCTATATTTAGTACTATTTTCACCTGAATTTGAGATAGTAAAACACAATATCTATTTGGAAACCTTTTGCTTATCTAATGCTAATTTATAATTTAATATTAGGAAGATTATGTGCATTAGTAAATTTGTTCCTTATCAATATCTGCCTAGTATAAAATCAGGCCATTTTTGAAACTATTATAATAAAAAGTTTTGGAGATGATATTATGAAAAGCATTCTTATTTCTAGAATTGACATGCCGGATATTACAAGAAATCCGGAGATAATCCAACCGGAGCCTAATCCTGCTAGGGAAGTGCCCCCAAGACCTGACGTACAGCCTGAAAGAAGGCAAATTAGAAAAAAGTTGTCTGCATGATTTTTCGTAAGAAC
The DNA here is from genome assembly GCA_023419605.1 of Bacillota bacterium. Taxonomy (GTDB): domain Bacteria; phylum Bacillota; class Clostridia; order Acetivibrionales; family JAEZXR01; genus JAEZXR01. Next base: position 1,109 of record JAEZXR010000130.1, on the reverse strand, counting down.
GAATATATAAATTAAAAAGGGCAAATTAACATGCCCTTTTCTGTATAATAATGACAGCTTTTTAGATGATACCTTATGAATAAGCTATGTCCTTTGACATGCAAGCCACCTCTCCCAGTCCTTAATAAAGTTATAGTATAGGTTAGGTCTTCTTCTGACAGCAAGGGGATGATAACTTACATAAGTTATCATCCCTCTTACATGGTTCCATGATTCTCTTGTACCTTTTACACTCCTTTCAGTGTCGGCAAAGAATGGCCGGACAGCAGCATCCTCCAGGCAAAATGCAATTTTAAAGTTATTCGTTTGTAATTGCTGTTCTAAGTACCCGGTGCATGTTCCCCACACTGTTTCCTTGTCATACTTTCGCACGGGCCTGCATTTTAGAATATAAGTCATATAAATCTTTATCACTCAAGAGGAAAACCTTTTTTATGCGGCTTTCCGGCATAAAATCAGAATCTAACACCTGACGTTTTTACGTTTGAATCCCAGCCTACCTTTATCCACCGCCTTTTGGATTTCATCAGCCGCCACAGGGACACTGCACTTAGTTTTGCCCCTGAACACGTCTACAGTTCCAATGTTGTTTGCAACAGATACCGCTTTTTCATGCAACGGAATATAGGAAACACCTACGGTTGTGACAAAATTATTCATAGCGTATTTGGCTCGGTCAGGGCTGCTGTGAATCATTTTCTCCACCGTTTCGAGCATATTATTCAACTTTTCTCTGTCAAACGCCTCATCCTTGCGGTTGCCCAACAGCCAGCAATAACAGCTATATCCGGCAGATACATACAATTCTTTGCCGGTTGCAATCCATCTGTCGGAAACAGCCTGCGCAAAATCTGTTTCCGCAAGCGTTACAGCCACGATAAAATCTGAAATCATGTAAAAATAAGCGCCTTCCATCCATTTGCTAAAATCCGTCTCGGTCATGGCTTTTGAGTCTGCAATCATACCGGCAAGATACATGGCATCATAATTGCCAGTAGCATAAAGCTCGTCCGCAAGTACCTGATTTGTCTTGATTTTCTTGGCGATTGGCTTCATCGCACCTGTTGCAACTCCAAAAAGAGGTTCGTGCGCACCCTGTTGCATATATA